>NZ_JAYMGY010000003.1:0-562247 GCF_037078445.1 Haloarcula sp. CGMCC 1.2071
ATGCCGAAGAAGGCCGTCTGCGAGCCCAGCCCCACGAGCAGGTAATCGTACTCGACGGTGTCAGAATCGGCGAGGGCCACTTCCTGGGCGTCGGTGTCGATACCGACGACCTCGTCCTGGACGAACGCCGTCGAGGGCTGCTTGATTTCGTGGACGGGAATAGCGATGTTCTCCTGGACGCTCGGGTCCCGAATGCAGCGGTGGGACTCGTGCAAGACCAGATGATAGTCCGTCTCAGAAATCCAGGTCACATCGACGTCTGCCACACCGTCTAGCTCGTCCTCTAAACTCTTGATTGCCCCCGCGCCAGCGTACCCCGCACCGAGCACGACCACGTTCTCTGTCATACCGGAGACTCCGCAACCGACTGATACAAACCCTTTGAAATCCCTCTCAGCGGGGGAACGATTCTCCAGCGAGACTGTGGCAAATACGGTATGTCGCGGCCCCGGTGACCGCAGGAAAACAATTCAAAAGACCAGTGACACGTACTAGTGTTCCGGTTCGCCCGCCGGTGCCCGCATATCGTCGATAGCGAGGATGAGTTTGTTGTTGGTGTCGTCCTTGCCTTCGAGGGTCCCGATAATCTGGAGCTTCGACAGCGGTGTCGGACCGACTGTCACCGAGTCCCCCTCGTGGAATTCGGACATCGTACCCTGCAGCTGAATCTCCGCGCGGCATTCCTCGGGATGGTGGACGCTGGTCAGGTCGATCTCCTCGACGTTCGAGTGTTCGACGAGCTCGCCGTTGTGGCGCAGCGGAACCTCCGCGGCCTGGTCCATGTCCTGAATCTGGAGTGCGTCGTAGGCGTTGGCGGTGGGCTTGTACCCACCTTTGGGGCCGGGGACGCCCTCGACAAGCTGCAGGGCTTTGAGGCTCTGCATCTGGTTTCGAATCGTCCCGGGGTTGCGGTCGACCTTCTCGGCGATGTCCTCGCCTTTGACAGCGCTTTCACTTTCCCGATAGAGATTTACCAGTTCCTGCAGAATGTTCTTTTGACTGGGTGTCAGTTCGATAGATGACATAATCTGTTGTTCGGTACAGCCGTCCTTAAATGCGACGGTAAACCGTCTGGAACCGTCCCAGAATCGCGGAAAACGTTAGTACTTTATTCCAGCGCTGACCTGACACAGATATGGAAAATCAACGCGTTCTGGTGACCGGCGGTGGGGGGTTTATCGGGGCGAACCTCGCGAACAAACTGGCCGAGAACAACGAGGTCATCGCCCTCGATGACGGCTACCTCGGCACGCCGGAAAACGTATCAGAAGACGTAGAGTACGTCGAGCAGAGCGTCCTCGAAGACGACCTGCCGACCGACGTGGACGTGGTATTCCACCTCGCAGCGCTCTCGTCCTACGCGATGCACGAGGACAATCCCACCCACGGCGCTCGCGTGAACGTCGAGGGGTTCGTCAACACAGTCGAGCAGGCCCGGGACGACGGCTGTGACACCATCGTCTACGCCTCGACGTCCTCAATCTACGGCAGCCGGACCGAACCCTCGCCGGAGGACATGGATGTGACGGTCAACACCGGCTACGAGGCCTCGAAGATGGCCCGGGAGACGTACGCGGAGTACTTCCAGAACCACTACGACCTCTCGCTGGCCGGGATGCGCTTCTTCTCGGTGTACCAGGGCTACGGCGGCGCGGAGGAACACAAGGGCGAGTACGCGAACGTCATCGCCCAGTTCGCCGACGACCTTGCCGGCGGCGACGCGCCGAAGCTGTACGGCGACGGCGAGCAGACCCGCGATTTCACCCACGTCGACGACATCGTCCACGGGCTCGTTCTGGCCGCCGAACACGAACTGAACGGCGTGTACAACCTCGGCACCGGCGAGGCCTACGACTTCAACACCGTCGTCGAGATGCTGAACGACGAACTCGGTACCGATATCGAACCGGAGTACGTCGAGAACCCGATTCCCGAGGACGTCTACGTCCACGACACCTGCGCTGACTTCTCGCGGATGCACGACGCGACAGGCTGGGAACCGGAGATCAGTTTCGAGGAGGGCATCGAACTGGTCTGTGCGCCCTACACGTAAGTTATCGGAGAACAGGCAAACACTGATATTTAGTCCTGGCCCGTCGAAGCACGAGTATGGACACACAGGTTCGCGTCCTCGGCGTTCCGATGGACCTCGGCGCCGACCGGCGCGGCGTCGACATGGGCCCGTCAGCGATACGGTACGGCGGCCTCGCCGACCAGTTGGCGAGTGCCGGTATCGACTGTATCGACGGCGGTGACATCGCTGTGCCGCGACCGGAGGAATCCGACCCGGACGCGGGCGGTCTCCCATCCGGTCGTGCCAAGTTCTTCAGAGAGACGAAAGAAGTGTGCGAAGACGTGGCAACGGCCGTCGACGCCACGCTCATGGACGGCCAGTTCCCGCTCGTGCTGGGCGGCGACCACTCTATCGGTATCGGGACCATTGTCGGCGCAGCCCGTGATGATGAGGAACTGGGTGTCATCTGGTTTGACGCACATGGCGATTTCAACACGCCGGAGACCACGCCAAGCGGGAACATCCACGGGATGTCGCTGGCGGCTGTCCTCGGCGACGGGGCGTTTGCCGACCACGACTGGGCCCACACCCCTGCGGTGCGCGAGGAGAATGTTGTTCTCGTCGGCTTACGGGATGTCGATGACGGAGAGCGCCGCCGTTTGTACGAGAGTGACGTGACCGCGTTCACGATGTCGGATATCGACACCCGCGGCGCACCGGAGGTCGTCGCGGAGGCACTAGAAATCGCGACTGACGGGACGGACGGGATACACGTCTCGCTCGACCTCGACTGGCTCGACCCGACAGAAGCTCCCGGCGTCGGCACGCCGGTTCGCGGCGGTGTCTCCTACCGTGAGGCCCACATCGCGATGGAGTACGTCGCCGAGTACCACGACCAACTGCGCTCGATGGAAATGGTCGAGGTGAACCCGATTCTCGACGAACACAACCGCACTGCAGAACTGGCCTGTGAGCTCGTCGCCAGCGCCTTCGGCAAGCGCGTGCTGTAGCTATCCGAACCCCTCGTACTGCATTTCGGACTCGGGAATCCCGACGCTTCGCGCGGCCCGGACCAGCGTCGATACCATCGCGCTGATGCCACAGGCGTACAGTTCGACGTTCGCCGGATCAATGCGGGCGTCGACGCCGGACTGGGGGCGCTGCTCCCGAACGGCGTCGAACCGCGCCGGCAGGTCCGCACCCTCCAGTGCGTCGCTCGCGACGTAGTTGACGAACACCGACTGGACGTAGTCGGTCTCGCCGTCCCAGTCGGTCAAAAGCGGTTCGCGAGTGAGCGTCGGAACGAAATGGAAGTGGTCGTACTCGGCGTCGAGTCGCCGAAAGTGTTCACGGTGGGGCAGGTCGTCCTCCCAGCCACAGCCCAGAAACAGCCAGATGTCGCGGGGCTCGCCGTCGACCACGTCCCGCCCCTGCTCGAACGTGTAGTCGATCATGCTCTTGAACGGCGCGACGCCGGTCCCAGTCGCCAGAAAGACCATATCGCGGCTCGATGGCGGGTCCAGTACCATGTCGCCGTTCGGCCCGCGAACGACGACGTCCTCGCCGACGTCGACGTGTTCGAACAGCCCACTGGTCAGTTTCCCGCCGGGGACCAGTCGGATGCAGAACTCCAGTTCGTCCTCGCTCGGGGAATTTGCCAGCGAGTACGCCCGCGGCGTGCCGTGAAGCCTGAGCGTCACGTACTGGCCGGGCGCGAAATCGAGGTCTACGTCGGGTTTAACACGCAGTCGCAGCAGGGAGGGATAGGGGCGGTCGAAGCGCTCGGCCAGCGTCTCGATTCGCGCGAGCCGCCGTTTCGACGCCCCGGCATCGCGCAAGCGGTCGAACAACGCCGACCACCGGATTGTCGAGCCGTTTCGGGCGGCCGCCAACCACGACCGGTCTCCAACAGGTGCGATTTGCTCGCGGACCGCGGACAACACCTCGTTGTTGCGGTTACGGTCCATCGGTTCGACGAGCGTCACCCGTGCGTCCTCGGTGACCAGCGGCAACTGCGCCGCCCGGTCGTGCTGTGAGAGATGCCGGGGCAAGTCCATAAACGGGGTACGACACCGACACGGGTATGTCTGGCCCACCACCTTTTTCATCGTCGCCGTTCCTCGCTCGCTTTGCTCGCTGCGGGGACGGCTCCTCGAAAAACGTGGGCGAAAAAGGCGCGAATCGCGAAGCGATTCGCGTGAAACTCGGCGCAAGCGCCGAGTATGCTACTATTGGCTTGACGCCGCGCCGTCCGTCTCTTCGCCGCTTTCCGCCGGCACGACCGTCACACTTGCCACACGGTCGTCGTCTTCGAGACCCATAATCGTCACACCCTTGGTGTTCCGACCGACCTGGGACACGTCGCCGGCGCGGATACGCATAATCTGGCCCTGTTCGGACATGATGACCAGATGGTCCTCGTCAGTGACGGCCTTGGCGGTCGACACCCGGCCGTTCCGGTCGTCGGTCTTGATGTCGATGAGGCCCTTGCCGTAGCGGGATTGGGTCCGATACTCGTCGAGTTTGGTGCGCTTGCCGAAGCCGTGTTCCGTGACAGTCAACAGCGAGCGGCGGTCGTCGCCGTCGGTGGCGACCATCGCCGCGACCCTGTCGTCGCCCTGCAGTTTGATGCCGTTGACGCCGCGTGCGGACCGACCCATCTCGCTGACCTCGCTCTCGCTGAAGCGGATAGTCATCCCCGCCTCCGTGGCGATGACGAGGTCGCCGGTGCCGTCGGTGACGTCCACGTCGATGAGTTCGTCGCCGTCTTCGAGCTTGGCGGCGATGATTCCGGTCGAAAGGATGTTCTCGAACTCCGAACAGCAGGTCCGCTTGACGTAGCCGTTCCGGGTCACCATCGTGATACACTCGTCCTCGCCGAACTCGTCGGTCGAGACGACGGCGGTCAGTTCCTCGCCGTCGTCGAGGTCGATGAGGTTGATGGCGGACTTGCCCCGCGCTGTACGGGACATCTCCGGGATCTCGTAGGTCTTGAGCCGGTAGACCTGCCCCTGGTTGGTGAAACAGAGCAGGTAGTCGTGGCTGTTGGCCCGGAACACCTTCGAGACGCGGTCGTTCTCCTTGGGGTCTGCGCCGATGATCCCCTTGCCGCCGCGGTTCTGGGGATCGAAGTTCTCGACCGGCATCCGCTTGATGTAGTCGTCCTCGGTGATGACGACGACGCAGTCCTCCTCGGGGATGAGGTCCTCGTGGGTGACCTGGCCCTCGTCCTCGATGATGCTCGTCCGGCGGTCGTCGTCGTACTCGTCTTTGACTTCCTGCAGTTCGTCGGCGATGACGCTGTCGAGCTTCTCGCGGCTGTTGAGGACAGATTCGAGGTAGTCGATAGTGTTCTGTACGTCCTCGTACTCCTCCTCGATTTCCGTCGCTTCCATCGAGGTGAGCGAGCCGAGTTGCATCCGCACGATGTGAGCGGCCTGTTCCTCGGAGAACTCGAAGGACTCCTGCAAACCGGCTCGGGCGGCGTCGCGGTCCTCGCTGTTTTGGATGAGTTCGACCACGTCCTCGACGTTTTCCAGCGCTTTTAGCCGGCCTTCGAGGATGTGTGCGCGGTCCTCGGCTTCGGCGAGGTCGTACTCGGAGCGCCGGCGGACGACCTCGCGTCGGTGGTCGATGTAGTGCTGCAGGGTCTCTTTCAGCGAGAGGACTTTCGGTTGGCCGTCGACCAGCGCGAGGTTGATGACGCCGAAGGTGGATTCGAGATGGTGGTCGAGTAGGCGGTTCTCGACCACGTCGATGTTCGCCCCACGCTTGAGTTCGACGACGATTCGGACGCCGTTTCGGTCGGACTCGTCACGGAGGTCAGCGATACCCTCGATTTTCCCCTCGTTCACGTCGTCGGCGATGCGCTCGACGACGCGGGCCTTGTTCTCCTGGTAGGGGAGTTCGCTGATGACGATGCGCCCCTCTTCGGGGTCGACTTCGTATTCGGCGCGGACCCGTAAGCGGCCTCGGCCGGTCGCATACGCCGAGTAGATGGCGTCGCGGCCGACGATGTTGCCGCCGGTCGGGAAGTCCGGTCCCTTGATATGCTCCATCAGGTCCTCGACCGTGCAGTCGGGGTTTTCCAGCAGTTGGACCGTCGCGTCGACCAGTTCGCCGAGGTTGTGCGGCGGGATGTTGGTCGACATCCCGACGGCAATCCCCGAGGACCCGTTCAGCAGGAGGTTCGGGACTTTCGACGGCAGCACGTCGGGTTCCTGTAGGCGGTCGTCGTAGTTGCTGGAGAAGTCGACGGTGTCCTTCTCGATGTCTTCGAGCAGCTCCTCGGCAAGGGGATCCATCCGGGCCTCCGTGTACCGCATGGCGGCCGCGGGGTCGCCGTCCATCGAGCCGAAGTTCCCCTGGCCGTCGATCAGCGGGTACCGCATCGAGAAGTCCTGTGCCATCCGGACGAGCGTGTCGTAGATGGCCGAACCGCCGTGTGGGTGGTAGTCACCCATCGTGTCGCCGACAATCGAGGAGGACTTCCGATGGGCGGTGTTCGAGGAGACGCCCATCTCGTGCATTGCGTAGAGGATGCGCCGATGGACGGGCTTGAGGCCGTCCCGAACGTCCGGGAGTGCTCGACCCGCGATGACTGACATCGCGTAGTCGATGTAGGACTGCTCCATCTCGTCCTCGATGCGGACGTGCTTGATCTGCTCTGCCGGGGCGTTCGCGTCGTTAGCGTCGGAACTCATATATCGACCCACTCCGCTTCAGGCGAGTGCTCCTTGATAAATTCCTTGCGCGGTTCGACGGCGTCGCCCATCAGGATGTTGAACATCTTGTCGGCGGCCGCGGCGTCCTCGATGGTGATCTGCTTGAGAATCCGGTTGTCGGGGTTCATCGTCGTCTCCCAGAGCTGTTCGGGGTTCATCTCACCGAGGCCCTTGAACCGCTGGACGTGGGTGGGGTTGCCGTCACACTTCTCTTCGATGATCTTGTCCCGCTCTGCATCCGTCATCGCGTCGTAGGTGTCTCCACGGTAGCGAATCCGGTACAGCGGCGGCTGGGAGGCGTACACGTAGCCGGCTTCCAGCAGCGGCTTCATGTGTCGGTAGAACAGCGTCAACAGGAGCGTCCGGATGTGTGCCCCGTCGACATCCGCGTCTGTCATCAGGATGATCTTCTCGTAACGCAGGTCGTCGATGTCGAACTCGTCACCGATGCCGGTCCCCAGCGCGGTGATGAGGTTCCGGATTTCGTTGTTCTCCAGAATCCGGTCCAGCCGGTGTTTCTCGACGTTCAGAATCTTCCCTTTGATGGGGAGGATG
The DNA here is from genome assembly GCF_037078445.1 of Haloarcula sp. CGMCC 1.2071. Taxonomy (NCBI): domain Archaea; kingdom Methanobacteriati; phylum Methanobacteriota; class Halobacteria; order Halobacteriales; family Haloarculaceae; genus Haloarcula; species Haloarcula sp. CGMCC 1.2071. Next base: position 7,294 of record NZ_JAYMGY010000003.1, read on the forward strand.
GCCTGGAAATCCGGGTTTCGACCCTGTTTGGCGCTGCCGCCCGCGGAGTCACCCTCGGCGATGAACAGTTCGGCTTCCTCGGGGTCACGCGTCTGGCAGTCCGCGAGCTTGCCGGGCAGTGCGGTCGAGTCGAGCGCCGACTTCCGCCGGGTGAGCTCCTCGGCCTTCTGTGCGGCCTTCCGTGCCTTGGCGGCCTCGACGGCCTTCCCGACGATGGCTTCGGCCGTATCGGGATTCTCCTCGAAGAAGGTCGCCAGCCCGTCGTGCATCGCCGATTCGACGATGCCGCGGACCTCGCTGTTGCCGAGTTTCGTCTTGGTCTGGCCTTCGAACTGCGGGTCGGGATGTTTGACAGAAATGACGGCCGTCAGCCCTTCACGGATGTCGTCGCCTTTGAGCGTGTCGTCAAGGTCTTTCAGCAGATTATTGTCGGTCGCGTAGTCGTTGACGACCCGTGTGAGCGATGTTTTGAATCCTGTGAGGTGTGTCCCGCCCTCGCGCGTGTTGATGTTGTTGGCGAACGCGTGAATCGAACCCTGCAGGTCGTCGGTCCCCTGCATGGCGATTTCGACCTGGACCGGCCCCTCCGCGATCTCCTCTTCGTCCTCGAAGTAGATGATATCCCGGTGGAGCGGGTCCTTGGTTTCGTTCAGGTACTCGACGAACTCACGGATGCCACCGTCGTAGGCAAATGTCTCCGTTTCGCCGTCGCGCTCGTCGATGATAGAGATGGCGACACCGGAGTTGAGGAAGGCGAGTTCGCGCAGTCGAGACGACAGCGTCGAGAACTTGAACTCGCCGGTCTCGAAGATTTCGTCGTCGGGCCAGAACCGGACCGTCGTGCCCGTCTCCTCGTCGGGTTCGAGGTCGCGGACCTTCTTCAGGTCGTACTCGGGCTTACCGTGGTCGAAGCGCTGCTTCCAGAGCGCGCCGTCGCGCCTGACTTCGACTTCGAGCCACTTCGAGAGGGCGTTGACGACGCTCACACCGACCCCGTGGAGGCCACCGGAGACCTGGTAGGACTTGTTGTCGAACTTCCCGCCAGCGTGGAGAATCGTCATCACGACCTCGACGGCCGGACGGCCGTGCTCTTCGTGGGTATCGACGGGGATTCCCCGCCCGTCGTCGCTGACGGAGACTGAGCCGTCGTCGTGAATCGTTACGTCGATGTTATCACAGTAGCCGGCGAGCGCCTCGTCGATCGCGTTGTCGACCACCTCGTAGACGAGATGATGGAGGCCGCGAGCGTCCGTCGACCCGATATACATCGCGGGTCGCTTCTGGACGGCTTCCAGCCCTTCGAGGGTCTGGATCGACTTTGCGCCGTACTCATCAGACTCTCCTGACATAGGAACTTACCCGTCCTAATAGAGGGGGACGTATAAAGCTCCCGCACGCGCGCGGGACAGCGATTGTCGGGGACGGCGTTTACTTTCACTCCGGTGGCGATTACCTTTTAACCCCGACGCGGGTACGTACCGCACGACAATGACCTCGTATCAGTCGCGACTCGGCGAGGGCGAGGGGATCGCCGAGGAGTTGGCCGAATCCCAGCGGGCCATCTCCATTGCCGAGTTCTTCGAGAAGAACAAGCACATGCTGGGCTTCGACTCGGAGGCCCGGGCGCTCGTCACGGCCGTCAAAGAGGCCGTCGACAACGCGCTCGACGCCTGCGAGGAGGCCGGTATTCTCCCCGATATCTACGTCGAGATTCAGGAGTCCGGCGACTACTACAAGCTGGTCGTCGAGGACAACGGCCCCGGTATCACGAAGGAACAGGCACCGAAAATCTTCGGGAAGCTCCTCTATGGCTCCCGCTTCCACGCCAGAGAGCAGAACCGCGGACAGCAAGGTATCGGGATTTCTGCGGCCGTCCTCTACTCCCAGCTCACCTCCGGCAAGCCGGCGAAGATCACGTCCCGACCGAAGGGCCAGGACAAGGCGCAGTATTTCGAACTCATCGTCGACACGGACACCAACGAACCGGAGATCAGCGTCGACGAGACGACGACGTGGGAGCGGCCCCACGGGACACGAATCGAACTGGAGATGGAGGCCAACATGCGGGCCCGGTCGACGCTGCGGGACTACATCCAGGACACCGCCGTCGTCAACCCCCACGCCCGCATCGAGTTTGACGAACCGGGGCTGGACGAGTCCCTGAAGTTCGAGCGGGCCGAGCGCGCCGAACTCCCCGACGAGACCGAGGAGATACGCCCGCACCCACACGGCGTCGAACTGGGAACCCTGCTAAAGATGCTCGAAGCCACGGACTCCTACTCCGTCTCTGGGTTCATGCAGGAGGAGTTCACCCGCGTCGGCGGGAAGACCGCCGACAGCGTCATCGCGAACTTCAACGACCGCCACTACGGCCGCGGCATGGCCTGGCAGCCGCCGAAAGTCGGCGAGGACGCAGACATCGAGGCCGCCGTCGAGGACGCCGTGGCGAACAAAGGGGCTGAAACCACGGCGACGTTCGCCGCCGCTGTCTCCGATGCCATCCACGACCGCGACCGGGTCGCGTACCACGAGATCGAATCTATCGTCGATGCGGCAGCCGAAGACGCCGAAGCGGACAGCGACACCACCTTCGGCGCGACGGTTCGAGAGAACGCCGTCGACGCCGCCTGGGGAGCCGTTAGCGAGGATCTATCCAGCGACCTCTACGCCCTCGTCGACGACGTGACGACGAAACGCAAGGACGACGCCGCAATCGAGGGGCTGGCGAGCCGACTGGCCGACAAATTCGACGACGACGGCCGCCACCGGCTGACCCGCGACGGACTCCGGGGCTACATCGACCGCGCGGCCGACATGACCGAGGAGCAGGACGACGCCACCTTCGGCGACACGGCCCGCGAAAACGTGCTTGAGGCGCTCTGGACGGCCGCCGAGGGCGTTCCGGAAGAGCCGCCGAAGGTCTCAGACATCGCCGACGACCGCGACACCGCCAGCCAACTGCTATCGGCGATGCGCGAGACGGACATCATCGCACCGCCGACGGACTGTCTCTCCCCGATCAGCGCGGAACTCGTCGAGGAAGGACTCCGGAAGGAGTTCGACGCGGACTTCTACGCCGCCTCGACGCGGGACGCGTCGGTCCACGGCGGCGACCCGTTCATCGTCGAGGCCGGCATCGCCTACGGCGGCGAACTCGAAAGCGAGGGGACCGTTGACGTGATGCGGTTCGCCAACCGCGTCCCGCTGGTGTATCAGCGCGGAGCCTGTGCGACGACTGACGTGGTGAAGTCTATCCGCTGGCGCAACTACAACCTCGACCAGCCCGGCGGCTCCGGCATCCCGAAGGGGCCGGCCGTCATCATGGTCCACGTCGCCTCGACGAACGTCCCCTTCACCAGCGAGTCCAAGGACGCCATCGCGAACGTCCCCGAGATGGAAGACGAGATCGAACTCGCCATCCGGGAGGCCGCCCGCGAACTCAAGAGCTACCTGAACAAGCGCCAGTCGATGCAACAGCGCCGCGAGAAGCAGGACAAACTCGCGACCATCCTGCCGGAGATGGCCGAGAAGCTCACCGAAGTCACCGACAACGACGAACTCCACATCGACGACTCGCTGGCCCGTATCATGAACAACGTCCTCGTCGAGCGCGAAGTCGAGGACGACACGGTCCGGGTCCGCATCGAGAACAACGACGACACGAACGCGGACGTGGAACTGACCGACATCGTCACCGCCGAACCGCAGGTCGCCAACGGCGCGAACGTCGTCGAGATAGACGGCGAGTGGTTCGTCAAGTGGTCCCCGACCGTCGGGGCCGGCGAGACCGCCGTCCTCGAATACAGCGTGACCGACGAGGCCGAGTTCACCGTCTCGGTCGACGGCATCGAAGAGGAGAAACTCACGGTGAACGCCTGATATGAGCACCGACTCAGACACCACACCCGACACCGAGGAAGCGCGCGAGCAACTCATCGACCTCGCGGCGGACTTCTACGACCAGTTCGCCGACGGCGAGGTGCCGACGATGACCATCCCCACCCGGACCAAATCGAACATCGTCTTCGACGAGGACGAGCAGGTCTGGGTGTACGGCGACCGGAACTCCACGCGGTCGGCCAAGACGATCTCCGGGGCCGAAAAGATCCTGAAGGCCGTCTACACCATCGACTTCCTCTCCCAGCAACTAGAGGAGGACCGCTCCTCGACCCTGCGTGAACTGTACTACCTCTCGGAGTCCTGGGACCTCGACGAGGCCCAGTTCAACACGCAGGACGAGTCGAACAACCTCATCGAGGACCTCGAAATCGTCTCCGACGTCAAACGCGAGGACTTCCACATGCGTCCGGAGGAGTCCGGTGCGAAGGTGATGGGGCCGCTGCTCCTCCGCGAGCAGACCAACCGCGGCGACCGCGAGATCCACTGTCAGGACGACGTGGGACAGGGCGGCTACCAGATCCCGAACAACCCCGACACCATCGAGTTCCTCGACAACGACGCGAAGTTCGTCCTCTGCGTGGAGACCGGCGGCATGCGCGACCGACTCGTCGAGAACGGCTTCGACGACGAGTACGACGCGCTGGTCGTCCACCTCGGCGGTCAGCCCGCGCGGGCGACCCGGCGGCTCATCAAACGGCTCCACGACGAACTCGACCTCCCGGTCACGGTGTTTACTGACGGTGACCCGTGGTCGTACCGTATTTTCGGGTCGGTCTCCTACGGCTCCATCAAGAGCGCACACCTCTCTGAGTATCTGGCGACCCCCGAGGCCCAGTTCATCGGCATCCGCCCGGAGGACATTGTCGAGTACGAACTGCCGACGGACCCGCTGTCGGACTCCGACGTCAACGCCCTAGAGAGCGAACTGGAGGACCCGCGCTTCCAGACTGATTTCTGGGAAGAACAGATCGAACTCCAGTTGGACATCAACAAGAAGGCCGAGCAGCAGGCACTCGCGTCTCGAGGTCTGGACTTCGTGACGGAGACGTATCTGCCCGAGCGGCTGGACGAGATGGGCATACTGTAGGCACGGCATCGACGGAGCGTTCTCGGTTATTCTAGCGCGTACACGGTATCGGCAGCGGCGACGTAGGCCCCATTTTCGTCGACGGACAGATCGGTCAGGTCGCTCCCGACATCGAACGCCCACCGTTTCGTTCCGGCCGTCGCGTCGACTGCGAACTTGAATCGGTTCCGCGGGTCGCCGTCCGTCCACGAGTCCACGTACAGGGTGTCGGAAACGACCGCTGCCGGCACCACCCCTTCAACGTCTACGTCGGGCTCCCACGTCCATCTCTGTTCGCCGTTGCTACCGTCGTAGCCACGTATCTTGTCACCACCTGCATAGAGGACGCCGTTCTGAACCGGGGCTTGTTGGACGTAGCCGGACTGCTCCGCTTGCCACTGTTGCTCGCCACTCGCGGGGTCGAGCGCAGCGACGTGTGTGCCACCGATATAGAGCGTTCCATCGTGAAGTGTCGTCGATGCGACGGACCCCTCGTCGTGTCTCCAGACGGTCTCACCGGTGTCGGCAGCGACGCCGATTAGCGTGCCGCGGGTCTCGTCCACGTCGGCGGCATAACAGAGCGTGTCGTCGTCGGCGACCATCGTCTGGGAGTAGTAGTCGGAAACGTCAGTGACCCACTGTTGCTCACCGTTTTCAGCGTCGTACGCGTAGAACCGGCCGTACGACGCCACGTATATCGTCCCGTTGCGCACGACGCCTTCGTACTGGTCACCGACTTCGCCGGACCATTGTACCGACCCGTCAGAAACAGCGAGCGCGTAGAGCGTCCGTCCCTGCTTCGACGGGGCGTCGGTGTTGGTCCCGACGTACACCATCTCCTCGGTCGCGCCGAGCAACTCCAGCCACCACTCTCCGGGCGAGAACGTCCACTGCTTCGCGCCGCTTTCGGCGTCGAGTGCCACCACGATGTGATCCTCGTACAGCCCTTCTTTCCCGCTTACGACGAAGACGGTGTTCCCGACGCGTAGCGGCTGCGAGCGGATGGGGTCGCTCGCGTCGTATGACCACTGCTGGCTCCCGTCAGCAGTTGCGAGTGATTTGACCGTTCCCGACTCAGTCCCGACAGACAGACCGCTCCCCGTACTAACTGGCGGGGCAGTGATCGCTGAACCGAGTGATTGCTGCCAGGCGACGAACGGTTCCGTTTCCCCGCTACGCTTGTGGGCGGCCGTCCCAGCCTCTGATTCCGGTGTCGTCTCAGTTCCAATCGGTGAAGTCTCTATGTACCCGTTCGAACCGAGACAGCCAGCGGACGCCAGTCCGAGGGTCGCCACACAGCCACGAAGGTATCGCCGACGGGAGGAGGGCATTAGGAGTCCATCTCCTGTCTCTCGGTAAGTGTTTTCTGTCGAGTGGAAAACGGGAACAGTCGTGGTGAGACCGGTGCGCAATTAGTGTACTACCCGGAACGACTGACCGGCAAAACGAATCCGCGTTTGCTCGGTCGAGAATCCATCAGTCGCGATCGACTGACCGGTCTTGTGGCGGTAGTTTCAGCAGAGAGCGGACATGTCGCCGGAACCAGTTCCGTATGTTCGCACCGACCGGGGTGAACACCAGCGTCGCGGCGAGACAGATAGACACGAGTTGGACAGCAATCGTAACCCACGGTGTAAAGGTCGGAACGAAGACCGTAACGACCCCGACAGCCAAGACCAGATAGATACTCAGTTCCGCGACAAAATAGCCGAAACTGGCCCTGAGTGAGGGCTGAAAGCCGGCGGTCCAGAACGACACGACGACTATCGTTCCGAACAGCAGGCCGGCTCCCATCGTCGACAGCGGCAGTTCGGCCTGAATCGCATCGGCCACGGCAGAACCAAGGGACCACAGCGACGGCCCGACAAGGAGCCAGACAAGCAGTAGGTGACCGAGCGAGGGCGTTCGTTCGGCCGAGGAACGTGCTTCCCCTGCTCGGTCACTGGCGCGTTCCATGTCGGTGGTGTTCTGCTGAACCCTTCAATGTTGTTTTGACTGACAAATAGACCGACCACCGTCTCGGGTCGCCACAGACGGGTTCGCCAGTCAGTTCTCGTCAAGTACGACCGGGACGCCGCGTTTCGCGACGTCTTCGGCGAACGCACCGGAATCTGCCTCCAGTGACTCGAACGTGTTGTAGTGCATCGGCAACACGAGGTCCGGGTCCATCTCCTCGGCCAGGTCGGCGGCTTCGTGGCGGTTCATCGTGTAGTTCTTGGCGATAGTGGGGACGAACAGCGACACGTCGAGTTCGGCGTGGCCGTCCAGCACGTCGGTGTCGCCGGGCCAGAACGCGCGGGTGTCGTCCAGCGAGACGAGGAAGCCACAGCCGATACCCTTCGGGTGGATGGGGCTGCCGTCGTCTTTCACGTTCCGGCCGTCCTCGTGGTTGTACGCCGGCATGGTCCAGATGGGCACGTCGTCGACTAACACGTCGGCCTCCATCCCTACTTTGCGGACCTCGTAATCGAGGTCGGCGAGGCGGTCGAGGTCGCGGTCGGTCGCGTGGACGTTGATACCCTCGAATGCGACGACGGTGGCGTCCTCGCCCGCGACGCGGCGGATGCCGTCGGGGTCGTAGTGGTGGATGTGGGTCACACAGACGATATCCCCGTCTTTGGGGGCGTAGTCCTGCGTCGGTGGGTGGCCGACGCCGGGCGTGTCCGGTTCCCACTCGCCGGTCAGGACGCCGTACCGACCGGGGTCAAAGTAGACGACCGTCTCCTCGCCTTCCAGCCGCAGCGTCGCGTAGCCGAGCCACTCCGCGGTGATGCCGTCGTGTCTGACTGTCATGTACGGTCGTTCTCGGAGACGGCCATTACGCGTGTCGGTCCGTCGCGGACCAGCACCGGCGGCGTTACTGTGACGCCGCCAGCCGCTCGACGCGCCCCAGCGAGTCGGCGCTGTCAGGCGTCTTGTCCTCGCGGACGGAGAGGAACCGCGGGAACCGGAGCGCATAGCCCGAATCGTAGGACTGGGAGGCCTGAATCTCCTCGTAGCCGACCTCGAACACGATTGCTGGGTCGAGCACCACGTCGCGGCCGTCCTCGCTCCGGATGTGCGGTTCGAAGCGCTCGGTGAGGTCGTCCAGTTCCTCGTCGGTGATACCCGTGGCAACGTTACCGACGGTGGCGTAACCGTCGTCGGTCCGCACGGAGAGTTCGAACGAGCCAAGGACGTTCGCCCGGCGGCCCTCGCCCCACTCCGCGCCGGTGACAACACAATCCAGCGTCTCCACGTCGGGCTTGCGCTTGCGCCAGTGCTTGCCCCGCTTTCCGGGCGAATACGCCGCTGTCGGGTCTTTCAGCATGATTCCCTCCTGTCCAGCGGCGAGGGCTTCTGCCTCCAGGTCCGCGATCTCGTCGGGGTCGTCGGACAGCCACATCTGTGAGACGACATCTCTCCCGGCAGGGAAGAGCGATTCGAGGCGGTCGTGGCGCGTCTCCAGCGGGGCATCGAGCAGGTCCTCGCCGTCCGCGTGCAGGCAGTCAAAGGCGTGCAGGCGGACGGCCACGTCCTCGCGGGCCGCGGCCACGTCGTGCTTCCGGCGGAAGCGCCGCAGCACCTCCTGGAACGGGAGCGGGTCGCCGTCCGCGTCGACCGCGACCACCTCGCCGTCGAGGATCGCCGGCGTGTCCAGCGTCGATTCGACAGTGTCGACGACTTCCGGAAGCGGGTCCGTGACTTCCTCCATGTTCCGGGAGAACAGCCGGGCGTCCTCGCCGTCGAAGTGGATCTGCACGCGAGCGCCGTCGTACTTCCACTCGACCGCGGCGCGGTCCCAGTCGTCCAGTGCGCCGGCGACTGTGCCCGCCTGCGCCAGCATCGCCTGCACGGGCCGACCGATTTCGAGCGTGATAGTGGCCAGTCCGGACTCGCCCTCGTCGCGGGCCACTTCGGCGACCATGCCGTAGTCGTTCGACACCTGCACGGCCCGTTCGACGGCCGCGACCGGCACGTCGAAGGCCGCCGCGACGGCGTCCCGGACCGTCCCCTCGCCGACGCCGATGCGCATCTCCGAGAGGACGAGCCGTGCGAGGTAGCTGGCTTCGGCCGGCGAACACCGCGAGAACAGGCCAAAGAGGATGTCGACTTTCGTCCCCTGGCTCCCGCTGCCGTCGACGGCCGCCAGGTCCCGGAGCGTCTCGTCGAGTTCGGCGACGGTCAGTGCGTCGCTCCCGCTCCCGCCTGCTCCGAACGCGGCGAGTCCCCGCTGGCCGCCGAGGTCGTAGCTGGCCGCGACAGCCCCTATTTCGCCCATGTCGGCGAGGCGCTGCTCTACGTCGTCAGCGCTGACATTCTGGCCGGCCGCCCGGGCAATCGCCTCGTAGCAGAGCCGCGGCCCGATATCGAGCGTGCGGGACTCGTAGGCCGGAAACACCCGTCCCTGGACGAAGCGGGTGAGCGTTGGCAGGTCCGGCCCCGCATCTGTGAACAGGTCGGTCACTGCCTCAGCTATCGCGGTGTCGGCGCTCTCGGCTTCGATTGTTTCGGCCCGGTCGGCGAAGGCGGCGAACTCCATCAGCGCCTCCTACCCGATTGGGCACCGTAAATCCAGCGTCACTCGACCGTGTGTTCGACGGTGACGTTCTCGCCGGCTGTCGACGACGAGTATGGTCGGTCCGGCGATCCCGAATTGTCGCCGAAGGGGTAGTCGAGTTGCTGGTTCCCGTTGGTGTCCTGATGGGCGACGAGCACGAGTGACTGCCCGGTCGACGGCGGTCTGTCAAGCGTTATCTGTACGTCGCTGTGGGACCCCGAAGAGAGGTACTCGGAGGTCCCGAGCACCCGGCCGTCTTCCTCGAACTCGCGGACAACGATGAACCCCCCCTCTGACAGCGACGCCGATTCGACCGTTATCTGGTCGCCGGAGACGGCGGGGCTGGTGACCGTCATCGAGGCGACGGGCGAGGACAGCAGGATGAACGCGACGTACGCCACACCCAGCAAAATTGCGGCGTGTTTCGCGCCGTCCTTGAGCGTTCCCTCACCGAGTTGGCCGCCAATGAAGCCTGTGAGGACGGCCTGAATGAGGGCGGTGTGGAAGAACACGAGCGTGTACGCGGCTTTGTCCACGCGCCCGAAGCGGGCGAACTGGTCGACGTTGACGCCCAGTCGGTTCGACTCCCCGGCCGGCGTCGGCACGCTGGAGGGCAAACTCGGGACGAGCACCTCCTGGACAGCGACGATAATGACCAGAAACACCAGGAAGGCGACGTAGATGACGACGAGGTAGGTGAGCATCTGCTGGCGTCGCCGGCGCTTCAGCCGGAGGTCCGCCCGCGACTGGGTGGCCGCGATGCGGAACACCGGCCCGAGCTGGCCCGAGGCGTGCATCGCGTGGGTCAGCAGCGTCACGATCCGCGTGACGGCCGTGGTCTGGACCCGGCGGCCGAACCGGACGAGCGCGTCGTCGACGTTCGCACCCATCCTGATGTCGGCCCAGATGCGGTGCATCTCCTGGGTGAGCACACCGATGTCACTGCCGCGGACCCGGCGGAGGCTCTCCACGACGGTCATCCCGGCCTCGTTCAGGCTTGCCAGCCGTTCGAGCAGGTCCGGCGTCGCGTCCTCAATGCGGGATAGCCGCTGGGTGTAAATGAACCGCACCAGCGCGAACGGCCCCAGAATCAGCAGCACTGACTGGATGACGAGGTCGTCGAGGAGACGGACGTTGACCGTCGACGCCTGAAACGCTGTCGGGGCGCGGACGAGCAGCAGCACCACGGCGATTGGCACGGCGAGGTAGATGACGTACACGGGGTTCCAGACCAGCGACTGAATCGGGGAGCTGAGCAGCTCCCGCAGCGACTTGACGCGGTCGTAGAACCGGAGTCGGAGCCAGTTCGCCTCGTCGGCCGGGACGACGCCGCCGTCGGGCAGGCCGAGACGGCCGGCCCTCAGGCTGGGTTTCCCCAGCGTCGCCGTCTCGTACTTGTTCAGGATAGTCGTCGTCCCGCCGTTCCCGATGCCCAGCGACTGGAGCTTGCTATCGAGATACACCATGAACCCGACATTGGCCAGCGGGATGACGAGATACGCCATCAACTGCAACAGCCAGAGCGTGTCCGTCGTCGTCAGGCCGAAGACGAGCAGAATCGTCATCAGGAAGAGCACGGCGGCGACGAATACGGTGACGTACGCCTCGGCGACGGTGGCCAGCCGTTCGAGCAAGTCCTCCTGACGCTCGGCGGCCTCTTCCTGATGGCGCTCGTACTGCTCGCGGAGGAACGGGGCCAGCGACTGGCCGCTCTGGAGGACGCTGGAGAGGTTCTCGGTGAAGGTCTTGAACTGCTCACTGGGTGTCCGCCGGGAGACGTGTTCGAGCGCCGAGATCATGTCCCGGCCGAACAGGTCCATCTCCCTGACGGCGACGCCGACTTCCTTCGCCGTGTCGCCGTAGATTTCCTGATTGCGGGCCAGCACACGCATCACGTCCGGGAAGGACATCCCACCGCGGGACAGCGCGTACATGAAGGCGATAGTGCGGGCCATCCCCTCGTCGATGTTCCGACTCCGCACGTCCGCCTGATTCTTGAGCCGCTCCCAGCGGTAGAGGTACGTGAGTCCGGCCGTCGCTGCGCCCGATAGCACACCGCCGCCGATGAGTATGTAGAGGGTCTGAGTCGGTGTCAGGACGAGTTCGAACGTTCGCAGGCCGAAGGCGTTCACCATCGTCGAGGGAAGCCCCTGTGCGAGGTTCACCAGCACCGGCAGCACCAACAGAAAGCCGCCGATGGCGTACGCGCCGGTGATAGCGCCGGCGACGGCCCCTACACAGGCGTACACCAGCGTTCTGGCGGCGTACCCGCGATAGGTCTCGTCGATGTAGGCGGCTTCGAGCTGTCGTTCGCGTTTGGGCGATTCGCCCACGTACCGACCGAAGAGCCGTCGGGACAGCCGCGTGACGTTGCGGTCGAAGCGCTCGTTGACGGAGCTGTAGCCGATAAGCCCGAGAATCCCGACGACGACGGCGAGCGGTGCCAGACCGAGCGGGTTCAGCGCCATGTCAGGCTATCGCATCGTCGATGTTCGCCATGACCTGTTGCTTGTCCGCGTAGTACTTGTTGACCATCGCCGTGAACTTCCGGTAGTCGGTGATGCCTTCGGACTGGAGATAGCGGAGGAACCGCTGGCGGTTTCGGAGTTCGGTCAGCAGCTCCGACTGCGTCCAGCCGCGTTCCTCGCGGATTTCGTCCAGTAGCTCGCTGTTGTTCTCGGAGAAGCGGTCCTCGGTGGCCCGCCAGTTGTACGTCGTCGAGTAGTCCAGTTCGCCGGTCCGCTGGTCGATGCCCTCGATCTCGGCGAGCGTTTTCGCACGGCGGACGCGCTCGTCACCGGAGCGGGCCAGCACCTGCACACAGAGGATGTCGAGGCTCTGGACCATCGGCCGCGGGACGTTGATCGGCTCGTTCTCAAGCCGGTTGATGACGGTCTGGACCGAGTCCGCGTGCATCGTTGAGAACGTCGTGTGACCGGTGTTCATCGCCTGGAACAGCGTAATCGCCTCCTCGCCGCGGACCTCGCCGACGATGATGTACTCGGGGCGGTGCCGGAGCGCGGACCGCAGCAGGTCGTACATCGTGATGTCCGAATCGTCCAACCGCTCGCGGGTGACCGAGGAGAGCCAGTTGTCGTGGTACAGGGACAGCTCGCGGGTGTCCTCGATTGAGAGCACCTTCGACCGGGGCGGGAGGAACATCGCCAGCGCGTTCATCGACGTGGTCTTACCGGCGGCGGTCCCGCCGGCGAAGATGAGCGACTTGTTGGACTCGATAGCCAGCCAGAGGTAAGCGAGCATTTCGACGGAGAACGTGCCGTACTCGAGCAGTTCAATCGGCGTGAACGGTTCGTCGGCGTATTTCCGGATGGTGAACGCGGAGCCGCGCGGGGTCACTTCCTCGCCGAGCGCCAGTTCGATACGCGAGCCGTCCGGGAGCGTCGTCGAGACGACGGGGTCCGAGACGGAGACGTGCCGACCCGAGCGCTGGGCCAGTTGGATGACGAAGTCGTTCAGTTCGTCGGCGTCGTAGACGATGTTCGTCTCGATGTCCGTGTACCCGTCGTGGTAGACGAAGATGGGGAGGTTCGCCCCGTCACAGGAGATGTCCTCGATGTCCGGGTCGTGCATCAGGGGGTCGATGTGACCGTAGCCCTGGAAGGAGCGATGCAGATAATAAAACAGGCGGTAGAACGTCTCGGGCTCGATGACGACGCCGTACTCCTCCAGCCTGGCTTCGAGTTCTTCGGCGAGGACGCGCTCTGGGTCGGTGTCGACGTCGTCACGGTAGATGAGCGGGATGCGGATGTCCTCGAACAGGCGGTCGAGCAGTTCTCGCTCGATGTCGGTCAGCGACGGCTCGACGACCTGATACAGATGCTCGTCGCGCTCCGGATCGTGGTTGATAGAGGCGAAGGCGAAGGGGACGTTCAGCCAGTAGCGTTCGACCTCGTTGTAGCCGTCCAGGCCGTCGAACTCGACCAGTGACCCGTGGCGGCTGGGGTCGTAGTTCGCCGTCGGGACCGCCGACCCGCTCAGTACCGTCGCGGTCCGCGAGAGCCACGACTGGATGTGGCCGAGCGGGTCCGAAACGAAGTCACCGGGTTCGGGGGTTTCTGGGTTCGACATCGGTGGTCCATAGGGAGCGAACACGGCGCTCCGCGGAATATACCTCTGCTATCGTATCCACCTACTTAAATTCGCTCGCCAAATTATCAGGAGTATAATCGCCAGCGGTCGGACGAACGGGACGGCACTGCCCGTCAGGCTCGGTCGACGGTCAACAGGAGATAGGCGAACACGAGTGCGACGAGCGACCCGACGGGAACGGTGATGCCGGGAAACGACGTGATGAACAGCCCGCTGGCCGCGAGCGTGAGGACGCCCACGAGCCCCAGCAGCCCGCCGAACAGCCGGACAGGGTCGACGGGTAGGGTCGCTTCGACGCGGTCCTCAGCGGCGTAGTAGTAGAGACTGAGTCCGAGCGGGAGCAGGAAAACGGCCAGGGCTGCGACCCCGAGTGTTCCGGCGAGCGCAAGCGGGTCCGACTCCTGAAACGCGGCGACCTGCCAGGCCCAGAGAAAGGGCCGCTCCCCGGGGAGTGTCGCGCCGAAGATGAACTGGAACCGAAACGGGAGAAACCGGAGCCCGATGACAGTCAGCCCCTCAATCTCGAACAGTGACACCGACCACGGGGCCAGCCCCACGAGCCACGTCGCAAGCACCGCGAACTCGCCGGCGTACTCTGACTTCACCCAGGCCATGCTACTGTCAGAGGGTGGGCCGGTCCGGTAAAAGCTACCGATACCGACAGTCGGTGCGCCGTTACGTTCATTTGGCCGGGCCACGTACCGGTAAACACCGGAATGAGGCGTGATTACTTCACCGTCGACATCCAGGCTTCGGCCACCGACAACGACGACCCGACGATCGCGATCGTATACGATGGGCCGACAGGAGAGCTCCGCGAGCGCCTCACCAAAGTAGACGGCGGTACACTCGATGGCGAGGATATCGACGTGACCTTCCGCCGACAACCCGAAAGCGACGGCGTGCTCTCGCTGACGAACCGCCTCACCGGCGAGTACGTCTTCGAGGCAACAGCACCGACAGCGGACATCGACGCGCTCGTGTCCGCGGCGGACGCCCAAGAAGACCCACAGTTTACAGTCCGTCTCACCGACGGCGACGGCGAGTCACGGACCTACGAGCTGGGGACGCTACTCGTCTACGACCCCGACGGGAGCCTCCTGCGCGGGCAGAGCCTGATTCCCGGCGGCGTCGAGCTGTAGACCGCCTCCGCGCTGTTACACCCGTTCGACAATCGCCGGAAGGACATGCGTGACATCCGCACGAAGGACGTGCGCCGCACTCGCGTCACGCGGCGTCTCCTCGTAGTTTATCACGACCAGCGTGCTGCCCGCCTCTGCAGCGATTTTCGGAAGCAATGACGCGGGCTGTACCGACAGCGACGACCCCACGGCCAGAAACACGTCGCTGTCTCGGGCGAGACGCTGTGCTTCGTCCTTCTGCGTGAGCACAGCGTCGAGATGGCCCGCTGATTCGAGCCCCGCCAGCGCCTCGTGGGCGGCGTTGGGTTCGGGGTCTAAATCGCCGTAGATAGACTCCCGAAGCGATATTCGGTCCGCCCAGAAGCCTGCCGGGTCGGCGTCGAGTCGCCGGCGGTGGAAGTCCGCCGGGTCGTGGCGCTCCCAGATACCGTCGTCGCCGCGAAAGGAGGGGATGCCCGACGCCGTCGAGACGCCCGCGCCGGTGAGGGCGACGCCAGTTTCGGCGGTGCGAAGCGCCTCGGCCACAGCATCCAGCGTCTCGTCGTCGACGTCGTCGGTCCCGTGCCTGTCGTCGGCCATACGCTCGCTTCGCAGTGTGGCGCTGTGGGTCTATCGGATGTGACTCGGACAGTGAAGTCAGTTGTTGACGCCCCTTTGACGTCCCGACCCCCACGAACCAATCGTATCACGCCGCAGTGGGCCCCTGAATCGCTATCCCCACCCACAGAAAACTGGGGCGGATTCCGCGTGGTCGCAGGAAGAGAAACGGACGGATTTAAATCGCCACCGCTCGGCTTTCTGCATGACATGCGCTTGCACGAATACCAGGCGAAGCAAGTCTTCGCTGACGCGGGCATCCCGACGCCCGCCTCGCAGCTGGCCGAGACAGTGGACGAGGCCGTCGACGCGGCCGAGGAAATCGGATATCCGGTCGCCATCAAGGCACAGGTACACGTCGGCGGCCGCGGCAAGGCCGGCGGCATCAAGCTCGTCGAGTCCAAGGAAGAGGCTCGCGAAGCTGCCGAGGACATCATCGGGATGGACCTCAAGGGCTACCACGTCTCGAAGGTGCTCGTCGAGGAAGCCGTGGACTTCGTCAACGAGCTGTACGTGGGCGTGACGATGGACCGCAACGAGGGTCGCCCGGTCGCCATGGTCTCCACCAAGGGCGGCGTCAACATCGAGGAGGTCGCCGAAGAGAACCCCGACGCCATCGCCCGAGAGCACATCGACCCCGCCTTCGGAATGCACCCGTTCCAGGCCCGGAAGGTCGTCTACGAGGCCGGCGTCGACCGCGAGGTCGCAAACGACGTGGCGAGCGTCCTCACGACGCTGTACCAGCTCTGGGATGACCGCGACGGCGCGGACACGGAGATTAACCCGCTGATGATTACGGCCGACAACGAGGTCATCGCGGCCGACGCCGTCATGAACATCGACGGCGACGCCCTGTTCCGCCAGCCCGAGATCGCCGAGATGGGCGAGGAGGCTGCGGAGGGCGACGAACTCGAACAGAAGGCCGACGAGTACGGCTTCGACTACGTCCGACTGGACGGCAACGTCGGCATCATCGGCAACGGTGCGGGCCTCGTGATGACGACGCTCGACCTCGTGGATTACTACGGCGGCGAGCCCGCCAACTTCCTCGACGTGGGTGGCGGCGCGAAGGCCGACCGCATCGCGAACGCGCTCGATATGGTGTTCTCCGACGAGAACGTCGACTCGGTCGTGTTCAACATCTTCGGCGGTATCACCCGCGGCGACGAGGTCGCCAACGGCATCAACCAGGCGCTGGAGCAGTTCGACGAGATCCCGAAGCCGGTCACCGTCCGACTCGCAGGGACCAACGCCGAGGAGGGGATGGAGATTCTGAACGAGGACCTGGTCACGGTCGAGCACACGCTGGAGGACGCCGTTCAGCGTGCGGTCGAGTACGCAAAGGAGGTGGAAGCATGAGTGTTCTAGTCGACGAAGACACACGCGTCGTTGTACAGGGAATCACCGGCGGAGAAGGGAAGTTCCACACCGAACAGATGCTTGAGTACGGCACGAACGTCGTCGCCGGCGCAGTGCCCGGCAAGGGCGGTCAGGAGGTCGCCGGCGTGCCGGTGTTCGACACCGTGCAGGGCGCGGCCCGCGAGGAAGACGCCAACGCCGCCGTCGTGTTCGTACCGCCCGCGTTCGCGGCCGACGCCTGTTTCGAGGCGCTGGATGCGAAGGGCATCGACCTCGTCGTCGCCATCACCGAGGGTATTCCGACACAGGACATGGCCCGGGTCTACCGCAAACTGCAGGAGACCGACACGCACCTCGTCGGTCCGAACTGCCCCGGCGTCATCACGCCCGGCGTCGCCAAGCTCGGCATCCTCCCGGGGAACATCTTCTCGTCCGGGAACGTCGGTCTCGTCTCCCGCTCGGGGACGCTGACCTACCAGGTCGTCGACAACCTCACCAACCGCGGCATCGGCCAGTCGACGGCCATCGGTATCGGCGGCGACCCGATCATCGGGACGGACTTCATCGGCGCGCTCGAACAGTTCGAGGCCGATCCCGACACCCACGCCGTCGTCATGTGTGGCGAAATCGGCGGCGAGGACGAGGAAGAGGCCGCTCGCTACATCGGCGAGCACATGGACACGCCGGTCGCCGGTTTCATCGCCGGTCGGACCGCGCCGCCCGGAAAGCGGATGGGCCACGCCGGCGCTATCGTCTCCGGCTCCGGCACCGGGACCGCGCAGTCGAAGATCACCGCGCTAGAGGACAACGGCGTCCCGGTCGGTGACACACCGGAAGAAGTCGCCGACCACGTCGAAGACCTGCTGTAGGGCAGATTTAGGCGGCTTTCGCCGGACACTTTTTCTGATCAGTTCGAATAGGTTTGTGCGGACGGACAACGGCGTCCTCGCGAGCGAGTCGAGGACGACCAGCGGGAGACCTCGACGCGATACGGCGAACGCAGTGAGCCGTGATGCGGAGCGAGCGAGGGCTCGATAGACGAACGGAGCGAGATCGACCGATGGGAGATCTCGATGTGACGCGGCGAGCGAAGCGAGCCGTGGAACGGAGTGAGTCTATCGGTGTCCCGGTCGGTGACACACCGGAAGAAGTCGCCGACCACGTCGAAGACCTGCTGTAGGGCACCGTCGGTTTCTTGTCGCCCGTTTTCGTAGTGCCGGGGCATGACGCCTGCTCGTGGGACCGCCTATCTCGTAGCCGGTACCGAAGCGACAGACCTAGCTGCAGTTCTCTCCGAGGCGCTGCCAACGGACGGGGCAACAGCCGAGGCAGTCCGAGACACGAGCGTCGTACAGGACCGGCTGAGTGATGGGGATGTCAGAGGTGTCGTCGCCAGTGACGACGGCGACCACGACGGGGTTGCAGTATTCGAGGAACTGCGAGCGGCCGGGGCCGAGATTCCGATTGTGCTCGTCGCGACCGACCCCGAACCTGACCGGGTCACCGAGGCGCTCCGGGCCGGCGTCACCGATTACGTGACCGCGGAGACGCCGGCATCCCTGCTGGCCGCGAAACTCGAAGCGTACGCGACCCGGTGGCCGACCGACTGGCGGGTCGGTGCCGTACAGTGGGACGACATATCGAGCGGCGTCTCTCACGACGCGAAGAACCCGCTGAACGTCGTTATGGGCCGGTTAGAGCTACTCGACATCGGTGAGCCCCACGAAGACGCATTGCATCGGTCCGTTCGCCGAGTCGAGACGCTGCTCACCGACCTCTCGCGCATCGGGAGCACAGCGTGTCCTGTCTCGGAAACGGACTCGCTCTCGCTTTCTGACGTAGCCACTGAGGTCTGGGCCGCAGAGAGCTACGAGAATGCGACGCTGGAAGTGGTGACTGACGCGTCTGTCGACGCCGAAAACGACCGACTGCAGTTGCTCCTCCGCGAACTGTTCGACAACGCGGTCACACACAGCGAGGGACCCGTAACCGTCACCATCGGTGCCACCGAGTCCGGGTTCTACGTGGCCGACGACGGCCCGGGGATTCCCGAAGCGGACCGCGACGAAGTGTTCGACCAAGGCTTCGGGACGACGCGGGAGGGGGAGGGATACGGACTGTTCCTCGTCGACACTGCGGCGCGCGCCCACGGGTGGACGGTATCGGTCGGGAGCGGCGAATCCGGCGGCACGCGGATCGACGTGACGACAGCCTAGCGGTTTTCTCACCCACAATCGCTGTCGGTATCTGGAAGACGGCGGCTGGGCTGGTCCCGAACTGGCTGTTGCCGAGATATGTCGATAGCTATTCGGCCCTGACAACCATTACTGTCCAAGATATGAGATGTATGTGGTGCCGAAAACCGACGGACGGCGGCCGACCTGAACCTTCCGTCAACGGAAAGAAGCGGCCGTGAACGTTCCGGTATCGCTATAAGGGATGAATCTGTAGTTTCGAATATGCCTCATATTTGTCGGAACTGCAAGCGGACCTTCGGCACAGAACTCGAACTCGAACTCCACCGCGACACATGTTCGGACGGGCAGCTCTACTGCGACGAATGTGGCGACCGGTTTACCGAGCGAGCGGCAACGGAAGACGGCTGGCACTATCGATGTCCGAATGACGACTGTGACGGCACCGGGATCGACGACGACATCCACAAAGTATCGGACGCACGCGTAACCAAACAGTAGCTGGCAGGAAAACAGGCCGAGCCGACAGTAACACCGACGATAATGCTGGGAAATACGCCGCACACCTGTTCCGCTGGCCAGCAGATGTAAATGCACGTCTAACAAATCGATGCGGAAGTGACAGACCCAGATCGCCGCTCAGATCGCCTGCCAGCCCTTATTCAGGGAGTCGGGTGGCTGCTCCTCCTCGGAGGCGTCGCTAACTATTTTTATTTCTCTGATTCCGGCTTATCAGCGCTTGTTACTGCTGATTTCGTGGTCAGTATGCTGGCAATCGTTCCGTTTGCAGCGGCGATCATCGTCGGCGGGTTCTGGCTCAGTAACTCGGAGATCGATCCGGACCACTACCGGCGTATCGGGGTCTGGTTCGCTGGGGGGCTGGTTTCTTTTCTGCTGTTGAATGTGGCGATGATTCTAACCTGGCCAACGGGGTCGCTAAGTGAAGACATCGGCTGGGCGCTGTTTGCGGCTATCGTCGGCGGCTTCGGTGGCCTCATGATGGGAATCTTCGAAGCGCGCGCGATATCCCGAGCCGTCGAGGCCGAGCGACAGCGACTCCATCGGGAGGCCATCGAGCAGCGCAACGAACGCCTCGACGAGTTCGCGGCCGTCGTGGCACACGACCTCCGGAACCCGCTCAACGTCGCATCTGGTCAGCTGGAACTCGAACGAATGGACCGCGACTCGGAACAGCTGGAGACGGCTGCGACAGCGATGGACCGAATGGAAACGCTCATCGACCGGACGCTGACGCTGGCTCGAAGCGGACACGTCATCAGCGATACGGAGGCCGTTGATCTGGCAGAACTGGTCGATAGCTGCTGGGAGGCCGTGCCGACGATGGACGCGACGCTCGAAAACGAAGTGACAGCCGTCATCGACGCCGACCCGGATCGGCTCCGTCACCTGTTCGAGAACCTGTTTCGGAACAGTGTGGAACACGGGTCCACGAGCGCTCAAGCGAAGTCCGACGACGCCATCGAACGTGGCAGTGCTGACCTGACGATTCGTGTCGGCGAGATATCTGGTGGGTTTTACGTCGCCGATGACGGCTCCGGAATCCCGCCCGAAAAGCGTGATGCGGTGCTCGACGACGGCTACACCACCACGGACGGCGAAGGCGGGCTGGGGCTGGCAATCGTCCAGCGCATCGTCGAAGCCCACGGCTGGGACATCGACGTGACCGAAAGCGACGGGGGCGGGACACGCTTCGAGATTACGGACATCACGAGAACGGATAGCTCCGAGAAAGACACCTACACGCGCTCGAAGACGCCGATACAGCCCTGACGGGTCGACGCGGTCGCTGCCTACGCCTCGCGTCGCCGTGCGATAGCAGCGACGTGCTGGCACGCTCGGGCACACACCGGAGCGTAGCCAGTCGCCAGCGGCGGAATCTCGAACCCAACGACGGAGCCGGCAGCCCGTTCCTCGGCGAAGTGACCTGTTGCGGGGAGCCGAGCGACGTTCCACGTCCAGCGATACGGCGCACACGCCGTCACTTCAAACGGGAGCCACACCACGCCAGCAGCGCGAACGCGGCCGGTCGTCCCGTCATCGATGTATCGGGTGTCTGTCTCGACGGCTGTGACCGACGGCCCCCAGTCTGACCAGCAGTCGGTGTCGGTCAGGACATCCCACACGGTGTCGACCGACGCATCGACGTCGTGGCGGACGATCAGCCGTCGCCCGTCCGGTGTTTGCTCGAGTGAAACGCGGCTGCCGCCGAGTTCGAGTGCCATTATCAGAAGCAATAGGCCGGAGCCAAGGTATAGGTTGGTTCACTCACAATCAATCGCCAGATGATTGACGCCCGGGACATTCGGAAGGAGTACGGCGGTTTCGTCGCTGTACAGGGCAGTTCGTTTTCGGTCGACCGCGGCGAGGTGTTCGGTATCATCGGGCCGAACGGGGCCGGCAAGACGACGACGCTGAAGATGCTGGCGGGCCTGTTAGAGCCGACGAGCGGCTCCGCCGAGATAGCGGGGCTCGACACAGAAACCGCGGAGATGCGCCAGCAGCTGGGCTTTCTGCCCGAGGAATCGCCGCTGTACGAGGAGATGACACCGATATCCTATCTGAAGTTCTTCGCGGACCTCTACGACGTGGACCCGGACGTGGCGGAAGAGCGGATGCACGACACGCTGGACGAACTCGAACTCGAACACCGCGACCGGAAACTCGGCGACATGTCCAAGGGAATGAAACGGAAGGTCGCTATCGCCCGATCGCTCATCAACGACCCCGACGTGCTCATCTACGACGAGCCGGCATCGGGGCTGGACCCGCTGACGACGAACTACGTCATCGAGTTCACCGAGCAGTTGGCGAAAGAGGGTAAGACCATCGTTTTCTCTGCACACAATCTCTTTCACGTCGAATCTATCTGTGACCGGGTCGTCATCATGAACGAGGGCGAAATCGTCGCCCGCGGCGACCTCGAACAGCTTCAGGCCGAGTACGGCCACACGCGGTATCACGTCTACACCACCGTCGACGTGCCCGGCGCAGCCAAGGAAAACGGCACCTACGAGCGCGTCGTCGAGAGCATGGAGGCAGTCGAAACGACACGCAGGCAGGCCGAGAACCGGGGCGGCGACGTGGTCGACATACGGACGGAGGAGTCCAGCCTGGAGGAGGTGTTCCTCAACGTCGCCGAGGCCGGGACCCGCGGCACGCGGTACGTCGAGGAGGACGCGGAGTAGATGCAACCCGACAAGCTCCTGCGCGTCGCGAAGTGGGAGGTGACGAAAAACGCTGGCGGTGTCGACAAGCGGACTATCGTCGTGATGGCGCTGTCGCTCGTTGCGATGGGCGCGGTCGCCGCGATAGCCGTCAGCGGCGGTACCGGTGCGGGCATGGACGACGGCATCTACCGTATCGGCGTCGACGAGAGCAGTCCCTACTACGGCGTCGCGGCCGACGACCGGACGTTCGACATCCGTGAGCCTGACCCCACCGCCATCGAGCGACGCCAGCAGGAACTCCTGTATCGGGGAAGCCAGCTCCAGAGCGTTCCACGGACGGCCAAAGAGCGAGCGGCGCTGGCCGAACTCCGCGACAGTACGGCGCAGTACAACGACCGGACACTCGCTCGGGACGACAACCAGACCGCCGCGTTCCCCGTTTCTGTGACGCTCGTCTACGAGCAACAGTCGGGGAGCAGCCAGCTCGACCCCCGAGGCGGCGACAGCAGTGACGGGTCGGGTTCTGCGGACGGCAGTGGGACGAGTACCGGCGGCAGCGGTGACGGGTCGGACACGGGCGGCACTGGCGGCTCAGCCACGAGCAGCAGCGGTGACGGCGGAACCGCCGGTGGCAGCGGTGCGAACCTCGGCGCTATCGGCGCGCGATTGACCGGCGACGTGCAGGGTGGTACCCCCTCGGACATCTCGCCGCCGTTCCCCTTCGAGTCGCTCGTGCTCGCCTTCCTCTACATCGTCCCGATGAACTTCGTTATCCAGGCCTACGGCTCGTCGATGCTCTCCGAACGGCTGAACCGCCGCGGCGAACTCCTGCTGGTGACGCCCGCCTCGCGGGGGGACATTATCGGCGGGAAGACGCTCCCGTACTTCGTGGGTGCTGTCGGCGTAGCGGCGCTCATCACCGCGGCGCTGCGGTTCGGGAACATCGCGCCGGCGGGGAGCTACGTCGCGGTGCTGGCGGTGGTCCCGCTCGTCGTTCTGTTCCTCTCGGCGACGTTCTGCGGGGCGATGTTCGCCCGCTCGTTCAAGGAACTCACCTTCGTGACGGTGACGATAACGGTGACGCTGACCTCGTACGCGTTCGTCCCGGCCATCTTCACCGACGTGACGCCGATTGCGCTCATCTCGCCGCTGACGCTGGTCGTGCTCGACCTGACCGGCCAGTCGGTCGGGCTCTCGTCGTTCGTGTTCTCGGTGACGCCGCCGCTGCTGACCGGGCTGGTGCTGTTCGGTCTGGGAGCCGGTCTGTACCGGGAAGAGGATATGTTCACCCAGCGACCGATTCCGCTGAAGGTGCTCGACGCGCTGGCCGGTGGCATCAACTCCCGCCGGAGCGCGCTAAAGATGAGTATCATTCTGCTGCCGCTGGTCATCGTCGCCGAACTGGCAGCCATCGCGTTCCTGTTCGTCCTCGATTCGGTGTCGCTGAACGTCTTCGGGACGAACCAGTCGCTCGGCATCGTGCTCGTACTCGGCGTCATCGTCGTCGTCGAGGAACTGGCAAAGAGCCTGCACGTCTACGCCGGCTACGAGCACGCCCGCTACGAGCGGACGCTCCGGTCGGCGCTCGGCATCGGCGCGCTCTCCGGGCTCGGCTTCTTCATCGGAGAGAAAGGCCTGCTTATCGCCAGGCTCTCCGACCTCGAAAGCCTGCCCATCGGGGAAGCCGCCCTGCAGGGCGCGACGTTGCCTGCCGGCCTGCCGCTGTGGGTTGCTGGGTTGCTGTTCCTGCTCCCGCTGGCACTGCACACGGTGACAGCGGCCATCTCGTCGGTGGGCGCGAGCCGCGGGCGACGGGCCTATCTCGGTGGATTGGTGCTGGCTATCGTCATCCACTTCGCCTACAACTTCGCGGTGGTGAGCACCCTTGTCTGACGACCGCCCCATCTGGCGCGACCCGCGGGTCGTCGTGGCCCGGCGGGACATCCGGTCGCTGTCCCGCGAGAAGACCATCGTGCTGGCGCTGCTCATTCAGCTGTTCGTCGCGGGGTTCTCCTCGTTCCTCGTCGTCGGCCTCACGTCGCTGTACGACCCCAGCTCGGTCGCGGCCGGTGAGGTGGAGATGGCCGTCACCGGTGACGCCCGCGAGGAACTGGAGGCCGCGGCCGCTGAACAAGATGGGACCAGCGTCACCGCCTTCGAGAACGAGACCGCCGCACAGCGGGCGTTCAATCAGCGCCGGGTGGACGCGATACTGCGCGGCGACTACGTCCCGTCGACGCGCGGGCCAGGGGAGCAGATAGCGGTCACCGCTGTCGTGCCGGAGGGGAGCATCCGGTCGACGCTCATCGTCGTCGAAGTGCGCCGGGTCCTCAGCGGGCTGGAGCGCCAGGAGCGCCTGGAGCGGACGCCGTATCTCGATAAGCCGCCCGTGCCGCTCCCGGACACTGTCAGCGCGAGCCAGTACTTCGGGTTCACCTACACCATTCTGATTCCGCTGCTCCTGTTCCTCCCGCCGTTCATCAGCGGCTCAGTAGCCGTCGACACCGTCACCGAGGAAATCGAACGCGGGACGATGGAACTGCTCCGCGTGGCCCCGGTGTCGCTGCTCGACATCATCGACGGGAAGGCCCTGGGCATGGTGTTACTCGCTCCTGCGCAGGTGCTACTGTGGCTCGGATTGCTGTCCACGAACGGCATCGCCGTCTCGAACCCGGCGGCGATTCTGCTGTTCATCACTGCCGTCACCGTCGTCGTCGTGACGCTCGGGGTCGTGCTGGGCATCACGCTCCAGAACCGTCGCCCGGCGCAGTTGCTGTTCTCCGTGCTCACTCTCGTGCTGTTCGGCGGGGCCGTGCTCCTCCCGGAACACCCGGCGACCACGGTGGCGAAGCTTGCGGTCGACAGCCCGACCTTGCTGACCTACGGCCACGTCGGTGGCGCAGTGCTGGTGGCGGTCGCTGGCTACGCTGCCGCAAGGGTGTACATCGGCCGCATCGCCGCGGAAGCGCTGTAGAACGGAGGGAAGAAGAGCAGGCGTTACCCGTGGCCGTGTGGCTCCGCCGCCTCGTCGCGGATGACCATCACCTTCACTCGGCGGACGGCGTCGAAGTCCCGTAGCCGATAGGTGAGGTCCCGGACCCGCTCGGCCGGGCCGCGACAGAACAGCGATTCGAGACACCACTCGCCCTGATGGGTGTGACTGGTGTTGAGAATCACGTCCTGAAACGTGTGCTGGACGGCGTGGAGGTCCCGAATCACGTCGGCGTGGCGGTAGTCGAACCCGATCAGCGCTACCACGTCGCCGTCCATCGCCGCGAGCCGTGAGTGTCGCTCGACGTACTCCTCCATAGCCTCTCGCACCGCCCGCGAGCGGTTTTCCAGGTCCTGTTCGCGCCAGACGCGGTCGAACTCCGCGAGAAGGCCTTCGGGGATGTTGACGCTCGTTCGCATACCCGGATTGCCGTCGCCGGCCACAAAGGTCCCCGTATTACGCAGCCCTCGATTCCGTAGTAACAACCCTTAGGCAGGACCGTAGCGTCGGTGTGGTACATCGATGGCATACAGCGAGGCACTCGGCCTGTTTCTCGGGGCAATCGCCCTCGGCGCGGTTCACGGGCTCGAACCGGGCCACGGCTGGCCGGTCGCCGCGTCCTACGCCCTCGACCAGTCCAACGCGTGGCTGTCCGGCTTCGCGGCGAGCCTCCTGCTGGGCGTCGGCCACCTCGTCAGCAGCATCGCGATGGTGTTCGCGTTCTTCTACGCCAAGGCCTACTTCGACCTCACGCAGGCCAACGAGCCGCTGGAACTGGCCGCTGGCGTCCACATCGGCGGGCCGGTGAGCATCGTGGCCGGCTGTCTGCTTATCGTGCTTGGCATCCGTGAGTATCGGTACGGCCACGACCACGGGCATGGTGGGTCGACAGGAGACCCCAGACAGGGCGGGACGGCGGAGAACCACGACGGTGGAGCGCCGGCCAAACACGACCACACTCACTCTGAAACGCGTGCCCACCAACACCAGCACCAGCATCCCCGCGGCAGTGACCACTCTCATGGGACCGGCAGCGACGGCGACAGCGGCGGCCTATGGTCGCGGGTGTTCGGCAGACTCCCGCTCGTCGGCGGCCACTCCCACGCGCACGATGGTCTGGACGATGCCGCCGACCGGGGGCTGTTCGGCATCGCCTGGTTCGCCTTCCTGCTGGGGTTCGCCCACGAGGAGGAGTTCGAGATTATCGCCCTCTGTGCCGGCTCGCCGTACTGTCTCGAACTGATGAGCGCCTACGCGGTCACGGTCGTCGTCGCGCTCGTCGGCCTGACGATGGCGCTCGTCGCCGGCTACCAGCACCACGAGGCCGCCGTCGAACGGTATACGCCCTACCTCCCGTTGGTCTCCGCCGTCGTGCTCGTCACGATGGGTCTGGGGTTCGTGGCTGGCGTGCTCTGACGGACGGTTTCTCACCGCGGTCCGGCCGCTCGCCCCATCCTTTTTGCTCGGAGCGCCCGGGGTGGGGAACATGGAGTACACGACACTCGGGTCGACTGGTATGGAGGTCAGCCGGCTCTGTCTGGGCTGTATGAGCTTCGGAACCTCGGAATGGCGCGACTGGGTGCTCGACGAAGCGGAGAGCCGCGAGGTCATCGAGCGGGCCATCGACCTCGGCATCAACTTCTTCGATTCGGCCAACATGTACTCGATGGGCGAGTCCGAGCGCGTCCTCGGGACTGTCCTCGACGACTACGACCGCGACAGCCAGGTCGTGGCGACGAAGGGGTACTTCCAGATGGACGAGGACGACCCCAACTCCGGAGGGCTCTCGCGGAAAGCCATCGAGCAGGAACTGTCGAACTCGCTTTCCCGGCTCGGGATGGACACCGTCGACCTCTACCAGATACACCGCTGGGACTACGACACGCCAATCGAACAGACGCTCCGGGCGCTGGATGACGCCGTCCGGCGGGGACAGGCGCGCTACGTCGGCGCGTCCTCGATGTGGGCCCACCAGTTCGCTGACTCTCTCCGGACGAGCGAGCGCGAAGGATTGGAGCGGTTCGAGACGATGCAGAACCACTACAACCTGCTGTACCGCGAGGAGGAACGCGAGACGCTCCCGCTGTGCGAGAAGGAGAACGTCGGCGTGATGCCGTGGAGCCCGCTGGCCCGGGGCTATCTCACCCGCCCGCACGAGCAGGTCGAGGAGACGGTCCGGGGCGAGACGGACGATTACGCCCGCGAGCACCCCTACTTCGAGGGTAACGGCCGCGAGGTCAACGAGCGCGTACAGGAACTGGCCGACGAGTACGACGCCTCGATGGCACAGATCGCGCTGGCCTGGGTGCTCGACAAGGAGTGGGTCGACGCGCCGATTATCGGGACGAGTAGCCTCGAACACCTCGAAGAAGCGGTCGCGGCGCTCGAAATCGACCTCTCTGCGAGCGACGTGGAGTGGCTGGAAGACCCGTACGAACCAGTTCGGGTGTCTGGCCACGAGTGAGCCGCCGAAACGGTTAACCCGCTGTGTGATGAAGCACTAGTTTGAGGACAGGTAACAATGACCAATGCTCGGGGGCCGAGCAGCGAGACACTCGAGGAGACGGCGGGCAGTGACGCCTGCGTCTGCTCGATAGGTAACGCGGTCGAACACTACGTGACCGGGATACTGGGGCTCGTCGCGACGCTCGTCATCGGCGTGCAGGCCTACCCCTGGCTCCAGGCCACCGCCGGCCCGTCGTATCTCGGGTCGACGTGGCTGGTGTTCAGTTTCGCCGCGGTCTGGCTCGTCTGCTGGATCGCACTGGAAGTCGCCTGGGAGTGGCGCGCCGGGCGCGTACACCTGCTGTGACAGACCGCTAGTCGCGAACGCCAGCCGCGACTCGTTGCATCCCTTTGAAGTCGTCGTCGGAGTAGGCGATGAGTCGCACGTCTGTCAGGGAGTCGGGCTGGAAGTCGCTGGTCTCCTCGCAGATGATTCGGATACCCTCCTCGAAGTCGAATCCGGCGATACCACAGCCGATGGCCGGCAGGACCAGCGACTCACAGTCCAGCGCGTCCGCTTCTGCCAGTGCGTTCCGGGTTGCGGCGCGGATGCTCTCGGCGGTCGACTGGCCGGCCGGCGGCATCGCGGCGGCGTGGATGACGTACTCGGCGTCGAGGTCGTAGGCGTCGGTCGTCGCGACACCGCCGAGGTCGACCGGCCCCTTCGCGACGGCCTCGTCGTTCAGCCCCGACCCGGCCGCCCGCTTGAGCGCCCCGGCGACACCGGAGCCCATCTGCAGGCTCGTGTTCGCCGCGTTGACCAGTGCGTCCGCCGACTGTGCAGCGATGTCGCCCTGGATTACCTCGAACTCCATGCGCGATGCTGGGGGTGGAACGGTCAAAGTTTTAGCGCCGAAGCGACCGAGCGTATGGTAGTGAACTGTCACCGCGTCCCACGCCAGGCAGAAACCTGCTTGGCCCTTACTACCAGATATGGACCTGCTGACGATGACGTGGCGGGACGTGGGGTTCATGCACTGGCCGGTCGAGCCCGACATCGTCCAGTCGACGCTGCCGGACGGGCTCGCCGTCGACACGTACGACGGGCAGGCGTGGCTCAGTGTGGTCCCGTTCCAGATGGCGGACATCAGGCCGCGAGGCAGTCCGATCGGGCGGTCCTTCGGCGAACTGAACCTCCGGACCTACGTGGTCGCCGACGGGACGCCGGGGGTGTACTTCTACAACCTGGACGCCGACGATCGGCTCAGCGTCACGCTGGCCCGGCGGCTGTTCCAGTTGTCGTACTACCGGGCATCGATGCGGGTCCGGACCGACGGCGACAGCGTCGAGTTCCGGAGTAGCCGGACCAGTTCGCGCGCACCGCCGGCGGATTTCCACGCCACCTACGAGCCGACTGAGCCGCCGTCGACGCCCGAACCGGGCTCGGTGGAGTCGTTCCTCGTGGAACGGTACCGCTTCTACGCCGCGAGCGACGACAGGACGGTGTACTACGCCGACATCGACCACGAGCCGTGGCCGCTTCAGGCGGGACGAGCGGATATCCGGACGAACGGGCTCTTCGCCGCATCGGGGTTCGACAGTCCCGACGGCGAGCCGCTCGTCCACTACTGCGCCGAGATCCCGGTGACTGCGGGGCGACTCCACCGGCTCGACGGGGTCGCCCAGTACACTGATTAGCGTGTCGGCCCCAGTGAGGGTGTGGTCGCCCTCCGTCCGCTGCAGGTCACGCTCGACGACGTTTGCTTCTGTCATTGGCCGGTCCCCGAGACAGCGGTGCAGGCGGCAGTCCCCGACTGGCTCACCGTCGAGACGGTCGACGGCGACGCCTGGGTATCAGCCGTTGCGGCAACTGTCGACCGCGTCGAGACGTTCGGTATCGAGGTCGCCGGGCCGTCGGAGTTGCTCACGGTTCGGACCTACGTCCGCGGGCCGACCGGTCAGCGCGGGGTCTGCGTGCTGGCGCTGTTCGGTGACGACAGGCGGACAACGACGGCGGTTTCGGAGCTGTTTCGCATCACAGTCGGTGACGCTACCCCGCGAACGCTCTCAACGGCCGACCGTCGCCGGGTCCTCGACGCCGGGGAGCGGCGACTGTTCGAGTGCTGGTACACGGCTGGCGGTGAGCCAGTGGCGATTCCACCGGACTCACTGGCCTCGTTCCTCGTCGACCGACAACGGTACTTCACAACCGGGCGCTTCGGGACGCATCTCGTCGGCAGCGTCGGCCACGACCCGTGGCGACTCGACCGCGTTGACGCCACTGTGACCGGGTCAGTACCCTCACTGGTTGATATATCTGATCGTGAGGCAGAGCCGTTAGTCCATCACAGTCCTGGACTTCGGGTTTCGATTGCCCCACCGGTACCGCCCTAGCCGGGACCAGCGGGCAACCTAGCTCCCTTGAAATATAAGTACGGACAGGCCGTTGGGGGAACAAGGACCCTGCCGCCCATATGACATCTGAAAGTAATATACGAACGCTTGTTGTTGACGACAGCGATTTTTTCGCGGAGATGACCGCTGATACGCTCACGCAACAACACGGCATCGAGTCCGTTGCTGCAAACAGCGCTACGGAAGCGCTGGAGCGACTCGACGGGGGCGGGTTCGACTGCGTCGTCAGTGACTACGAAATGCCAGAGATGGACGGGCTGGAGCTCCTCGAAGCGATCAGGGAGACAAACCCGTCTATCCCGTTCATTCTGCTAACCGGGCGAGGGGACGAAGAGACGGCGAGCGCGGCTATTGCGGCGGGAGTCGCCGACTACCTCCTGAAGCTCGAAGTCGTCGAAGACAAGCAGTACGGTCGGCTTGCAAACCGGATCGAGAACGTCGTTTCACAGGAGCGAACGCGCAAGAAGTTCGAATCGCTCGTATCGGATTCGCCGGATGGTATCGTCCACCTGACGACTGACGGGACCCTCCTCTCAGTGAATCCCTCGATGGCACGCAGACTGGGTGCCGACCCCGATGCGCTCATCGGACAACAACTGAGCGAAGTGATGGACAGCGAGGCGGCCAGCCAGCGTCTCGAAGCCGGGAAAAGCGCGGTCGAGAACGGTACTGCGACACGATCCGAGGACGCCGTCGGGGGGCGGCATTACCACAACCAGTATATCCCCGTCGACAGCCACCGCAAAGCAGAGACGTTTCAGTTGGTCTCACGCGACATCACTGAACGCGTCGAACGCCAGCGCGAACTGGAGCGCCAGAACGAGCGGTTAGAGGAGTTCGCCAGCGTCGTCAGTCACGACCTCCGGAACCCGCTGAACGTCGCGCAGGGCGCGGTCGATTTGCTCGGGGAGCCTGCCGACAGCGAAGAGGCCGAACTGATCGCCAAGATCGACCGGTCGCTGGACCGGATGGGCTGTATCATCGAGGACGTACTCACACTGGCACGGCAAGGCCAGACTGTCAGTGATCCGAAGGAGACGGAGCTATCCACGCTGGCGTCGACTGCGTGGACCTGGATCGAGGCGGAACAGGCCTCCATGTCGGTCGAGTCGAGCACGGAACTCGCCGCCGACAGTGGGCGCGTGCAGGACCTGCTGGCGAACCTGTTTCGAAACGCAATCGAACACAACGACGGCGACGTCGAAATCGAGGTCGGACTGCTGGAATCCAACGACGGGTTCTACATCGCGGACAACGGCGAAGGTGTCGAGGAAGACGCCGACGACGTGTTCGAGATGGGCTACTCTTCGACGGAGGACGGAACCGGGTTCGGCCTGGCTATCGTCGAACAGGTCGCCGAGGCCCACGGCTGGGAAGTGTCACTGACTGATAGCGACAGCGGCGGGGCGCGCTTCGAGGTGACGGATGTCGAACTACACGACTGAGACGGACTTTTCACTGCCGGGTTCCGAGGAGGAGTAATGACAGTTGCGGGGGCTATCATCGACCTGGACGGAACGGTGTACCACGGTGACACGCTGTTGCCGGGTGCGGCATCGGCAATCGACGTGCTCAGGGAGCGAGGCCTGGGAATCTGCTTTTTTTCAAACAACCCCATCCACGACGGGAGCGAGTACGTCAAACGATTGCGAGGGCTGGGCGTCGACGCCCGCGAGGGGGAGGCCTGTTCCTCCGGCGTCGTCACCCGCGAGTACCTCGACGGGACCCACGCGGGAGACAACGTGTTCGTCATCGGGAGCGACCAGCTCCGTGCGCTGGTCGAAGGGACGAGCGCGCGCTTAGTCGAGAACCCCGCCGAGACCGACGTGTTACTGGCCTCCTGGACGGACGGCTTCCACTACCACGACATGGTCGACGCGCTCCGGGCCGTCGACGACGACACCGTCTTCCTCGGGACCGACCCGGACCGGACGTTCCCCGGCGAAGACGGCGACCCGGTCCCCGGCTCCGGGGCGATAATCAACGCCGTCGCCGGGGTCATCGAACGGGACCCGGACAGGATACTCGGGAAGCCTTCAGAGATTGCTGTTCAGGCGGCGCTAGAACGACTGGACTGTGCGCCGGCGGATTGTCTCATCGTCGGTGACCGGCTGGAGACGGACATCGCGATGGGCGAGCGGAACGGAATGACGACCGTTCTCGTTCGGACCGGCGTCTCCAACGAGCGGTCGCTGGAACGGAGCGCAGTGACGCCCGATTATGTCATCGACTCGTTAGCAGACATCGAGCAGGTGCTTACATCGCTCGACGAGTGACACGAAACTGGTAATTCACCTGCGACTTTATTTCGACGGCGACCGTAGCTTTGCCTGGTGTTTCCAATGGGCAAAGACATCCTCATGATCGTCGGCGATTTCGGCGAAGACTACGAGATAATGGTGCCGTTCCAGGCGCTGCAGATGGTCGGCCACGAGGTCGACGCGGTATGTCCCGACAAGGAGGCCGAAGAGACGGTCAAGACAGCGATACACGACTTCCGCGGCGACCAGACCTACATG
This sequence comes from Haloarcula sp. CGMCC 1.2071, assembly GCF_037078445.1. NCBI lineage: Archaea > Methanobacteriati > Methanobacteriota > Halobacteria > Halobacteriales > Haloarculaceae > Haloarcula > Haloarcula sp. CGMCC 1.2071. Next base: position 39,762 of record NZ_JAYMGY010000003.1, read on the forward strand.
GAGTCCCGGGGCCACGACTTCGTCCTGAACGCGACGATGGCCGACGTGACACCCAGCGACTACGACGCACTGTGTGTGCCCGGCGGTCGCGCCCCCGAGTATCTCCGGACGTACGACGAGGTCCTCGACGCGGTACGGCACTTCTTCGAGGAGGACAAACCCGTCGCGGCGCTGTGTCACGGGCCGCAGATTCTCGCCGCTGCCGACGTACTAGACGGCTACGAGATGACGGCGTACCCGGCCTGTCGCGCCGAGTGCGAGGGTGCCGGCTGCTCGTGGGTCGACGAGGTAGTCACCGACGGGAACCTCGTCACCGGACAGGCCTGGCCTGACCATCCCGAGTGGCTCGCGCAGTTCATGGACCTGCTCGGCGACGAAGTGTCCCACGGTGACCCGATCCCGGCCGACGATTGAACGCATTCGTTGGCTGAGCCATGCAGGATTGAGGAATTCATAACAAACAAATAACGCGGGCGTTTCCCTCCGTTGAGGCGGGTGGGTTCTGGCATAGTGCACCATTACGTTCGCCCGCCTCGTTTTACGTACGCTCGTCGTAACTATCGACAGGGTAGCACCAGATTTGTTACAGAGGGGCACGAAACGTCGGCTGCAATGCCCTCCAACACTTCACCACAGGACGACGACCGCGGCTGTCCGAAGTGCGGCCACACCGGCACTGACGTGGGTAACATCTCAACCACCGGCGGCGGCCTCTCGAAGATGTTCGACATCCAGACGAACCAGTTCCAGGTCGTCACATGTACGAACTGCGGCTACTCGGAGTTGTACCGTGACACAGGGTCCGCGGGCAGTGATCTGGCGGATATCTTCCTCGGCTGACGATGCCCGCCGTAACCGGGCTGTTCCTCGTGATCGCGTCGCTCGCGGTGGTCGCACCGCTGGTCCTGTACGCGCTGGTCCGAAGCGAGCACGATCAGCGCAACGAGATGGATCGCGAGACGGCCGAACGACTGGCCCGGCGTGATACGGACGACGACAGTCGGGTCCGGTGACCAACCCGGGACCGTCGCGTCGATTGCAGGGTTGAGTCGTTCGCGTACTGCCCACACTGATTCAGCGGCGCAAGAGCCTAGTACCGTTGTACCTCTGAATAAACTCCAAACAATGGGAAAGTGTACCGATGTCGAACCTTTTATCATAATTCTCGCACAACGTCCGACCATGGTTGACAAAGAAGACCTCCGCTCACAGTTCGTTGACGCGTTCCAGGAAGCAGACTACCCGATCTCCAGTCCGATGGACCTCGTTCCGGCACTCCCGGGCGGCCCGTCGACGAAGTTCGAGTCCGGCGACTTCTCGATGACAGCGATGGAACTGAACACGAAGCTCAACGGGGAGTTCCCATACGACAACGTCGACGCGTTCGTCGACGACGTCATGGCTTCGCTCGAAGATCAGGACCTCATCTGAGCGGGCCATACCGGCTCCGGCCGCTTCACCGGTCTCGTGCGATAACTCGGGAGATTCCCGGACGAACGGGTCGGTAGCCGTACCCGCCAGACCCTTGAGCTTTATCAGGGCAACGTCCCTAGTTGGTATATGGTCGGTTTGCCGGGGATCGAGACGCTCGTTCGGACGTTCGGACCGTTTCTCATCCCCGCAACGCTGTTCGTTCTGGGTGCCATCGGCTATCTGTTCCTGTGGCTCCTGACACGGAACCGACGAGAAACGTACGCTGCTGACGACTGACGGCGGTCGGTCGAATGTGTCCGGTGCGCACAAAGTTGTTGGAATCGCCAATCTTTTGGGTTAGATTCGTCTAATTTGGTGTATGTTGAGTGCCAAGATGGAGGATTATCTGAAGGCCATCTATCGCCTCGAGCGGGACGGCGACCCGCCGATTGCTCCGTCTACTATCGCCGAGATGCTGGACGTTACGGCACCGACGGTCACCAGTATGGTCGAGAAACTGGCCGACCGCGGGCTGGTCGAACGCGAGAAGTACAAAGGCGTGCGGACGACGCCGGAAGGCGAGACGGTGGCCCTGGAGATTATCCGCCACCACCGCCTGCTTGAGACGTTTCTCACCGAGCAGTTGGGGTACGACTGGGCCGAGGTCCACGAGGAGGCGGAGGTGCTCGAACACCACATCAGCGAGGAGTTCGAGCGCCGGGTCGCGGCTGTCCTCGACGAACCGGAGTTCGACCCCCACGGGGACCCGATTCCCAGCGACTCGCTGGACCCCATCGACGACGAGTCCGCGACGGCGCTGTCAGAACACGACGAAGGGGGACGACTCGAAGTCGCACGGGTCCGGGACCGAGACCCCGACGAACTCACGTATCTCTCCGACGCCGGCATCACGCCGGGAACCGTGCTGACTGTCGAGGAGGTCGCCCCCATCGGGATGGTGACGGTCCAGCTAGAGAGCGGGTCGTCAGTGTCGCTCCCGGACCACATCGCCGACGCGATTCAGGTCCGTGCACCGGACACGCAGGGCGAAGACGGAGTGAGCCAGGCGTGAGCGACGCGACGTGGCTGACAGTGGTAGCGATAGCGGCCGGTGCGCAGTTGGCGGTCCTCCCCGGCGAGAAGGTCCAGTTCATCATCGCCGGGCTGTCGACGCGGTTCAACCCGTTCCTCGTCGTCAGTGCCGCGGGCACGGCTTTCGCCGGCTGGACGGCACTGGAGATCTGGTTCGGTTCCGCGATCACGTCGCTATTGCCCGGCATCGTCCTCGAAAGCCTCACCGCTGGAATGTTCCTGCTGTTCGCGATACTACTGCTCCGCAGTGCCCCGGCGGCCGGCGCGGAGCAACAGGAACCCGCGTCCGGCTTCACCACTGACGGCGGACAGCTAGACGTTCGCGTTCCCGTCGTCGACTGGCAAGTGCCGAACAGGCTCGGCGGCTTCCTGCCCATCTTCGCGATGATGGCCTTCGGCGAGTTCGGCGACAAGACCCAGCTCATTACGATCACGCTCGCCGCCCAGTACAGCGCCCACCCCAGCGCCATCTGGGCCGGTGAGATGCTGGCCATCATTCCGGTGAGCCTCGCCAACGCGCTGTTCTTCCACCGGTTCGCCCATCGCTTCAATCTGCGAACGGCCCACTTCGTCGGCGCAGGGCTGTTCCTGTTTTTCGCCGCCGACTTCGCCCTGAGCGTGACGATGGGGTTCTCGCTGTGGGAAACGATGGTCTCAGGTATCGCGGCGCAGATGGGCGTTTGAGACGGTGTGATACCGGCTGCTGTGTGAACGACAGAAGACTTTTCGAGAACGGCCGAACAGTTCTGGATGATGCCCTCTAGACGCACCGTCCTCACAGCAGGAACACTCTTTGCCCTCTCGGGATGTTCAGCACTCAGTCCTGCGAGCGCTCGGCTTGCCGGCGTGCGGCTAACGAACACCGGTTCGACGACACAGGAGTTCGAATGCACGGTCACGGTCGACCGCGAAACGGTGTACGACGAGACACACACCGTCGCCGCCGAAGAGGACGGCGCAACCGTGGAACTGGACGATGTGCTTCCGGACGAACAAGGGACGATAACGATAGCGACGGCCATCGCCGGGACCGATTTCTCGGAGGAAACGACGTTCGACGACGACAACTGTTACGACGTCGTCGTCGAGTACACCGGTGACAACGTAGTCCACTGGCAGAGCGGGAGCAGCGACTGTGACGCGTTCCGATGACTCGCTCACAGGCCGGCGTGTAGCCACCAACCGCGGCTCTCAGTTGCGACCGTCGGCCCCAGTCGGGGTCGTCGGTCAGTCGTGACTGATGCTGTCGAGTTCCCGTGTCTCATCCGGAGCGGCCGTCTGTCGGACTTTCCCGGCAAGGACCGAGAGGACGTAGATCCCCACGGCGACGAGAACGATGACGCCGCCGGCCGTCGCACCGGCGTAGTACGAGATACCGATGCCGAGCACGACGGCCAGTTCGGCCAGCACAATCGAGACCAGGAGCGATTCCGAGAAGCTCCGGGACACCTGCGTCGCGCCGGCCACCGGAACGACCAGCATGGCCGCGACGAGGATGACGCCCATTATCTGCATCGCGCCGACGACGACGAGCGCCGTCAGCATCACCATGATCCGGTTGTACCAGGCCACCGGGAGCCCGGAAACGGCGGCGGCGGTCTCGTCGAACGTGACGTACAGCAACTGGTTGCGGGTGAGCGCGACCGTTGCGACGATAACGCTGAACAGCCCGAGCATGATGACCGCGTTCTCGGCGGACACCGTCGAGAGGTTCCCAAAGAGGTACTGATTGATACCGACGGCCAGGCCGCCGGCGTTGAGGCTGATGAGGACCGTCCCCAGGGCGAACCCCGTCGAGAGGACGATAGCCATCGACACGTCGTTGTAGGCGTCGGTCGCTTCGGAGATGAGTTCGATGAGCAGCGCCGCGATGACGGCCACGACGACGGCGGTGAGATACGGCGAGACGCCCAGCTCGAAGACGCCGTTGAGAAACAGCCCGACGGCGACGCCGGCGAAGGCCGTGTGGGCAAGTGCGTCCCCGATGAGCGCGAGTTGGCGGTGGACGAGGAAGGTCCCGATAAGCGGCGCGATGACGCCGACGCACAGCCCGACCAGTATCGCCCGGTACATGAAGGTGTACTCGGGGCTGATGAGTTCCAGCCCGGTCAGGTGGTAGAGCTGTGTCAGGAGCCAGTACCACAGTTCGAGGACCGGGACGAACGCCTCGTAGACGCCGCCGGCAAACGCGAGCGTCATCCGTTGCCTCCGGCCAGCGACTGTGCACCCGTCCCGAAGGCTCTGGCCAGCGCCGCGCTGTCGGTGAATTCCGCCGACGGCCCGTCGAAGTAGATTTCACCGTTCAGGCAGATGACCCGCTCCGCGTGTTCGGTGACGGCCTGCAGGTCGTGTTCGATGAGAAGGACGGTGATCCCCTCGGCGTGGAGCGAGTCGAGCAGTCCGTAGAAGGCGTCGACCGATTCGGTGTCCACGCCGACGGTCGGTTCGTCCAGCACGAGCAGGTCAGCCTCGCCCGCCAGCGCCCGGGCGATGAACGCCCGCTGGCGCTGCCCGCCGGAGAGCTGGGTGATTCGCCGGTCGGCGAAGGCCGACATCCCGACTGTGTCGATGGCCCTGTCGACGATACGCCAATCGGCCGCGGAGAGACGGCCGAACCCGACGTGTGGGAACCGGCCCATCTTCACCACTTCGCGGACCGTTATCGGCATCTCCCGGCTCGTCCCAGCGCGCTGTGCGACGTAGCCGACTCTGGCGCCGTCGTCGAATGCCGTCGCATCGACGCCGAACAGCTCCGCAGTCCCGGTATCGGGCTCCAGCAGGCCGAGCAGCAACTGCATGAGCGTCGACTTGCCGGAGCCGTTCGGGCCGACCACGGCGACGTACTCCCCGGCGTCGATACTGACACTGATGTCTTCGACGACGGGCGTGGAGGTGTACCCGAACGACACGTCCGCGAGTTCGACGACGGATGGCCTGTTCTCGTTCGATTCGGTCGTCGCTTCGTCGGCATCGTCTCGGTGGTCTGAGCGCATTGTCGATCTCATTCGAAGTTCCGCCAGGTCTCGCTCCAGCCGTCGGGACCCGCCTCTTCAGGTGCCGTGTTACCCAGAACGACCTCGAACGTCGGCATATTTATCCGATAGGCGATTTCCTCGTAGCCCCAGTCGTTTGCCACCCACTCCTCGCGGACGCCGGCATAGGGCGTCACCGGGTAGTAGGCTTCGACCGGTGTCTCGGCGATGAGCTGCTTTGCGGGCTTGCGCGTCTCGAAGACGCCGGCCCCGATATACCGGATGTCGTTGTCCTCGATGACCGATTTCGCCTCGGTGATGTCCGAGGGCTTCACGTCACCGCTGGCCGCGAGATTGACCACGAGCGGGCGCATCTTGACGCCGTAGCGCGAGCCGATGTACTGGAAGGCGTTGTGTGCCGCGAGCTGGACCACGTCCCTCTCGGCGCGGTCAAAAATCTCGGCGTAGTCCGCGTCGATGCGGTCGAGGACTTCGGAGTTGTACGTCTCGGCGTTGTCCCGGAGCGTGGATTCGGCGTCCGGTGCGAGCGCGACCAGCCCCTCGGTGATGTTGTCGACCGACTGTTTCGCGCGCCGCGGGTCGAGCCAGAAATGGGGGTCGCTGGCCCTGTTCTGTCCGACGCCCTCTTCGTCGCGGTCGAGACTCGCCGCGAGCGATTCGAGTTCGATACCCTCGCGGACGTTGATGAGTTCGGTATCGACGTTGTCGTCTTCGAGCGTCTGAATCGCGCGGTCGGCCCAGGGCTGGAAGTCCGGGCCGACGTGAATGAACGCGTCCGCGTCGATGATATCCCGCGTGATGCTCGCGTCCGGTTCCCAGCCGTGGCCGTGCAGTCCGGTCGGGATGAGGTTCTCGACCGTTATCGGCGTTCCGCGTGCGACCTCGCGGGCGAAGTCGTAGAAACTGAAGAAAGACGCCACCGCGACCGGTCCGTCCGCGCCACTGGTGCCGTCGCTGCTGTTCGATGCCGATTCCGTCCCGCCACCGGTCAGACAGCCGGCAAAGCCGGACGCGAGGCCCCCTGCGCCGGCACTGAGTACCTGCCTGCGGGTGACGCTATACGGCTGGTCGCCACAGGGTTGGTTAGTTGCCATGTGTGAGTTGCTGTCGGAGAAGAATATAATAGTTTCTATCTAATTATAGAATTAGACTAGTCTAATAAGATGCGCCACTCCTGTCTGAAATGTGATCTTTGGCACAGGAACAAGCGGACACAACGAATAAACCGGTGCTCGAAGTTGGTCCGATATGCCCGGACTCGACGATACCGATCACGAAATCCTCCGACTGCTGCTCGAAGACGCCAGACGACCCTACAGCGACATCGCCGAACGAGTGGACCTCTCGGCCCCTGCGGTCTCCGACCGCGTCGACCGGCTCGTCGAAATGGGACTGATACAGGGGTTTACCGTCGATGTCGACCGCTCACTGTTACAGGCCGGCGTGCCGGTCCTGATCGAAGTAGACGCGAAGCCGGGTCGGGCCGCCGACATCGCTACAGCGGTCAGCGACGCAGACACCGTCGAGCGGGTCTATCGGACCGCCGGCGGCCGGGTGGTACTGGCGGCGAACGTCTCCCAGTCCGACGCGAGCGAACTCCTCGCCGAACACGTCGACCTCGGGGACGTGGACCGCTACGAGGTGCGGATGATCGCAGACAGCGAGTGGACCGTCGGGCTGGGTGCGGCGGAGTTCGCGCCCGACTGCGCGGAGTGTGGCAACTCCGTCGACGAGGAAGGCGAACAGCGCACGCTCGACGGGGAGCGGTACTACTTCTGCTGTGGGTCCTGTGCGGAGCGGTTCGTCGACCAGTACGAGTCGCTGAAAGACGGGGTCTGAGCTGCGAGTGGTGCTTCGGAATAGTGTCTAAGCGACTGTTTGAGTTCACTTCTGAATCTAGTAGTCGAATCTGACCTTCGAATCGAAGGCACAAACCGCATGAATATGGGGGGCGTATAGTAAGACAAGATGAGTAACCGGACCACCCGGCTCGAACTGACGGGAATGAGCTGTGCCAACTGCGCGGGCACGATCGAGGAGTCGGTGGGCGAGTTGGACGGGATTGCGTCCGTCGACGCGAACTACGCCACCGACGAGGGGAGCGTCGAGTACGACCCTGACGTGGTGTCACTGGCTGATATCGTCGCCGCCGTCGAAGACGCTGGCTACGGCGTGGCGACGGAGACGGTGACCGTCGGCATCACCGACATGTCGTGTGCGAACTGCGCGGACACCAACGAGGAGGCGCTTGAAGCGACCGCCGGCGTCATCGAAGCCAGCGTGAACTACGCCACCGACGAGGCCCAGGTCACCTACAACCCGGCCGATGTGTCGCGTGCGGACCTCTACGACGCCATCGAGTCCGCCGGCTACACGCCTGTCAGAGAGGGTAGCGGGAGTGAAAACGTCGGTGACGGCTCCGGCGGGGAACAATCCGGCGTCGACCGCCGCGCCGCCGCGCGCGACGAGGAGACGCGCAAACAGCTCCGGCTCACGCTGTTCGGAGCGGTGCTCTCGGCCCCGCTCCTGCTGTTCATGGCGGACCACCTGTTCTCGCTCGGACTTATCCGCGATACGATTCTGGGGGTTCCGCAGGGCTGGGTCGCCTTCGCGCTCGCGACGCCGGTCCAGATTCTGCTGGGCAAGCCGTTCTACGAGAACTCCTACAAGGCCTTGGTCAACAACGGCCGGGCGAACATGGACGTGCTCATCGCCCTGGGCTCCTCGACGGCGTACCTCTACTCGGTGGCCGCGCTGTCTGGCCTCATCGCGAGCACGGGCCTGTACTTCGACACGGCCGCGCTGATTCTCGTGTTCATCACGCTCGGGAACTACCTCGAAGCCCGCTCGAAGAGCCAGGCCGGGGCCGCCATCCAGCAACTGCTTGAGATGGAGGCTGACACGGCAACGGTCGTCCGCGAGGACGGCAGCGAGGCGGAGATTCCCATCGACGAGGTGGGGGTCGGGGACCGGCTGAAAGTCCGCCCCGGGGAGAAGATTCCGACGGACGGCGTGGTCGTGGACGGCGGCTCGGCCGTCGACGAGTCGATGGTGACCGGCGAGTCCGTTCCGGTCGAGAAAGGCGAGGGCGACGAGGTCATCGGCTCGACGGTGAACCAGAACGGCGTCCTCGAAGTCGAGGCGACGAAAGTCGGCTCGGAGACCGCCATCCAGCAGATCGCAGAGCGGGTCCGGCAGGCCCAGTCCCGCCAGCCCGACATCCAGAACGTCGCCGACCGCATCTCGGCGTACTTCGTCCCGGCGGTCATCGCCAACGCCGTCCTCTGGGCGGTGCTGTGGGCGGTCGCGCCGGAGACGCTGGCCGCGGTCGTCGACGCGCTCCCGCTGTGGGGACTGGCCGCGGGCGGGCCGGCCGGCGTGGGCGTAAGCGAGTTCGCTATCGTCGTGTTCGCCTCCGCCGTGCTTATCGCCTGTCCCTGCGCGCTGGGGCTGGCAACGCCCGCCGCGACGATGGTCGGGACGGCCATCGGCGCGCGCAACGGCGTCCTGTTCAAGGGCGGCGACGTGCTCGAACGGGTACAAGACGTCGATACCGTCGTCTTCGACAAGACGGGGACGCTGACGAAAGGCGAGATGGAACTCACAGATGTCGAGGTCGTCGGCCCCGCTACCGACGGCGGGACGCTCAAGCCCGAGCGCGAACGGACCGAGGAGTTCGTCCTCGAAGTCGCCGCGAGCGCCGAACACGCCAGCGAACACCCGCTGGCCGAGGCCATCGTCGACGGTGCACGCGAGCGCGGTATCGAGGTCGAAGACCCCGACGAGTTCGAGAACGTCCCCGGCCAGGGCGTGAAAGCGACGACGCGCCACGGCCGCGTCCTCGTCGGCAACCGGAAACTGCTGTCCGAGGCCGGCGTCGACACCGCACCGGCGGAGGACCGGATGGACGCCCTCGAACGAGAGGGCAAGACCGCGATGCTGGTCGCGCTGGCCGAGGACGCAGGCGGCGACGGCACCGGGGACGACAGCGGCTCGGACTACCGGCTCCTCGGCATCGTCGCCGACGCCGACACGGTGAAAGAATCCGCCAAGGCCGCTGTTAGCGGCCTGCGCGAGCGTGGACTCGGCGTCTGGCTCATCACCGGTGACAACGCGCGGACCGCGCGCGCTGTCGCCGAGGAAGTCGGCATCGACCCCGACAACGTCATGGCCGACGTGTTGCCGGAGGACAAGGCCGACGCCGTCGACGAACTCCAGAGCGACGGCGACCAGGCGATGATGGTCGGCGACGGGGTCAACGACGCGCCGGCGCTGGCCGCCGCGAGCGTCGGCTGTGCCATCGGCTCGGGGACCGACGTGGCAATCGAGGCCGGCGACGTGACGCTGCTCCGGGACGATCCCGCCGACGTGGTCAAAGCCATCCGGATATCCGAGGCCACGCTCCAGAAGATAAAGCAGAACCTCTTCTGGGCGCTCGGATACAACACGGTGATGATTCCGCTAGCCTCGCTGGGACTGCTCCAGCCGGTGCTGGCCGCCGCTGCGATGGCCGCCTCGTCCGTGTCGGTGCTCGCAAACAGCCTCGCGTTCCGCCGCTACACGCCGGATTCGGAATACCGGCTGTTCGGCTTCCTCCGTCGCTGAGCGGGGACCGTCTCCAGCAGACTCATTTGTCGCCGGGCCTCACTTGCGAACAGTGACTGCCGAGGAGCGTATCGCCGACGAGCCGACGGGACAGACAGTGTCACAGCCGGGCGGTGTCGGCGTTCGGCTTCGGGCCCTCTGGCGAGCGCTCGTCATCGTCTGGCAGTTCGTCCCGCTGCTCTGGCAGTGGGGCCGGGACCGCAAGCGGTTCCTCCTGTTCGGTCAGTCCCGGTCGGTCGCGCCCGAGACGCGGACGCGGCGCGCTCGCTACCTGAAGAACACGTTCGTCGACCTCGGTCCGGCCTTTATCAAGCTCGGACAGATGCTGTCGACCCGGCCCGACGCCCTGCCGCGGGCCTACGTCGACGTGCTCTCGGAGCTACAGGACAACGTCCCGCCGGACGCGTGGGCTACTATCGAGCCTGTCATCGAACGGGAACTGGGGGACGACATCGACGCGCTGTTCGAGGAGTTCGACACGGCGGCCATCTCCGGGGCCTCGCTCGGGCAGGTGTACGAAGCGCGGCTCGACGGCCAGCGGGTCGCCGTGAAGGTCCTCCGACCAAACATCAGAACGCGCGTCGAATCCGACCTGCGGGTGCTGTCGACGCTGCTGCCGGTGCTCACCTACGGCGCTGACCCGGGCCAGGCGTTCACGCTGGAGAACCTCACCGAGGAGTTCGCGACGACGGTCCGCCGGGAGATGGACTACGGCCACGAGGCGCGGATGCTCCGGGAGATCGGCGACAACTTCGCAAACGACGACGACGTCGCTATCCCAGACGTCGTCGAGAGCCACTCGACGGACCGCGTGCTGACGATGACCTATCTCGACGGCGTGAAAATCGACGACGTGGAGCGACTGGACGAACTCGGCATCGACCGCCCGGCGCTCGTCCGGCGGCTCGAGGAGGTGTACATTCAGATGATCGTCGAGGACGGCCTCTTCCACGCAGACCCCCATCCCGGCAATCTGGCGGTCCAGCCCGACGGGACGCTCGTCTTCTACGATTTCGGGATGACCGGCTACCTCGGTCCCCGGACACAGGACCAACTGCTTGATTTCTACGTCGGACTGGCGACCGACGACGTGGACCGCGTGATGGACGCCTTCGTCGAGATGGGCGCGCTGGACCCGATGGCCGACCGTGAGGTGATGCGGGAGGCCTTCGACATCGTCATCGAGCAGTTCCGCGGCGAGGACATCAGCGAGTACCGCATCGAACAGCTGGTCGGCCAGTTCGAGACGCAGCTGTACGAGTTCCCGATGCGCCTGCCACAGGACCTGGCGCTGGTGGTCCGGGTAACGACGGTACTCGAAGGCGTCTGTCGGACGCTCGACCCCGAGTTCGACTTCATCGAGATCATCTCCGAGTACGTCATGGAGCAGGGCGCCGGGGACGACGTCCGGGAGCAGATCAAGACGGAAATCCAGGAGGCGGTGACGGACTCGACCCGGTCAGCCGTGCGGACAGCGCCGAAGATAGAGAACGCACTCGACAGGGTCGAGCGCGAAGAACTGCTCGTCAAGACCGTTCTCGAAGACTCCGACGGACTGAGCCGGGTGCTCGCCAAGCGGCTCCTGCTCGGTATCGTCGCCAGCGCCGGCGTGCCGGTGAGCGCCTACCTCTACACCGTGAACGGGATCCAGCCTGCCGGGCTTGCGCTGGGCGGGAGCGCCGCGGTGCTCGGGATTCTCGCGTGGTCGTTCCGCCGACGCCGCGGGCCGGCGCTGTCGTCGCCGCAGTTCACCCGCCACGAGATGCAACAGCGGCAGGCGGCCGACGCTGCAGAGGGAGAGGAGTAGCTGAACGGCGCTCGCGGCAGTACGGTCGCGCTCAGAGTTCGTCAGCGGCTGCCATCTTCCGAATCTCTGCGGCCCGCTCGCGTATCTCCGTGAGTTCCTCGTCGCTTTTGTTGTCGACGTGGCTGTACATCAGCCCCATCCGGTGATTCGACCGGAGCGTGTCCTCGTTTCGGGCAAGGAAGTCCCAGTACAGCGCGTTGAACGGACAGGCCCCCTCACCGGTCGTCTTCGTCTTGTAATACGGACAGCCCGAGCAGTAGTCGCTCATCTTGTCCACGTAGTTCGCCGACGAGGCGTAGGGTTTGGTGGCGAACACGCCCGCGCCGTACAGCCCCATCTCGACGACGTTCGGCGTCGTCACCCAGTGGAAGGCGTCGACGTAGCCGGCGTGGAACCAGCGGTTTAGCTGGGCCGGCTCGACGCCGTAGATGAGCCCGAAGTTCGCGAGAATCATCAGCCGCTCGATGTGGTGTGAGTAGCCCCGCTTCCGGACGCCGTCGACCACGTCGGAGAGACAGGCCATGTCGGTGTTCCCGTCCCAGTAGAACTCGGGCAGGTCCGCACTCGCGCCGAGCTGGTTGGCCTCGGCCAGGTCCGGCATCTCCCGGCGGTACACGTGCCGGAGGAACTCGCGCCATCCGAGCACCTGTCGGACGAACCCTTCAACGCTGTGCAGCGGCGCGTCGCCGTCCTCGTAGGCGGCGATAGCGCGTTCAATGACCTCGTCAGGGCCGAGGAGTCCCAGATTGAGCGACGTGGAGAGCAGACTGTGGCTCATCGCCCACTCCCCCTCAAGCATCGCGTCCTGGTACGCCCCGAACGCCGGTAGTCGGCTCGTAACGAAGTGGTCCAAGGCTCGGACGGCCTGCCGCCGAGTGACCGGCCAACGGAACGGGTCGGGGTCGGCCCAGTCACCGCCGTAGGGCTGCTCGTCGTAGCTGCCCTCGAACGTTTCCTCGACCCACTCGATGACATCCCGGGTCACGTCGTCCGGCTCGAACAGCGGTGGCTCCGCTGAGGTCCACTCATCGGGTGGCGTCTCCCGGTTCTGGTCGTCGTAGTTCCACTCGCCGCCGACGGGGTCGCCGTCGGCCATCAGATAGCCCGTTTCTCGGCGCATGAACCGGTAGAAGTCCTCGTGGCGGTAGCGTCCGTCCCCAACCCACCCGTCGAACTGTGAAGGGGGGCAGAGGAAGCGTTCGTCGGGGACGAACTCGACCGCTCCGCCAGCGTCGGCAACCAGTGATTCGAGCCGCGCCTGCGCGGACTCGGTCTGTGGTCGGTGAGTTACGAGCGTGTCGTCCGGATGGGCTTCGAAGTGTGCCGCCAGTCCGTCCTCGAAGGTCTCCGTCTGGCGGTACTGGACTGTCCGACCGGCGTCCCGGAGGTCGTCGCGAAAATGCCGCATTGCGCTGAACAGCAGAATCAGCTTGTGTGGGTGGTACGGCAGTTTGCGGGCGAACGACTGCGCCTCTATCAGGAGCACCGGCTCGTCGGGTCGGTTGTCGACGGGGCCGGACCGGCGGAGGAGGTGGTCGCCCCGAAGCCAGACGGTCATTTGTGTACGGACACTCCCATTGGCTGTACTGTGGGCCCGAGTCCGCATCAATCCCCGTCCGAACTGTGTTGGTATCGCCACACTGCAGGGCGGTACAAACCTCAATTATTGTTCCCGTCCAAACGACAGAAACGACTTCCTTATAAGTGAAGAGTCATAACTCTAGTTGCATGACAGACGACCTCGACAGGCGGACGTTCATCCGCGCGACGGCAGCCGTATCAGGCGCTGGACTCCTTGCTGGCTGTGGCGGGTCCGGCGGCGATGGTGGCAGCGGCGAAACGGAAGCCACCGAAGCAGAGGAGATGGCGACCACTGAAGCCGAGGAGATGGACACCGAGAGTAGCGGTGGGATGGAGACCGTCGAAGCATCGAGCGAAGTGGCGGACTACGTCGGCGAGTCGTCCAACTTCGACGGCAACACGGTCGTGATGACTGACCAGGACGAGGTCTCCGTTGCAGTCGGTGCCGAGGGGAACGGCGGCGCGTTCGCCTTCGATCCGCCCGCGATCAAAGTCTCGACCGGAACGACGGTCGTCTGGGAGTGGACCGGTGAAGGGGCCGGCCACAACGTCAAGTCCGAAGGCGACGGCCCGCTCGACTCGGGCTCGGCTGTCTCAGAGGAAGGGACCACCTACGAGTACACGTTCGAGGAAACCGGCACCTACCTCTACAACTGTGTCCCGCACAAGGCGCTCGGGATGGTCGGCGCAGTCGTCGTCGAATAACCCATAGTTAGCGGCCAGTTTTTATCGTTTTACTAGCGCGGAGCGACTGGTGACGTACAGCGAGTACGCGATGACCGCGAAGCCGACCGCGGTGAGCGCGTTCTCGAAGATCAGTGCAGCGTTGGTACTCAGGCCGAACAGCTGGTCAGCGACACCGGCGGTGAGCGACCCGACAGTAATGGTCGCGAATCCAATGGCGAGATAGGTGAGTCCGGTCGCCCGTGTTTTCAGTGCCGCGCGGGTTGCGAAGTAGGTGATGAGCCCGCCAAGCAACACTGTCACAGTCTTGAATCCGATGACGATGAGAGGGATATCTCCGTTCATAGTTCCTCGCTGACGCGCGACCACAGGAGTGCAAGCCGTTCGCTCGGCCGCTCCTCGGCCGGCAGAACGTCGATCTCGAACGCGCCGTCGGCGTCGACGCCAACGAACACGCCGCCACAGTCCCGGACGTACGCCGTCGCGTGATGGCCGTCGGGGCGCACCTCCGTCTCCTCGGCGACCAGTTCGGCCTCGCTCAGCTGTTCGAGCTTCCGGTACGTGCTTGTCTGGGGCAGATCACAGACCGAGGCGACCTCCTTGGCTGGCAGCGGCTCGTCGAGCACCCTGAGTATGTCACGACAGTCAGGGTCGGCGAGGGCGTCGAACAGCGCCTGTATCTCGCTCGCGTCGTTGTGTGCCACGGAGGGGCCCTCTCAGGTGGACGGTCGGGGGTGGTTCTGCGGGCGGTTCGATTTCGATATGGCGGGGCAGCGACGTGAAACCTGTGGGATACTGCGACTCCGGAGTCCTGCGATACTCCGGTAGCAGCTCCCACCCAGTGTCGGGAATATAAAACACCCTCAGATAAAGGGCGACCGTTTGTTTCCAGAATCTGGAAAGGGCACACCCCCTTTTCTAACACCCAATAACAACAATTAGCTTGCTATGCAACGGCCCTCCACTCGCAGACAGTTTCTCGCAGGCACAGGATTGGCAGCCCTCGCCGTTACCGCCGGGTGCGTGTCCTCGGGGAGTAGCTCTGAGCCAGCGGCGGAAACCGGTACCGAGACCGCGACCGCTACCGAAACCGCTACAGCGACCGAAACTGCAACGCCTGAATCGACACCCGAGTCCCTCGACGACTGGCTCGACGACGCCAACGGCTACGACGGCGAGATTCGCAGATACGGACCACAGTCCCGACCGACAATTATGCTTGGCGAGGAGACAGACGGTGGACTGGCGTTCAGCCCACCGGCCATCGAAGTTCCGCCGATGACAATAGTCCGATGGGACTGGACAGGACACGGCGGCCAGCAGAACGTCGTCGCGCTCGACGGAACCTTCGACAGCGGCCGGACGAACGCCCAGTCCGGGACGATGTATCACTACTTCTTCGAGGAGCCTGGCGAGTACCGCTTCGTCTCCGAACCCCATCGCGACGATGGCATGAAAGGTGCGATTATTGTGAAAGAGCCGCCGAGTTCAGGCAACGCAACTGTCGACGAGTGGCTCGCAGCCGCGAGTAACTTCGACGGCACCATTGCCGACCGCACCGACACTGACACTGCAACTGTTACGGCCGGTGCGGACGGCAACGGCGGTCAGTTTGCCTTCGACCCGCCTGCACTGAAGGTCTCGACTGAGACGACCGTCCGCTGGGACTGGACCGGCGACGGTGGCCCGCACAACATCGTCTCCAAAGGCGATGGCCCGCTCGATTCGGAACTCGTCGCCGACGAAGGGAGCACCTACGAGCATACGTTCGAGGAGACTGGAACGCATCTGTACTCCTGTAAACCCCACGAAGGAGTGGGGATGAGAGGCGCAGTCGTCGTCGAATAGCAATCATCGCGGACTAGCTTCGGAACTGCCGTGCTGGCCGCCTATGGGATCTTGACGCTGTGTTTGAGCGTGCCGATACCTTCGATTTCGACTTCGACCTCGTCGCCGTCGTCCATCGGTCCGACGCCTTCGGGCGTCCCCGTGGCGATGACGTCGCCGGGCTCTAAGGTCATATACGACGTTATCTCCGTGATCAGTTCCGGAACGGAGAAGATGAGATGCTCGCGGGAGGAGGACTGCTTCGTTTCGCCGTTCAGTCGGAGTTCGATGCTTGCGTCCTCGGGAACGTGCTCCGGTGTCGCGACGAGCGGGCCGATGGGACAGGCGTTGTCGAAGGCCTTGCCGCGGACCCAGTTCTGTTCCCGTCGCTGGTCGTCGCGGTTCGAGATATCGTTGACGCAGGTGTAGCCCGCGACGACGTCCATCGCGCCCGATTCGCTGACGTTCCGGCACTGCTCACCGATGACGACGCCGAGTTCGGCCTCGTAGTCGATGCGCTCTTTCCCCGAGGGCATCGTGAGGTGCTTGCCGTGGGACGCGACGGCGTTCGGAGCCTTCAGGAACAGCATCGGCCTGTCCGGGAGGTCCGAGTCCATCTCCTCGGCGTGGTCGGCGTAGTTGCGCCCGATACAGACGACTTTCGTCGGCTCGCAGGGCGGGAGGATGTCCACTTCGTCGGGGTCGTAGGACTCGTCGCCAAAGGCGATACGGCCGTACGGTCCGGCAGCGGCGGTGACGACGGGCTCGCCGTCCTCGACAGTCCAGCGGCCCCCCCGGACGTTCCCCGCGGTATCACGGAATCGAACGCGCTTCATGTCACCGTTCTCTCAGGGCCGACAGATAAGCGTTTAGGAGGGGGAAACCGGACCACAGCGGGCTGTTCGACGGCTGTCTACCCGGCCATCGTCGCCTGCGGTGTCGCGGTGTGCGGGAGTGTGACCGAACGGCTTTTGAGACGGGACGGGCTACGCTGGGCCGATGAACGTCCTCGTCGTTGGCGCCGGCGCGATGGGCCAGTGGTTCGCGCGCACGGTCCGAACCCACGCCGACGCGTCCGTCGCCTTCACCGACCTCGACCAGTCGGCCGCCGAAGCCGCTGCCGACGCGGTCGGCGGGCGCGCTGTCGCCAGCGACGCGGCCGAGACTTTCGACGTCGTCTGTATCGCGGTTCCGATGCCCGTCACCGAGACGGCCATCGACGAGTTCGCGCCGCTTGCCACGGGTGCAATCGTCGACGTGACGGGGAGCATGGCAGGTCCCATCGCGGCGATGCAGGACGCGATGCCCGACGGCCAGCGACTGAGCCTCCACCCGCTGTTCGCCCCCGAGAACGCCCCCGGGAACGTCGCCGTCGTCAACGACGCGTCGGGCCCCGAGACCGGGGCCGTCGTCGACGCGCTCGCCGAGGCCGGGAACAACTGCTTCGAGACGACGGCGGCGGAACACGACGAAGCAATGGAAACGGTACAGGCCAGCGCTCACGCGGCTGTGCTCGCGTTCGCGATGGCCGCCGCCGACGTGCCCGACCGGTTTCAGACGCCGATTTCGGCCGGCCTGTTCGACCTCGTCGAGCAGGTCACCGGCGGCGACCCGCGGGTGTACGCTGACATTCAGGCGGCCTTCGACGGCGCGGACGCGGTCGCCGACGCCGCCCGACAGATCGCCGACGCCGACGCGGACACCTTCGAACGGCTCTACGAGCAACTCTCATGAACCAGGACACACGCCAGCAGATACGCGAAAACGCCCAGTACCTCCGTAACGTCCGACCGCTGGACCCCGAGGAGCTACAGGAATACGTCGAGGGCCAGCCCCACCCCGCCGTCGTCAAGCAAGTACTCCGGGAGGAGGCGTTCGACCTGGGCATCGTCGAACAGGACGACGGGACCTTCGTTCCGGCACCCGAGGGACGGCTCTCGGTGGATTTCGACGGCGTCGAGCGGTTCCCCGACCGCTACGAACAGCAGGTCATCGACCTGTTGACAGAGTGGGGCGGGCTGGAGTGGCACAGCGGCGACAGCGGTGACGAACTCAGGGAGCGCATCCGCGATATCAAGGAGCGGTACCTCCAGGGCCAGCCCGTCGAGTACGACGAGGTGACCGCCCTTGGCTACGCCGTCTATCACTTGCCCGACTACTACGCTGTGGCCAAGTACGTCCTCGCGGACCTCGCCGCGGACGGCCTGCTCCCGTCGCAGCTCCGCGTGCTGGATGTCGGGGCCGGCGTCGGCGGGCCAGCGCTCGCCCTGCGTGACCTGCTCCCCGACGACGCCCTGCTGGACTACCACGCCGTCGAACCGAGCGCCGCCGCGGACGTGCTGGAGAGCCTACTAGAAGACAGCGGTCAGAACGTCCGCTGGGAGATTCACCGAGCGCTCGCCGAGGAGTTCGACCCGTCGTCGCCGATTCTCGACGACAGCGGTGGGGCTGGTGGCGACGACAGCGGCAGCGGTGCCGATGGCGGCGACACTGACGCCGAGGGCTACGACCTCATTATCTTCGGCAACGTCCTCAGCGAACTCGACGACGCGGCGGCGACCCTCTACCGGTACGTCGAGGCGCTTGCCGACGACGGAACGTTGCTGGCGCTGGCCCCGGCCGACCGCAACACGGCGATACAGCTCCGACAGGTCGAGCGCGAGGTGGCCGACGGCGGCCCGGCGACGGTGTACGGGCCGACGGTACGGCTCTGGCCCCACCAGTCCCCCGACAGCGAATCGTGGTCGTTCGACCGCAAGCCCGACATCGAAGTGCCGACGATGCAACAGCGCCTCGACGACCCCGCGGGCGGGACGGGCGAGTTCGTCAATACGGACGTGCAGTTCGCCTACAGCGTCCTGCGGACCGACGGCAAGCGAACGCACGACGTGACGCCGGACCGGGGCATCCACGCGCCGATGGCCGACGCCGAGAACTACGTCACCGACCGGGTGAACTTTCTGGGCGTGAAACTCAGTCACGACCTCGCCGAACGGGCGGAGGCCAATCCGCTGTATCTGCTGGGCGACGGGAGCCAACAGGTCGACCACTTCGCCGTGTTGACCGAGTCGTCGATACTGAACGAAGACCTCCGGAAAGCCGACTACGGCGACCTGCTGTCCTTCGAGAACGCGCTGGTGCTGTGGAACGACGACGAGGAGGCGTACAACGTCGTCGTCGACGGCGAGACGGTCGTCGACCGCGCCCGCTAGCGGTGGGCTTTTCTCGCAGACGGCCTGACGGAGCGTATGGACGAGCCGACGATTCTGCTGACCAACGACGACGGCATCGAGAGCGCCGGCCTCCGGGCGGTGTACGACGGCCTCTCGACAGTCGGCGACGTGACTGCGGTCGCCCCGGCGGAGGACCAGAGTGCGGTCGGTCGGGCTATTTCCCACGAAGTGACCGTCCACGAACACGAACTCGGTTACGCCGTCGAGGGAACGCCCTCGGACTGCGTCGTGGCGGGGCTCGAAGCGCTCGTCACCGACACCGACCTCGTGGTCGCGGGCTGTAACCGCGGGGCGAACCTCGGCGCGTACGTCCTCGGCCGCTCGGGGACCGTCAGCGCCGCCGTCGAGGCCACCTTCTTCGACGTGCCGGCGATGGCCGTCTCGATGTATATCCCGGTCCGCGAGGACGCTGCTTTCGCGGACATCGAGGCCAACGGCGACAGCTACGGCGAGGCCGCCAAGGCGACGACCTATCTCGCCGACCACGCCGTCGACGCCGGCGTGTTCGAGCAGTGTGACTACCTGAACATCAACGCTCCCGTTGCCGAGTGGGGCGACGCACAGATGACGGTCACGCGGCCCTCGCACGAGTACGAGATGGACGCCGTCCGCGAGGGCGACGCCGTGACGCTCCACGACCGCATCTGGGAGCACATGGCCGAGGGCGACATCCCCGACCCCGAGGGGACCGACCGCCGCGCCGTCGTCGACGGGAAGGTCAGTGTCTCGCCGCTGACCGCGCCACACACAACGGAACACCACGAGTCGCTCGACGCGCTCGCCGAGACGTACGAACCGGGCGACGACGGCGAGGCGGCCGACTGACCGGAAATGCGGTTCCGTAACGCCATCCTCTTCGTCGCGCTCGCCGTCGCCTGGGGCAGCGCCTTCACTGCAATCAAAGCCGGGCTGGAGTACTTCCCGCCGGTCCTGTTTGCGGCGTTCCGGTACGACCTTGCCGGGCTGTTGATGCTCGGCTACGCGGTGTACGCCACCGACCAGTGGGTCCCGAAGGGTCGGACTGACTGGATCGTCGTGGGCATCGGCGGCTCACTGCTGATCGCCGCGTACCACATCTTCCTGTTCGTCGGCGAGCAAGGGACCACCAGTGCCGCCGCCGCTATCGTCGTCAGCCTCTCGCCGATTCTCACGACTGGGTTCGCCCGCGCGTTCCTCCCGGACGAACGGCTCACGGCGCTGGGTATCGTCGGCCTGCTCATCGGGTTCGTCGGTGTCGGTGTTCTCAGCAACCCCGACCCGGGGAACCTCCTCGACCCGCGAACCGTGTCGCTGTTCCTGGTGTTCCTCGCGACCACGTCGTTCGCCCTCGGGAGCGTGCTGACCCGGCGGTTCGACGACGATTTAGAGATCGAGACGATGGAGGCGTGGTCGATGCTCCTTGGTGCGGTGCTTATGCACGGCGTCAGCCTCGGGGCCTCCGAATCGATTTCCGACGTCCAGTGGACTGCTGAGGCCGTGCTGGCGCTGCTGTATCTGGTTGTCGTCGCCAGCGCCCTCGGCTTTCTCATCTACTTCGACCTGCTGGAGCGGCTCGGGCCCATCGAGATCAATCTCGTCTCCTACGCCGCGCCAGTCGTCGCCGCCGCCACTGGGCTGCTGTTCCTCGGTGAGACACCGACGGTCTACACGGGTGTCGGATTCGCCTGTATCCTTGTCGGGTTCGGGCTGTTGAAACGGGATGCGCTGCGAAACGAGGTCGCACGATTCAGCGGGACGCCGAACCGAGGCGATTGAGTCAGTCGCCGTGGTCTGGCGCCGCTGGCAGGTCCCGGAGGAACGCGACGATATCGTCCCCCGCAGCATCGAGTCCCCCGCCCTGTGCGACTGTCGGCCGTCCGCCGCCACCGCCACCGAACTCCGCCGTCACGCTGTCGACCACTTCGCCGGCATCGACGCCGCCGGTCGTCGCAACGCCCAGATACTGGCCGTCAGCGTCCACCAGCGCAGCTACATCGATGTCGTCACCGACGGCTTGCTCCGCTCGGTCGGCCAGTCCGTTCGCGTTGAGCCCCGTGACAGTGCCGACGAGCCACGTCCGCCCGTCCGCTTCGATAGCGTCGTCGCGCAGGTCAGTGAGACGAGAATCGACGAGGCGCTCTCGGAGAGTTGACACCGTCTCCCGAAGATCGTCACATTCTAACTGGAGGCTATCGACAGCAGCCGGGAGTTCCGAAACGTTCGTATCCAGCGACTTGGCGGCGGTCATCGCCCGCTCGTGTTCGGTCGCGCGCTGGCGGATCGCTCGCGGCCCGACAGCGAACTCGACGCGAGTCAGCCCCTCGCCGGGGTTGGACCGGCCGAGCACCGTCACCGGTCCGATCTCCCGCGTGTTCCCGACGTGTGTCCCACCACAGGCTGCCACGTCCCAGTCTTCGATGGTGACGACACGGACCGTCTCGCCCTCGATTCCCTCTTCGGTCTTCGTGTTGAACGCGATGTCGTCGCGGTCCAGTGCCTCTCCACGCGGGATTTCTTCCCAGGTCACGTCGTAGGACTCCCAGACTGCGCGGTTGGTCAGCCGTTCGAGTTCGGTGAGCGTCTCGTCGTCGATTTCCGTTGTGGTTTCGAAATCCACCCGCACCTTCCCGCTGATAGACGGCCCGAAGGCAGCGGCTTCGTCGTCGTCCGAGACTGTCGCGCTGATATCGAAGCCGCCGTAGCCGAGATCCGACAGCAGCCGGCGACCAGCGCCGTAGAGGACGTGACTGGCCGTGTGGGCACGCATACAGTACGTCCGAAACGCCGCGTCGATCTGGCCCTCGACTGTCTCGCCCGGGTCGAACGCCGGCGGTTCGGCCAGTTTGTGGACGATATCGCCGTTTCGGTGCTGGACGTCGACGACTTCAACGCCACCGAGTGTTCCCCGGTCGGCCGGTTGGCCGCCGCCTTCGGCGTAGAAGTACGTCTCCGTTAGCACGACAGCGGTCGTATCGATACGGTCGACAGTCGACGTGAACGTCGTCACAGTGGGCTCGGACGCGGCTATTCCCGTCATCGGGCGTGGCTACGCCGGCGTGAACAAAAACATCTGGGCGTGCCCCGGACGAGCGTCCGGGACTGCGCGGCCGACAGGAGCGCAGTCCTCGTGCGTGCCAAGTCGGTGTGGCGATTTCGGGGACGACTCACCCTGAACCCACCAGCTATCGAAGGCGTAATCCACTGTTTGACACTGTATCGGGAATGGATACAGGGTCACTAATTAAATACTGGCAGCGACGCTTCCCACTCATGCTTGGGAGTGGGGGCCAATCGATAGTGCTCTGGCTGGTGGTGGTCTGGCTGTTCGCGGTTGGGCTGTTCCTGACGCTTCTGTACGCGTCCGGCAGGCAGGACCGGCGTGAGCAGACCCGCGCGTAATTGGGGCGAACGGACAGGGCAGGCGGTGGAACAGCGGCGTCAGACGCCCGGCAGACGGGCCATCAGAATTGGCGTCACGTCCTGCGGTTTTCACTTTCACCGTGAATTACCCGATTATATAGGGCCTGGCTCCCTGTCTGGCAATATGATCGAGCGATTACGCCGGGTCGTGGGGACTCGACAGCGGTCACATCTGGAGTGTCGACGCTGTGGAACCACTATCGAAACGGATAGCTCGACCTGCCCGGCCTGTGGCTCCGGCAACATCGCGCAGTACGAGCTCTGACCGCGGTCTCGACCGGTCGTTCTGCTGGTTTCCGTTTTCCAAACGCCGCCAGAAAGGTCTGAAACCGTTCGCTCAGCGACGCAAGAACGGGACAGTAGAAGCACTTACTGCTCGACAGATTCCCACACGTCAGACGAAATCTTCGCCGCAGAGTTGTCCGGATGTGTCATAGTGAGCTGGTCTCCAGATTCGACCGCGATGAGGTCAACAGTGTTGGTTTCCGTGTGATTTCGGGTCGGATAGGTAAACGGTCGTGACCGCGTCGGAAGGTCGCTAATCGACGGACACTCCGGCGGCGTAACGACGTCGTCAGCGAACCCATCGGTGTGAATCTTCGACTGTGGTTTGTCTCGACCACGCGTATCAAGCCACTCAAAACACCT
The DNA here is from genome assembly GCF_037078445.1 of Haloarcula sp. CGMCC 1.2071. Taxonomy (NCBI): domain Archaea; kingdom Methanobacteriati; phylum Methanobacteriota; class Halobacteria; order Halobacteriales; family Haloarculaceae; genus Haloarcula; species Haloarcula sp. CGMCC 1.2071. The sequence continues at coordinate 63,044 of NZ_JAYMGY010000003.1, forward strand.
CTCCCCAAGCGAAATGGTCTCAATGGCTGAGCGCACGCGGTACCTGACCCGGTCCAAAAGCGAGGGTGGCGGCACGTCGCCGTCGTCCGTCCTGGCCCGGGCACCCCGTGGCTCATCCATGGGTGTGAGACTCATAGACATAGCTAGGGAAGCACGGTACAAAACCGTTGTGTCGATCCGGTTTAGAGTTCGATTCGCTCGACGATCTGGTTGCCGTCTTCCCGGGTGTTGAGCGCGACGATACGGACGTGTTTCTCCAGGCCAGAGTCCCTGAGCTTGGCTTTCAGAAGATTGTCGACCTGATAGACGCCGGCCGCGTTGTTCATCGCAATTTCGACGAGGACGGGATAATCGTCGCCTGGGCTCAGCGTCACCGTCTCGATAGCCTGGCTGGAGACGGTATCGATACCGCGGCCGCCGCGTTTGTAGGGGATACGTGAACGGCCACGCTCCATGTCCAGCGCGTCGGCGACGCGAACGACGCCGGCTTCCAGCGTCAGCGGGTTTTCCTCGGTGTGATGGCAGAGTATAGCATGGAGAACCTCACCCTTTACCTGAACCGCCTGACGGATGCCGTAGAACTCCGGGAGGATGTCATCGAGGATGTCGGCCGCCAGCGGGATCGAATAATACGGGTGTGAATCGCGGTGGACGACGTGCCCGATGTCGTGGAGCGTCGTCGCAAGTGCGATGATGACAGCCTCGTCAGCCTCGTCCAGGCCGTGGTCGGCCGCACCGTTGAACTCGACGCCGCCCTGCTTGAGGAGGTCATACAGGCACAGCGCTCGGTTCCGAACGATACCGATGTGTTTCGCGCCGTGGTCGTTGTACTGTTTGCGCGCGACGGGGTTGATGTTCTGGGCTTCGAGATACGCCTGGATCTCCTCGTCAGTCGTGATGGTGTCGAGAACTGCGTTCAGTCGCCCGTCCGGGAACGCGTGGTCTGCCTCGGGGTCGTAAATACGGCCGCCGGTGTCGTCGTTGTCAACGCTCATACCACATCCCAGACGACCCACAGCGAAAAATCCCCCACCGGCGCGATCAGGTGGCGGCGTCGATGACTTCGTCGTAGTCCGGTTCGACGCCAGGGTCGTCGCTGACCCAGGCGTACGTGACTTCCTGGTCTTCGTCGATAACGAAGACGGCCCGCTTGGCGACGTTCGGAACGCCCAGCGCCTCGAAGTCCATCGAAATGTCGTAGGCGTCGACGATTTCGCGCCCGGAGTCGCTGACGAGGTCGAACTCGAGTCCCAGTTCGTCACGGAACGCGTTCTGTGAGAACGGCGTATCGATGCTGACACCGTACAGCGTCGCCCCCGCCTCGGTGAGTTCGTCGAGTCGGTCCTGGAACGAGTTCATCTCGTGACTGCAAACGCTGGTGAACGCGCCCGGGAAGAACGCGAGCACGACAGGCCCGTCGTCGAGCGCCTCGGACAGCGTTATCTCGTCAACGTCGCCGTTTGCGATCGGTGCCGTGAAATCGGGTGCAGCGTCTCCGACTGAGACCATACTGGCGACCTGGGTCGTGGCAGATAAAACCCTTTCCGACGCGGACGAGTCCCGAATCAGAACTGCGCGAACTTCGCCGTGACCTCGTCGATCCACTCCGGCAGTTCGCGGTCCGCGAGTGTCCCGTCCGCGTCGCGGGTCGTGACGATGTCTGCGATTTCGCCCTCGCGCGTGATATCGAGTCGCCACACCCCGTCAGCCTCGATATCGACCCGAACGACGTCCTCTCCGACCGGTTTGATCGGTCGAATTGTTACCTCTTCCCCGCTCCTGACTTCCATCGTGTGACTATCGGCCGGCATCTGGTCTCTCTGAGCGCCCGACGGTAGTTATATCCCCGGGCGGAGAGTGCACCTGCCCGGCGCTGTGGCTGGTGATACTGTCAGCTGTAACTATTTCAAGATATTCCTCACCCCGAGCGAAATTCTTCACAGACTTACAGCCGACAGTATGAGCAGTGGCTTAACCAGAATATAATAAATTGACAGGACCGTGTAGCCGGTACTGCGGGTGCGAACCCGCACGCAGGCAAACCCGACGCCGGACATGGCCACGGAAATCGTGTCACCTGAACAGCCCCAGCTATCGACTCAGTCCCGTGGACATGCTGCGGTGTATCTGTCGACGTGCCAACCCAAGCCAGTGACACCGGGAAGTCAGAGACCGAATACCTCGTGTTGCCGCTTCCGAGCCACACCCATTGCCCCACTCCTCCTGTGTCAGGCCTCGCCGTCGGTTCCCGGCGAGGCCGTTTCGACAGACCAAGCGGCCACGGCTCGGTTATGACTACCGGTCTGTCTGCTGCCCACGCCAGACAGTACTGGAGAGTCGGTCTCGACGGCAGTGACTCGCCTGCCAGGCCGTCCTGAGCAAAAAGGTTATAATAGCAACCACGTAACCTTCGGATACAATGTTAGGGACATCCGGAGTACTGTTCCCGGGGATGCCCGGGACGACGGAGATGATGGTCATCCTCCTCATCGCCGTCCTGCTGTTCGGCGCGAACAAGATTCCGAAACTAGCGCGGTCGACCGGCGAAGCCATGGGCGAGTTCCAGAAAGGGCGCGAAGAAGTCGAGCAGGAACTCGAAGAGATGCGTGACGGCGGCGCTGCAGAGGGGACCGACGCGTCTACCGTGGACTCGGCCGAGTCGACCGAGACGGCGACGGAAACCGAGACGTAATCTCGACCACTTCTCCGTTTTCAGCGGTCTGTAGTGATAACGAAAGGATTTTTCACCGTTCAATCGACCACCCGATAGGGCGTGTGGCCTAGTGGACCAGGGCGAGGGGTTCCTAACCCCTAGAACGCGGGTTCGAATCCCGCCACGCCCGTTTTCCGGCGAGCGACAGCGAGCCGTGAAAACGGCCCGGTGATTCGAACCCTACGAGACGAGCGGAGCGAGTCTCGGTCCGGTTCGAATCCCGCCACGCCCGCTCGTGGTTTCTCGCGTCCGCTCGAAACACACTCGCGGCCGTGGCGACCCTCGCGAAACCTTCGGTTTCGCTCAGTCCCGCCACGCCCGTTCTGCGACGAACGAGAGAGAGGAGCGAACCGAATCTTCGCCACCGGACAGACGACGCCTGAGATGCCAACGTATAAGTTTAGGCTTACCTAACTCCTGCTGAAATGGACCGGGAGCCGTCCGAGCGGGCGGATGTCTGTGTCGTCGGGGCCGGGCCGGCAGGGGCACTCGTCGCGAGCCAACTCGCCAGCGACGGTCGCGACGTGGTCGTGCTGGAGGCCGGGCCGCGGTTCGACAGGTCGAAGCGCGAGCAGCAGATGGAACAGGCGATCCGGCCCGGCGACCACGGCTCTGTCTGGGAGATGGGCGGGGACCGCGACGCATTCAGTGCGAGCGGCGAGCGGTACTACCCGCTGAATATCTCGCGAGTGAAAGGGGTCGGCGGGTCGACGCTGCACTGGCAGGGGATGGTGATGCGGTTGCACCCGTCGGATTTCGACGGGAGCCACGACACCGACGACCCGGCGTGGCCGATCAGCTACGACGACCTGCGGCCGTACTACGCCGACGCGGAGCGGGCGCTTGGAGTCGCCGGCGACGCCGACAACCCCTTCGCGCCGCCGCGAGACGGCGAGTACCCGATGCATGGCTTTCCGCCGTCGTACAGCGACTCACTGTTCGCCGAGGCCTGCGAACGGTTGGGCATCACGATGCACTCCGTGCCCAACGCTCGGAACTCCGAGCCGTACGACGGCCGGGGGCCATGCGTCGGCTACGGGACCTGCCAGCCGGTCTGTCCCTCCGGCGCGAAATACGACGCCAGCGTCCACATCGAGGACGCCGAAACCGAGGGGGCACGCGTCATCGACCGCGCGCCGGTCCAGCGCCTCGTGACCGACGCCGACGGGCGCGTCGAGGCGGCCGTCTACGCGACGCCGGACGGGACCGAACATCGCCAGACGGCCCGCGAGTTCGTCATCGCGGCGGGCGGCGTCGAGACGCCGCGGCTCCTCTTGCTGTCGACGAGCGAAGACCACCCCGAGGGGCTGGCGAACAGTTCGGGACTGGTCGGCCACTACTTCATGGACCACCTGTTTGCCGGCGCTGGCGGCACCCTCGACCGAGAAACGCGCCAGAACCACGTCGGCTTTCTCACGAGCGAGTGCCACCAGTTCTACGACGACCCCGGGCAGGCAGTCGAGCGCGTCGCGGACGGCGAGACGGTGATCGGGGCCACCGACGAAGCGCTGTCACCCCTCAAACTGGAGTTTCTGAACTACGCCGGCCCGTCGCCGGTCGAACTCGCGCTCTCCGGCGAGGAGTGGGGCGACACGCTGCTGTCGAGCCTCCGCGAGAGCTACGGCAACAGCATCGCGATGGGCGGGCTGGTCGGCCAGCCGCCGCGGAAGGAAAACCGGGTGACGCTGGACACGTCGACGACAGACGATCTCGGCAATCCAGTTCCGGACATCCAGTGGTCGTGGGGTGAGCGACTGGAACGGTCGCTCAGTCGTGCGAACGAGATTCAACACGCCGTGCTGTCGGAGCTGGGCGTCGACATCTCATGGACGGTCGGGCCGGCGGACACCGGGCCGGCGTACCACCACATGGGCACGACGCGGATGGGAACTGACTCCAAAAAGAGCGTAGTCAACCCACAGTTGCAGACCCACGACGTGGCGAACCTCTCGATCGCGTCCTCGTCGGTGTTCGTCACCGCCGGGTCGATGAACCCGACGCTGACTATCGCTGCGCTCGCGCTGAAGTGTGCGGACCACGTTGCAGAGCGGCTTTAGTCGGCAAGTTCGGAGAACATCGCCTTGCCCCGGCGAGTGACCGCCCCGAAACCGGGTGCACCGTGAGCGAGCCACACGGAAATGGCGAGGCCGAACAGCCCGAACTGGAACAGGACGTACGGCTCGATGGAGAGCGAGGCGAACTGCTCGACGAAGGAGGTGTCATTGGCGTACGGCGGCGGTGGCTGAAGCGGCCAGACGAGAAAGCGAAGCCACTGGAACTGTGTCAGATCACCGCTGAGCAGTCCCGCCACCGCTGTCGGACTCATGTCGGTCAAGGTGTGCGAACGCACCGATGGTGAATGCCTTTGAGAGGTCCGTTCTGCGATATCTGACGGCGAGTCGGTGCAGGACCACGGCGAGGATGAGGAGAGTGAACACCGAGTGAGCGAGCGACCGCCCGGACGGCAGGACGCCGAACGTCCAGGCGAGGGGCTTGTCGATCAGGTCCGGGAACTGCGACCCCACCGCCAGCGCGGTCAGCGTCGCCGCCGTCTGGCGACGGGTCGGGTCAAGGCGAGTGTAGACGACGTAAACGAGGTAGGCCACAGCGAGATGTCCCCACGGCCACATTGGGTACTGGTACGCCGGATGGTGATTTGTATCTGCTGATACAGGTCTGTCTGCATAGCGATCGGCAACCGATATGCCGGCCGTTCAGTACAGGCCGAGAATCGCGCCGGCGTCGAGCAGGAGTAGAATCGACACAACGGACGCTCCCAGCAGGAACGGGCGTGCGTTCCGGGCCGGCTCGCGCACCTTCTGCTGATTGAAGCCGTCACTGAGCTTCGAGGCCCCGACTTCGACGAGGCCGGCCAGGATGAACCACAGGACGATCATCGTGATGACGAGGTGGCCGCGCCCGGTCCCCGTCAGCGACTCGGCGGTGTAGCGGGTCGCTGCCAGATGCCCGCCCGTCAGAAACAGGAGCAGCGCGCTCGCCCGTGACACCGTCTTGAGCTTCCCGGTAATCGCCAACAGCGGCCCCGGCGAGGAGTCGCCGTTCAGCGCCGTCGGGAGGACGGCGTAGGTCATGAACAACACGGTTCCAGCCCACAGCGCGGCGAATATCAGGTGCACCCCGAAGACAGCCGCGTTTACGACACTCATATACGGCGGTTGGACGCGACCCCCTTCAACGTCGTGGGTTCGGTATGGTTACTCCGAGGAATCGAAGGCATCGAGGGCGTCCGCGTCACCGGACATATCGAGTTCTTTGACCGCGTCGGTGTCAGCCGAGATGTGCGTCTCGCGGTCGGTGTCGTAGTCCAGTTGGTCGATGAGGTGGACGAACGAACCGGGATCGGGGATGAGGAAGATGCGGAGCGAGAACGCCACGTCGCTCTCCTTGATGTCGACGAGCGAGTCGAGCACGATTGTCAGCGAGTCCCGGCGGACGTGCGAGAGGGCCTTGTCTGCGATTTCGGTCGCGTCGTCCTGTACGACCGTCGGCGTCCCCATGTTAATAGTCGCGTTCAGCGTGTTCGCGATGCCGTCGATGAAGCCCGAGGTGAGGATGTTGCACATCTCCTGCAGCGCGGACTCGTGGAGCTGTGTGAACCCGTCGTCGACGCTAGAGCCGGTCATCAGCTCCGCGATTTCGGCGGCCGTCTCCGTCTCGAAGGTCATCAAGAAGACGCCGTAGGGCGGCTCTGTCAGCCGGACGCGAGCGCTGTAAATATTCCCGCCGCCCATTTCGGTGGCGATGTCCTCCGGCTGGACAAAGGAGAGGCTCTTGATCTCGACGGCGGCGTCGACGCCGGCCAGCGTCGCCAGCGAATCGGCGACCTGTTCGGCCCCGTCCTGGATGAGCCGCGTAATGAGCGTGAGTTTCCGGATATCGATGAGAAGCGGCATTGGACGCAATCATGGTCTACGGTGTGTTACCGTTTTCGGTGGGGACGGACTCACGGGACTGAACGGTAGCCCACCGTAACGCTCATTACCACTGACTGACAGGGCTTCGGTGGGGAGCGTGCTATTCCGTGTCTCACCCGTCATCGACAGGTTTCACACGGGAGGCCGCCAGCGGATTTCTGTGCGTGACTGTCCGGGGAGCCGCGGCCACGCCCGATGTGAGCACGCTTAAGCCGCCCCGTCCGTTTTGCACAGCCATGGAACCACGGGACCTCTCCGCTCACACTGTCTATCGGGCAGGTCGCGGTATCGAGGAGGTCGCCCGGGAGCTCGGTCTCGACCCGGACGACATGGTGAAGCTGGCGTCGAACGAGAACATGTACGGGCCGAGCCCGAACGCCGTCGAGGCGATCCGCGGGGCGGCCGAGCGGATGCACTCCTATCCGAAGGCGTCCCACGCCGACCTCGTCGACGAACTGGCGGAGCTGTGGGACGTCACGCCCGAGCAGGTGTGGCTGAGCAACGGCGGGGACGGCGCGCTGGACTGCCTCGCCCGGGCGATGCTCGACCCCGGCCAGGACGTGCTCGTCCCGTCGCCGGGCTTCGCATATTACGCGATGAGCGCCCGCTATCACCACGGCGAGGTCAACGAGTACACGCTCTCGAAGGCCGACGACTTCGCACAGACCGCCGACACCGTCCTGAAGGACTACGACGGCGAGCGCATCGTCTACCTCACCAGTCCGCACAACCCGACCGGGGCGGAGTTTACGACCGACGCGGTCCGAACGATTGCCGAAGAGACCGACGAACAGACCCTCGTCGTCGTCGACGAAGCCTACGGGGAGTTCACCGAGCGGCCGAGCAAGCGGTCGTTGCTGGACGACCGTGACGACGTCGCGCTCCTGCGGACGTTCTCGAAGGCCTACGGGCTCGCGGGGATTCGCCTTGGGTACGCAGTGGTCCCCGAGGACTGGGCCGACGCCTACGCCCGCATCAACACGCCTTTTTCGGCGAGCGAGCTCGCCTGCCGGGCCGGGCTGGCGGCGCTCGATGACGACGAGCACGTCGAACGCTCCGTCGAAACTGCTTCGTGGGCTCGGGAGTACCTCTCCGCGGAACTCGACGCGCCGACCTGGGACAGCGCAGGGAACTTCGTTCTCGCAGAGGTCGGTGACGCGTCGGCCGTCGCGGACGCCGCACAGGAGCGGGGCGTCATCATCCGCGACTGTTCTTCGTTCGGGCTACCGGAATGTATCCGTATCACCTGCGGGACGCGCGAGGACACGGAACGCGCCGTCTCGGTACTGAACGAGGTCATCGAGGTGGTCGAGCCGTGAGAGTCGCCGTTACCGGGACGCCGGGCACGGGAAAGACCACGGCGACAGAGCACCTCGATATCGATCTCGACGTACTCCACCTCAACGACGTCATCAAGGAGGAGGGGTTCTCCACGGGCATCGACGAGGACCGCGGGAGCCTCGTCGCTGACCTCGACAGCCTGTCCGAGTGGCTCGACGGCCGCGACGACGTGCTGTTCGAGTCCCACCTCGCGCATCACTTTGACGCCGACCGAGTGATTGTGCTGCGAGCCCACCCTGAGACCATCGTCGAGCGGCTCCGGGAGCGCGGCGACGACGATTCGAAGGCCTACGAGAACGCGGAGTCCGAAGCCCTCGATGTCATCCTCGGGGAAGCCGTCGAGGAGCACGGCATGGAATCGGTGTACGAAATCGAGACGACGGACCGGGACCCCGACGCGGTGGCAAGCGAAATCCAGGCGGTCGTAGACGGAAAGCGCGAACCAAGCGCGGGCACCGTCTCCTACATCGACTGGCTATGACGCTCGACAAGTTCCGCCCGCTGGCCGACCGCGCGCTCGGGCCGTTCGTCAGCGCCGCCAAAGGAGTCGGCCTCTCCCCGAACGGCGTCAGCGTCATCGCGTTCCTGCTGGCCCTCGGAGCGGGCGGGGTGTACGCCGTCGCGGCGCGGGAACCCCTGCTGTATCTCGGCGGGGCCGTCCTCGTTTTCTTGAACGGCTGGCTCGACCTCGTTGACGGCGCGCTCGCGCGTGAGCTGAACGTCGCGTCTTCGGGCGGCGACCTGCTGGACCACGTCCTCGACCGCTACGCCGACATCGGTATCATCGTCGGCCTCGCCGCCGGCGTGAGCCAGTGGGAACTGGGCATCGCCGCCGTCACCGGCGTTCTGATGACTTCCTATCTCGGGACCCAGGCGCAGGCGGTCGGCCTCGACCGCGTGTACGGCGGCCTGCTCGGTCGCGCCGACCGGCTTGCGCTCGTCGGCGTTGTCACGGGCATCGCAGCGTTCGTCCCGACCGCGCTGGCCGGCCTGACGCTGGTCGGTTGGCTGCTGGTCGTGTTCGCCGTCGTCGGCCACGTCACCGCCGCACAGCGGTTCTACCACGCGATGCGGGCGCTCGACTGAACATCGGTTCAGCAATTGACGGACCGGCATCCCGCTGAGAACGACCAGTGCACTATTTATACTGATCAGCGTGGCGAATCCCCCGACACACCATGAACGGGGATGAAGCCGAAACTCCATGTCACAAACCATTAAATAAACATGTTGACAATCAAGGATAGCGATGGAACACAGTTACCGCTACCGTGCCTATCCGACAGAAGGGGTAGCGGACGAACTGGAACATCAGGTAAATATTCATCGCCAACTATACAACCACGTCCGATGGGACTACACGAACAGCCCCGTGGATGCTAAGCCGAGTGAGTTCGACCAGAACAACAAACTCCCTGAGTGGAAGCAAAAATGGCCAGTGTTCGCGGAAACGTATTCGAAAGCCGCGCAAGCTACCGTTGCCCGCTTCCACCGCAACCTCTCGAACCTTCGTAAACAAAAAGAGAACGGGCACACCGTTGGTCGTCTCAAACGGCAAGCACCCACCGATTACCGGAGCGTGACGTACAACCAGTCTGGTTTCGACCTCGATGAAAAGAGGGGCCAAGACGGGTTTGCGTACGTTCGCTTCAGCAAAGTCGGATGGGTCAAAATACGGTACTCCCGTCCAATCCCTGCTGGTTCCTCAATAAAGGAAGCCACGTTCAAGAAAGAGACTACCGGTGAGTGGTTCGTTTCCTTTGGGTTGGAAATCGACGACGCTAACTTGCCCGAGAAGCCCGATGTGGACTCACTCAACCCGAGCAACAGCGTGGGTATTGACCTCGGCATCTTGAACTACATCCATACCAGCGACGGGAAGACCGTGGATTGGCTCGATCTCGAAGGCGAATACGAACGACTCCGACGTGCGCACCGCAAACTCTCGCGGAAAGAACATGGGTCGAACAACTACGAGAATCAGCGAGTCGAAGTGGCGAAGGCCAAACGCGACATCCACCGGAAAGTACTGGACTACCAGCACAAAATAACGACGTGGCTCGTCAAGGAGTACGATGCCGTGTTTGTGGAGGACTTGAACGTTCAGAGTATGCTTCGAGCGGATGGAAACGGTCGGAACAAGCAGGATGCGGCGTGGCGACAGTTAATCACTTTGCTTGAATACAAGGGCGATCTGTACGGTACGCACGTTGTGCAGGTCGAAGCAGCAGGGACGACAAAAGAATGTGCGGTGTGTGGTGTGGAGTCATCGAAGTCCATCTGGGTCCGGGAACACTCCTGTCCATCATGTGGGTTTGAGACAGATAGGGATGCGAATGCAGCGATGAACGTCTTGCAAAGGGGGTTTTCTGAACTAGGGCTGGGATGGCCCGAATCAACGCCTGTGGAGACTGTGACCGCTACGGACACCGCTGATCTTCAGCAAATGTCTGCAAGTCACGTCATCGAAACAGGAAGCCTGTCTACGTGAGAACAGGATTCCCAGCGCCAGCGTGCGCAGGGTAACATTCAAACCGCGCCCCGTCCAAGCCGTCGGTATGGTTCAGTGCGAGATGTGCGGGACGGAGGTTTCGTCTCCGAACCGCGTCAAAATCGAGGGAGCCGAACTCGACGTCTGTGACGAGTGTACCGACTTCGGCACGGAGGTCAAGACGGAGGAGACGTCGTCCACGTCGACGAAGTACTCGACGTCGTCCTCCTCGTCATCGTCGTCGAGTTCGTCCTCCTCGTCGAGTTCCTCGGGTGGTGGCGGGTCCGGTGGCCGCCGTCGGGATATGTTCGACGAGATGGACGAGATCGCACAGGATTACCACGACCGGATCCGCAAGGGTCGGGAGTCCCAAGGACTCAGCCAGGAGGAACTCGCCAAGCAACTCAACGAGAAGGCGAGCCTGATTCGGAAGCTCGAACAGGGGAACTCCCTGCCCAGCGACGACGTCCAGAAGAAGCTCGAGAGCGCGCTCGACATCTCGCTGAGCGCCGGTGGCAGTGCCGACGAGACGGAGTGGTCCGGCGGCAGCAGCGACGGCGAGTACACGCTCGGCGATGTCGTGAAGCGGAAGGACTAGGTTACAGCTGGAGGTCGTCTTTCTCGACGTCGAGTTCGTCCGCGAGCGACTCGACGTTCGACGAGATGCGCTCGATCTCGTCTTGGAGTTCCTGATACCGCGTGCTATCTTCCAGTTCCCGGTCGGTCTTCTCGACGCGGAGGACGTTGCGCTTGAGCTTTTTCGACGTGAGTGTCCGGAGTCTGTCGTTGTACTCCCGGATCTTGTACAGCCGATCGACGACCTCCAGAAGGTCGTCGCGAGTGACCGGCTTGACGAGGTAGTCGTCGACGCGCATCTCGATGATGTCGAAGTCGGGGTCGATAGCGGTGACCATCGCGACGCGGCATCGAAGGCCTTTCTCCTCTATCTGTGCGAGCACTTCGTTGCCGGAGACGACCGGCATCCGGCGGTCGAGCAGCACCACGTCGATGTCGGGCGACAGCAGTTCCAGTCCTTCCTCGCCGCTGTAGGCCGTCTGAACGTGATACTGGTCGGACAAATAATCGGTGTACAGATCGGCCAGATGTTGCTCGTCTTCAACTATCAGAACGGTCGGTGTGTCGTCATCCCCTGCTGTCACGGCTTGTCTCGTTTCTTGTCTCGGCCGAAGCGTAATAATTGTCATCCCCGAGCGGTGGATCGAGATGGAACGACGGCGCAGTAGTAGGCACGCCAAACGGCGGCTTCGCAACCTATTTCCCCACAGCAGCCGGTGCGTTTCGTATGTTCGTCCTTGTCAATCTGAAGGCGTACCCCTGTGATCCAGTGGAAGTAGCGACCGCCGCTGCGGACGTCAGCGACGATTCCGGCGTTCGCGTTGCCGTCGCGCCACAGGCCGCACAGATCGGCGCTGTGGCGGAGACCGGCGTCGAGACGTGGGCCCAGCACGTTAGCGCTGTCGAGCACGGCAGCCACACCGGCAGTACGCTCGCCGAGGCCGCTGCGGACGCCGGTGCCGTCGGCACGCTCCTGAACCACTCCGAGAACCGACTCAAACTGGCGGACATCGACGGGGCGCTCGACGCCGCCGACCGCGCGGACCTCGAAACGATCGTCTGTGCGAACAACCCCGCACAGATCGGTGCGGCCGCCGCGCTCGACCCCGACGGCGTCGCCGTCGAACCGCCGGAACTCATCGGCACCGGCACGCCTGTCAGTAAGGCCGATCCGGACATCGTGACCGGCGCAGTCGACGCCGCCGCCCGCGTCAACGGTGACGTGGACGTGCTCTGTGGCGCCGGCATCTCGACCGGCGAGGACCTCGTCTCGGCGAGCGACCTCGGCGCGAGCGGTGTTCTGCTGGCGAGTGGCGTCGCGAAGGCCGACGACCCGCGTGCGGCGCTCGAAGACCTCGTCGAACCGTTACTGTAAAATCGCCGCTATCGCGGTACTACCTTTTCAGTCGCCGTTTCCGTCCAGAAACGCAGATTCGAGTCGGGAGACAACCGACTCTACCTCATCCTCGTCGAGTCGACGGTCGCTCTCTTCTCGAACCAGCGCCGCGAGCCGGGAATCGTACTTCCCGCGGCCAACGTGTTCGACCAGTTCGCGGAGCCGGAGTTCCCTGTTTCGCGCGTAGGCCGCCGTCCGGTCGCCGGAGCCGCCGGCCGAGAAGTGGGCGTTCAGCGGCGTTCCGGGGCCTTGCTCGCGGTAGTACGCGAGCATTCGGCGGGTCTTTCGGTCTAACTCTTCGATGTCGGCACGCAAGTCGCCGTAGACGGCAGGACCGTCGAAGTCGGACGGAGACTCGTCTTCAGCGGACCCAGTTGCCCCGTTCGACTCCTCGGCTTCGACGGCTTCGGCGATGGCTGCTCTCAGGTCCTCGTCGTCGGTGTCGGTCGTGTCTGTATCGGCCACCCCATTCACTGACACGGCCGCGGCACCGTTGTCTGCGCTGGCCCCGTTCGTCGCTGTGTCAGCGTTTGCGGCGTGGCCGTTCGTCTCCGCACCGTCACTGGCGCTGCCGCCGTTCATCGCGGCCCCGTCCTCGGCAAAGGCGCTGAACGCGTCGCCGAACCCGCCGCCGGACGTGGCGTCGGCAGTCTCGTCCGGCTCCGGGGACTGCTCGTCACGGGGGCCGTCGGCATCTGCCTCGCTATCTGAATCCGACGAGTCGGCGAACCGCTCGCGCTGGCGGCGCATTTTCTCCTGTTCCGTCCGGCCGGGGTTGTAGTCCTCGGCCTGGTCCAGCATCGCTTCGGTGAACTGCTCGGCCATCCGCGAGAGGTCGCGTGCGTCCTGCAGTTCCGCCTCCAGTTCGGCGATGCGGGAGTTCTTCTTGTCCAGTTCCTCGCGGAGTTCCTTGATGCGGTTCTCCGTCTCCTGCTGTTCCTCGCTGATGGTCTCCAGTTCGGAGACGAGGTCGTCGCTGACGGACTTGAGTTCCGGGCGCTCGAAGTCGTCGAGGCCGGGCGTCGCGCCGGCGTCGAACGTCTGCTTGCGGTGGAACTGGACCCGGCTGACCTGCTCGGCCCAGTCGTTCATCATGAACGCCTCCCCGTCGTCCAGGTCCTCGACGGCGTCCGCGTACTGGTTGTCGAGGATGCGCCCGACCACTTTCGTGTCGTTGTTCCAGGTCAGCCGATGCCAGACCAGCCAGTCGCACTGGGTGATGTAGTCCTTCTTCACGTCGGCCGGGCGCTGGCTGATGCCGACGATACCGAGCCCGTGTTTCCGGCCGCGCTTTCCGATCTTGATGAGCATCTTCCCGACCTCGCCCATCGACCCCTTCTCGGGCATCCACTCGTGACACTCCTCGACGAGCATCAGGAACGGCTGTTTCTGCTTTTTCGCCTTGGCGAACAGTTGCTTGGCGACCTCGGTCAGCAGCGTCTCTGCCTCCTCTTCGTCAAGGAACGACGAGATATCCAGAATGATCGGGACGTTCTGTTCCAGCGCCAGCGAGGCGATCTTGCCGGCGTGGTCTTCGGTGACTTGGATGTCACACTCCTCGTCGCCGCCGACGTGGAGGATCTCGTACTCCTCTTTCAGACCGTAGTACTCGCCATCGATGTCGACGATAAGCAGGCCGAACCCGTTGTCCAGCAGTTTCTCGGCGATGACACTCGCCGTGTTCGACTTCCCGGACCCGCTCTTGCCGGTGATGAACCCCCGGCCGGTCAGCAGTTCCACCACCGGGAGATTGACGGTCTCGCCCGGCTCACCGGTCCCACCCGGCCCCGCGCTCGTCGTCGCGACAGTTATCTGTTCGGTCTCTGCCATGCGTTTCTGTCACGAATGAGACGCGCAGGCCCCATAACTCTCCGTCAGACGCCCATCAGCTATGGAACAGGTCTGGACGCAAGGCAAACAGTTCGAAGCCAGTCCGAGGTTTCGTTCGCTCGGGCTTCAAATTCTCGTGTGCTATCGGGCTTCGGTTACCGACGCCGCTATGACTTCGTTTCGGGCGTCCGACTGGGGTCCCACTCGTCGTAATGGACCAGTTCCGTTCTGTCGATGCGACTACGCCAGCCTTCCCGTTGCAGTACCGGTTCAGCAGGGAAGCCGTCTTCCGGGTAGCCGACACAGAGGTAGGCCACAGGCTGAACGTGGTGTGGAATGTTCAACACCGCACGGAGTTCGTGGGGATACAGAAACGAGACCCAGCCGACACCGATGCCCTCGACACGGGCAGCGAGCCAGAGGTTCTGTACGGCGAGACACGTCGAATAGACGTCCATTCGCTGCATCGTATTCCGGCCGAGGACGTGTGGCGCATCGCGAGTGGGGTCACAGGTAACACAGATATTCACCGGGGCATCGGTTATCCCCTCCAGTTTCAACTGGCCGAAATCGGATTTGCGCGGCTCCTCGTAGCCTTCGCGTGCGGCGGCTATCGCCCGTTCGGCAATCGCGGCGACCGCTGACTTCGTCTGTTCGTCCTCGATCACGACGAAATCCCACGGTTGCGAGAACCCGACGCTGGGCGCGTTGTGTGCGGCATCAAGGATCCGCGTCAGAACGTCATCAGGAACGGAGTCCGCGGAAAATCGTCTGATATCCCGTCGCGAGTAGATGGACTTGTAGACCGCCTCGCGGTCGCGTGGTCCGAACTCAACCATATCTTCCCTGACAAACGACAGTTGTAAACCGGTTGTGCTGACCGACAGTGTCCCGGGTACGACGAGATGCGAACGCGAAACAGACTGTGAGCGGTGCCAGTCAGCCCGAGACGGGGTAACGGCTATTGTGGTGGGACACCTTGACACACTCGTTCGGTGGGGCTGTCCATGGACAGATACGAGACGTTCGTCGAGGACGGAACCGTGTACGTCGGGAGTGACGACGGCCTGCTGGAAGTGGCTCCGCTCGACGACATCGTCACGGCCGCCGGCGGGCCGGCCTGGACGATCACCTACTCCGAGGCCGAGAAGGAGCGGTACGCCGGGATGGATACCAGCGACGAGGGGCTGGTGGTCGACGTAGTCGATATGTTACACGCGATGACCCACAGCCAGCGGTTCGTCGACACGCTGGCCGCGCATCCGACAGCGGTCCCAGCAGACGACACTATCTCACCGCGAGCCGGTCTGTTCGTCGGAAAACTCCTGGAGAATCTGGAACACGGTGTCGCCTGAGAGCCCTTATACTGCCGGCTGTAAGCCTGTGAAGAATTTCGTCACCTCGGGGTGGCGATTATCTTGAAATAGTTACAGCCGACAGTATTAGAAATCCGCGAGCGTGGTCTGGCCGGGCGGGAGTGAAATGTGAGTGTCAGCGGGGTCTCCATCTTCATCTATCGCATCTCCGGCAACCTCGCTGTCACCGAACGTTCCGAGACCGACCTGTCCTTCCTCGTCCTGTTCTTTAGCCGTCTCCGAGCTGTTGTCGGCGACGGAGCTATCGGTCGTCTCCTCGGTTCCAGCGTCGCCGCTGAACCCGTCCAGATTGGCCTGCTCGCCGGCCGAGAAATCAAGGTTCGAGACGCGGACACCGACCTTCCGCACCGGGTCGTCGTCGAACTCACCGAGCAGGTCCAGCGCGACGCGCCTGACAAGGTCGGGCTCCTCGACCGGGCCGGGGAGCGACCGGGCGCGCGTGTTCACGTCGAACGGCGGCGTCACGACCTTGATGCCGATGGTCTGGTAGCGCGCGCCCTTTCGCTGTGCGCGGTCGGCGACAGCGTCGGCGAGGGTGCGAACCTGTCGACACTTGGCCTCCATCTCGGCCGTCGCGTCGGTGAACGCGGACTCCCGCGAGAGGCTCTTGGGGTCGCCTTTCGGAGTCACCGACCGCTCGTCCTCGCCGCGGGCGTAGCGTCGTATCTCGCGGCCGCGCTCGCCGAAGCGGTCGGCCAGCAGTTCCGGATCGGCGGCCGCCAAGTCTCCTGCGGTCTCGATGTCGAGCGAATCGAGTTCTCTGGCGGTGACCGGGCCGACGCCGTGGACGTCCTCGACGGGGAGGTCATCAAAGAACTCCCGGACAGCCCCGGGCTCGACGACGACTAGACCGTCTGGCTTGTCCCGGTCGCTGGCCACCTTCGCGGCGCTCATCGTCGGCGCGACGCCGACGCTCGCCGCCACGCCCACCTCCGATTCGATGGTGTCTTTCAGGTCTTGTGCCCACGACTCGACGGTCTCCCAGGAGACCTGTTCGGTCACATCCAGATACGCCTCGTCGATGCTCACCTCGCGGACGACGTCCGCTTCTGCATGGAGGATGTCCCGGACATCCGCGGCGACGGACTCGTAGAAGTCCATCTCGACCGGGCGGTAGAACCCAGCATCCTCGACATCGAGAGCCGGGTCCTCGACGGCGTCGACCTTCCGTGGGAGCCGCTCCAGCGCCTCAGAAATCGCCATCGCCGATTCGACGCCGTACGCCCGCGCCTCGTAGCTCGCTGTCGCGACGGCCCCGTGGGTCGCGCCGTTCTCGTAGCCCATCCCCACGACGAGCGGCTCGCCCCTGAGTGCCGGCTCCCGCCGCTGTTCGCAGGCGGCGTAGAAACAGTCCATGTCGACGTGCGCGACTATCTGCTCGGGTCCGCTGGTCCCGGGGAGCCGCGCGGCGTCCATACCCGACGCTACGCGTACTGGCAGAAAATCCCTCCGGCCCTCGCCGGCCCTATCAGGTCAACGTATGGACTGGTACATCGAAACCACCTCGAAAATCGGGAGCAGGGAAAGGGGTGGGGGTGGGGGTGAGGTGTCAGCTGCTCCGTCTGCCGTTAGTTCCAAAGCGATACGTGGCCGGTGGAGTGGCCAGTCTCCACCGGCGATGATCGTCCGCCGATGCCAATCCCGGATGGTACGACGGTCGTTCCCGCCGGGAGCGTAGGAAGCTCCATGTTAACAAAAGTCATGATAATACTTCAATGTTGGCCGAAGTTATGTCCGACTCACACTTTGAGGTTCCCCGGTCGCGCCCCGCTCGAAACGCTTTCAATCCTCTCCCCACGACTGCGACGTAATGACAGAACTGACGGACTCGCTGCCGGACAGACCGCTCTCGACGAGCGAGATCTCGGCCCTCGAAGCCCAGCACGACGACTACGGCTTCGCGCCAGTCGGGTTCTTCCCCGACCTCGACGTGGTAGCCGCGTTCGTCGTTATCATCGACGGCGACCGCGGCTACAGCCTCGGCTACGACCGCGACGGCGACGGCTGGGTCGTCGTCGAGTCCTTCGAGGATGGGGAAGACTTCGCCGGCGTCACCGACCGCCTCCAGGAGTGGATGGGCGACGACTGGGCGGAGTTTGAGGAGGCTGCCGTCGAACCGGAGTGACGGCGTCTGGGAGCTACGAAGATGGCTGCGAGACGTCGACGAAGTTCAAAACGCCTGATAACGCCTCGGCTGATCGTTTTTGCTGACACAGAATGCGGCGGCCGGGATTTGAACTCGACTGCAAATCCTCGCTGTCGCTCGGATTTCCGTAGTTCAAATCCCTCTGTACAGCATTTGCTGTTCGCGGTTGTGCTCACAGCAAAATGCGGCGACCGGGATTTGAACCCGATGGCGAGACTCGTTGCACTCGTCTCGCGTGATTCAAATCCCTCCGTACAGCATCCGCTCGTCACGTCCGTTCCTCGCAGGATGCGGCGACCGGGATTTGAACCCGGGCCATGAGCTTGGAAGGCTCAGGTCCTACCACTAGACCACCGCCGCCCATCGCTTCGCGTCTTCACGGCGTGCCTCGCGATTCCGTCGGAACCGCTCACCACTGCCGCACGCTCACTCGTGCGGACACAGACCAGATGGACTGTGTTTCGCCCGAGTGCGAACGTACACGTCCATAGATGGAAGGCAATTAAGTGCGTTTCCCTTCTGGCTCGACAACCCCGTAACAGTTGCCGCTTGACAGCTCCATCGAGACGAGTCGGAGGTCGCTGTCGGCGACATCGCGCTCGAACTCGGCCGGCGCGTAGATGTGGTAGAACCGCGGGACCGTCTCCCCGCCGGGGAGCGTCCAGTCGACAGTCGTGTCGAAGCCTTCGTCCGCGTCAGGGTCGGCGTCGAAGCTGTCGTGGGCCGTACTCCACGCGCTGACGAGCGCCCGAGCGCCCGGCGCGAGCACGCGGGCCAGTTCGTCCAGACTGGCGCGGCGGGCGGATTGTGACGGCAGGTGATGCAGCGTCGCGACGTACACCGCGAGGTCGACGGCCCCGGCAGCGAGCGGGAGTCGGGTCGCGTCGCCCTGCAGCAGCGCCACGCTATCGCCGACGCGGTCGGTCGCCGCCTGCAGGAGCGCGCGGCTGGCGTCGAGTCCGACGACGCGATCAGCGACCCCAGCGAGCAGTTCCGCGTGGCGGCCGTTGCCACAGCCGACGTCGAGCGCCGTCCCAACACTGCCGGACCCGTCGACGAACGATTCGACCTCCGGCCAGGCGTACTCCCGGGTCTTCGAGAAGTGGTCGCCGATGTCCTCGTACGTCCGGCGGACGGCGGCCCGCGAGCGCGCCGGGTCGTCGCTGTCGGCGCTCGGGTCAGAGGGTGGCATCGGACGACCGCGTCACTCCGCGCCGTACTTTTCCGGGTAGGCCTCGGCGAGGAGTTCGTCCTCGTCGGCCAGTCGCTCCCGAACCGGGTCGATAACGTCCGATATCGCGCCCGCGGCGGACGGCTTCAGGTCGGCGGGGTGGAGTTCGCCGCTGAGGAAGTCCGCTTCGACCTCGTCGTAGCTCTCGTAGGTGAGGTCGCCGCCGTACTCCTCCGGGCGCTCGACGACGAAGGACTCGCCGCGGACGTCCAGAACCGGGAAGACGAGATGATTGAGGTATTCCAGCACGCCGTTCTCCTCCACCTCGCCGGCCGGGCAGTACGCCTGCCCGATTTTCTCGTCGACCTCGGCCGGGCTGTCGGTGAGGTTCACCTTGGACGCTTCGTCGGAGGCGCTCATCTTGCCGCCGGAAAGGCCCGACAACAGCGGGGCAAACAGGCAAATCGGCGACTCGCCGCCGTGGTTCGGGAGGATTTCGCGGGAGAGCATGTAGATGCCGCGCTGGTCGACGCCGCCGTAGGCGATGTCGGCGTCGAGTGCCTTCACGTCGAGCGTCTGCATCAGCGGGTAGATGAGCCCGCCGAGGTTCGGGCTGTCGGACTCGCGGACGACCTCGCTGGCGGCGCGCTGGGTCCGCGAAATGGTCGTCTCGGCAGCCATCCGGTACATCTCGAGCGTGTAGTCCTCGTCGAGCTGGAAGTCGGTCCCGCGGACGAAGGTCACGTCTTCGGGGTCCGCGCCGGCTGCTTCAATCATACCCTCGATGGCCGTCTCGTAGTAGGCCGAGCGGGCGTCAAGCAGGTCGAACGGCGATTTGTTGTCGTCGAGGTGGGCGTGCAAGTCAGCGATGAGGACTGTCACGTCGACGCCGGCCCGCAGGAAGTCCGCGAGCTTCCGCATCGTCGTGAAGTGACCGATGTGCATCTCGCCGGTCGGCGCGTAGCCGATGTACGCCGACGGGTCGCTCTCCTCGAACAGCGTTCGCAGTTCGTCCTCGGTGACGACCTCTGTGGTGTGTTTCGTCACCAGATCGAGTCGCTCGGCGGTATCCATACCGATGTGTGGCCGGTCCGGCGATTAAAACGTTCCTGTCCGGTGTGACGGGCTGTCGGGGTGGGCCGTACTGTTTTACGACAGCGGGGCACAATCGGGGGTAGATGTCGCTCCTGTTCGACCACGTCATCGGGTCCTTCGACCTCGACGACGCCACGCTGTGTGTCCCCGATGACGACGCCCTCGACGACCGCGGCGATGTCATCCCCGCACGGCCCGTCGCCGAGTTCGCGAGCCACCACGACGGACTCGCCCACCCCGAGGAGGACTGGGTGTGCATCCCGCTGCACGAACCGGGTTCGGCGCGGCTCACCGGCGAGTTCGTCGCCTTCACCGACCACTCCCTTCACGGCGGAATATTCGTTTTCGAGCGCGACGGCGAACGTGACTTCGTCGACGCGGACGACTTCGGGGCCACGGGACTCGCCGACCGAATCCGCTTCTGGCACTCCGACTACGTCCCGGAGACGTACCCGCCCTCCTACGACTCACCGATAGACGACAGTGAGCCGCCGCGGAACCCGATACCGCGAGATGACCTGATTGCGGGCCTTCACGCACACGTCGAACGCGAACGCGAAGCGACTCGCCAGCACAACCGAGAACGGGCCGAGCGGCGCTCGCCGGGCGGGGTGTACGAGGCCGGTGGCGACGCGGTCCCCGAACTCCACGCACGGGGGAGGGACGACGGAACGTACCGGTTCCGCGTCGACCCGCCCGCCGACGTTGCCGCCGAATGGAGCGGCGACTGGGCCTTCGTCGTGGAATCCGTCTTCGGCATCCACCAGGGGAACGAGGTGCTGGTCCACGACGTGGACGGGTCCCGAGCGACCGGCCCGTTCCCGGTCGCGGCGACGGTCGAGCGTATCCGCGGGCGGTCGGTCTGGCTCGCGGTGAACTGGGCCGAGGTCGACGGCGCGACGACACTGGAAAGCGCGCTCACCGACGGTGACGCCACCTACGGACTCACAGCATTGCTCAACCCCGTTCCGTTCGACCGCGAACGGGAGGCGGTCGAGGCCTTGTCTGACCACCGCTTCCGGGACGTGCTCGCCGGCGACCGGCCGATAACCTTCTCGAACGGGGCGGCCGCCCGGAGCGACCAGTTCGACGGGGAACTGAATCAGGAGCAGCAACTGGCCGTCGAGCACGCGCTGCTGGCCGACGACCTGTTCTGTATCCACGGCCCGCCGGGAACCGGGAAAACTCGGACGCTGGTCGAAATCGTCCGGCGGGCCGCACAGGCCGGTGAAGACGTGCTGGTATGTGCGGACTCGAACCAGGCCGTCGACAATCTCGTGGCAGGGTCCTCGACGGATGACACGGTGGACCCGCAGTCGCTGCACGCGTACGGCCAGCACGGCGACGGCGACTACACCCTCGACCGCGTGAACGCGGGCCAGTCGTCGAACGGCGTCGTCCGGCGGGCCTACGGCGACGTACCCGGACGGGCCGACGTGGTGGCGGTGACGAACAACAGCGCCGCCACGCTCGCCCGAGAATTCGACCTGGTCGTGCTCGACGAGGCGACGCAGTCGACCTGCGCGGCGTCGTGTATCCCGCTGGTCCGGGCCGACCGCGCCGTGCTCGCCGGCGACCACCGACAGCTCCCGCCCTACAGCGCGAGCGACGAACCGCCGGCGTCGAGCTACGGCCACTCGCTGTTCGAGCATCTCTACTCCGACGGCGGCGTCTACGACGGCGTCGGCCTCCAGCTCCAGACCCAATACCGGATGCACCGGGACATCGCGTACTTCCCGAACCGGCGGTTCTACGACCGGACACTGCGGAACGGCCGGGCCATCGACCCGCTTGCGGACCGGCCGGCAATCGAGGGGTACAATGTCGGCGGCCGGGTCGAAACGGTCGGTCACTCCAAATCGAATCCCACCGAAGCCAGACTGGTCGCACATCTCGTTCAGGACCTGCTGTCGGACGTGCCCGCCGAGGAGATTGGCGTCATCACACCGTACAGCGCACAAGTGTCTCGCATTCGTGAAACACTCACGGAGCGTACTGACGATGCGGACAGCGTCACCGTCGACACTATCGACTCGTTTCAGGGCGGTGAACGAACGGCCATCGTCCTCTCGCTCGTCCGGAGCAACGCAGCCGGGAACGTCGGGTTCCTCGGGCGACCGGTCGACGGCCCCCGACGGTTGAACGTCGCGCTCACGCGGGCGAAGCGCTACTGCGCCGTCGTCGCCGACTGGCACACGCTCCGCTACGACGCCGACGGGAAGTGTACGGACCTCTACAGCGACTTCTACCAGTTTGTCTCGAACACTGACCGCCTGAACGACGTGGACCCCGAGTTCATTCCGGTATAGCCGGCCAGTTACCGCCCTCCTGCGATGGGTCCAAATACGTCCGACCCAACTGTCTCACATGTACACGGGGAAAACAGAGAAGGCCTGCTGTCTGTGCGGGAATCCCGACACGAAGACCCGTCTGGACCTGCCTCCGCGGGCGGTCCCACTGCTCAAGCACGCCGACCCCATCGCCTGGCAGGACATCGTCGGCGAGGTGTCAATCTACTTCTGTGACTCCGACTGGGAGACGGTGCGGGACCTCGTGTTAGAGACCGGGATGAGTCCGCTGTCCCGGTGTAACGCCGCCCGCGCCTCCTTCGACCTCCGGGAGGACTTCGAAGCGCTGCTGAACGACATCCGGGACGAGCCGGACCACACGGAGATCGAAGCGGAGATGCGCGCCGAAGCCGAGGAGACGCTGGCGAACCGCGACGACCCTTACGTCGAGGAGCGGGACCTTGTCGAGGCCCGCGTCATCGAATGGGTCTTCGAGGACACCGAGGTCGAGTAATCCTACGAAGGCAGCGGTACCGCTTTCGTATCCAAACTGTTTTGACCACCCACAGCCGTGTGTCAAGCGATGACTGTACGCGTAGGTGTGCTCGGTGCGACTGGCGCAGTCGGGCAGCGACTTATCCAACTGCTCGACCCCCACCCCGAGTTCGAAATCGCAGCACTGACGGCCAGCGACGCAAGCGTTGGCGAGACATACAAGGACGCCGCCAAGTGGCGTGTCGACTCCCCGATTCCCGAGGACGTGGCTGGGTTAGAAGTCCGCGCCACCGACCCGGATTCGGTACCCGACGACGTCGATCTCATCTTCTCCTCGCTCCCGTCGAGCGTCGGCGCGGAGGTCGAACCGGAGTTCTGCGAGGCCGGCTACACCGTCTCCTCGAACTCCTCGAACGGCCGGATGGACGAGGACGTGCCGCTCATCATCCCAGAGGTCAACGCCGACCACGTCGACCTCCTCGAAGTCCAGCGCGACGAACGTGGCTGGGACGGCGCGCTCCTGAAGAACCCGAACTGCTCGACCATCACGATGGTGCCGCCGCTGGCCACCCTCGACCGAGAGTTCGACCTGACCGATGTACGTGTCTCGACGCTTCAGGCCGTCTCCGGCGCGGGCTACTCCGGCGTCTCGTCGATGGAGATCATCGACAACGCCATCCCGCACATCGGCGGCGAGGAGCAGAAGATGGAGACCGAATCCCGAAAACTGCTCGGTTCGTTCGACGGCGCGGAAGTCCATCTCAACGAGATGGACGTGGCAGCCTCCTGTAACCGCATCCCGACGCTCGACGGCCACCTCGAAAACGTTTGGGCCGACACCACGGAGGACATCTCCACGGCTGATGCCGAGGCCGCGATGGAGTCGGCTACCGGTATCGACCTGCCGTCCTCGCCGGAGAAACTCATCACGGTGTTCGAGGAACCCGACCGCCCACAGCCGCGACTGGACCGCAACGTCGAGGACGGCATGGGCGTCGCAGTCGGTGGGTTCCGCGAGACGACCGACGGCGTCCAGTTCAACTGCCTCGCGCACAACACGATGCGGGGTGCCGCGGGCGCGAGCGTGCTGAACGGCGAACTGCTGAACAAGCGCGGCTACCTGTAAGGGCTATCGCGTTCGATTCAGCGATAGCACTTACAGCGCAATCTGGTTCCTGAGCCCGTCCCACTCGCCGGTTCGCTCGGCCCGCTGGACGTTCTCGGCGACGATATCTGCCAGTCGCTCGTAGTAGCTCGGCGTGTGACCGGCGTTGTGTGGCGTAATGAGGACGTTCTCGAAGTCCCACAGCGGGTGGTCGCCGGGCAGCGGTTCGGGGTCGGTCACGTCCAGCGCCGCGCCGTCGATGTGGTTGCGCTGGAGCGCACTGACCAGCGCATCGGTATCGACAACTGGGCCGCGGGCGACGTTGGTGAGCACCGCGCTGGGAGGCATCGTCTCGAACACCTCGGTATCGATGAGATGACGTGTCGCGTCGGTGAGCGGGCAGGCGAGACCGACGTACTCCGTGTCGGCGACGGCCTCGTGGATGTCGTCGAAGCCGTACACCTCGTCGGTCGGACCGCCCTTCTCCGGCGAGTAGCGAACGCCGACAGTTTCCACGTCGAATCCCTGGACGCGGTCGACGATGGCTTCACCGATCTCGCCGAGTCCGACGATGCAGACGCGGCTCCCAGCGAAGTCGTCGGTGTGGAAGGACTGCCAGACGTGGTCGCGCTGGTGGCGGCGGGCGGTGAAAAAGCCCCGGGCGAAGGCGAGCCACGAGCCGACGACGTTCTCGGCGACGTTCGGCCCGTGGACGCCGGAGGCCGTCGTGAGCGCAATGTCGCGGTCGGCCAGTTCCGAGAGCGGAAGGTGGTCGTATCCAGCGTATGTCCCTGCAAACAACCGCAGCGAGTCGGCAGTGTCGACCAGTTCCGGTGAGACATCGTTGCCGGTCAGGACCGTCGCGTCCGCGATCAAGTCCCGCTCGGCCTCGGGCGTCTCCGCGACGGCGATGTCCCACTCCGGCAGTCGCTCCCGGAGCGCTGCCGCGTACTGGTCGACCGGCATTCCGTGAACGTCGTATCGGGTCACGACGATGTCGGCCATTGAACCCCTCCTGTGGCGTGCGGAACCATACCGGCTGTCCACGCGGGGGCCTCAAAACGGTGCCGGCAGTCTGTTGACCGCGCTCCGGAGATATTGTTAGTATTACTGTATTTAGAGAACGGAGGAATTACCAGTCTAGATTAGTAAAATTTGTACTAATAGTATACCGATATCTTAGCATATTTGTAGGATGACCAACGTAGAACTTCGAAGGAATGGGGAGACCGACGAGCGTTGCGGTAATTGATGACGATACGGACTATAGACAGCTCTACAAACTTTGGCTTCCGGAGGAATACGAGGTTATAGAGGCCGGTAACGGCCGTACGGGGTTACAGCGGATTGACGACTCAATCGATGCGGTACTGCTGGACCGGCAGATGCCGGAACTAGACGGCGAAACCGTCGCCGCAAGACTCAGACAGCGGCCAGTTACCCCTGCGGTCGTGATGATAAGCAGCGTCAAGCCGGACGTGGATATTCTGGACATTCCCGTCGATTCGTATCTCAGAAAGCCCGCCGACCGGGATACCCTGTTGTCGGTACTCTCGGCAGTTCAGCGTCGGTGCGAATACGAGACGCAACGCCGGGAGCTCCTGGGACTTGCCGACCGACGAGCCACAGTCGCTGACGCAGTACGGGCGACGGCACTCGCGGAGAGCGAAGCGTACAAGCGGGCCGTCGAGCGGCTGGAACAACACAACGTGTCGCTTGCCGACACAGTGACCGAACCATAGCCTAATGTGGCCCAGTTGGGACGGATTGCTGTAGATTAGTTTCGGCTAGCTCCGGCCCCGGGGTCGGAACATCCCGGTAAATCGCTCTAAGACCCGTATCAGTCACAGGAGGGCATCAGACCGCGGATTCGATGCAAGACAATAGGTTTTAGCGGGCGCGGGACGCCGTAGCGGGTATGGAACACGTAGACGTCGCCATTGTGGGTGGTGGCCCGGCCGGGTCGTCGGCGGCCGAGGCTGCAGCCGACCACGGGGCCGACGCCGTCCTCCTCGAAAAGGGGGTCCCCAGAGCCGACCGCGAGGGGGCGGGGCCGGACTCGACGGACGCCGCCGGGCTGCTCGATTACTGGTTCGACATCATGGGTATTCCGCGGTCGGAGTTCCCCGAAGACGTGGTGCTGAGTGAACTCGACGGGGCGAAGTTCTACGGCCCCTCGACGGAGATGACGCTCACGGAGACCGGTATCAGTTCCAGCGCCGACGGCTTCGGCATCACGTTCCACCGGGCGCGGTTCGACGACTGGCTCCGCGAACGGGCAACGGAAGCGGGCGCGGACTACCGCGTCGGCGTCAGCGTCACCGGCGTCGAGACCGACCTGGGGAGTTCGCCGCGACACACCGTTCGGCTGGCCAACGGTGAAGACATCGCCGCTGAGTACGTGATTCTCGCGGATGGCCCACAGCGGACCGTCACTGGCGGGACGCTCGACCAGTTCCTCCCGGCCGGACAGACGATGGCCGACATCATGCCGTCGAACAAGGCCAACCACATCGCCTATCAGGAGCACCGACGGATGCCCGAGGAACTGTTCACGCCGGAGTTCATCGAGTTCTGGTGGGGCATGATGCCCGGCCACACTGCGTATCCATGGATTTTCCCGAACGACAACTCCGTCGCGCGCATCGGTCTGACGATGCCCATCGGGCTGGATATCGATGCCTACGACCGCAGCGAGTGGGACCTACTCAGAGAAAGCGACGACAGCATCCCACAGGGCCGGCAGTACATCGAGCGACTGCTCGAACGGGAGTTCCAGGCGTACGACCTCGAGGACTTCCCGCTCGTCGAGGACCGTGGGAAATCGAAGGGGACGGAGACGTACCCTATCTCCTCGACTCGGCCGATAGAGTCCCCGGTGGGTGCCGGCATCGCTGTGGCCGGCGGGGCAATGGGGACCACCTCGGCGTTCCACGAGGGCGGCGACCACGTCGCCGTTCGCACCGGGAAAATCGCCGGCCGCCTCGCCGCGAACGACCGCCTCGAACGGTACAACGACGCCTGGCACGACGCCATCGGCGACGAAATCCTCCGGAACGTCACCTTCGCGGACATGGTTCGGGACTGGCGGCCCACCGACTGGGACCGGGCCTTTACCACTGCCAATGACCTGATGGACGCTCGCGGAATCAAGGCCGACGCGGCGCTCCGTGGCGGCTTCAACGGCATCAAGATGGTGTTCTCCTACAAGCGGAAGAAGTTCTCCTACCGCAACGGCAAGTACGTCCAACTGCGCGAGGACGACTACGCCGTCTGAACGTCACCCTTAGGTGTGCGACCGGCGAACTACGAGTGCGTGCCTTCAATCCCCGACTGAGACCCGTTACCGGGACGATGACGACCCGGAGAACCCGGGCACGCGACATGACCGCGGTTCATACCGCACTTGGTCGCCTTCCGGCGACCCGCCCGGCACGAGGGTTTGCCGGCTGACGTGGCACACCGCCGAGGATGATGCCGGACGTTAGTGTTCCGGGCGTACATTTCGAGTCTACTAGTGGCAACATTTGGCATAATACGGACGGACACACAGTGGCTCTGGTGTGTCATTGAGATGGATTCCTCCGTGATGACACCCTGTTAGCCGGGTCTCCGGGAATCGTTGATAATTGTAGTCCCAACAGTAGGGCTGTCGAGTTGAGTCACATCTCTCAGATTTTCACAGTCTCGATAATGCGGCTGAGTGGCCACTATTGCCCGAGATTTGAAAATTTGCTCGGGGTGCGTTGTATGTTTCCGCAGCCGATGTCTGTATGATAAAGATATTTGCAGTAACATTTAAATATAGATTGGTTGACAGCATAGTTGTAGCTTAGATAATGTTCAGAAACAATCAGGATGGTTCGATTTCCGAGCGGCGTAGCTTCTTGAAAACGGTCGGTGCCGCTGGCCTCGCATGTCTCGCTGGCTGTAGTGGAGACGGCGGTAACGGCGCTGGTGGTGACGGGAATAGTGGCGGCGACGACAGTGGTGGAGACAGCGGTGGCAGCGACGGCAGTGGCAGCAGTACAAATTGGACAATTGGAACGTCGGGGCCGGAGACGGCGACTCACGCGTCAGGGGTGGCGATGGCACAGCTAATCTCCGAAAAGTCCGACAGCATCAGCATGAGCGCCCAGACAACCGGTGGGACCGCCGCAAATCCTCGGTTGATAGCGCAGGGGGACATCGACATCGCCCAGAGCACCGACTGGGCAGTCGCGCGCTCAAACAGCGGGGGAGACCCGTACGGGGAACCGGTCGGGAAGACGATGACGCAGGTGTTACCGTTCATGACCCTGGAGTACTACCTCGTCAGGCGGACCGGCGACGCACTCGAAGGCATCGAGTCGGTATCAGACATTCCCCAGGACGGGTCGGTCTCGATGGCGTTCGGTCAGCGCGGCGGGACGAACTACTTCGCGGGCCTCGACGGGTTCCGACTATCCGGCATCGACAACGTCGAGGACAAGTACGACCTCCAGTCGATGAGTTGGGGAGATCAGGGGGCGCAGTTCGCTGACGGCCGTCTCGATATGATGATGGTCTACGGAGTCAGCCGCGAGGTACTGACCGGGTGGGCGCAGGAGGCCGGCGCACAGGCCGACGTCGCAGTCGTCAACTGGGAGTTCGACGAGTCAGATTTAGCCAACTCCGATCTGCCCTACACGTACATCGAAACGCCGGCCAGCCTATGGGACGGTCAGGATATTCGAATGGACTCCATTCCCGCAGTCGGTGTCGGCTACGAGACTATCTTCCCGGCCGAGGTATCTGAGGAGTTGGGCTATGAGTTCGTCCGTACCGTCATGGAGGACATCGACGCGGTCCGTGAGGCGAGTTCAGTGCTCTCGCGCGCCGGTCCGGACTTCGCACAGGAATTCTTACTCCCCTCGCCGAACGCACCCGTCCATCCCGGCGCTGAGAAGTATTACAAGGAGCAGGACCTTTGGAAGGACGGACTGACCACACTTGAGGAGTATGAGGGGTAACGCGAGCGACCCGTCTCTCGGCCGGCCACCACATCAACGGCAGCCATGACGGGGGAACACACAACCGGGAGCTGGGTCGACCCGTCCCGGGTACGCATGGCCAAGTACGGGTTCCTGATAGCCTTGGGAGTCGCCTCGACGGTCTATCACCTCTGGTTCACCCAGCTGTTCCCGTTCGAACAGGACCAACACAAGATCGCCCACCTCGGATTCATGCTCGTCGGGGCGGCTGTCCTCGCGTATACCCCCGAACCCGAGACACGCCGGGAGCGGTTCGGAAACTACGCGACGTTACTCGAGGCCGCTCTCTCGGCTGTCGTCGCCGTCTACCTCTTTACGGCCTTCAACCGCATCGTCTACGAGCAACTCGGGATATACACCGACCTCGACTTGTTCATGGGGCTGTTGATCATCCTGCTGTTGTTGGATGTCTGCCGGCGGGTTTACGGTCCGATGCTATCGCTGGTCGGCGTAGCTGGCCTTGTCTATGCGCTGTATGGCCCGTATTTCCCGGGTATTTTGAACCACAATGGAGTTCAGGCCGAACGACTGGTGCAGGGTCTGACAGTTGAGTTCGGCAGCGGCGTCTTCGGCGTCATTGTCGAGGTTTCGGGGACGTTTATTATTATCTTCATGATTCTCGCAGGGCTGTTGGAAGCGTACGGCGCGCTGGAGTATTTCGTCCAGGTCGGAACGCTGATCGGCAAACGGGTCCGGTCCGGATTGGCGCAGATGACGACGGTCGCGAGCATGGGTATGGGGTCGGTCAACGGCAGCGCGGCCGCCAACGCGGCGACGACGGGCGCGTTTACGATCCCGTTGCTCAAGCGTCACGGGCTCGATAGAGATACCGCAGCGGCCTACGAGGCGGTGGCCTCCAGCGGCGGCCAGATTATGCCACCGATCATGGGTGCAGCGGCATTCATAATGGCCGAGATCACCGGGACGAGCTACCTGAAAATCATCGTCGTCGGGTTCCTGCCGGCACTCCTGTTCTACGGAACGGTCGCTATCGGTGTTCATCTGACGACCGTCAAAGAAGGGCTCACGAGCGAGATTGACGAGGAAGAACTGACCGACGTAGAGACGGTCGACAGGGATCGGAAAAACGCACTCGATAGGATCTTCGGCCGAACGACAACCGCTGTTTCCTTCGGTCAGATATCGGTTCGTAACCTGATCGTCGAGGGGCTCGCGCTGTGGGTCCCGCTGGCCGTTCTCCTGTACGCACTGGTCGTTCTCCTGTACGATCCGCTGTACGCAGGGTTCCTCTCGATAATGTCCGCGTTCCCGGCCGCGTTCGTCCAGGGGATCTTTTTTCGCGATGGCTACGGAATCCGCGACTTCCTCGTGGACACTATGGACGGCCTGGGCCGCGGGATGGAAAACGCAGCCCCGATCGCGGTGTCGCTGGGCGTGATGAACATCTTCGTCGGTGTGTTGAACCTCACCGGGTTCACGCAGGTGTTCGCCTCCAGCCTCGTTGAACTCTCGGGAGGCGTGCTCGCGCTGTTGCTCATGTTCGCGATGATCGCGGCGCTTCTCTTTGGTCTCGGGATGCCGACCGTCGCGGCCTACATCACGGCCGTGCTGCTGATCGCACCGGCACTGACCGAGGCCGGTGTCGACCTGCTCGCCGCGCACTTCTTCGTGTTCTACTTCGCGATTCTCTCGGCGCTGACGCCGCCGGTTGCCATCGCCTGCCTCGTCACAGCCAGGGTCGCAGGCGGGAATTTCTGGCGGACCGCCGGAAAGTCGCTCGTGCTCGGGGCACCGCTGTTTGTTCTTCCGTACATCTTCGTCGTCAACGATAGCCTGTTGTTCTGGTCAGTTCCGGCGACACCGATTACGTTCGTCGTCGTGGGAATCGGTCTCGTCGCTACCGCGACAGCGATGGTCAACTATTTCTCTGGCCAACTTCGAATCCCGAATCGCGCTGGATTACTGGTGGCTGCGGCAGCAGCGATGTTCGCTCCGCTGGTGCCGATGACCGTTGCCGTCCAGACCGTTGCAACACTCTCTATCCTAGCATTGCTGTACATAGCGGTGAAATACGACTCCGGAGCGGAAACCGGACAGTCCGAGCAGGCCTCAATCGACGACTGACCTACCCGGCATATCGGGTCTTCCGCTAGGCCCGACACAGTATCAGTCCCAGATGTCAGGGCTTTAGCGGCCACTGGATCTGTCCGTCGCGTCGGCTCAGTTCGTACTTGAGCCAGCGAGTGAGTAGTTCGACGAAGGCCTGTTCGTCCTGTCTGAACTGGCCCGACCGGGAGTCACGAGCAACGAAACAGACCGTCCCGAACAGTTCACTGTCGACTTCGATTTTCGCACCGAGGTAACAGCCGATACCGTACCGCTGGTATGCGGGGTCGTCACCCAGACCCTGCTGCTCGGCGTTGTAGACCGAGAGCAGACCGTCGGATTCGACAGTCCGTCGGCAGTAGGTCTCGGAAAGCGATGTGATGTCGCCGGGGGCAGTGAGAGACGGTTCGCCGCTGGTAGCGATGATTTCATGCGTTCCTGCCTTGGGATCGATTGCGACGAGATGGCCCTGATCGACGGCAAGATACTCGACACCGAGTTCCAGTACGTCGACTAACCGCTGTTCGAACCGTCGGTCTGTATCGTTCGTGACCTCGTAGAGTTTCTCTCGGTAGCGTTCGGCCGTCGCCTGTAGCCGCTCCCGTTCGATCTCCTCCGTGATGTCCTTGACCACTTTCGCAAAGCCACGGGAGTCGCCGTTTTCCCGGAGTTCAGTGATGGTCACATCTGCCCAGAACGTGCTCCCGTCTTTCCGAACCCGGAGCCCGCGGTCGGTGGCCTTGCCGCAGTCCCCGGCTTCTCGCAGCAGTTGCTCGGGAATGCCGTCGGCCACCTGTTTCTCTGTGTGAAACGTCGAGAAATGCTCACCGAGGATATCAGATTCCTCGTACTGCGTGATCTGTTTCGCACCGGCGTTCCACGACTGGATGAGGCCGGCGGGGCCGAGCAGAAACAGCGCGTAATTCTCGACCGCATCGACGAGTAGCCGGAACCGCTCGCGCTCGTGTCGCAGTTGCTTGTCGAGTTCTTCGCGGTCAGTTCGGTCACGGACCACGCAGACGGAGCCGTCATTTTCGATACTCGCGACGGTGTGTTCGCCGATGAACTGTGTCCCGTCGGCGCGTTCGAGCAGTGTCTCACCCGTCCACGTCCCGTTCTCGTTGACAGCCGGGAGTATTTCATCATCGACCGTTTTGAGGCTCTCTGCCGAGTGGATTTTCTGCCAGTGTTCGCCCAGAAGCTCGTCGCGCTCGTAGCCGAACGTGGCCGCGTAGGCGTCGTTCAAATAGGTGAACCGACCCTCGTCGTCGAGGGTGCTGATGCCGTCCCAGGCCGCGTTCATTGCGCGGTGACCACGCGTGACTTGCAGTTCGTCTCTGCGGGCTTCGACCGCGTTTTGCACCCTGTTCGCTAGCACCGTGTACTGGGACGTTCCCGGTTCCTTCTGGATATAGTCCGTGACTCCTGCGGAGATTGCTTCGGCCGCGATCTCTTCGCTGCCCTTCCCAGTGTAGAGGATGAACGGAAGCTTCGGTGCGTCCTCGCGAATCCGTTCGAGGAACTCCAGCCCGTTCATGCCAGGCATATCGTAGTCGCTGATAATACAGTCATACGTGTCCTGCGGGCGGTCCGTAATGACCTCGTCGGCCCGCATCGCGGTGTCGACGCTGAATGAATCCATGGCCCGCTCGAGATATACCGCAGTTAGATCGGCAAAGTCCGGTTCGTCATCGATATGTAAGACGCGCACTGAACCAACCATCTGTTTGAATGTTGTGCAAAAACGCTAATAAGACGTTTGTCATTTCAAAGTAATATAACCGATTCAGGTTCTGCTACTGGGTAAAAAGGCGAGGTACGTGGTAAAGTGGTCGTTCGTATATAGCGCCACTGTAAGCCCCCGTTTGAACTGTTTTAGGTTTCACACGATCATCAAGAATACCAGCTCCCTTGCGTGTGCAAGCCAGGCAACTAATCACATGATTTACAAACGTGCTATAGTACGGGCCTGCTGGGGCAGGGGCCGGTCAGAACCCGCTGTTACTGAGGACGCCCGCGGCGGACGAGAGTTCACCACTGAATTTCACGGTGACGTAGAGGCCAGTAAACAGCGTGGCGTTGTACGCGCCGTGGATGAGTGACGGAACGACGATGTTGTCCGTGTACTCGTAGGTTGCACCGAGGATGAGCGACGGAATGAGGAGGGCACACACCCCGACAAGTTTGCCCGTGACCGACCCGCCGCTGAGGGCGGGGTAATGAATGCCGGCGAAGATGACGCTCGCGATGGCGACGCCCGAAATCGGGCCGAAGTAGTCCCGAATGCGGCCCTGGACGACCCCACGGAACAGCAGTTCCTCGCCAGGGCCGATGAGGAGGAACGAGGCGGGAATCAACAGGAGGAGGACATCGGGGTTCTCCATGCCGATCTCCGCGGCCTGATTGGTTGCCGTTTCGATTCCGAACATCGAGACGAGCGTCGTGATGATGACGGCTACTACCACGAGTCCGACCATCGCGCTGGCGTAGCCCAGCACGACGATGGCGGCCTCGCGGAAACTCGGCACAGAAACACCGATATCGAACTCGCCGCTGTCCGCAGAGTAAGAGAACACCTCGCGGAGCTTCGTTCTGATCACCGGTCTGAGCTTGATGTACGTGTACGCGATGACCGGGCAGCCGATTCCCTGGACCGTTATCAGCCCGAGAACCAGCGTCTGTACTTGCGTTATTTGTACTCCTGCACCGAGTGACAGCGAAAATGCGATGGTGAGAAGCAGGATCGATCCGAATCCCAGGCCAATCACCCCCAGCGAGAGCGCAGAGAAGAGCGTAAACCCGTACTGGAAGGCCTGCAGGATCGGACTGTCGCGGGTCGCCGTTGCCATACACTGCCTTGGTCGTGGCGATGTGTAAACAATTCGTTTGGTGTTGGTGTCGTGACTGCCGGCAAAGACGCCTCAGTCGATCCGCTCCCCGGCCGTCACCGCGGTGTCGAGCCAGTTCGACTCCGGCGGGAGCGGACAGGAGAAGGTATCGCTATAGGCACAGAACGGCGAGTACGCGAGGTTGAAATCCAGCGTAATCTCGTCGCCGTCGCTCAGGTCGCGGTCGGGTTCCAGTTCCATGTATCGGCCGCCGTCGTAGCTCTGCTGTCCGGTGGTCTTGTCCCGGAACGGAACAAAGAGCGTCCGGGACTCGTCGGCGGCCTGCCGGAACGCGTGGAGTTCGCGGGACTCGCCGTCGAGGTCGAACGACAGCGTCGCGACGTGGAGATAGCGCACCGTTCGGTCGTCGCTCGTCTCCAGATCGACCGAGTCCGGCGTCTCGTGGACCGTAACCG
Source organism: Haloarcula sp. CGMCC 1.2071 (assembly GCF_037078445.1). Classification (NCBI taxonomy): domain Archaea; kingdom Methanobacteriati; phylum Methanobacteriota; class Halobacteria; order Halobacteriales; family Haloarculaceae; genus Haloarcula; species Haloarcula sp. CGMCC 1.2071. The sequence continues at coordinate 97,385 of NZ_JAYMGY010000003.1, forward strand.
TCGCCTCGACCCGATAGTCGTGGTCCGGGTCGAAGTAGCTGAGGCCGTCGAAATCGTCGCGGTCCTCCGGCGGAATCGGGGATTGGCGGTGCTCCGCGAAGAACCGGTCTTTCTCGTCCCGGTTGGCTTGCAACTGTGTCTCCCAGTCTTCGGTGACTTCGTCCATACAGAACCGTGGTAGCCACGCAGTTTCAGTCCGGCGACTCGGCGACAGACGAGCGATATCGCAGCGTGAGGGAGTGGGTACCTTATTATACACCTGGTCCAACTGGATAAATACACAGGGGTGTGTATGGAAGCGACGTTCTACGGTATTCTGGGGGTGGACCCAGATGCCACCGAGGAGACGATAGTCCGCGCCTACCGGGAACAGACGAAAGCGCATCACCCGGACGTGAGTGACGACCCCGCCGCGGGAGAACGGTTCAAGCGACTCACGCAGGCGAAGAACGTGCTCACGGACGAGGCCGAGCGGGAGCGATACGACCGGCTCGGTCACGACGCATACGTCAACAGGCACGTCGACAGCGGCGCGGACGGCGGAACAGCCACGGGCGGTGTCAGTGATATCGCACAGCAGTACGTCGACCAGCGGGCCGACACAGGGACGACGGGCGGGGCAACGGCGAAAGCGACACAGCGGCCCACCCAGACTCGTGGCGGAAGCACGGGCTACGGGACTGCCGCAGAGTACTACAAGCCCGGCCAGCGAGTCCGGCCGACACAGTCGTCGGGAGTCGAGACGCTGCTCGGTTCACTCCGCCGTGTCGGACCGTGGCTGTTCGTCCATCTGGCACTACTGGTCTGTACTATCATTGCCGCTGTACTGCTCGCAGTCGGTGGCCTCACCGGGGACCTCTCGCCGGTTGTCGCCGGCGTCATGGCCGTCTCGATGGTGACGATATCGCTGGTCGTCTCAACGACCCACATGCTCACACACATTTCAGGCTGACCGAGGAGGTGTGGTTCGAGCGATGGTAGTTTCGGATCGCCGTTTCGGATCGTCGCGAGGCGAGCGACTTGCAGAACAGCCACACTCACGCTAGCGGTCGGAACCAGACAGCAGTGACGAGGACGGCCAACAGGAGATACGACCCGCGAATTAGCAGCATCGTTGCGGTTTCGGGATCGCCTCGCTGGGCGATAGCCGCAACCGTCCCGAAGACGAGCGCAGCCGCCGCGGCGCTCGGCGGAACCCCGGGCAATGCCACGGACAGCCCGACAATTCCGAGGAGGCCCGCGCCGAACAGGCCGAACGCGAGCCGCCGAGCGCGTTGGTGGCCCAGGACGACGGCGACGGTCCGTTTCTGTATCGACCGGTCGTAGTCGTAGTCCTGCTCGTCGTCGATGATCTTGATGCCGGTCAGCAGCAGGAGGAACACGGCCGCGAGACCGAGTGCTCGCGGTGTCAGCGTCGTTACCTGAGCGTAGTAGCCGCCTAGCAACGCCAGCGCGATGCCCGACGGATAGCCCATCGTCGCGCCGACGGGGTTCATATCCAACTGCGGCGCGTGGGTGTAGCCGATGACCCAGGTCGGAAGCGTCAGCAGCGCCGCGCCGGCACCGACCAGCAGCCAGATGGCCGCCGCACAGAGCGCGAAGCCGACGCCGGCACCGACCAGCGCCATGCGACAGCCCGAAGCAGTGAGCGGATGGTCGTCGTCCTCGCCGCGGACGTGGAAATCGACGTAGCCGTCCTTGACGTGAGCCGTATAGACGGCGAAGAACATCGCACCCGCGTGGAGCGCTGCTACCGGTGGCCAGAATCCGCCGGAGAGCAACCCCCCGAACAGCGAGGTCGCAAGCGGTGGCAGCATGAACACCGGGTGAACCTGCGAGGCCAGGGCACTCACGGTCGCGAACGGACCGCTCTCGTGTCGGGCGACTGCCATACGAACTCAAGGCACGGCTGTGGGAAAAATCCCCATCCGCGTTGTTTCGGTACTACCGCCAGTTCGACCGGTCCAGCACGAACCCCGAGATGTGCGAGGCCAGTTCTCTGGCGGCCTGTTCCGTGTCCGCGTGGAGTTCGCCGGACACCGGGCCGGCCTCGCCGCCGACGCCCTCAGTCTCCGATATCGGGTCCGTGGTCGTCGGATACGGTCGACGGGACCGGACACGGTCACGAAGCGCCTGCACGGTGGTGTCCGAGAGTTCGTAGGACAGGTGCTGGAGGTCGTACCGGACGATGAACCCCCGCGTCGCGTCCCTGACGGCGAGGACTGGCTGTCCCCGGTCCCGGCACCGCTCCCAGATCTCGCGCTGGTGTTCCCGCGTGGCGTACACCGGCACGTTCGACGGTGCGAGGTGTTCCATTGCCCGTTCATACGGGCTGGAGGTGTATTATCTTTCGGCAGTGCCCGACTAGCCGGTCTACCCGCAGTAGCCCGGTGCCACGCTGGTGAGTCACTGCGTTTCGCGCCCGCAGGCAGAAATGCCACGCAGGAAATGTTTAGGGGAAGGGCTGTGTCCACAGGAGTGCTATGGCAGATATCGAAGTCGAGAGCACATGCGAGGAAGGATACACAGTAGAGAGCATCATCAACGGCGAATGGGAGCTCATCGTCGACGCGCTGAGCGAGAACGGACCGTCGCCGAACGAGGTGCTTGCCGCCGACTACGCCTCTTGTTACATCCCGGCGCTGCGCGTCGCCGCAGACAAGTATGGCCACGAGGACATCGGCAGCGTCGACGTCGAAGTCGCGGCGGGTCTCGACGAGGACGACGACCTGGAGTACATCGACTTCCACGTCGAAGTCGAGGAATCGCTTGCCGACGAAGAGCAGGACATCGTCGAACTCGCCGAGGACATCTGTCACGTCCACTCGGCGCTGCAGGACGAGCTGCACGCGGAAATCACCATCGAGTCCGGCGTCTGAGCGGGCAGGAACAGGGGGTGACGGTTATTTTCCGCTGATAGAAGACCTGTCGTCGTCACTCCGGGAACAGCAGTATGACCGAGGACGTGTTGTGATAGCCAGTGTAATCCTCGTCGGCCGAGCAGACTTCGCCGTAGGTCTCGAAGCCGGCGAAGGGCGCGTCGATAGCGCTGTGAATCGTGTCAACGGCGTCGTCGAAGTCGTCGCCGAGAATCATCGCCCGGCAGGCACAGTCGTACACGAACCCGCCCGCGACAGTTCCGCCGCGGAGTTCGTTGACGGCGTTGGTTGCGGCGTTCCGGACAGCATACACCTGATCAGATTTGTTACTATGTGTCACCCGCACTTGCGTCCCCTCGGAAACGGTGACAGCGAAATCCAGCGGCCCCTCGGTGTCGGTTGTATGGCCCGGCCACCGGATGTTGTACCCTTTCGTCGAGATGAGCTTGCTCTCGATGAAGGTCTTGATCCGAGAGGCGAGTCCGTCCGCATCCGCGTCCGGTTCAGACTCGATACCGAGTTCATAGCGGCCGAGCAGCATGACGAGGTCCTCGGACCCTGCTTCCAACTCGTCGACATCGATATCGTACGTCTCCATCGCATCCTCTCGGATCGCGTCCCGCCAGGCCTCGAACGCAGGTCTGCCGTCGAGTTCGTACACGGTGCTGCCCTCTGCTCGGGTCACCGTCATCGCTTCGGAGATCGGTTCGTGGCCGTGGTTGACTGTCACCGGGAGCGGGTCCTCTGAAGCAATGAGCGCGAGGACGACGGCGTCCGTCTCGACCTGGTCGTTCCGGAAGACGTGGGTCTGCTGTAACTGGAGGTCGTCGCCCGCAGACCCCCCGACGACAGGCGTCTCCTCGTCGTCGAGGTACTGCTCGGTAAGTCGAGTGACTTTGTTTCCGATTCCGGCCATGCCGTCGTGAAGGTTGATAAGCGTCCGGTGCGGGTACCCATCGACAGCAGGGTCCTCGCTCGCGGGGAGGTCGTGAACGGCTTCGAACAGACAGCGCTCGGGATCTGCGCTGAGTTCGGTCGAGAGGCTGGAGAAGAACTGCATCGAGTCCGACGAAACGACGCCGACTGTGACAGTTCCGTTCCCAGAACCGGCTTCAGTGAACTCCCCGGAGGACGAACAGCCCACGATTTCGGTATCTGAACCGACAACACTCCGAGCGCCCCACAGCACCGCCTCGTAATCGTATGTCGGGGAGCAGAAAATCTGACAGAAGTCCGGTTCGCTGGCCGAGATGGCGTCCATGGCTTCCCGTATGGCGTCCATAGCCGCGGCATCGCCAGAGTCCCCCGTCGCCTGCCCTGTCCCAAACTCAGTAGTCATTGAGATGCAAGTATATCGTGAGCTAACTTAACATATTGGAACCGTTTTGAAGACAATAAGACGTGGCAGTGGGTCGGTGGGGGACGTAACAGCCGGCCCAGAAACGGTGCTTTTTACCGTAGAACACCGCACGGAGCGGGAAACGCTCATACCGCCGGCCCGCAAACACCAGTCCATGAGCGATTCAAACTGGACCGATCGCATCGCCGGCGAACGGATGGCGGTCGACCAGCGGTTCAACGAACAGGTCAAAGCGTCGTCGTTCTCCAGCCAGCAGTGGGGGCTCGTGATGACTGCAGTCGAGTTCGAGATCGAGAACCCGGGCGACCCTGACGCCGCTCGGATCGTCGCCGATACCTCGAAGCTCTCTAGCGTCATGCCCGAGATGGAGCGGGTCGCCAACCAGGGTCCGATGGGCGGACCGGGCGGTGACCAGTCCGGGAGTTCGGGGGGCGGCCTCCTCTCGGGCGTCAAAGACGCGCTCGGACTGGGTGGGTCCGGCGGCGGCGGCAACAAACAACAGGAGGAAGAAGCAGCACGCCTCGCACAGGCGTACGCTGAGCAGTTGCAGGAGAAACTGGAGTCGAACGGGCGCTGGAAGTCCGTCTGCGAGCAGGCCCAGGGTTAGTACTCGTCGCCGCCGTGGAACAGCGTTAGCTCCTCGGCCTCGTAGATGTTGATGAGTTCCGTCACGATGTCGTCGTACGATTCGTCCTCGACGCGGAGATCGTCGAGGCGGTCCACTGTCTCGGCGTCCAGTTCCACGGATGGCATACCCGAACCTTTCACTGGAACACACTTAATTCCCGCCCTCGCTCAAAAACGAACGCGAACAGTAGTAACAAATCAGAACCGAAAACTGTTAATGGTCGTTCTCGGTAGAAACACGACACATGCGACCACTGGGTGACTCACCGCTCGTACGGAACGACAAGACGCTCGTGCTGGCCCACGACCACGGGCTGGAACACGGTCCCAAGCAGTTCAGCGGCGTCGAGGAGCGCCTCGACCCGCGTGAGGTGTTCGAGATGGCGACCCACGACGCCGTGACGGCGCTGGCCGTCGGCAAGGGCCTCGCCGAGACGTACTACCCGAGCTACGAGGACGACGTGAACCTGCTGGCGAAGCTCAACGGCGGGTCGGACCTCTGGATGGGCGACCCGTACTCGCCACAGAACTGGTCGGTCGACTACGCCGCCGAACTCGGTGCCGACGCCATCGGGTACACCGTCTATCCGGGCGTCAACCGCGAGACCGACATGTTCGAGGACTTCCGCCCGGTCCAGGAGAACGCCCGCGACCACGACCTGCCGATCGCGATGTGGTCGTACCCGCGCGGACAGGCCATCAAGGAGCACCGGAGCCCCTCGACCATCGCCTACGCGGCCCGCATCGGCCTCGAACTCGGCGCGGACTTCACGAAGGTCAAGTATCCGCGTGACAAGGAGGCGATGGCCCACGCCGTCCGCTCGGCGGCTGACAACCGCGTCCTGCTCTCCGGTGGCTCGAAGACCTCCGACCGGGACTTCCTCGAACTCGTCGAGGACTGCATGGACGTCGGCGTCTCCGGCCTCGCCGTCGGCCGCAACGTCTGGCAGCGCGATGACCCCTACGACATCCTGGACAAGCTCGAAGGCGTCATCTTCGAGGACGCGACAGCCGACGACGTCCTGTAGGCCATGGACGAGGAGACGCGCCGAGCCGTCGCCGCGGCGGACGAAGCGTTGCCCGATAGCGACGTGCTTCCCGGTGCTATCGACGCCGGCCGGGTCGTCTTCGGTTTCGACGGCTACCTCGACCGCGTCCGGGAGGTCGTCGCGGACCGCATCGACCCAGAGAGCCACGAGCGCCTCGCCACGTTGGAGGGCTTTGGCGACCGCATCGACCGCTCCGTCGCCGCCGACAGCTCCCTCTCCTTCGAGTGGCTCCAGCAGGGCAGCCGGACCGGCGGCCACACCAGCCACCTCGCGCGGGCCTTCGGCGGCTGGTCGTTCGACCCCGTGATGGTCGGGATGTACGGCGAGCCGGTCCACGACGCCTTCGAGGCGGAGTTCGGCGAGTACGACCTCCACTCGCTTGGCGACCCCGGCGTCACCGATGCCGTCGAGTTCGACGACGGGAAGCTCATGCTCACCGAGATCGGCGACACGATGTCGCTGGATTGGGCCGAACTCGACGCAGCCTTCGGCCACGACCGACTGGCCGGGAAGCTCGACGGCGCAAGCCTGTTAGGGACTGGCTACTGGTCCGAGACGCCGGACCTGCCGACCATCTTCGACGGCCTCCGTGACCTGTGGGGCGACATCGACGACCCGCCCGGGACCGTGCTCGTCGACCCCGGCGACGTGCGAAAGCTCGACGGCGACCGTCTCCGTGCCGGCCGGAAAGCCATCGGCCGACTGGATGAAGTGACCGACGTAGTGGTCTCCTCGAACCGGGCCGAGACTGGTGTTCTGGCGAACGCCTACGCCGGCGAGGCCGAGCGGTCGTTCACCGATGACGCCGAGGCGGTGTACGACGCCCTGGAGCCGACCTGGTTCGTCGGCCACGGCGTGGAGCGCTCGGTCGTCGTCTCACCGGACGGCACCGACAGTGTCGCCGTCCCCGCCGTTTCGGACCCGGAACTGACGACCAGCTCCGGCGACCACTTCAACGCCGGGCTGGGGCTCGCACTCATTGCCGGACTCCCGCCGGCGGCCGCCGTCGTCGTCAGCAACGCCGTCGCCGGCTACTTCGTCCGGACCGCGGACCAGCCGTCGCTGACCGACGTGCGCGCGTTCGTCGACGACTACCTCGAAAAGTTCTGAGTTGCAGTCTCCGCTTTCTACGACGCTTTTTCTGCCCGCTACAGTCGTCGAACCGTCACGCCGTCCCGGAGCGAGTCGATGTCGTTCAGGTCGGGAACGGCCGTGCCGGCCCGCTTGACGACCTGCGAGGAGACGGCCACGCCGGTCCGGAGCGCCGTCTCGTCGTCCGCACCGGCTTCCCAGGCGCTCAGCACGCCCGAGAGGAGCGCGTCGCCAGCCCCGACGGTGTCGACGACGTCGATGTCGAGGGCTTCGGCGTACAGCCGGCCTTCGTCGCCGACGAGGACCGCGCCGTCTGCGCCGAGGGAGGCCAGCACGCGGTCGAAACCCCGCTCCCGGAACGTGTCCGCCGCGTCCGCACACCCCTCGACGGTTGAGACATCGGCCCCAGTCGCATCGCCGAGTTCCGTTCGGTTCGGCTTACAGAGTCCGTACTGGGCATCGAGCTCCCGGAGGACGTCGCCGCCGGTGTCGACGATTGTCTCCCAGTCGCCGCCGCCCGCGATGCGGTCGATGGCATCGGGGGACAGCCCCGGCGGCAGGCTTCCACCGACGAGCACGCGGTCGGGGGACTGCGCTCGCACCCGTTCGAGCAGCGAGTCGACGACCGACTCGCCGACAGTCGGCCCGGCCTGGTTCAGTTTGTACTCCTCCGCGGCCGCGATGGCGGTGGTGTTGAGACGCGTCGTTCCGTCCACGTCGACGAAGGCCGTCTCGACGCCGTCGCCCTGCAGGGTCTCTCTGATGAACGACCCGGTGAACCCGCCCAGCAGTCCCGTCGCGACGCAGGGGCGGTCCATGGCCGTGAGCAACTGCGCGGCGTTGATGCCCTTCCCGCCCGCGTCGAACTGCGCCTCGTCGGCCCGCATCACACGGTCGGGAGCCATCTGCTCGTCGAACTGAATCGTCTGGTCGACGGCGGGGTTGTAGGTGACGGTGACGATCATGTGCTGACCTCCTCGACGGTCACGTCGGCGTCCGCGAGTGCCGTGGCGAGCGCCCCTGACGGGCTGGCGTCAGTGACCAGCAGGTCGACCTGGTCCAGATCGGCGAAGCTGACGAAGCTCCGGTCGCCGAACTTCGACGCGTCGGCGACCAGCACGACCCGGCGGGCGCGCTCGACCATGACTTCCTTGACGGCCGCCTCGTCTTCATTTGGCGTCGACAGCCCGGCGGCGCTGTCGAGGGCGTTCGTCCCCAGAAACAACAGGTCGAAGTTCATTCGCTCGATGGCTCGCTCGGCCATCGGGCCGACGAGCGCCCGGGTCCGCGGTCGGAGACTCCCACCGGTGAGCTTCGCATCGACGTCTCGCTCCGCCACATCAGTGGCGAGTTCCGGCATATTCGTCGCCGCGACGTAGTCGGTGTCCGGAATCGCGCGAGCGACTTCCATCGTCGTCGAGCCCGCATCGAAACAGACCACATGGCCCTCACGGACCTCCTGTGCCGCTCGCTCGCCGATGGCCTGTTTCTCCGCGTAGTGGTCAACCTCGCGCTGGCCGTACGGTCGTTCGGTCCCGGCGGAGGACGCCGGTACTGCGCCGCCGTGGGACCGCTTGATGCGGCCTTGCGACTCCAGGTCCCGGAGGTCACGGCGGATCGTCGCCTTCGAAAACTCGAGTTCCGCGGCCAGTTCCGACACTGAACAGCCGTCTCGCTCTGTCACCAACTGGACGATAGTGCGCTTTCGCTCGGCCGGGAGCATTCTCTCTGCTGTGATTGTTTCGCTTCGGTTTTACCTCTTTCTATCGGACTGTGCTTGTTTCTGCCCAGATAGAGTGCGAGAAAACTGCCTACAGCTCGTCGATAACCGCGGCGGTCACGTCCTTAGTGGATGCGTCGCCGCCCAGATCCGGCGTTCGGGGACCCGAGTCGAGCACGGACTCGACGGCCGACCGGACAGCATCGCCCTGCTCGTCGTATCCGAGGTGGTCGAGCAACATCGCGGCGGAGAGAATCATCGCCGAGGGGTTGGCAACGCCCTCGCCGGCGATGTCCGGCGCGGAGCCGTGAACTGGCTCGAACAGCGCGTTTTCCTCGCCGATGTTGGCCGACGGCAGCAGACCGAGGCCGCCGACGAGGCCGGCGGCGAGGTCCGACAGCATGTCACCGGCGAGGTTCGGACAGATGACGACGCCGTAGTCCTGCGGGTTCATCACGAGGTGCATCGCGAGCGCGTCCATGAGCGCGGTGTCGTATGACGCGTCCCGGTCCTCGCCGACCGCCGAGGCCGTATCGAGGAACAGGCCGTCCGTGGTGCGCATGACGTTGGCTTTGTGGGCAATCGTCACGTCGTCGTACCCGTTCCCCTTCGCGTAGCTGAAGCCGTACTCGGCGATTTTCTCGGAAGCGTCCTCGGTGATGACCCGGGTGCAGGTGGTGACGCCCTCAGAGATTTCGCTCTCGATGCCCTTGTAGACGCCCTCGGTGTTCTCCCGGATGAACACGATATCGGTGTCGGGCTGGACAGCGTCGAGCCCCGGATACGAGCGGGCCGGGCGGACGTTGGCAAAGGAGCCGACGACCTGCCGGAGGGGCAAGATGACGTCGGCCGCCGTCTCGCCGGCCGCGCCGAACAGCGTCGCGTCGGCGTCGGCCGCCAGATCGCGCGTTTCTTCGGGCAGCGCCTCGCCGGTTTCTGCCTTCACTGCGTCGCCGGCCGCACCTTCGACGAAGTCGAAGTCGACGGCATCGACGGCCTCCAGAACCTCGACCGCGGCGGGTGTGACCTCCTGTCCGATCCCGTCGCCGGGAATAACGGCTATCTCGTGTGTCATAGCAGGAGGCACGTAGTCGGCCGGTGAAAGTGATTCGGTTCGCTGTCTCACACGCAGCGCTCGGGCGGTGGCAGCGTCAGTCGAGCGGGAGTTTCCGGAGCGGATCCGAAGCGGTTGACTCCGGGGTCCGCCATACTCGTGGAACGCGTCAGCGGTGGACCGTCTCGACACGGCGAGCCAGAGGGTGACTCTGGGTCGAGACAGGGATGGCAGCGCGGTGGCACGGCTCCCCAGCGAGCGCATCGAACTGGTGGAGGGCCGAAGCGACGGGAACAGCGCGTCGCCAGGGACCGTGCGCACCCGAGTATTGTGGTGGTTAATATGTATTTACTACCACAATACTATGGAAACTACTGATACCATAGATACTACAGATACAAAAAATACAATCAATACTATCGGTCCAGCAGGGACCACTGCTGTCGAAGCAACGATACCAAGCGCCGGTCACGGCAGAGGGTGGCTTAGCTCAGAGTTTGTGTCGGAAGGCGTGGAGGACGTTCTGCCCGGTTTCGGTCAGTTCGACCTGTTTCGTCCGGCCGACATCGCTGACCGCGATGTACCCGTCTTCGACCAGCGGGTCGACGATGTTGGCGTTCAACAGCGCGAACTTCGCCTTCTCGTTTGCCGGGTCCGCGTCGTCGATGAACGAAAGCCCGGCGTCCTCGGCGAACCCGATGAGGTCTGACTTCTTGGCGGTGTAGGTGTCCGTGTTCGTCCGCTTGAGATAGTCCAGTACTGCGACCTGATCGCGGGAGATGGCTTCGATGGGGTACGACGGGAGGACCTCCGCGCGCTCCATCCCGCGAGTGAGTGGCTCCGCTGAAATCGGCGGGACGTGTTCTTCGGGATGGACGTAGTAGGCCGTCGCCGCCGTCGCCATACACGCGATAGCGCTTCCGATGGCCGCTACTTTCGGCCCGCTGGAGACGTTGACGCGCACGATATCTTCCGGATGGTCGGCGGTCAGCGTCGTCACGACCGCCAGCACGTCGTAGAGGTCATGTAGATCCGCGCAGTGCAGGTCGACACTGACGCCGTTGGCGTCCAGTTCTTCGACGAGCGCCTGCTGGTACGGCGTCAGCCGTGACGGCTCCGTCGTCGCTGTGAGGAGGTACACGTCGTCAGCGTTGTGCTGGTGAATCGGTTCGGCGATCCGGTCGCGTTCGTGCCCCAGCGGCGCGATGTGTATCTCCCGAATCTGGTCCATGCGAGAATGACGCGCCCCGCACAGCTATTGGTCTTGCCATCTCCGGGACAGACCTCTCCTGTGGCACGACCGTCGGATTACCGACCTGGCCGTGAACGGAAAATGATCGCGCTGCGCTCACGGCGCTGCCGTTCGCGCATACCGAGGTCGCGGGGCGACCTCGCGTTAATCGTCCGCTTCGATATCCGACCGCGTCTGATCCAGGTACGGCAACTGCGAGGCCGTCTCCTCGATAGCGTTCTGGTTGGCCTTCATCAGCGCCGTCGTGTCCCAGTTGCCCTCGACGAGGGCCTCACGCTGGGCGCGGTCGACGCTGACGTTGACCTCGTTGTCACCGTAGGTGACCGTCTCCGCCCGCACGTCGACTTCGATTTCGCCGTCGGGGTTGTCGTCAACCCACTGCTGGAGTGCGTTGATCGTCTCGTGGTCGGCGGTGACCGTCGGAATGCCGAGCGCGAGACAGTTCCCGGCGAAGATCTCGGCGAAGGACTCGCCGATGATGGCGTCGATGCCCCAGCGCATGAGCGCCTGCGGCGCGTGTTCGCGGGAGGAGCCACAGCCGAAGTTGTTGTTGACGACCATCACGTTCGAGTCCTGGAACCGCTCCTCGTTGAACGGGTGGTTCTTCTCGTTGTCCTCGTCGTCGAACCGCAGGTCGAAGAAGGCGAACTCGCCCAGACCGTCGAAGGTGACGACCTTCATGAACCGCGCGGGGATGATCTGGTCCGTGTCGATGTCGTTCCCGCGGATCGGGATGCCAGTGCCTTCGACGTAGTCGACCGACGGGATATCCTCGGTGGGGTCGGTCACGCCAGATTCACCTCCTTCAGGTCGCGCACGTCAGAGACCTCGCCAGTGATAGCCGCGGCGGCCACCATCCGTGGGTTCATCAGGACGGTCCGGCCGTCCTTGCTGCCCTGCCGACCGACGAAGTTCCGGTTGGAGGAGGAGGCACAGGCCTCGTCGCCTTCCAGCTGGTCCTCGTTCATGCCCAGACACATCGAACAGCCGGCGTTGCGCCACTCGAAGCCGGCCTCCTCGAAGATGTCCTTCAGGCCTTCTTTTCTAGCGGCCTCCTGAACCCGCTGGCTGCCGGGGACGACGAACGCTCGCACGTCGTCGGCGACCTCGCGTCCCTTGACGATACGGGCCGCGCGGCGCAGGTCAGGCAGTCGAGCGTTGGTACAGGAACCCAGGAAGGCCACGTCGATATCGTACCCTTCCATCGTCTCGCCGGGCTCGACGCGCATGTGGTCCTGAGCGCGGCGAGCGGTGTCGACCTTGTCGTCGGCCAGGTCCTCGGGCTCTGGAATCGGGTCGTCGATGCCGATGCCCTGGCCGGGCGTGGTGCCCCATGTCACGACCGGGTCCAGTTCGCTGGCGTCGATTTCGACGACGTCGTCGTATTCGGCGTCGTCGTCCGAGCGGATGGACTCCCAGTACGGCTTGAGTTCCTCGAATTTCTCGGGGTGCTCCTGGAAGTAGTCCGTCTCTTCGAGCCACTCGTAGGTGGTCTCGTCGGGGTTGACGTAGCCCGCGCGAGCGCCGCCCTCGATGGACATATTACAGATGGACATCCGGCCTTCCATGTCGAGGTTCTCGATGGTCTCGCCGGCATACTCGTACACGTAGCCGACGCCGCCCTCGGTTCCGAGCCGGCGGATGATTTCGAGGATGATGTCCTTGGCCTCGACGCCCTCGTCGAGTTCGCCGTTGACCTCGATTTTGCGGACCTTCTGTTTCTCCATCGCGATGGTCTGGGTCGCCAGCACGTCCCGAATCTGGCTGGTCCCGATACCGAACGCGAGCGCACCGAACGCACCGTGGGTGGAGGTGTGGCTGTCGCCACAGACGATGGTCTTGCCGGGCTGGGTGATGCCCTGCTCCGGGCCGATGACGTGGACGATCCCCTGATCGCCCGTCGTCGGGTCGGAGAACTGGATGCCGGCGTCCCGGACGTTCTCTTCGAGTTCGGCCATCATCGTCTCGGCCGCGTCGTCGCTGTAGGGCCGGTCCTGGTTCGCGGTCGGCACGATGTGGTCGACCGTCGCGTGGGTCAGGTCCGGGCGCGCGACTTCGAGGCCGCGCTCTTTGAGCATCCCGAAGGCCTGCGGGCTGGTGACCTCGTGGATGAGGTGCAGGCCGACGAACAGCTGGTCCTGGCCGTTCGGCAGGGTCGTGACTTTGTGCTGGTCCCATACCTTGTCGTACAGCGTTCCCTGGCTCATACTGTCTCGTCCCGCCCTTCAGTTCCGCGTTCGTACGCGCGAGTGACACCCTCGTCGGGTGCTTCGTGGTCGATGTCTTCCATCGTCTCGTCAGTCTCCTCCTCCTCCGCGTCGCGTTCGCCGCCGTCGGCGGCCACGACCGGGCCGCGGCGGAACACCGCGCCGAAGGTCCCGTTCGTCTCGGGGTGGGTGTGCTCGATGCTGCCCATCGTTGTGCGCGATTCGCTCTGTTCGCCGTCCGTTGGATCCGTGTGTTCGTTAGTCATCTGCTGGGGCTTCTGTCTTCTCGGCGTCGGCGTCCTCACCCCACGCGAACAGGTCGCGCAGGTTCTCGCCGACGGCTTCGATCTGGTGGTTCTGTTCTGCGTCGCGGTACTGCTTGTAGGCGGGCCGGTTAGCCTGGTTCTCGTTGATCCACTCGCGAGCGAACTCGCCGTTCTGGACCTCTTCGAGAATCTGCTCCATGCCCTCGCGGTCGATGACCTCTTCACCGCGGGTGAGACCGCCGTACTCGGCGGTATCGGAGACGGAGTTCCACATGCCCATGTGGCCGCCCTCGTACATCAGGTCGACAATGAGCTTCAGCTCGTTCAGACACTCGAAGTAGGCCATCTCCGGCGCGTAGCCGGCGTCGACCAGCGTCTCGAAGCCGGCCTTGACCATCTCGGTGACGCCGCCACAGAGGACGGCCTGCTCGCCGAAGAGGTCCGTCTCGACCTCTTCCTGGAAGGAGGTCTCGATGACGCCGGCGCGGGTGCAGCCGATGCCCTTCGCGTAGGCCAGCGACTCTTCCTTGGCGTTGCCGGTCGCGTCCTGATACACCGCGATGAGACCGGGCGTCCCCTCGCCGCGCTCGTAGGTCCGGCGCACGAGGTGGCCCGGCGATTTGGGCGCGACCATCGTCACGTCGACGTCTTCCGGCGGTTCGATCTGGCCGTAGTGGATGTTGAAGCCGTGCGCGAACTGGAGCGTGTCGCCGGCGTCCAGTTCGTCCTCGATGGCCTCGTAGACGGCCGGCTGAATCGTGTCAGGCACGAGCATCACGACGCGGTCCGCCTCGCCGGCGGCCACGTCGGGCGTCTCGACGCGGAGGCCAGCGTCCTCGGCGTCGGCCCACGACGACGAGTCCTCGCGGAGGCCGACAATCACGCCGACGCCGGACTCGTGGAGGTTCAGCGCGTGGGCGTGTCCCTGTGAGCCGTAGCCCAGCACGGCTACGGTTTCGTCGTCGATAGTCGATACGTCAGCGTCCTCGTCGTAGTAGACTGTTGTGGTAAGTTCGTCAGACATCTTTCTCTAGTGTTTTCGGGCCGCGTTCCAGTGCGGCGGCCCCGGTTCGCACGATCTCCTGCACATCGAACTGCTTGAACGCCTCGATGGCGGCGTCGATTTTCTGCTTGCTGCCCGTGATTTCGACGGTGACCGAATCGGTCGACGCGTCGACGGCCTGGCCGTCGTACATGTCGGCAACGGCGTTGACGTCGTCTGGCTTCTCGCCGCTGACTTTCACCAGTGCGAGCTCTCGCCGGACGGCCTCGCCTTCGAGTTCCCTGACCGAGATGACGGGCACGAGCTTCCGCAGTTGCTTTTTCGCCTGGTCGATTCCCGGTTCCGGTTCCTCGATGAGAATCGTCATCCGGGCTGTGTCGTCGTCGACCGTTGGCCCGACGGTGAGGCTTTCGATGTTGAACTGGCGTCGGCTGAACAGCGCCGACACCTCCGAAAGCACGCCCGGTCGGTGCTTGACCAGCGCTGACAGCACCGCCTGTCGCGGCTCGTGAGTCACTTCGGCCTCGGGGTCGACGCGGATGCCCTGCATGTTGCGTCGGCCCTTCGGGCGCATCCGTTCGTCCGGCGCGGGGCCTGGCATTCCTCCAGTCATTGTTAGATCATGTCCAGCTGGTCTTCGTTGAGCGCGAACTGGCCGTTGTCACCGCCGCTTGGCACCATCGGGAAGACGTTCTCCCCGGGGTCGATGTGGGCGTCGATGACGCTCGGGCCGTCGTAGTCGCGTGCTTCCTGTATCGTTTCCTCGACGTTCTCGTAGGATTCGAGCGTGAACCCGCGCGCGCCGAAGGCCTCGGCGAGCTTGTCGAACTGCGGAATCCACGGGTACTCGGAGGCCATCCGGCGACCCTCGTAGAAGCCGTCCTGCCACTGGCGGACCATCCCGACTGCCTCGTTGTTCAGGACGACGTAGGTGATATCGAGTTGCTCGCGCACCGCGACCGACAGCCCCTGGACGGTCATCAGGAACGAGCCGTCGCCGTCGAAGCAGACGACTTCCTGGTCCGGCGCGGCGAGTTTCGCGCCGATGGCGGCGGGCACGCCGTAGCCCATCGTCCCGAGGCCGTGGGAGGAGACCCACGTCCGGGGCTCGGTGTACTCCCAGAACTGGGAGGCCCACATCTGGTGCTGGCCGACGCCGGTACAGACGATGGTGTCGTCCGGCGTCATCTCCGAGAACTGCTCGACGACGTACTGGGGCTTCAGCGGCTCGTCGTCGGGCGTATCGTAGTCCATCGGGTACTCGTCTTTCCAGGTCTGGCACTGGTCGCGCCACTCGTCAGCGTCCGGCGCGCGCGGCATCGCGTCGAACAGTTGCCGGAGCACTTCCCGGGCGTCGCCGATGAGCGGGTAGTCGGCGTAGACGTTCTTGCTGATTTCCGCGGGGTCGATGTCGACGTGGATGACCTCCGCGTCGGGCGCGAAGGAGTCGACGCCGCCGGTCAGGCGGTCGTCGAAGCGCGTCCCGATAGCCAGCATGCAGTCGGTGTTGCTAATCGCCATGTTGGCGTAGCCGGTGCCGTGCATCCCGGCCCACTCCAGCGAGAGTTCGTGGTCCTCTGGGAAGGAGCCGATGCCGGGCATCGTCGTGATGACCGGGATATCGTACTCCATGGCGAACTCCCGGAGCGCGTTCGAGGCGTTCGCCTTGATGACGCCGCCGCCAGAGAGTATGACGGGGCGGTCGGCCTCGGCCAGCGCCTCGGCGGCCTCCTGGACGTTCCCGTCGTCGGCCTCCTCTGGCACCTCGTAGGTCTCCGGTGTCTCCGGCCTGCCGGGTTCGACCTCGGTCTCGCCCTGGGTCACGTCCTTCGGCAGGTCGACCAGCGTCGGCCCCTGCCGGCCGGCATCGGCGAGCGCGAACGCTTCGCTGACGTCGTCGCCGACGGTGTCGGAGTCGGCGGCGAAGTAGCTCTCCTTCGTGATCGGCTGGGTGATGCCGACGGTGTCGGTCTCCTGGAAGGCGTCGTTGCCGACGAACTCCGTCGGGACCTGGCCGGTCAACGCGATGACCGGATCCGAGTCCATGTTCGCGTCGGCGATGCCGGTCACGAGGTTCGTCGCGCCGGGGCCGGACGTGGCAAAACAGACGCCGGGGTCGCCGGTGACGATCCCGTACGCGTCCGCCGCGTGCGAGGCTCCCTGCTCGTGGGCCATCGTGACGTGGTTGATGTCGGAGTCGTACAGCGCGTCGTAGACGGGCATGATTGCGCCGCCCTGAACGCCGAAGACGTAGTCGGTCCCGGCGTTTTCAAGCGCACGGATGACCGATTGTGCGCCCGTTGTGACTGGTTCCTGTTCGGTCTCCGACTCTGTTTCTTCCGCTTCCTTGGGGACGGATGCGCGTTCGCTCATCGTGTCAGCCCTCCGTCTGTTCGTGTTCGGGGTCGATACCGCGGTGATGTGTATGCTGCGTGCATGACTGGTGACTCTGTGGTGTTCAGGCGAATCGATTCGGCCGGGGGTGAAAATGTGAAATGAGGGGCTATAGTGCCCCTACAATACGCACGCCGAGAATAGCGGTCGCGGTGCTGGCGGGTGGTCGAACCTGACGCCCAGCAGCCGCGGTCATCACATCCAAATGCAGTTCGTCCCGAATAATAAACGTTCTGTGATAGCCGTTGGCGGACAGCCGCTCGGAACCGGGTACTCACCGGTAGCTGCTCACTCGTAGTGACGGCCGGAAGCGAGGTCATCGACCTACGCCCGGACCTCCTCGCTTTCCTCGGTCACGCCGATCTCCTCGGCGAACCGTTCGAGCACCGACATGGTGACCTGTTCCTCCGCGCCGTACTCCTTGACGCGGCGGGTCACTTCTCGGACCTCCGCCTCGGTCGGGTCGTAGCCCGCGTCGACGAGCCGCTCCCGAACCGAATGGGCTCCGGTGTGCTTGCCGAGCACGAGTTCGCGCGTGGCCCCGACCATCTCGGGGGTCATGACGCCCGGCTCGAACGTGTCGGAGTTCTCGATGACGCCGGCGGCGTGGATACCGCTCTCGTGGGAGAAGGCGTTGCGCCCGACGACGGGCTTGTTCGCCGGCACCCCGATGTCGGACTTCTCCTCGACGATCCGCGACAGCTCCGTGATGCGGGTGGTGTCGATTCCGGTGTCGACGTCGTACAGCGACTCCAGCGCCATCACGACCTCTTCGTAGGCCGCGTTGCCGGCGCGTTCGCCGATGCCGTTGACCGACACCTGCGCCTGACTGGCTCCGGCCTCGAAGCCGGAGATGGCGTTGGCCGACGCCAGTCCGAAGTCGTCGTGCGTGTGCACGTCGATGTAGGCGTCGGTGCAGTCGTCGACGATCTCGATGAGGTCGTAGAACCGCCGCGGCGTGGCGACCCCACAAGTGTCCGGAATGTTGATCCAGTCCGCCCCCGCCGCGGACGTAGCCTCGATGACTTCGACGAGGAAGTCCTCGTCAGTCCGAGTCGCGTCCATCGGCGAGAACATGCACTCGACGCCCGCGTCTTTGATCATCTCGACACAGTCGACGGCGGTGTCGAGCGCCTCCTGGCGGGTCGCGTGCATGGAATCCTGCAACTGTACGTCCGACGTCGAGACGAAGGTGTGGACCATGTCCACACCTGAATCCAAGGCCGCCTCGATGTCTTTCTCGACCACACGCGCCAGTCCGCAGGTCGTCACTCGCGTGGACTCGGCGATGTCCCGAACTGCCTCGAACTCCGCGTCGGAGTTGACGGGGAACCCGGCCTCGATGACGTGGGTGCCCATCTCGTCGAGCAGCGCGGCTATCTCGCGTTTGTCCTCGTAGTTGAACGACGTACGTGGTGACTGCTCACCATCGCGCAGCGTGGTGTCGAAAATCCGTGCGTCTGTTATCTCAGACGTGGAATCCAGTGTGCCCTGGAAGAACTCGATCCGCCGGAGATTCCGACGTGCCCTCGTTGTTGGACATAAGCACCTGTATCTGGAGGCTTCCACTATTTATACTTGTTCATAAGGCGGGGAGACGTGCACACGGCACACGGTTGCGACCGCGGCCAGAGCGACTGCCGCGCGTCAGACGGTTTGGGGAGGATTTTTGCTCTGTCCGCGCATGGATGTGGCTATGAGCGATTTCGAGGGCCTGGACCTGCAGGCCGTGGAGGACCAGATGGACGAGGACCGGGACGGGGCCGGCAGCAACCGCGTCGTGCTGGGCGTCCTCGACGGGTCGGAACCGCCCGAGCAGTGGGTCAACACCATCGAAAACGGGTCAGTCCTGGTTCTCAACGTCGAAGGCGACCTGAACGAACTCGCCGCCGGGTTCGCCCGGCCGGTCCGGGAGGCCGGCGGCGAACTGATGCACTTCCGCGGCTTTCTGGTTGTGACGCCGCCGGGCGTCAGTATCGACTCCGAGCGGCTGGATTGACTGGCAATACAGACGGTGTCCTTCGTGCAGTCCTGCTGTAGACGACATGGTTCTAGGGCGAGCGTATCGAGCACAGCGGGGTTCGGCGTCTCAGGCACCGGGCAGTAGGTGCCACGATCGTTCAAGGAGAGAGAAATCGCTGCAGCAGTCCGTGCCACACGCGGATACCCCGGTCCCACGCTTGCCAGTAGGTGTCGAAGAACCGGGGCGAACCCCTGTCAGTGTGGCTCGGTCGGGTCGTGATCTGGGCGTGGCAGTCCGGACAGCGGTAGTGCGTGCCGCAGTGGCGCTCGACCACCATCCAGTCGCCGTCGTACCTGCTCTGGTGCCCACAGTCCGGACAGAACAGCGTTGCCTTCGGCGGAACGTCCTGCTCGGTCCGGGAGTCAGTCGGGGACATCCTCGGGTGAAACGTGGCCGCCGACACGAAAAGAACCTGCCTATGAGGAGTCTATACAGCTACTAATACGGGGGTAGTCATTATATTCGCTTCCAGCGGATTCAACCCCGGTACCACTGGCCCGCTACGCTAGCATCGGTGGCCCGCTACGCCGACACCGGCGGGTGCCTACGCCGACACCAGCGTCAGATAGTGACCGTCTCGGTCCCTGATTCGGACGCCGTCCTCGACCGAGGTGACCGAAAGCGCGTCGTCAGCGACTTCCCTGGCCGTCGATTTCGGATCTTCGGCGACGACGCCGAAGTCGACGTGAACCCCGCCGCGGGCGTCGGCGATGCCGAGCCGCGGTGACCACAGTTCCAGATCGAGATCGCCGGTCGAGAGCCGAACGCGGCCTTCGTCGCGGCCGTCGTCGACCATGTCGAACCCCAGCGAGGTGTAGAACGCCACGGCCGAGGACAGGTCCTCGACTTCGAGGACGAGTTCGAACAGGCCGGTGACGCCATCGCCGTCGACCGCCCGCTCGCCGAGTTCCACGCAGTTGCCCTGCGGGTCGTAGAAGTACAGCGAGCGCGCGTCCCCGAAGGTGTGTTCGACCAGGTCGAAGCGCTCGTCCAGCCGGCCGTACCAGTCGTCGTACTCCCGCTCGGGAATGGTCAGTGCGTAGTGGGTGTGGAGCCCGCCGCGCGGAACCGTCCCCGGCGCGCGGAGCCTGAGTTCGGTGTCGCCGGCCGCGAGCACGGCCTCGTCTGGGCTCTCTGAGAGTACGTCGAGTTCCAGAAAGGCCTCGTAGAACGCCGTTGCACGGTCCGGATACTTCACCTCCAGTGTGAGCCAGGCGGGCGAGGAGAGCATATCGGCACTTCGGTCGCCACCGACAAAGCCGCTGTGGACGACGTTTCGGAGGCGAAACAACCCCAGCACGCGAGTTTCCCGTTCTCGACCATTTATTCACGTCAGGCCCGTACAGAGGCGTATGCCAACCAACACGCAGGACGAAACGGCGGCGTGGCTGGAGACGAACCGCTGGGAGCGCGGCGTGAGCTACATTCCGTATCCCGACGAAATGATGGTCCGGGCGAGTCACGTCCTCGGGACGGATGCCGGCGTGTTCGTCGTCGACCCGATAGACGTCGACGGTATCGACGACCTGTTCGCCGAGTTCGGCGACGTGGCCGGCGTCGTCATCCTGTTAGACCGGCACAAACGCGACAGCGCCGCCGTTGCGAACCGACACGACGTGTCAGTGTACATCCCCGAGTGGATGTCGGGTGTCGAGGAAGACATCGACGCGCCGGTCGAACGCATGCACCGACAGCTGCCAGGCACGGACTACGGCGTCCACAAGATTATCAAGAACACGTTCTGGCAAGAGGCCGCGCTGTATGGCGACGAGGACGATACGCTGGTCGTCCCCGAGGCAGTCGGGGCGGCGGACTACTTCCTCGCCGGTGACGAGCGACTCGGTGTCCACCCAATGTTGCGCCTGTTCCCGCCGAAGAAGCTCTCCCGGCTGGACCCCGAGCGGGTCCTGGTCGGACACGGGGAGGGCGTGATGGAAGGTGCCGCCGAGGACATCGCGTACGCGCTCCGCGGGTCGCGCGGCCGGACGCCGGGCCTGTACGCGAAGAACCTCAAGTCGCTCGTGCTCGGCTAAACCGACGGAAGCGACGCCGTTTTACCCGGCCCGTGCGAAGGAGTGGCGTGGTCTACGTCACACGCGGACTCGTCGAGACGCTGTTACGGCTCGCCAGCGAAGCCGAACCTGACGACGTGACGATTTCGCTGGCCGTCACGCCGGCCGGAGAACTCCCGGATGCTGACTTACCGGACGAGACGCCGGTGTTCACTGACTTTTATCTCCCCTCAGCCGGGGCCTCGGTGAAGGCGGTGTTCGGCGTCGACCTTGGAACGCCGGCCGGCCAGACACAGGGCCGGTTCGTTTCCCACCCCGACGGGTACATGGGCGTCAGCAAGACCGACGACCTGCACGAGGTCATCTTCGTCGGCATCCCGCCGTGGGATATCGACGCCTTCGGGGCCTTCGACAGAGCCGGGCAGGAACAGGAGGTCACGGTTCTCGACGTCGAGCCTCCGGAAAAGTATCCGCAGTAGCGTTCCGTCTCCGGAGCGGTTACTCCAAGTAGCCCAGGTCCCGCAACTGGTCGGTGATATCCTGGAACTGCGCTTCGGTCAGTTCGCCTTCCCGCTGGTGCTGGACGACGATACTCCTGAGCAGGAACCGAACGAGGTCGGAGGTGCTGGAGAAACTCGTCCCTTCGATCGTCTCTTCGACGCGCTCCGCGAGGTCCTTCGGAATCGATACTGTGGTGTAATCGGACATATCGGCACGGAGGCATGCCGGCGGGATATGCGTTGTGTCCCAGCTTACCGCGGGTCCGTGGCCTCAGTGTCGAACTGGCCCATCGTGGCGTGATTGGTCGGCGAGAACATCTTCGGCGCACGGCGGGACTTGCTCTCCGCGTCGTCGAAGGGCAGCGTGGTTGTCGGGTACGAGTCGTCGTTTCGGGGGGTCGTGATTCGTGTTGTCATCCTGGGGGTCGTGTCGGCCGTCGTCGGTAGTTCGTGGGCGGTGCAGTGTCGGGTCGGCGCGAAAGGCGTACGTCGGATACAAGCATTGGGTACCCCCACCTTTCGACCCATTCATAATAAATGTTCATGATGGAGTTGCGGGAAATATAGGTGCATGGTAACAACCATCTTGGCAAAAGATGCTACATATTGAGACGGTGACCAGATGGAACGGCGCTGAAACGACCGGTTCAGACGACCAGCCGGACCTCGTAGTCGGTCAGGTTCTCGTACCCGTCGGCAGTGACGACGGCGATGTCCTCGATTCTGACGCCGCCCACGTCGGGGTCGTAGAGGCCCGGCTCGATAGTGACGATGTGCCCCGGTTCGAGGTCCCCACCGTTCGGTGACAGCTGTGGGAGCTCGTGGACGTCCAGCCCGACGCCGTGGCCCGTGCTGTGGATGAACCCCGTCTCCGTTCGTTCGTCGTCGCGCAGCGTCGGTTCGCCGGCGTCCTCGTACACGTCACAGACAGCGTCGTGTACGTCTTTGCCGGTCGCACCGGGTTCCAGCGCGTCGAACGCCGCTTCCATCGCCCGCTCAGTGAGGTCGTACCACTCGCGCACCGCGTCGCTCGGCTCGCCTTTGACGAACGTCCGCGTCATGTCGGCGTGGTACTTCGTCGTCTTGTCCTGCGGGAAGATGTCGATGATGACGGGCTCGTGAGCGACGAGCGGCCCGCTCCCGCGGTCATGGGGGTCCGCGGCGTCCGCGCCGCAGGCGACGATAGTCTCGTCCAGTGAACAGCCGTGTCGGAGCAGCGTCACCTCGATTTCCTCCTTCACGCGCTCGCTCGTCAACGTCTCGCCGTCAACTTCGAGCGTGTCGTCGGCAGCGATTTCCGCCGCTTCGAGCAGCGATTCGGCCGCCTGCATCGCTGCCTCGTTGGCCCGCTGGGCCGTCCGGATGTGATCTACTTCGGTCTGGGTCTTCGTCGCGCGGATTTCCGTGACGATGCCGTCGGTGTCGGCCGCCACGTCGACGCCGCGTGCGCGCAGACCGTCCGCCGTCCGGAGCGGGAACCGCGGCGGCACGGCTACGCTGTCCACGTCGTAGGCCGCGAGGAAATCCGCGAGGACGTGTGAGACTGCCTCGTCGGGGCCGTACTCCTCGACCTTCCCCTGGTGGTCGAAGTCGACGTACCGCTCGACGGTCTCGGCCCGCGACTCGCGCTTCGCCCGGCCGAACTCCAGGCTCCGCGGGAAGAGCAGATGCGTGTCGCCGTCGTACAGTGTGATGAACGGGTCCGGCGCGTCGAAGCCGGAGAGATAATACTGGTCTGACGCCTCGGAATCCGCGTCGATGAGGTAGCCGTCGACGCCGGCGTCGTCGAGATACGCGTCCAGTGCGGAGAGGTCTGGTTCCATACGTGCCAGTCTGGCCCCCATCCCCATATACGTCTCCCACTGCGCCGCTCCGTATCCCGAGATGTGCCGACGAATACCATACCGATGCAGTTTGGCCGCCCATTTATTGACGCTCCAGCCCCTCAATACTAGTAATGAGTGACCTGTCCGGTGAAGACGTGACCGTCGTTGGCGGCGGCATCGGCGGCCTCTCCGCTGCGTGCTACCTGGCGGACGCAGGCGCGGAGGTCTCGCTGCTGGAGAAAAACGAGCAACTCGGGGGCCGCGCCTCCCGGCTGGAGGTGGACGGGTTCCGGTTCGACATGGGTCCGTCGTGGTACCTGATGCCCGACGTGTTCGAGCGGTTCTTCGCGTACTTCGGCAAGGAGCCGCGGGATTACTACGACCTCCAGCGGCTCGACCCCCACTACCGCATCTTCTTCAAAGACGGCGACCAAATTGACGTGACTGGCGACAACGACCAGATGGCCCGGAAGTTCGAAGAGTACGAGCCCGGCGCGGGCGAGGCCTTCCGGGACTACCTCGCAACGAGCGAACGGCACTACGAGACGGCGATGAACAAGTTCGTCTACGAGGACCGCTCGGAGCTGCGCGACTGGATTGACCTCGACGTGATGACCGCCGCTCCGGTCGGGCTCCAGCTCATCGGCTCGATGCAGGGCCACGTCGAGGACTACTTCGAGCACCCGAAGCTCCAGCAGATCATGCAGTACACGCTGGTCTTTTTGGGTGGATCGCCCCGGACGACGCCAGCCCTCTATAATATGATGAGCCACGTCGATTTCAACCTCGGCGTCTACTACCCCGACGGCGGCGTCGGTGCGGTCGTCGACGGTCTGGTCGAACTCGGCGAAGAACTCGGCGTCACCTACGAGACCGACGCCGAGGTCGACGAAATTTCCCGGCGCAAAGAGGGGTTCCTCGTCGAGACGGTTCACGGCGACACCACCCATCCCGACGAAGTGGTCGTCAACGCCGACTACGCCCACGCCGAGCAGGAGCTCCTGCCAGAACACGAGCGCCAGTACGACGACGACTACTGGGACGACAAGACCTACGCGCCGTCTGCCTTCCTCATGTACATGGGCGTCGAGGGCGACGTGGAGCCGCTGAAACACCACACGCTCGTCCTGCCGACGGACTGGGACCCCCACTTCGACGATATCTTCGAGGAGCCGGCCTGGCCCGACGACCCGGCCTATTACCTCTGTGTCCCTTCGAAGACTGACGACAGCGTCGCCCCCGACGGCCATTCGAACCTGTTCGTCCTGGTTCCAATTGCGCCGGGGCTGCACGACGGCGACGAGATCCGCCAGGAGTACCGCGAGAAGATTCTGGCCGATATCGCCGACAACACCGGCGTCGACCTGCGCGACCGAATCGTCTACGAGAAGCAGTTCGCCGTCTCCGACTTCGGCGAGCGGTACAACGCCACCGAGGGCACGGCACTCGGTCTGGCGCACACGCTCCGCCAGACGGCCCTCTTGCGGCCCAACAACCGCTCGTCGGCCGTCGACGGCCTCTACTTCACGGGGTCGTTCACGACGCCCGGCATCGGCGTGCCGATGTGTCTCATAAGCGGGGAGCACACCGCGGAGGCGCTCATCGAGGACATCGCCTGAGTAATGCCAGAACTCCCGACCGACCGCATCGAAGCCGTCATTCCGCCGGAGGAGACGCTGGTGGGGTACCTGTTGCGCCTCTCCCGACCGCGCTTCTGGCTCTACCTCGGCGGCCCGGTCATCGTCGGCGTCAGCTACGCGGCCGACGGCCCGAACGAGCTGTTCTCGCCGCTGGCTGTCGCGCTGTTTCTGTACTTCACCATCCCCGGGAACGTGTTTCTCTACGGCGTCAACGACATCTTCGACGCCGACATCGACGAGCACAATCCCAAGAAAGACGACGGCCGGGAGGTCAGCTATCGCGGGGACAGCGCCGTCACAGCCATCGTCGTCGCCAGCGGCGCGCTCGCGTTGCTGTTCGTCCTTGGGCTGCCGATGCTCGGTGTCGTCGCCCTGCTCGCGTGGGTGGTGCTCTCGGTGGAGTACTCGGCCCCGCCGCTGCGGTTCAAGACGACGCCGTTTCTGGACTCCATCTCGAACGGCCTGTACATCCTGCCCGGTGTCATCGGCTACGCCGCTATCGAAGGCGTTGCCCCGCCAGCGACGGCGGTCACCGGGGCGTGGCTGTGGGCGATGGGGATGCACACCTTCTCCGCGATTCCCGACATCGAACCCGACCGCGAGGCCGGTATCCAGACGATGGCGACGTTTCTGGGCGAGTCAAACACCTACTACTACTGCGTGATGTGCTGGCTCACGGCCGCGTTCGTGTTCACGTACACGCACTGGGTGTTCGGCCTGCTGCTGCTCGTCTACCCCGGCCTCGTCTTCGGGATTCTCGGTATCGGCGTCGACATCGACGAGGCGTACTGGTGGTATCCCGCGATCAACACCGTCGTCGGCATGGGTTTCACACTCATCGCCCTGTGGGTGATGCTGTATGGCTAGCGGCGAAGACCGGACCATAGCGGGCTGGACACTCCCGGAGACGAAGACCGACGCGACCGCGCAGTTCGACCAGTTCGTCACTGAGAACCGCTTTACCATCGCCGTCGTCTTCCCGCTCGTCGGCGCGGTGACCTTGCTCGCAAGCGCCGAGGGAATACTGCCCGACCCGCTCGCGTTCAACCCCTACTTCGTCCTCTTTGGGACGTTCGTGATGCGATTACCCCTCGTGGCCGGCGTCTTCCCGCTCGTGGACCGCCGGGCCGGGCTGGCGCTGGTCGCGCTGACACTCTATTCCTACGGCATCGAACTCGTCGGCGTGCGGACCGGCTGGCCCTACGGCGAGTTTACGTATGGCGTCGACCTCGGTCCGATGCTTCTGGGTGAGGTGCCGTTCGGGCTCCCGGTGTTTTTCTTCCCGCTGGTCCTGAACGCCTACCTGCTCGTCCTGCTGTTGCTCGGCAACAGAGCGGCGTCAGCCGCGGTGCGGCTGCTGGCGACACTGGCGACGGTGATGCTCGTCGACCTGGTGCTCGACCCTGGCGCTGTGGCAATCGGCTTCTGGATTTACGAGACGCCCCAGTTCTACGGCGTCCCATGGCAGAACTACGCCGGCTGGCTCCTGTCGGGGTCGGTCGCCGTCCTGCTGTTCGACCTCGGGTTCGACCGCGCGGGGCTCCGACGGCGGCTCCGGGACTGCCCGTTCATGCTCGACGACCTGGTGAGCTTCGTCCTGCTGTGGGGCGGTATCAACCTCTTTTACGCGAACTGGGTGCCGGTCGGCCTGGCCGCGCTGCTGGGGGCCGGCCTCCTCTGGACGGACCGCTTCGACTTCGACCTCTCGGAGACGCGACTCGGCCGTGCCGTCTGGCGGTGAGTCCTGTTGGCACGCCGTCGCTCCGCCGACCACGACCGAGGAGACAGGCCAAGCGTTTAAGCGAACGCGTAGGTAGGAGGACGTATGGAGCGAATCCCGTTCGGAATCCGGCAGCTCGACTCCATCATCAACGGTGGAGCGCCCGCCGGGAGCGTCGTCCTGCTCTCCGGCGAGGCCGGCGCTGGCTCCCGGGAGTTCATGCATACGAGCGCACTCATCAACGGGCTCGAACAGGTGGACGGGGAGCTACACGACCTCTACTACGGCGACCGCTCGGCCGACGCTGTTGCCCCCGAAGAAGTCCACTACATCTCTTTTACCGCAGGCGAGGCGCAGCTGGTCAGCGAGATGCGGCTAGCGATGGACGACGACGTGGTCGACAAGGGGAGCCAGGCGGTCGAGTTCCACGACCTCTCGGAGCGGTACTTCCACATCAGTCCGGTGCCGCGGGACTGGTACGCCAGCGAAACCGCGTCAATCACCGACCTCCGGGCGCGCCACGAGCGGGAGGACCTGCTCGGCACGCTCGGCATGGTCCTGAACGAGGTGGCG
The DNA here is from genome assembly GCF_037078445.1 of Haloarcula sp. CGMCC 1.2071. Lineage (NCBI taxonomy): Archaea > Methanobacteriati > Methanobacteriota > Halobacteria > Halobacteriales > Haloarculaceae > Haloarcula > Haloarcula sp. CGMCC 1.2071. Next base: position 124,582 of record NZ_JAYMGY010000003.1, read on the forward strand.
ACGGGGAACCTCGTCGTCATCGACTCGCTATCCGACCTCGTCAGCGCGACGGACGAGGAAGTCAGCTGGTCGGACATCAGCTCGCTCGTCCAGGGAATCCAGAAGGCGGCCCACCAGTGGGGAGGCCTCATCCTCTTACACGTCAATCCGGAGACGCTGTCGTCGGTGCAACACGGGCAGCTCGTCGACGCATCTCACGGCACGATGGAGTTCGCGTGGGAGTCCGGCGGTTCCACCCGGGCCCGGACCCTCGTCGTCCAGCAGTTCCGCGGCGTCCTCTCGCAGATAGAGGACGAGGACATCGTACAGTTCGAGACCGAACTGGGCGATGCCGGCTTCGATATCAGCGACGTTCGTAAGATTCGATAACGATAGTCAGCGAACCACCCTCTGTAACTGTCGACAGAAAACAACGAGCGGCGTGCTGACGGTTCGCTCCCGCTCTCGGTATCTGAAATCGGCGGTAAACCCTTATCAGTCTTGTTCGTCAAGGGTGTCGTAATGTCCTCCGAGTCGACTGATGACGGAGGAGTGTACGTCGAGCTATCTGCAGATCTAGACGAGTGGCTGACCGAGCAGGCCGAGACGCTCGGCGTGCCTCGCGACGCCGTCATGGAGCAACTGCTGGCCGCATACATGACAGCGGCCGATTCGGACGATGGGATTGACGACCTCATTCAGCCATCGGCGGACGAGTTGGATGCCGTCGTCGCCGCGACCGTGGACGAGAAGCTGAACGGCTCAGTCGAAGCGGCGACCGAGAGCGCTGTCAGTTCACAGCTCCCCGACATCGTCGACACGGTGGAACGCCAACTCACCGAGCGGTTCGACGCGCTCGAAGCGGACTTTCAGACGAAAATCGAAGACGTTCGCGAGCGCGTCGTGCAGGTCAAACGGGAGGCCGACGCGAAAGCGCCGGCCGACCACGGCCACGAGGAGTTCGACCGTATCGATGCACTCACACAAGAGATCGAAGATATCGAGGCGGAACTCGCCGCGCTTCGGGGCGACGTGACCGAGTCGCTCGAAACAGAGAACGAGCGAGTCGCTGACATCGACAGCCGACTCGACGATGTCGAAGACAAACTCACCCGCGTCGCCTGGGTCGTCAGCGACCTCCGCGACGACCAGGGCGGCCGGGACCAGAATCAGAAAGCGGTCGACCGGCTGAAACGCGCCGCGGCCCAGGAGAACATCTCGACGGCACGCTGTTCGAACTGTGACGAGCAGGTCGAGATCGGACTGTTGACCGAACCCCAGTGTCCACACTGCAACACGACGGTGTCGGACGTCCGGCCCGAGGGCGGCATTATCCGCTCGAAGGCGCGGCTGGTGGCCGCAGCACAGCTTGAACCGGGCGAGACCAATGAGTGACGACGAGCAAGACCCCTTCGAGGAGCTTGACCCGGGCGACGACCGCGAGGGCGACCCGTTCGAGCGTCTCGGTTCGGAGCCTGACGACGCGGACGGCTCGACAGACGCACGCCAGCCACCCGACGACGGGTGGCCGGGCAGCGAACCGAGCGACGAACCGGCCGACGGTGCGTCCGAGGCGGAACCCGATGCAACCGATGCTGACGACCTGCTCTCGGCCGTCGACACGGAAGAGTTCCGTTCGGATTCGGCAACTGAATCAGACAATCCCCTTTCCGGGTCATCACCCGACCCGGACGACCCCTTTTCGGAAATGGACAGCCGCGGCGACGACCCCTTTGGAAGCGGTGAGAGCGTATTCGAGCGGGTCGACGTCGATCACATCGACGCGGACAAGGTGTGGGCGGAAATCGCTGCGGACGACGATAGCGAGACCACGCCGGAGAGCCGGTATGCGGAGGTGTCGAAACACCGCTACTGCGAGCAGTGTGAACACTTCTCCGCACCGCCGAACGCACACTGCACGAACGAGGGGACCGAGATCATGGAGTTCCTCGACATGGAGACGGTCCGGCTGCTTGACTGTCCGGTCGTCGCCGAGCAACACGAGATCGAGGACGAGCAGTAACGGCTTTTTGCCTCGATATCCGACGAGCGTGTATGCAGTTTTGCGACGACTGTGGCTCGATGATGCACGGCGACGGTGACGAGATGGTCTGTCAGTCCTGTGGCGCGCGGGTCGCGAAAGACGAGGACCGCGCGGCCGAGTTCGTCAGCACGGACGAACAGAGCGGCGACGAACTGATAGAGACCGAGGAGGGTTCGAACTTCGAGGGCAAGCCGACGGCTGACGACGTGACCTGTGAGGAATGCGGACACGGGAAAGCGTGGTACACGATCAAACAGACCGGGTCAGCCGACGAACCGCCGACGCGCTTTTTCAAGTGCCAAGAGTGTGGCCACCGATGGCGTGAGTACAACTAGAGCAGCGAATCCAGAATCCGGAGCTCTTCCTCCTCGGATATCTTGTCGGAGTCCATACACGCGTGGACGACCTTGTGGACGAGTTCGGGGTCCTGAAACGGCTGTGGCGAGCCGCCGCCGTCGGTGACGGTTTCGACCTGGCCTTCGAGTTCGGCCAGTTGCTCGGAGAGGTCCTCGACGGTCGACTGGAACGTAGTCAGCGTGGTGTTCACTTCGCCGGCCGCTGTCTCGACTTCCGTTGGCGAGCGGTCGCCGTCGTCAGACGCAGTATCAGGGCCTGACGCTTGACTGTTGGCTCCGTCGGGGTTGTCTGTTGACTCCGGCGATTGGGTATCGGGTGCCTGGGTTGCTGAATCGTCCGATATCGTCGCTGGTTCGGCTTCTCCGTCGCTGAACACAGCGTTTGCGAACGCTTCTCGGTTCGCCCAGTCGAACCCGTCGATTCCGTTGACGCGGTTGCTCACCGTCGAAGCGGTGACGCCGAGCTTCTCCGCGAGGTCTCGCTGGGATGCGGTGGGGTGTTTCTGGATTGCTCGGATCGTCTCACGTTCTGTCGATGAGAGGTCCGCAGGGGCGGGGTACGACTGCGACTCGGCTGACGGTTCACTCTGTGACTGGTCGGCCGTTTCCGTCTCGTCGGCCTCAGCCGGGTCGCCGTGTTCCTCAAGAACTCGCTCGACCAGTTCCGCTGTCGCACTCGGTACTTCGGCCGCAAGCTCTGCGATGGATGCCTCGGGGTTCTCAGCCGCTACATCGAGTATTTGCTTGTGACGCATCGATTTAGGGGCCGTTCGGCCATTCGTTGATTTGCTCATTGATATCACCACGTAGGGATGGTACCGCCACCCGATCCCCCAACCTGATACACATTTGACTGAAACCAATGGAATTGTCAAAAGCTTTTGGTTAGTCACAAACATTAATTAAGATGTTATTTAATCTGACATCGCCTGCCTCATCAGCGACACAGACGACCCAGATCAAGGAGACAGGTCTATTCCGGGCCGAACTGGAAACAGTCGGTCAAAACTGAACCCGTGCCTTCTGAAAGCATTTATCGGGGGCAGGGCAACGCAGAGCCATGTACCGCCGTCGTGTTCTGGCACTCTGCGGACTGGCTATCACCGGTGCAGGATGTCAGGGTGAAACCGAGGACACCGGGTCAGTGACGCCGGTGCCGTCACCGGCCGTCAGCGAACCCGATACTGGGTCGCCGCCCGGTGTGGCTGTCACGGACGCCGTGGTGGCGCCGGGCGTCGTGATTCCCCGCACTGACTCTATCAGCGTTGAACCGACAGCCGGCCAGTTTCTCGTCCTCACGACGACCGTCGAGGGCTCGGGAGTGGACCGGGGCGCGTTCTCGCTCAGATTCGACGGGTCGACGTACAGCCCCGAGACGTTCAGGAACGGTCTGTATCGCGACGGCGAGTGGGGCCGACAGTTCACCGAGGCCGGCGGGCCGCTGGTCTTTGACCTGCCCGAAACCGGTTCAGCCAGCGACACCCGACTGTCCTGGCCCGGCGGGGAGTGGACGCCGCCGAAGACAGTTCAGAACAGACTCGAAGCACCGTTGCCGTCGTTCGACGTTACTCTCGACGGACCGGAGCGCGTCACTGAGCCAGCCATGCCGACGCTTGAGATAACAGTCACGAACGCGGGCGACACTGCGGGTCGGTACGTCCTCGCACTCAACCGAACCGGCCCGCGAGTCGCCTACGCGCCTGTCGGCCGGTTTGATAGGGTACTGGAGCCAGGAGAAACAGCGGGCATCACGCACGACGCTAAGACACCGTACGTCGACGATACGGAGCCGCGTGAAGTCACGTATCATCTGCGGGCCCCGGACGATAACAACGACGTGACACACCGGATCAAGCCGGTCGACGAGGAAACCGCGACAGAGTCGTAGCGACTCATCGGTTCGAAAGCCGTCTTTCCGTCGCAGAAAGTCACCGGGCAGCCGTGTGTTGGCGCAGGAGCGCCGCCTCAGACCCCTTCGAGGTCGGACCGATACTCGTTGATCTGGTCGTCGGCGTCGTCGATGGCTTCGGTCACGTCTTCCGCGTCGCCACTGCTGAGGTCGTTGAGCGCCGACTGGATGCGGGCGAGTCGGCCGTGGTCCGGGCCGCGTTCGTCGGTCGCAAGGGAGTCAAGCTGGGCAGCGAGTTCGGCGAGGCGCTCGCTCGCCTCGTCGCTGTCAGTGTCTTCGGCCGCCGATTCGAGCAGTTCACTCGCGGACGCGAGTTCGTCGCGTGTCATACGTGGGGATTTACAGATGGGGACTAAAACGGTTCGGCTTACGGAAGTGGGTTTATTTAAATAGATCAGTGGGCATCGAGCAGCCGGGTATGACTGGCCGGTTCGCTGCCATCGCGATGTCAATGACCTGCGGTCGACAGGACGGGAAACGTTTACCCCGCACCCGCCCGCAGACGCGCCATGGCAAATTTCCTCTTTTGTTCGTTGGACGCGGCGCTCATCGGCGACATCGCCTGGCAGGTCAGCCGAGAAGGGCACGACGTCCGGTACTACATCGAAGCCGACAGCGATCAGGAGATTGCCGACGGATTCGTACCGAAAACCGACGACTGGCGGGGGGACCTCGACTGGGCCGACGTCGTCGTCTTCGACGACATCTGGGTCGGTGGCGACATCGGTACCGGCGAACTCGCCCGGGAACTCCGGGCTGAAGGCCACGCCGTCGTTGGCGGGACACCCAACACAGATGCGCTCGAAGAGGACCGCGGCTACGCCATGGAGGTCCTCGAAGACCACGGTGTCAACACTATCGAGCATCACGTCTTCGAGGACTTCGACGCCGGCATCAAGCACGTCCAGGAGAACCCTGCGCCGTACGTCATCAAACCGCTGGGCGAAGTCCAGAACGTCAAACGACTGCTCTACGTCGGCAACGAGGACGACGGCAGCGACATCGTGGACGTACTGGAGGCGTACAAGAAGGCGTGGGGCCATCGGATGAAGGGTTTCCAGCTCCAGCGGAAGGTCGAGGGCGTCGAAATCGCCGTCTGTGGTTTCTTCAACGGCGAGTCGTTCGTCGAACCGATCAACTTCAACTTCGAGCACAAGAAGCTGTTTCCGGGCAACATCGGTCCCTCGACCGGCGAGATGGGGACTTCGATGTTTTGGGCCGGCCGGAACGAACTGTTTGCGGAGACACTCGGCAAGGTGGAAGGCTGGCTCGCCGACGAGGGCTACGTCGGCAGCATCGACATCAACTGCATCGTCAACGAGGACGGCATCTATCCGCTGGAGTTCACGCCGCGGTTCGGGTACCCCACAATCACGCTGCAAGAGGAGTCGTTCGAATCGGAAACAGGCCAGTTCTTCCTCGACCTGGCGAACGGGCGCGACCCCGGTCTAGAGGTACACCGTGGATATCAGGTCGCGGTTCGGGTCGTCCTCCCGCCGTTCCCGTTCGACGACCAGAAGACGTACGACGAGAACTCCCGCAACGCCGCGGTCGTCTTCGGATCCGACAGCCGCGAGGGCATCCACATCGAGGACGCGAAGCGCGTGTCTGTTGCGGGCACGGACCGCGCGACCGGCGAGAGAAGCGAGCCGGGAGCGGCGGTCGACGGGCAGTGGCGGGTCGCCGGCGAAAGTGGGATGCCGCTAGTCGTCACAGGCAAGGGCGAAACGATGCAGGCGGCGCGAGAACAGGCGTACGAACGCGTCGACGACATTCTCATCCCGAACTGCTACTACCGCGACGACATCGGCGAGCGGTGGATAGAGGGCGACGGCGACCGCCTGCAAGCATGGGGCTATCTCGGCCCTGCTGTGTAGCGACGTACAGGATAGCGTTCCTGTCTGGCCGAGCTTTGGCACGCGCCGAACGTGGACCTTTATGTGTGTAACACATACCCATGATTGACGAATGGACGCACAAACTGAACGGTCGCCGCTACACGTCTCGCACACCGACCACGACGACGGCTGGACGGTCGCCGTCGACCTCGACTCGCTTCAGGTCAGCGACGACCATGTGACAGTCGATATCATCGGGACGGAAGCCATCGTTGCTGTCGACGCCCCGCACCTCCAGACCGAGTTCGATGTCGACCTGCCGGCAGCCGGCGCAGTCCAGACACTCAGGAACGGCGTGCTCACGCTATCGAAGCGGAGCTAGCGCTGTCGCGGGCCACTTGTTCAGCCGCAGTCTCGCAGTTGTGACAGCAGCATAATACGATGTGACTCCACAAGGGATTTGAGCGTGATGCTGGAAGCGTTCAGTGATGACCACCCCTCCCGACCGGGACCCGCCGACGGTTCTGGGCTCGGTGCCACCGCTTCGTGCGTGGATTCGAACGTTTCTCATCGGCCTCTGTATGGGCAGTGCGGACGGCGTCCCCGGCGTCTCCGGGGGCACAATCGCGCTTATCGCCGGGGTCTACGAGCGACTCATCGCCGCGATTACCGCCGTTACGCCGGGCCGCATAGTACGATTCGTCCGCGCGCTCACACCGCTAGACGGCGGTGTTGATGTACGCGGTGCGTTCTCGGAACTCCTCGAACTCGACATCTGGTTCCTCCTCGCGCTGGTCGCCGGCGTCGGCACCGCCGTCGTCATCGTGACACACATCGTCACCGTCGCCAGCCAGGAGACGCCGGCGTTGCTTTTCGGCTTCTTCTTCGGCCTCATCGCCGCCTCCGCGCTCGTCCTGCTACGCGGTCTCTCAATCGAGACGCCACTCCAAGCCGCGGCGGGCGTCGTCGGGTTCCTCGTCGCCTTCCTAGTATCGGGTATCTCGGCTGGGGGCGACGGCACCGGCGGGAGCCTGCTCCTCGTCTTCGTCGCCGGGATGATCGGCGTCAGCGCAATGATCCTCCCTGGCATCTCCGGGTCGCTGCTGCTCGTCATCCTCGGTCAGTACACCCGGATGACGAGGGCGCTTAGCGAGTTCATCGACGCGCTCATCGCGCTTGCGACGGGCGGCTCGGTCGACGACGTGACCGCGACGGCCGTTCCCGTCGTGACCTTCATCGTCGGCGGACTGGTCGGTCTGTTCACCATCGCACGGGTCGTCCGTCGCGCGCTGGATTACAACCGGCGGGCGACGCTTGCCTTCCTCGTCGCGCTCGTCGTCGGCGCACTGCGTGCCCCCGTTGTGGAGGTTCGGGGCGAAGTCGGCTTTTCGACCGATGTTCTCATCGCGTTTGTCGCCGCTGCCGCCGTCGGCGCGGCCTTCCTGCTCGTGCTCGACTGGTACGCCGTGGACCTCGATCTCGACAAGATCTAAGGCCCTTAGAAGCCCCAGGCGCGACGGTACTGCGGCGGTCCCTCGATTTCGTCGGTCGCGTCGAGTTCCCTCGCTGCGGTCATCGTGAAGTACGGGTCCCGGAGGTGTTCGCGGCCGACGATGGCCATGTCTGCCCGGTCGTTGGCGACGACGGCTTCGGCCTGTTCGGGCGTCGTGATGCCGCCGACAGCGCCGACGGCGATGTCGGACTCCGTTTCCTCTCGAATCCGCTCGGCGTACCGGAGCTGGTAGTTCGGGCCGGCGTAGTCGGGGCGGGACTCGGGGTGGATGCCGCCGCCGCTCACGTCGATGAGGTCCACGCCGATGTCGGCGAGTCGGTCCGACAGTCGCACGGAGTCCTCGACGGTCCAGGAATCGCGGTCGGGGAGCCAGTCCGTCGCCGAGATTCGGACGAACACCGGCTTGTCGTCGGGCCAGACCTCGCGGACGGCGGTCGTGATTTCGCGGACCAGTCGCGTGCGCCCCTCGAAGTCGCCGCCGTAGTCGTCCTCGCGCTGGTTCGTCACCGGCGAGAGGAACTGATGCAAGAGGTAGCCGTGGGCGGCGTGGACCTCTGCGACTTCGAATCCGGCGTCGAGCGCGCGCTCGGCGGCGGCGCGGAACGAGTCGATGACCGCCTCGATGCCGTCCTGATCGAGCGCTGTTGTCGGCGGTGCCTCGCCGTCTTCGTACGGCCAGGGGTCGTCACTCGGTCCGACGACTTCCCAGCCGCCGTCGTCGGGCTGGAGCGGGTCGTGGCCGTCCCACGGTCGTTCGATAGAGGCTTTCCGCCCGGCGTGGGCCAGCTGGATAGCCGGTACGCTGCCCTGTTCAGCGATGAACTCCGTAATCGGTTCCAGCGCTGCCGCGTGCTCGTCGCTCCAGATACCCAGGTCCTCCGGGGAGATACGGCCGCGGGCTTCGACAGTGGTCGCCTCAGTCATGACCAGGCCCGCGCCGCCAACGGCGCGTGAACCGAGGTGTGTGCGGTGCCAGTCGGTGGCGAGGCCGTCGCGGGCCCCACAGGAGTACTGGCACATCGGAGACACCATGGCGCGATTCGGGACAGTCGTCTCGCGGAGTTCCAGCGGTGAGAACAGTGCAGTCATCGACGGGGGTTTGCTGCCGAGACGGATAACCGCACTGGCGGCTGCAAGAGTCGTCGTTAGTGCCGGTAGCTCGTACTGAAAAGCCACACAGCCCGGCTTCTATTCAGTCAGTGAGGCACCGGTGTTCCGGGGCGCGACGACGCGAGCCGTTCCCTCGACGCCGGCCGCATCGAGTGCCAGTGCGCCCGCTTCGCGAGCCTCCGACTCGTAGTCTGCCGTCGTCAGGCCCCAGACGGTCGGTCCCCAGGAGCTCTGGCCGGCTCCGGAGATGACCGGGGCGCTCGACAGCGACTCGACGAGTGCGCCGGCGGGCGGGCGGTAGACGCCGCCCTGTTCGTCGGCGTACCACGCGCCGTTGAGCCGGCCCAGCCGCGCCGCGGCGTGGCCGAAGTCGCCGTGGTCTCTGGTGGCAATCGCGGGGAGCAGCCGCCGGGTCAACAGCGTCGAGATCTCGTCGGCGATGCCGGGGTCGGCGCGCTCGACGGCCTGCCGCATACTCTGGTCCTCCGCGCTGCCGCTCTGGCCGGGGTCGGTGTCCGGGACGACGATGACAAAGCGCCAGTGTGCGGGGATGTCGTGATGGGCCAGCACCGGCGGCACGTCCCAGTCACCTTCGGCTGGCGGTTCGGCAGTGAAGCGCTCCGTCGGGTGCCCGCCGTCGATGACAAACCCACCCGATTCAAACGCGGCCACGCCGACGCCGCTCCGGCCGCCCCGGCCCAGTTGCGGCGCGTAGGTCCGGGCGTCGGCGGTCCGGTCGTAGGCCCGAACGACGGCGATGAGCGTCGCCAGCGAGAGCTGCGTCCCGCTCCCGAGGCCGACGTGTCGCGGGAACCGCTCCTCGACAGAGACAGCAGCGCCGGGTACGTCGAGCGCGTCGACCACGCGCCGGACGTACGGTTCGGCCGCCGCGTCGTCACACTGGACCGTGTCGGCCCGTGTCGCCTCGACGGTCAGCCGCGGCTCGTCGAGAGCGAGCCCAACGCCACCGTAAAGGCGCTCGTGGGCGAGTGAGAGGTTCTGAAACCCGAAGTGGAGTCGCGCGGCGGTCGTGACCGTCGGCATACGCCGGCGGAAGTCCCCGACGGAAAAGAAGCTGCTGTCACCGGTGGGTTTCGCCGCGCTCTTGTGTGGGACGTTACCGCGAGTACAAGTTATTTAAGGTTGCTCACGGCGACGCTCACATATGAGCAAGCAGGAACGGCAAGAACGGCCGGAGAAGGACCCGGATCTCCGGAGTACCGAAGTGACAGAGGGCTACGAGAAGGCCCCTCATCGCGCGATGTTCCGCGCGATGGGCTACGACGACGAGGACCTGTCCTCGCCGATGATCGGCATCGCGAACCCCGCCGCCGACATCACGCCGTGTAACGTCCATCTGGACGACGTGGCTGACGCTGCCTACGACGGCATCGACGACACTGAAGGGATGCCAATCGAGTTCGGGACGATCACCATCTCCGACGCCATCTCGATGGGGACCGAGGGGATGAAGGCGTCGCTCATCTCCCGCGAAATCATCGCCGACTCTGTCGAACTTGTCACCTTCGGCGAGCGCATGGACGGCATCGTCACCATCGGTGGCTGTGACAAGAACATGCCCGGGATGATGATGGCCGCTATCCGGACGGACCTGCCAAGCGTCTTCCTCTACGGCGGCTCCATCATGCCCGGCGAGCACGAGGGCCGCGAGGTCACCATCCAGAACGTCTTCGAAGGCGTGGGCGCGGTCGCCGACGGCGAGATGAGCGAGGGCGAACTCGACGAGATGGAACGCCACGCCTGCCCCGGTGCGGGCTCCTGTGGCGGGATGTTCACCGCCAACACCATGGCCTCCATCTCCGAAGCGCTCGGCTTCGCGCCGCTCGGGTCGGCCTCCCCGCCGGCCGAACACGAGTCCCGCTACGAGGAGGCCCGCCGGGCCGGCGAACTCGCCGTCGAGGTGGTGCAGGAACGCCGCAGTCCCTCCGACTTCCTCACCCGCGAGTCCTTCGAGAACGCCATCGCCCTGCAGGTCGCGGTCGGCGGGTCGACCAACGCCGTCCTCCACCTGCTCGCGCTCGCGGCGGAGGCCGGCATCGACCTCGACATCGAGACGTTCAACGAAATCAGCGCCCGGACGCCCAAGATCGCCGACCTCCAGCCCGGCGGCGAGAAGGTCATGAACGACCTCCACGAGGTCGGCGGCGTCCCGGTCGTCTTGCAGGCGCTGAACGACGCCGGCCTGCTCCACGGCGACGAACTCACGGTCACGGGCAACACGATCGAAGAGGAACTCGAACGCATCGACCCGCCCGCGATCGAGGACCTCGACGTGGACTACCTCCACACCGTCGAGGACCCGATCCACGAGCGCGGTGCGATCCGTATCCTCTCGGGCAACCTCGCGCCCGACGGCTCGGTCATCAAGATCACGGGCGAGGACCACCTCCATCACGAGGGTCCGGTCCGCGTGTTCGAACAGGAAGAGGGTGCTATGGAGTACGTGCAGGAAGGCCGCGTCGAGTCCGGCGACGTGATCTGTATCCGCAACGAGGGGCCACAGGGCGGTCCCGGTATGCGTGAGATGCTGGGCGTGACCTCAGCCGTCGCCGGCCAGGGTCACGCCGAAGACGTGGCGCTGTTCACCGACGGCCGCTTCTCCGGCGCGACTCGGGGCTTCTCTATCGGCCACGTCGCCCCCGAGGCGTTCGTCGGCGGCCCCATCGCCGCGCTGGAGGACGGCGACACCGTCACCATCGACATCGACGACCACGAACTGTCGGTCGACCTCACCGACGAGGAGATCGAGCAGCGCCTCGAAGACTACGACCCTGAACCGACGTACGACAGCGGCGTGCTGGCGAAGTACCACAGCGACTTCGGCTCCGCGGCGAACGGCGCGGTGACGAACCCCGGCGCGAAGTGGGACTGAGACTGTACCGAATTTCGCCACCGCGAATATCTTGAGCTAGCCACAGCCAACAGGGTGGGAAACCGACGACAGTGGCATCGGGTAGCGGGTCGACTGACGAACGCCGCCGGAGCAGATCACCGGCAGAACTAGGCGCCGTCAGAACCGAACGGAGTCGTCAGCGTGGCGGCACAGACTTATGTCCGTGTGACCGTGATGAGCCCCTCTTTGAGCGCCGCTTCGAACCGCTCGTCCAGTGTCATCTGGTCCCAGCCGTCCGGCCGGTCCTCTGTGGCGATCTCAGAAAGTGACTCGACCAGCGACCTGTGGAGGAACCGACCGTTCTCGCCGCACTCGCTGCAGGTCCTGATGATCGACCGAACCTCGAAGTTCCGCTCGACGGCGTCCTGGCATCGGGCGCACACGTACGTTTCGGACACACCTGACTATACGCCGCCCGGATACTCGGATGTTGTGACTCCTTTCATCTATATATCATGATCGCCTGTCGACTACACCGACGACGGCCCGTTCTATCGAATATCACCGTACAGTTCTCTTGTCGGGAGATAACCATCGTGACATGAGATGCGCCTATAGCGAGCATTTCAGTTCACTTAATCGTGCAATCCAGAAGGCGGCTGGTCGCTTCTGGCAGCGGTGTCCAGTATCGGCTGGAGGGGGTCGTTCCGCTGTTGTATCCTGTTTTATTTTCATCATGACTGCTAAACCTATTTACAATCCCGGGACAAATCGTGGGCGTGTTGATGTCCCCGCCGACCGTCCTCCTCATCGCTGCCGAGACTTCTGCCGGAGAGCAGTTACAGGCGGCACTTGAACAGGCAGCAATCGACGCAACGGTCGAGACGACAGAGCCCGAATGCGTCGATACGACACTGCTACGTACCGCGGTTGACTGCCTCGTCGTCCCGGTGACGTGTGGAGGGATGGCGGGCGGTCATCTGGCGGAGGCAGCCACCGGGCTCTACCCGAACCTCCCGGTGATCATGTACGGCAGTGAGGCGGACCGTGGAGATCACATTCGGACGGTCGACGACGATCTCGGGTCGCCGGAACTGGCAGCCGCAGTCGATGCAGCACTCGAAGACAGCGAGACGATGGCCGCCCGACCGGCTTCCCGGCCGGAGACGATTCTCGCCACGATGTTCGAACGGTACTCCGAGCACCTGTACGTGAAAGACGATGACAGGCACTATCTGTTGCTCAACGATTCGTCGTACGCCCCGCCGGAACTGCTCGGCCGGCGAGACGAAGACGGGCTCCCCGCCGGGGCGACGTATCTGGATGCAGCACGCGGTGACGACCTACAGGTCATCAACGACGGGGCCGACGTCCTGGACATCCACGAGTTCTCGCCGTCGATGGGGAAACACCTCCAAACGTCGAAGATACCCTGGTACGACGAGACCGGCGAGCTAATCGGCCTCATCGGTATCACGCAGGATATCACCGACCAGAAAGAGCGCGAACGTCTCCTCAGACAACAGAACGAACGTCTCCGGAAGGTGGCGCTGCTGGCCGCACACGAACTCCGAAACGAACTCCAGGTGTCGACCGGCCATCTCTCGCAGGTCGAGGCCGACGACGAACACATCGACGCTGTGGAGCGTTCTATCGACCAGCTCTCCGGTATCGTCGACAAGGTCGTCTCGCTGGCGTCGAGCGACTCGCCAGCGTTCGAGCCCGAACAACAGTGGCTCTCGACAGTCGTCTGGGACGTGTGGAGTTCGCTATCGCTCGAAGCCGCATCGCTCGAAGTGACATCGGACAGGAGACTGCTGGCGGACGCGGAGTCGATGCGCCTGTTTCTCGAGATTCTGCTCTCGAACGCCGTCGAACACGGCGGCCCCGACGTCGCGATTCGCGTCGGTGCCACGTCCTCGGGATTCTTTGTCGCGGACGACGGGCCTGGCGTCGACGTCTCGCCACCGGAGCGGGTGCTCGAAGCGGGGTACGCATCAGAGAAACAAAACAGCGGGTTCGGGCTCTACATCGCCAACCGGATCGCGAAAGAACACGGCTGGTCGCTGTCCGTCGATGACAGCGAGGCGGGCGGCGCGCGGTTTACCGTGACCGACGTGGAACGACCGGATTAAAGCTCGAAGCTCTCGTCGCCGTCGAGGACGTGGACCTCGGCGTCGCTGCCGGTGCCTTTGACCTCGTTCACGAAGTCTTGCGTTTCGATTTCGATTGGTGGGAACGTGTCGTAGTGCATCGGGAACGCGTGGTCGACGTCCAGCCAGTCGACGGCGACGGCGGCCTGCATCGGCCCCATCGTGAAGTGGTCGCCGACCGGCACCGCCGCGGCGTCCGGTTCGAGGAACGGGCCGATGACGTCGCGCATCTCCGTCATGAGACCGGTGTCGCCGGCGTGGTAGAACGTCGTCGACTCCGCGTCGCTGACCTGTGTGGGCTTCGTGTCCGAGATGATGAAGCCACCCGGCATCCCGCCGCTCGTGCCGTAGCTGGTGTCCATGCCGTTCGTGTGGTCGGCGCGGTGCATCGTGACGAACGCGTCGCCGATTTCGACGGTCCCGCCGAGGTTCATCCCCATGCCACCGACGGCGTCGAAGTCACCGAAGTTGTCTTCGCAGTACTCGACGATTTCCGGCGTAGCCACGAGCCCACAGCCCTCGTAGCGGTCCACGTCGCCGATGTGGTCGGCGTGGCCGTGGGTCAGCAACACGTAGTCCGGGTCCAGTTCCTCGGGGTCCGTGTCCGTCTTGGGGTTATCGAAGAACGGGTCGATGAGCAATTCGGTGTCGTCGACTGTTACGTGCCACGTCGAATGGCCGTACCATGTGAGCTCCATGTCGGATGCACGCTACTCCCGGCGTCCACTTAATACTACAGTCGCCCGGGGCGGACGATCATTCCTGACTACGCCCCGTCACCGTTCTCCGGCCGGACCCGCGAGAGCCGCATCGCGTTCCCGGTCACGGCCGTCGTCATGCCTGCGTCACCCGCGAGCACGGCGACCCAGATAGGGACGAGGCCGAACGGGACAGCGACCGCCAGGCCGGCCTTGACCGCGAGACTGGCCCAGATGTTCTGCCGGATGACGCCGTTTGCGTCGTTGGCCAGTTCGTACAGGTACGGGAGCTTCGAGAGGTCGTCGCTCATGAGGGCGATATCGGCAGTTTCGAGGGCGGTATCTGTACCGGCGGCCCCCATCGCGACGCCGACGGTCGCGCTCGCCAGCGCCGGCGCGTCGTTGATACCGTCCCCGACCATCGCGACACCGTCGTATTCTTGGACGAGGTCGTCGATAGCGGCGACTTTCTCGTCGGGCAGGAGCTCGGCCTGGTAGTCGTCGACACCCACTTCTCGGGCGATAGCTCCCGCAGTACGCTCGTTGTCGCCGGTGAGCATCACCGTCCGCTCGACGCCCAGGTCGCGGAGCCGTGAGACGGCGGCTTTCGCTTCCGGGCGCACCTCGTCGGCGACGGCGATAACACCCTCTATCTCGTCTTCTGTCCCGACGATGACGACCGTTTTGCCTTCGGCCTGGAGTTCCGGAACCGTGTCCGCCAGCAGGTCCAGGCAGTTGTGGCGCTGACAGAGTTGCTGTGCCATTTTCGTGACGACGCCGCCGTCGGTGGTCGCGTGGACGTGCGAGAGGTCGAACCCGAGGTCGTCGAACAGCCCCGGCTTGCCGGCGTAGTGAGGCGTCCCGTCGAGGTCCGCCCGGACGCCCTTCCCGGTGATGCTCTCGAAGTCATCGACTTCGGTACTTTCGACGCCAGCAGTGCCCGCCTCGGCGACGATGGCCTCGCCGATGGGGTGTTCGCTCCGCTGTTCGAGGCCGCGGGCGCACTGCAGGACCTCCTCCTCGGTGTTCCCGTTGAGCGGAATCACGTCGGTGACAGTCAGTTCGCCCTTCGTGAGCGTGCCCGTCTTGTCGAACGCGACCACGTCGACCGCGCCCATCGCTTCGAGGTGGTTGCCGCCCTTGATGAGCACGCCGTTCTTCGCGGCGCTGGTGATGCCCGAGACGACCGAGACTGGCGTCGAGATGACGAACGCGCAGGGACAGGCCAGCACCAGCAGGGTCAGGCCGTACACGACGGCGGTCGACCACGTCACCTCGAACACGGTGGGGGACGCCAGTGTCACAAGGACGGCGAACGCGACGACGACCGGCGTGTAGTACGCCGAGAAGCGCTCGACGAACTGCTCGCGCTCGGTCTTGTTCGACTGGGCGTCCTCGACCATCTGGACGATGCGCGAGAGCGTGTTGTCGCTGGCCGCCGCCGTGACCTGTACTTCCAGATACCCCTCTTCGTTGATTGTCCCGGCGTACACCTCGTCGCCCTCGGTCTTGTCGACCGGGACGCTCTCGCCGGTGATCGGTGCCTGATTGACCGCGCTGGTCCCCTCGATGACCGCCCCGTCCATCGGTATCTTCTCACCGGGCCTGATGACGACGACATCACCGACCTGCACGTCTCCGACGGCCATCACCTGCTCGGTGCCATCCCGCTTGACCGTCGCTTCGTCGGGCGAGAGGTCCATCAGTTCCGCCAGAGAGTTCCGCGCGCGGTCCATCGAGTAGCGCTCCAGTAGTTCCGCGACGCTGAACAGGAACGCCAGCGTGGCGGCCTCGAAGTACAGCGCCTCGCCGAAGGCCAGACTGGCTGTGAGCGCGCCCAGAATGGCGATGGACATCAGCAGGTCGATGTCCAGGTTCCGGTTTTTCAGGGAGTAGTAGCCGCCACGCAGGATTTCCTGGCCGCCCGTCACGACCGCGATGAGAAACAGAATGTCGGCGGCGTGCAGCGGCGACCCGAAGACGCTCCCGACCTGCGTGTTCACGCCGGCCAGCAGGAACTCGAAGAGGAGGCCGAACGCGACGAACACGCCGCTGACCCACGTCTTCAGCGCCCGCGAACTGGTCCAGAGCGAGCCGTTCTCGTCCGTCTGCCCGGTCGCCGTGTCGTCCTCGCCTGTCGTCTCCGTGACCTCGTACCCGGCGCTCTCGATTGCCGCCACGAGGTCGCCCTCCGTCGTCGCGTTCCGGTCGTATGTGACGACGGCCGTCCCGGTAGTCGGGTGCGTCTCGACGACTCTGAGACCGTCAACCCTCCCCAGCGCGCTCTCGACCTTGCCGGCGCAGGAGGCACAGTCCATATCCGGGACCCCGAACCGCAGCGTCTCGCCGCCGTCGTCTGCGACGGTGTAGCCCGCCGCTTCGACGCGCGCCGCTATCGCGTCCACGTCCGTTTCGGCCTCGTCGTACTCGACGGTGAGCCGGCCCGTCGCTACCTGCGCGTCGACGCCCTCGATGCCCGTCAGTTCGCGGACGCTCGATTCTACCTTTCCAGCACAGGAGGGACAGTCCATTTCGGGGACAGACAGCTGCGCGACGCGGGCCCCATCGTGTGAGCCCGTCGCTGTCGGGTGACTATCGGCATTCGAGCAGCCACATCCATCGCCATCCGAACAGCCGTCGGACTCCGTCATTACCGGTGCTAGGCTACCCGATCTTATTAATTCAACTGCTAAAACCGGCGCTCTAAGTGGGATTAGTTAATAAATAAACTCGGTTTTGTTATTAATCTGGCCGGCATCGACCGCACTGTTGGCTGTGCTGGCTGAGACATTTCCCTCAGTCGAACGGCGTCGTCCGGGTCGGCTTGCCCTGTGCGTAGCGGATCCAGCGTCGCATATGTCGGCCGACCGCCCAGAACAGTACCACAGTCATCGCCAGTAGGGCCGACAGGAAGACGATTCCCAGCCGTATCGGCTCCTCGGTCGGGAGGCCGATGAGCAGTACGATTGTCCCGACGAGTGCCATCTCGACACCACATCGCAGACCGGGCAACACGAACCCCGGTGTCGGCGTTTTCGTTCCCGATGAATCCTCTGCCATGCCCCCCCGTATGCTATCGGGACGATTGTAGTTTATGCCCGTCTTCGATGGCGAACTGAAAGTCACGACACACCGCAATCGAGCACCCGGGTGCGGTAGAGAGACCTGACCGTGCCTTTTTCGCAGCCCAGGCCTACGCCCCAGTATGAACCAGTCTTTCACGCGCCGGGCGATGTTAGGGGCTCTCGGGACGGCCGTGGCGGCCACGGCTGGCTGTCAGAGCCCCGGGACCAGCAGCGATTCGGACGGTAACACCGCCGACCAGTCGGGGTCGGCCGACGCGGTCGCGCAGTCCGACAGCGTCTACGCCGACGTCTATCAAGAGGTCGCCGATGCCGTCGTCTCGATCAGGGTGTACGCCGAAGACTCGCGTGGTGGGCAGGGGAGCGGCTTCCTCGTCGACGACGAACACATCGTCACGAACGAACACGTCGTCGCGGGCGGGGACGAGTACTACGTCCGCTTTGCCGACACCGGCTGGCGTTCCGCTTCCGTCGTCGGCGCGGACGTGTACAGCGACCTGGCGGTCCTCCGCATCGGCGCGACACCGGACGTGACACCTCTCTCGTTTGTGGAGACCGAGACGACAGTCGGGACCGAAGTCGTCGCTATCGGGAACCCGTTTGGCCTCTCCGGCTCGGTGTCCGCGGGCATCGTCAGCGGCGTCGACCGCACGCTCCAGAGCGCGAACAACTTCTCCATCGCGGACGCGGTCCAGACCGACGCACCGGTCAACCCGGGGAACAGCGGCGGGCCGCTGGTCACGCTTGAGGGCGACGTGGTCGGTGTCATCAACTCCGGCGGCGGCGACAACGTCGCCTTTGCCATCTCGGCCCCGCTCGCCCAGCGTGTCGTGCCGTCGCTCATCCAGACCGGCGACTACGACCATCCGTACATGGGTGTTGGCCTCCAGAGCGTGTCGCCGCGGATCGCCGAGGCGAACAACTTAGACCCCGGGTCCGGGGTGTACATCACCCGTGTCGTCAGTGGTGGGCCAGCGGCGGGCGTCCTACAGGGAAGCGACGGGGCGACGACGATTTCGGGGACGGAGATTCCCACTGGCGGTGACGTGGTCAGACAGATGGACGACACGCCGACGCCGACGCGGCAGGCGCTTGGGAGCTTCCTCGCGCTGGAGACTAGCCCCGACGAGACGGTCGACGTACTGGTCGAGCGCGACGGGACACAGGAGACAGTCGAACTCACGCTCGGCTCGCGCCCGGAGCCGTAACGAGCGTCGGCGGCCGAATCTGCTGCTCCGACCGTGGTTACCGCGTCCGGAGCCCGCCCTGTTCGTTACGGCTGCCGCCGGTCAGTACGTAGCTGACGGCGGCAGCGAGGGGCAGTGTCACCGGGAGCCCCGCGACGAGCAGGCTGATACCGAGGCCCCTATTGCCGAACACGTAGAGCGCAACGCCGGCCGCAGTGACCACGACGAAGTCCGCGATGGTCGCCAACGCGGCCAGTCGGAGGCGGGCCGCGCGGTCGGAGAGTTCGCCCGCCGCCGCTCGGTCGCGGTGCCACAGCAGGACGTAGCCGGCGAGCAGTCCGGTCAGGCCGGCCGAGACGCCCACTGGCAGGCCGATAAGCAGCGAGAACTCTATCTGTGGTTCGAAGCCGGCGGTCACCGAGACGGTCGTGACGGCAA
Source organism: Haloarcula sp. CGMCC 1.2071 (assembly GCF_037078445.1). NCBI lineage: Archaea > Methanobacteriati > Methanobacteriota > Halobacteria > Halobacteriales > Haloarculaceae > Haloarcula > Haloarcula sp. CGMCC 1.2071. The sequence continues at coordinate 143,744 of NZ_JAYMGY010000003.1, forward strand.
ACGCAAGTACGCCGAGGAGCAGCGCGACGACGATGCGGACGTGCGTGTTCATACGTCTCAACTGCACGACTGTCCACAAATAGTCCACCGCTGTCACAGAACAGAATGTCGGGCGGTACTTCGCACAGCGGCCTGTTCCAGCCCGTCGCGTCGGCTTATTCTAACGGTTCGGCGGCGTCCTGTTCGACCAGCGGGTCGGCGTTGTCGGCCGGCAGCGTCACCACGTCGTCCGTCGAGAGGTCGTACTCGCGCTGGTCGACGCCGAATATCTCGCCCACGTCGTCCGTGATGCGGACCGTCCGTCGGTCCACGTCAGCGGCTCCAGCGGTATCTGAACTGGCTGGTGACTGCGGTCCGCCGTCGGCGTGCGTCGGGTCCGCCGCTGGTCCGGAATTGGACTCAGCGCCGGGTTCGGCCGGTGGGACCGGTACGTCGTCACCGGCGGCCGGCACGTCTGCCGGATCGGACTGACTGTCGACAGTGGGATTGCTGCCCGTATCCAGGTCCGGCGGCGTCGGTGTGTCGGGTTCCTCCGCTGGCTCCGACTGGTCCCCGCCGCTGCCCATCATGTCGGCCGCGTCGACACCCGTGTCCGGCGTCGATGGGGGCTCGGGCGGGTCGGCCGTGTCGGCTGCCGGTTCGTCCGCCGTCTGACGTGGCTCCGGATCGGGGGCCTGTCGCTCGTCCGAGTTCGGCTCGTCGCCGACCGCGCCGGTCGGGGCCTCCCCCGCGATGACGTCGAGGACGTGGCCCCGGTTGGACTCGATAGCCTCGACCATCGTCTCGAACAGGTCCCGCTCCTCGCGTGTGAGGCCGTCGTCCTCGGTCGGCATGTCCGCCGCGGCCAGCGACGCCATCTTGACGATCTTGCCGACGCGGCGTTCGTAAACGGCTTCGACGGTCTGCTCGGCGGTCTTGATATCGTCGGTCAGGCGGTTGACCTCGGGCGAGTCGAACGGGTCCTCGGCGCGCTCGGCCGCGCGGTCGCGCTCCGACCGGAGCTGTTGAATGAACTGGCCGGCGTCCTCGTAGAACGTTTCGCGCAGCTGCTGGAGCTGGTCGGTCTGGCGTTCCCGCGATTGGACGGACTGGAGTTCGTCTACGTTCATTCTTTCCCCTTCTCGGCGCGGCCACGGGCCATGAGAAACACGCCCACGTGCTCTGGTACAGTCTGATTACCCGCCTCCAGTGTAAAGCTATCGCCATCCAGCTCGACGAGGCCCCCGTCAGTCACCTCGACGGTGATGTCGTGGCCCCGGAACGTCTCCGGCACGGGGTCGACCAGCGGGTCGAACGCGTCGATGTCCTCGCGGTCGATGCGCTGGACTTCAAGCCCGCTGCCGCCGTGTAGCGACCCGGGCAGGCGGATGAGCCGGTTCGTGTCCGTCGTCACCGGTTCGTCTATCGGCGCGTTGTCCGCCGCGACGACCTCATGAAGGAGGATCTTCGCCAGCTGGTAGAACGCCGGATGCACGTCGATGTTGCCGGCCTCCAGTTGCTCGTAGTTCGACCGGGCCGCGTTCAGCGCCGCCGTCGCCTTCCCCTCGCCGATGCCGTCGTACTCCTGCAGTTGTTCGAGCGCGTCCGCCTCCTCCATCGCGAGGAGGTCGTCGACGACAGTGAGCATGTGGCGGTGCGCGCGGGCGCTCCAGCCGCCCTCCGTCGAGAGCGTCCGCTTCTGTGCCGGACTGGACCGGCCGGCCGTGCCGGCGACGGACTCCTCGTCGACGAGTTCGTCGAACTCCAGGCCGATACCGCGGACGTAGTCGACGATTTCCCGGCGGGCGTCCCGTTCGAGGCCGCGGATGCGCTCGTCTCGGACGTGGACGTGGTACCCCCGACCGCCGGAGAAGACGACGGTCAGGTCCTCGAAGCCGAAGTCGTCTTCCAGGAAGTCAAGCAGTCGAAGCAGCGCGTCCTTGCACTTTTCGAGCATCTCGGCGTAGGTGTCCTCGCCAAGCACCACCGAGGGCAGGTGGTCGGCGTCGAGGTCGAACACGAGGTCCGAGGAGCGCCAGCCCTTGTCCGACATCGTCGAAGCGCTCGGTTCGTCGTAGCGGCCCGCGGAGAAGTAGACGTGGCGGGGCTTCCGGCGACCGAGGAAGTCCTCGATCTCGCCGAGGTCCAGCAGCGAGCGATGGCGGACCATCGTCTCGCCGGGGCCGTCGGTCCAGGGAATGAATCCCCATTCACGTTCGTTCGCGGCCGGCGGCGGCGTTACTGACGCCTGTCGGTAGTGATCGCCGAACCGGCCACGGAGGTACGCGCGGGTCCGCTCTTCCATCGGCTACCTCGTTGGGGAGGTCCCTTGAAAAGCGTTCGCTTAGCTACGCAGGAACTTCGACAGTTTGTCCGTAATCGAGTCCTCGCCGAGCTTGAGGTAGTAGGCGTCGCCGCCGTCCTCGTAGTAGTTGTCGATGCGCCGCCGGATCTCGAAGCCGATGTGTTTGTAGAAGCCGATCGCCTCCCGATTCGTCGCCCGGGCGTGGCAGGTCACACTGCCGTAGTCCTCGGCGACGCGGGCGACGAGTCGCTTGCCGAAGCCGTGGCCCCTGTACTCGTCGTCGACCGCGAGAAAGAGAATGTAGCCGTCGCGTCGAACCGCGGCGAAGCCGATGAGGCTGTCCGTCGACCGGTCGATGTAGAGATAGGTGGTCGACCGTCGGTAGGCGTCGCGAAAGAACCCCCGCCGCTGTCGCAGGACCCCGTCGGATTCGCGGATGTTTTCCTTGAGCCGCCACGCCGCGTCGACGTGTTCGTCGTCCCCGCGTTCGACGATCTGTGTCTCGATGTTGACGCTCACTGCCGTATAAGTAGTGGAGGCGTAGATATAATTCCACCGCCTACAGAGGTGGGCTGTCGAACCGGCAGGGAACGAACGAAGGATTAGGTAGCTAGCCCACGAATTGTCAGGTATGAAGACGCGTATCCCGAGTCTCGCCGGAACTGTCGCGCTCGTTCTCACTCTCTTTTCGCGACCCGCGGCGGCACACGTCGACTACGTGACCGGGGGGCCGGGGGAGGCCCTCGACGCGGTGGCGTTTGCGATATCCGTGCTGTCGAACCCGGTTAACGCGGCCGTTTTCGGCGCCTCGGGGTTCGCCGTGACTGTCGGCCTCGCGGCATATCTCTGGGTCCGACCCACGATTACGGACATCGTCATCCTCCGGGACGTACTCGTCGGCTACGCGGACCTCGTCCCGTGGATGCTCCGACTCAGCGTGGGGCTGCCGCTCGTCGGCGCTGGCTTCCAGGGATACCTGTTCGCTCCCACAGTGACGTTTGACCCGACCACGAACCCGCTCGTCCGTGCCCTGTTTATCGGGCTGGGGTTCACGCTCCTGTTCGGGCTCGCGACCCGTATCGTCACGACTATCGGTCTATTGACTTACGGATGGGCACTGACCGTCGACCCGGGCGTCGTGCTCGCTATGGAGTACGTCCCGGCCTTTCTGGCACTGTTGATTCTGGGCGGTGGTCGCCCGAGCGCCGACCACATGCTCCAGCAGGTCGCCAGCACCGACGGGACCTACTACGGCCGCGTCGACCCGGTCCACTATCTCAAGGGCTTTCTCGACTCGGCGACGGCACCGTACCGCGAGTACGTCCCGGTCATCGTCCGGGTCGGCATGGGTGTGACGTTCATCTACCTCGGACTGTTCCAGAAACTCGCCGACCCCGGCCAGGCGCTGCTGGTCGTCGAAAAGTACGATCTCACCGCCGTCGTGCCCGTCGACCCCGGCATGTGGGTGCTCGGCGCCGGCCTGACCGAGGTGCTGGTCGGTCTGGTGTTGATCTTCGGCTTCATGACCCGCGGGGCCGCGGCCGTCTCCTTTATTCTGTTCACCACGACGCTGTTCGGCCTGCCGGACGACCCGGTGCTCGCGCACATCACGCTGTTCGGAATGGCCTCAGCGGTGTTCACGATGGGTGCCGGGCCGCTCTCCTTCGACGACTGGTTCGGTCGGCCGGCACAGAGCGACCGTGAGACCGTCGCTTCGGCGGACTGACTGGTCTACAGCAGTACCGCCGTCAGTTCGCGCCGTCCCACTGGTCTAGCTGGGTCCGGTTCCCGCTCGTGTTGTGGTATATCGTAATCGTGTCACGGGCGCTCACCCGCCGCTCGTAGGCGTTCCCGCTGCTCAACTGCGCGATGTCGCCCGGACCGATCATCGCGTCGGGCTCCCGGTTCGCCACCTGTGCCCAGGTGACCGTTCTGCTCGGTCCTTCGAATTCGACGTTCCCCGCTTCGAACTCGTCGCCGCGGGCGTGTGTAACGATGAGCAGTTCGTTGTCCTCGACGTAGTCGTAGCTGAAATTCGCCTGCGGGCCGCCGCCGTCGTCGTCCTCGATGACGAGGACGTTCAGCCCGACGATAGCCGTCACGAGTAGCGTCAGTCCGATGAGCACGGCAACGCCGATGCCCTCCGTCATCCCGACGGTCTCAGTCCTGAACTGTCCCATAGCCGTCTATCACCCCTAATGTGAGACGGCGTTAAATGCTGTTCGACGGCGAGGGGAAGACACATATCGGTCCAACTCACAGCCACCGGTATGATAGACGAGACTGTCGAGGAGATCTCGGAGATGCAGACCCACAGTTCCTCCGTGGTCGCAGTCAAAGCCGCCCAGGCGCTCCGGGACCTGACTGACAGGGAGTACCCGACGGTCGAGGACTACCTCCGCTCGCTCGACCGGAACAGCAGCGCCCTCCGGCGGGCGAACCCCTCCCACGCCTCCCTCCATACCACTCAGCACAAGATCGTGACCACTGTCTCGGATGCGGACCCCGACGATGTGGCGACTGCCAAGGAACTGACTACCGAGGCTATCGACGACGTTGTCGACTCGGTGGAGTCGTCGAAAGACCGCGCCGCTGCACGCGCCGTGTCGGAGATCGCCGACGACGACGTGCTGTTGACCCACGACTTCTCCTCGACGGTCCTTGCGGCCATCGACGACGCCATCGAGGCCGGCCACAGCTTCGAGGTGTACGTGACGGAGTCGCGACCACGCTTCCTCGGTCGAAAGATGACGCGACACCTCTCTGACCGTGACGGCGTCGACGTCACGCTCATCGTCGACAGCGCCGCCGGCCACTTCATGTCACAGGTCGACCGCGTGCTCGTCGGCATGGACTGCATCGTCGACGACACGCTGTACAACCGCATCGGCACCTATCCGATTGCGACGGCGGCGGCGGACAACGACGTGCCGGTGACGGTCGTCGGGGCCGCCGCGAAGTACGTCGACGGGGCCTTCGCCTTCGAAAACGAGATCCGGTCACCATCTGAGGTACTCCGGGAACCCGCGGAGGGGTTCGAGGTCGCAAATCCGGCCTACGACGCCACGCCGACGCACCTGCTTGATACGGTCGTCACTGACGACGGAATCCACGAGTACTGATACTGTCGGCTGTACGTCTGTAAAGAATTTCGCCACCCGGGGTGGCGAATATCTTAAAATAGTCACAGCCAACAGTATGAGGCGGACTGCTGTCTTTTCCGCATCCAGCAGGACGGGTCCCGGCGACGGAAAGCGGGGTCGAAGGTTCTTGTTGCTGGCAGTGAAGAAGCCACGTATGGACGACACTGCCCTCCTCCGCCAGACGATCCGTCGGTGTACCGCCGTACTCGTTGCAACGCTTTCCACCCTTGGAGTGAGTCTGCAAAGTCCTGAAGAAGCGAGCTACTTGCTCATGCTGGCCATCGTCTCAATGGTGTATCTCGCCGTCGAGTTCATCAAAGTGAGTCCGCCCGCTGAGAACCCGGGAAGTCCCTCGTCTACAGACGGCGAGAAGTAGTTACGCAGTCTATCGCTGTTGGACGACGGTGTCACAGTCCGGACACCGGAGCTGTAGACTGTGTTCCGTTGCTTCGGCGGTCCAGTCGCCCGTCACTGCGCTCTCGTGACCGCAGTGGGGGCAAAACAGCGATGTCTTGGACCGCGTCTGTGGCGGTGGGTCTGAGTCGACCGCGCTGGTCGTGTAGATTTCGGTGGAGGTCATCAAGGAAAGGAACGCGCTGTACGCTGAAAAAGGTGTCGGCGAAATGTTTTATTGTTCACGCACAATATGGAATTGATATAGTTTTAATCCACGAAAACATGGATGAACGTTCCAAATTTTAGCAATTACATATACATTCGGTCATCAGACATTCGGTCGGAATCGGCGGCTTCCATCCGCTCAGCGAGTGCCTGATAGTGGGCTTCGATATTCGCGGCAAAGGCCTCTAGCGGACCGGTGTCGATCTGGATCGCATGGGTCTCTTTCAGTGCGGTGAGCAGTCTGATTGCGGCCGCAGCATCGGGCGCTTGCGGATGTGTCGGCGTTGTGAAAACGCCGGTCGAAAGCGAGCCGTCGATACCCATGGTGACAAGCTCCGCACTCAGTCCGTCGAGGAACCCGCTCCCCATCGGCCTGATGTCGGTATCGTCGAGATACGCTTCCCGATACGCTGGCGTTGCGATGTAAAACGGGGCGTGGTCGTCGGGCCCGTGCGCGATGGGGACGCCGGTGAGCATCGTAATGTTCGAAGCGTCCAGTTTTTCCCCGGCAGTCGTGATTGCCTCGGCAAGCGACTTGGCTTGGGCTGGTGGCACGAACCGTTCGCCGACTAAGACTGCAAACGACGCTGCTTCGTCGACATACAGCCGCGTGTGATGTCTCGGGGATCCGTTCTCGAATGGGGTAATGAACGGCGGTCCCGGCGTCCGTAGATGACCGACCTCTCGCATCGAATGCTGGTCGGCGAGATAATCGACGGCCGTGAGGCCGGCCAAGCCGTACTCCGAGACGCCGACTGCCAGCGTATCGACCGGTGGTCGGTCGTCCGAGAGGACCACCGAGATGTCATCGGAAGACATGTTTTTTCAGACGGGCCGCAAGGGGTAATACTGTCGGCTGTAAGTCTGTGAAGAATTTCGCCACTTCGGGGTTGCGGATGTCTTGAAATAGTTACAGCCGACAGTATAAGTAGTTCGGGAGGGGAACCCTTTTCTCGGGGCGGTGTCGATTCCATGGCATGCGTTTTGGCCCTGTCTGGCCGTTGCAGACACCCACCCCGACGCCGACCGAAGCCGCGACGGAAGTGGCGACAGAGGTAGCCACTGACATCGGAGGATTTCTCCCCTTCGAAATTCCGATGTGGATTGCCAACATAGGGAAATCCCTGATCGTCATCGGGCTTGCAATCGTCGTTTCTCGCGTTCTCGTCCGTCTTCTGGGTCGGCGCGTCGCTCAGCAGTTCCGGCGGCCAAGTCTCACTCGAACAGCGCTTCGCGGTATCCGTGCTGGTGTGTACATTTTCGCGTTGCTGACCATTCTGGGAATTTACGGTCTGCAACTGGGTGATATCGCACTCTCCGTCACTGTCTTCTCCGCCGTTGTTGGTGTCGTGCTGGCCCCAATTCTCGGAGGCCTGATTTCCGGTGTGTTCCTGCTCGCCGACCAGCCCTACGAGATCGGTGATATGATCGAACTCGCCGACACTGGCCAGCGAGGCTTCGTCGAGGACATCACGCTCAGACACACGAAGATGTTCACGCTCGACAATACGTTTCTCGTCATCCCCAACGGGGAGATCCGCCAGCGGGACGTTATCAATTACTCGGCGGAGGACTCACGGACACGGCTGTCGCTCGACGTCCTGGTCACGTACGAGAGTGACATCGCCGCCGCGCGGACCCTCATCGAAGCGGCGGCTCGGGAGGTGGACAACGTCATCTCCGGCGGGCCGGACATCCGTGTCGGCGCGGCCCGGTATCCCGCCTCGCCGACTGTGTATATCAACGAGTTCGCCGACCACGGCGTGTTGCTGACGCTCCGGTACTGGGTGACGGAACCGTACAAACTGCTCGCCGCACGCTCGAGGGTCCAGACGAACGTCTGGCGACGGCTCGAAGACGCAAACGTCGAAATCGCCTACCCGCACTCGCACCTGTACTTCGACGACACCAGCGGGGAGATGAACGTCTCACTCAACGACGGACTGAGCGGACTGAACAATGGTGGCCGGAGCCACGCGGCCACCGGTGACTCGCCCGTCCCACCCCGTCAGGACCCCGACGACCTCGCTGACGAGTGACGGCTGGACTGGGCATCCGGCTCGACAGTGACGATTTCGCAGTCGAGTTCCTCGCGGAGGAACTGTTCGACGTCGGGGTCGTCGACCAGCCGCCGGATCATCTGTCGCCAGCGACTCGCCTGTTTACTCCCGATAACGACGATATCGGCGTCCTGTGCGGCGACCTCGTCGAGAATCGTCTCTTCGACGAGCATCCCCGACCGGACGACGTACCGCGTCCGCGGGACGTGGCCGAACGACTGCTCGACGGCCTGTTTGAGTTCCGTCCGGTCGACCCGGTGGCTGTTCTGGTAGAGGTTAACGTGTAAGACGGTGAGGTCCGCGTCCTCCTCGTCGGCGATCTGAATGGCCTCCGCAAGCGTGGCTCTGGAGTTCTCCGAGAGCGGGTATCTGACTGGGACGACGACCTGTGGCATCGGCGAGATGTACCGTGCCGAGGTTTAAATCGCTAGCGACGAGTGAGTCGCCCGTCGACAGTCGGGGCGATATCGGTCTCGCGGACGTAGTCGGCCAGCGCCTCGTACTGTACGTCAGCGACGCTGACCCGATGAGACTCGGTCAAGACAGGAAATTCTCGCTCCGTGTAGTAGAGGTAGTTGCTCGTCGCGAGCGTGTACGTCTCGGTGTCACGGACCGGTCGGCCGTCGATTCGCAGTCGCTCGATAGTCTGCGTGTCGTCGTTCCAGACCAGTTCGACGCCGCTGAGGTGGGCGTGCCACCAGTCCGGTTCTCCGAACTCGACCTGTCGCCCGCTGCCCTGTCGACACAGCGTCCGGAGCTCCGCGCCCGTCAGTTCGGCGACGGTCAGGGGTTCCTCGAAGGGGACGATAGAGACCATATCGGCGACCGTGAGTGCCCCGTCCAGCGGGACCGTGTCGTTCCGGAGGCCACCGCTGTTCTGGAGGCCCACGTCCGCGCCCGTCGCCCACCGGTACGCGTCCGCGACGAGGTTGCCGAGGCGGCACTCACCGCCGTAGGTCGTCGCCCGGCTCCGGTCCAGCGGTTCCTCGACGTGCCCGACGACCTCGTCGAGTCCCGCAGCGGAGAGTCTGTCCTCGATGGCCTCTGCGACGTGGTCGTCGACGGGACCGTCGGCAGTCTCGCGGAACTCCGCAGTCGGTTCCGGCCCGCCGAGGTCGACCTCGACGACGGTCTTGCCGTTGGCTCCCGGTCTGGTGAGCAGTGTGCCGGCGACACGGTCGATGCGGCGCTCGTGGACGTGCCCGCCGAGGATGACGTCCACGTCGCAGGTGCGGGCCAGTTTCTCGTCAGTACGGCCCAGATGGGAGAGCACGACAACAACGTCGGCCCCGTCCGCTCGAAGTGCCGTGGCCGCCTCAGCGACGGCTTCGAGGGGGTCCGTGAACGTCAGCGTCGTCGCCTGTGGATTAGCTGCGGCCGTGTCGGGGTCGGTCACGCCGACGAAGCCGAGCTGTTGCCCGTCGACGGTCCGGCTCGCCCACGGCCGGGTCAGTCGTCGGGCGAACCGCTCGCCGTCCTGTTCGACATTCGCAGTCAGCCACGTCTGGGGCGACCTGGCGATGATGTCCCGCGTCGCGTCGAGTCCGTAGTCGAAGTCGTGGTTGCCAAGCGTCTCGAACGCGGGTGTCAGCGCAGTGAAGAGGTCCAGCGACTGCTCGCCGTCGGTGACCAGCGACAGCACCCCCGGACCGGTGTTGTCCCCGGTGCCGACCACCAGCGCATCCGGGCCGTCAGCGGCGGTCACTGTCCCCGCAAATCGCCCGATCCGTTCGGGTGTATCGTACGCTTTCTCCACGTCGGAGTACTGGATGATCCGGGGACTCACACCCGCAGTTCAGGGGAACCAGCCATTAATGGTTTCCGCAGTGATTTAGCCGCTGGCCCGTCATGCGTACGTATGGACGCACTCGAAGGTCCCGACGGCGAGACGCTGTACGTCGACAGGAGCGACGGCGACATCGGCAGGAAAGGCGCGTTTCATGTCGTCTACCGCGATGACGACCGCGAGCGACGCTGGGGCTACTTCTGTAGCAACTGTGAGACGTTCAACAACGCGATGGACTCGATGGGCCGCATCCGCTGTAACGACTGCTCGAACCTCCGCAAGGCTGAGGAGTGGGACGCGGCCCACGAGTAACAGTCGGGTCCGGGTGACAGACCCGTGCTGTTCTGCGTTTTTCGACGGCTGTGTCGCCGGCCCAACTGTCAGCCACATAGCTAGTGGGAACGTTTATCAGATAGCCGGTGGTACTGACTCTCAGATGGGGGCCGTTACCACATCACTCGACGAGCAGGCCCGGTCGATATTCGACGACCTCGGATACACCGTGTCGCGCACTGGCACCGAACTGCGAGCGGAACGCGACTGGCGCGTCGTCACTGTCTCAGTGCTCGACTCGCAGGACCCGATACCCGAGGGCGGCGATTTGCGCTGTTTCGTCACACGCACGGGCGAGGCAACGCACCTCAGCCGCCGTCTCACTCGACGAGACGTATCCTATGACTGGGCCGTCATCGGTATTACCGAGGACGGTGACTACGAGGTGGTCCGTCACCCCGGCGACACAGCCATATCGGCTGACGCCAACACTTAGGGGGCTCTCCGTCCACCATCCGGCGTGCAAGTCGGTGTCATCAATCGAGCGCTCGAACAGCTAGTCACGAACGTCGTCGACGCGCTCCCGCGCCTCATAACCGCGTTCGTCTTTCTCGCGATAGCTGCGGTCGGTATCAAAGCCATCATGTTCGTCGTCCGGGCGGTTCTGAAGCGGTCGCTGCCCGGCGAGTCGCCCGTGTACCGCCAGTTTCTCGGCGTCATCGTCCTCGTGTTCCTGTGGTTCGGCGTGGCGCTATCCTTCCTCTCTATCATCGGCCTGACCGCCATCGCCACGTCGCTGGGCACGGCGACCGGCTTCCTCGCGCTCGGCGTCTCCTACGCGCTCTCGGAGATGATCAAGGACGCCGTCGCCGGCGTCTACCTCCTCCGCGACCCCGACTTCAACCCCGGCGACACCATCAAAACCGGCGACACCACCGGCGAGGTGGCCGCCATCGAACTCCGGAAGACGCGGTTCCGGGTCGACGGCGATACTGTCGTCAGGGCCAACGCGGCCATCGAAGAACGCTGGACGAAAGTCGATTCCGCGTCCTGAGCGGGCCGAGTCCCGCGCTATCCCGTCACACATGGAGTTTAAGCGTATCGCCGTCGTACTCGGCGTATGTTCGTCGGGCACGCGCTGTTCGCGTTCGCCCTCGGAGGCCTCGCCGCGTGGTGGCTTGGACTCTCCCGCGAGCGGGCGGTCCAGTTGGGCGTCATCGCTGGCCTGTTCGCCGCGGTTCCCGACGTTGACATCGTCTACGCCCCCTTCGGGCTGCTCGTCGGGGCCGCCGAGAATCTGACGGCGGACGGCTTCTGGGAGACCGCGAACGTCGTCCACCGCGGGCCGACGCACTCGCTCCTGCTGGGGGCGGCACTCGCCGCCGCGGCCGGTCTCTGGGCGACCGAATCACGGCCCGCCCGAATTGCATCGCTGGCAATCGGCGTCGCAGCGACTGTTCTCACAGGCGTACTCAGCGGCCCCATCGCAGGGCTCGTGATGCTCGTGTTCGTCCTGGCCGTGCTCGGTGTCGCCACGGTCGCACAGTCCCGCGATATCAGCCCCCGGACGGTGGCCGGGCTGGCCCTACTTGGACTGCTCACCCACCCGTTCGGTGACCTCTTCACCGGCGGCCCGCCCCCGTTCTTCTACCCCTTCGACGTGAGCCTCGTCGCCGAGCGGGTGATACTCCACCCCGACCCGACGACGCACCTCCTGGCGGCGTTCGCTATCGAACTGGCGACGGTCTGGCTCGCCGTGTGGACCTACGTCCACCTCCGTGGATACACGCTGACCGAACTCGTCCGTCCCCGGGCAGCGCTGGGAATCGGCTACGGGGCGGCCGTCCTGTTCTTGCCCGCCCCGACGCTCGAACGGTCGGCGCACTTCGTGTTCAGCGTCCTCGCGCTGGGCGTCGTCGGGGCGCCGACCCGGCCGTTCAGTGACGGCGTCGACTGGCTGGAGACGGTCGTGACGGGGCTGGCGGCGGTGACCATCGCTGCGCTCGCGTATGCCATGGCGTATGGGGCTATCTGAACAGCCCACGCCGCCGGCATCGGTCGATAGGGTTTTTCGAGTCGCGGCTCACCTGACACTATGAGCCGAGACGTAGCGCGGTTGCTCCGGGACAGGCGCGTCAACGCCCTCGCGGCGTGGTGCATCGTCGCCATGCTCGCCGCCGTTTCTGTGACGAGTGCTGTTCAGGCCGACGTGCTGTGGGCCGGGTTCGCGGCTGCCGTCGCGGCACTGGCGCTGTTTCCGCCGGTTCTATTGCGTAACCGGGACGCCATGCTCCCCTGGGAAATCCTCCTGTTGGCGGCGTTGCCCGTCGTCGGCCGCCTGTTTGCGACGCTCTCGATGACCGGTAATCTCGCGACCTACCTCTCGGTCGCCGCCATCGCGCTCATCCTCGCCGTCGAACTCCAGCTCTTTACCCCCGTCCGGATGACGCCCCGGTTCGCCGTCGTCTTCGTCGCCATCACCACGATGGCCACCGCCGGCGTCTGGGCGGTCGTCCGCTGGGTGGCCGACCAGTTCCTCGGGACCACCTTCATCCTCGATCCGACGGTGTCAGAACACGTCATCGAGGAAGCGGTGATGTGGGAGTTCGTCGCGTCGACCATCGCCGGTATCGGCGCTGGCGTGGTGTTCGCGTACTACGTCCGACAGCAGGCCGGGACCAGTCGCGTCCCCGAGGAGGTCCAGCCGGACGTATGAAGGTCCGTGACCGCCTCCGAATCAGTCCGGCGACACAACAACTGCTCTCGCGGGCCCTGTCACTCGCACTCATCGGGCTCCTGGCGGTCGGTATCGAGCGGGGCAACGTCGGCATCATCGTCAATTCGGGTGTCGCCATCCTCGTCACGCAGCTCCCGGCGCTGCTGGAACGTGACTACGGCATCACGCTCGACCCCGCGCTGACGCTGTGGATTACGTCGGCGGCGTTCTTCCACGCGCTCGGAACTGTCGGGTTGCCTGGGTCCGAAGAGAACTTCTACGTCACCATCTGGTGGTGGGACCACTTCACCCACGCCCTCTCGTCGTCGGTCGTCGCCGCAGTCGGGTACACGACGGTTCGCGCACTCGACGAGCACACCGACGAGATCTCGATCCCCTCGCGGTTCATGTTCGTGTTCCTCCTCCTGTTCGTGATGGCCTTCGGCGTGCTCTGGGAGGTCATCGAGTTCTCGATCACGCTCGCCGCATCGGCGACCGGGAACGACACGATTCTGACACAGTTCGGTCTCAGCGACACGATGCTCGATCTCGTGTTTGACGCTATCGGTGCGATTATCGTGGCGATCTGGGGGACGGCACACCTCACCGGCGTGGTCGGTCACGTCGAGTCGTTGCTCGACCGGCAGTCGCAGTGACCTGTCCGTACTTTTATGCCATGTCCGTGTGAACAGGTCTCACGAAAATGGTTTTCAAGAAAATCACGCTGATCGGGACCAGTTCGGAAAGCTTCGACAAAGCCGCCGACGACGCCATCGAACGCGCGGAGGCGACACTTGACAATCTCAAGTGGGTCGAGGTAGAGGAACTCGGCGTCGAGATCGCCGGCGTCGAGGGCCGCGAGTACCAGGCCGAGGTCGTCGTGGCGTTCGAACTCGAAGAGTAGCTACGTCCGGAAGGACTCGCCACAGCCGCATTCGCTGACCACGTTCGGGTTCTTGACGTGGAACCCGGCCCCCTGCAGGCCGCCCTCGTAGTCGAGTACCGACCCCTCGATGTAGTCGATGCTGGCGTCGTCGACGAACACGCGGAGCCCGTTGCGCTCGAACACTTCGTCGTCTTCTTCAGGTGCATGCTCGAACCGCATCCCGTAGGAGAGGCCGGCACAGCCGCCCTGCTGGACGTACAGGCGAAGTCCGGATTCGTCGACGTCCATCCCCTCGCTTTCGAGGAGGTCCAGTGCCTCTCCCGCTGCCTGCTCGGTGACGGCTACGTCCTCGCCCCCGAGGTTCGGATCGCCGTCGTCTGCTGTGCTGCTCATACACAAGTATCCACGCCCGAACGTGTTAACAGTGACGCCGGTGGAACGGTTCGGAGAGATACACCCTGTTACTCTCTAGGAAAGCCCCGGAACCGCGTTACTCCTCGAACCGTTTGCGGACGCTCTCGGCGTGGGCTTCCAGCCCTTCGGCTTCGGCGAGGGTCGTAATCGTATCCGCGATGTCGTCCAGTGAATCCTCGGAGAGCCGCTGGACCGTCGTCGACCGGACGAACGTGTCCACGGAGAGGCCGCCGGTGACCCGCGCGTTGCCGCCAGTCGGCAGGACGTGGTTCGTGCCGGTAGCGTAGTCGCCCGCCGCAACGGGGCTGTACGGGCCGAGGAACACGGACCCGGCGGAGGGAATCCGTTCGAGGAGTGATTCGTCGTCGTCGGCCTGAATCGAGAGGTGCTCGGCGGCGTACTCCTCGGCGAAAAGGACGGCCTCGCTCATCGAGCGAGCGAGGAGAACGCCGGACCCGTCGTTGTCCAGTGCGGCACGGATAACTGCCTCGCGCTCCCGGCCGTCGGCTTGCTCGTCAACGGCGTCGACGACCTGATCAGCAAGCTCTTCGTCGTCGGTGACGGCGACGACCGAGGCGTTCTCGTCGTGTTCGGCCTGGGCGACGAGGTCTGCCGCGACCAGTTCCGGGTCCGCGTCACCGTCGGCGACGACCATGATTTCGGAGGGGCCGGCGAGGAAGTCGATGGCAACGTCGCCGCGGACCTCGGCCTTCGCCGCCGTGACCCAGCGGTTGCCGGGGCCGACGACGATGTCGGTCGCGCTGACGGTCTCGGTCCCGTAGGCCAGCGCCGCGATGGCCTGTGCGCCGCCGACCTGATAGACGGCGTCGGCACCCGCGACGTGGATGGCGGCCAGCGTAACGGGGTTGACCTCCTCGGCCGGCGGCGTGGCGACAGCGACGTGCTCGACGCCGGCGACCTTCGCCGGGATGACGCCCATCAGCGCGCTGGAGGGGTAGGCCGCGGTCCCACCGGGCGCGTACACGCCGGCGCTGTCGAGCGGGCGATAGCGGCGGCCGAGTTCCCGCCCCTCGAAGTCGTCGCGCCAGTCTTCGGGGACCTGCCGCTCGTGGAACGCGCGGATGTTCGCCGCGGCGTCCTCGATGGCCTCGCGCACGTCGTCGTCGATTTCCTCGTAGGCTCGCTCGGCGGCGTCCGTGATGTCGATGTTGCCCACCGACACGTCGTCGAACTCCTCGGCGAAGCGCCGGAGCGCAACGTCCCCTTCCTCGTGGACCTGCGAGACGATGTCGCGCACGTCGTCTCTGACGGCGTCGACGCCGGCGTCGCGGTCGAAGAAAGCGGCCCGCTCGTCGGGACCCAGGTCGGCTATCGTCCGTACGTTCATACCCCTGATTCGGGACGGGGCAAAAAACGGGTTTCCCTTCTCGTCAGCGTTTTCCGGCACTCGGGCGTACACCGCCTATGGCTTCAGTCGACGACCACCGTCGCCGGACGACCGACCTCCCTCCGGCGACGACCGAGTATTTCGCGCCCGAATTGGCGACTATTGATAGCTATCTGGAGACCGTCCCACCAACTATCGACACGGCGGCCGGCGACGCCGCAGTCGGCCCGATACACACCCTTCCGTGGTTCTACGTCGCCGACCTGACCGGCTGGCGCGGCAGCACGCTCGCCCGGCTGCTGGCCGCAGAGCGAGACGCCGCCTGCTACGAACTCTCGGCTGGCGCTGCGGACGCGCTTCCGGCCCTGTGGTCTCTCATCGACGAGAGCGGTGACGGGCCCGTCGTCCTCCACCTGGAACTGCAGGGCGAGGACGGGCGGATTCCGCGCACGCTACGGGAGGCACTCCGGCGCGGCTACGAACACAGCCCAGACGGCTGGGACGAGCCGGTGCGCGGCGAACCGGCGAACCTCTACGTCGTCTTCACCGATACGAACCCCTCGAAGCGACTGGCTGCGTCACTCCCAGCTGCAACCACGCCCACCACCGGCGCGGTCCTCTCGTATGCGCCCCGCCGGAGTATGCTTCCGGAACGGCCCGACGGGACGACCGTGCTCTCGGACCCGCCGGCGCTCCACGACCGCGAGGCCGAACTGGAGAGGTTCCTGCTGGCCGCGCTCGCCGAATACGGCGATGATGACGCTAGAGACCAGTACGTCGACCACGCCGTCGAAATTCTGTCGATCACCCACTCGCTCATCGGGAAGCGCGACCTGCTGTTCGACGTGTCGCCGCGGCCCGCACTGAAATACGGGGCTCTCTTGGACAGGCTTTCGGTCGGTGCGGCGACGGAGCGACTCGGGCGGGACGTGCTCGGGCAGGTACCACAGAGCCCCGGGAGCGAGGATATTCGGGCGACGCTGCAGGACTTACTGCCGAAGTAGGTGGCCGAGAAGGCGGTTATAGCGCCGGCCGCACTCGCTCAGTTCGCGTCGCTGACGATTTTGATGACCGCTCCCTCTTCGAGTTCCGTCTCGTCGCTGATACGCCGGTTCTCGCGGGCGTCGACGGCGTGGATGTACCCGTCGCCGATGTCGGAGTGGACGGCGTAGGCGAGGTCTTTGGGCGTCGCGCCCTGGCGCAGCAGGAACGCGTCGGGGAGGACGTTCTCTTGGCCGTCGGTCCAGTGCGTTTCGTTCTGGACGGGGTAGGCCGTCAGGTGATCGAGCAGGTCGTAGACGGCGGTGTCCATCGCGCCCTGAACGCCGGTGCCGCCCCACTCGTCCATAACGTCGCGGATGCGGTGCAGCCCCTCGCGTTGCTGGTCGCTCACGTCGCCGACGATATCGAAGTCCGGGTCGCCGGGGTCGTAGTCGATGACGCCGGCCTGTGCGGCGTTTCGCAGCGCGAGTTCGCCGTCGGCCGTCGCGGGCACGACCACATCAGCAGCCTCCTGCAGGGCCTCGATGTTCCCCTCCGGGGCGATGTCGGCCTTGTTCGCGACGACGACGAGGGGCTTCGTCCGCTGGCGGATCTCCGTCGCCAGCGCCTCGCGGTGCTCGTCGGTCCAGGCGATGGGGTCCTCGGGGTACTCCAGATCCCGCAGCGTCCGCGCCACGTCGAGTTCGGAGGCCCCGACGCCGGCCAACATGTCCACCAGCGACTCGTCGAGCTTGAAATCCGGCGAGCGGGACTGGCGTTCGATTGATTCCCAGTTGCGCTCGACGATGCTGGCGAGCCACAGGTCCATCTCCTCCTCGATGAAGTGAACGTCCTCGACGGGGTCGTGTTCGCCGACCTCGACAGGTTCACCCTCTGCATCAGTTCCGCCGGAGGCGTCGACGACGTTGAGAATTACGTCGGCGGTCGATAGCTCGTCGAGGAACTGGTTCCCGAGGCCGCGACCCTCGTGGGCCCCGGGGACGAGGCCGGCCACGTCGATGAGTTCCACCGGGACGTAGCGCTTGCCGTCCCGGCAGTTGTCGTCGCCACAGCGCTCCTCCCGGTCGAGACAGGGGCACTCCGTTCGGACGTGGCTGACGCCGCGATTGGCGTCGATGGTGGTAAACGGGTAGTTCCCCACGTCCACGTCGGCCATCGTCGCCGCTTTGTAGAAAGTAGACTTGCCGGCGTTCGGTTTGCCGGCCAGCGCGATAGAGAGCATGGCAGATTCTACCAGTGGCCGCCGAAAGGGGGTTTCGGTTCGGGGCCTACAGGCTGACCCACTCGCCGCGCTCGTCACTTTGCTCGATTGCGTCGAGGACCCGCTGTGCGGCGAGGCCGTCGGCGAAGGACGGCTCCTGTTCGCCGCCGTCGGCGACGGCTGAGAGGAACTCGAAGTTCTCGTGGACGAACGTGTGCTCCCAGCCGATGACGTGGCCGGGTGGCCACCAGTGGTCGACGTAGGGGTCGTCCTCGTCGGTGATAAGCACCTGCTGGAAGCCGCGGTCGCCCTCGGTGAGCACCTGCAGTTCGTTCAGCCGTTCGAGGTCGAACTTGATTGCGCCTTTCGACCCCTCGATTTCGATGGTGTGAGCGTTCTTGTGTCCGTTGGCGACGCGGGAGGCCTCCAGCGTTCCCATGGCGCCGCTGTCGAACGAAACCTGTGCGCTGTAGGCGTCGTCGACGGTCACCGGGCGCGTCTCGTCGCTTCCCTCTACGGGGCGTTCCTCGGTGAACGTTCGGAGATGCCCGCTCACGTCGGTTATTTCGCCGGCCGTGTCACCCAGCAGGAACCGGGCCAGATCGACCGTGTGCGATCCGAGGTCGCCGAGTGCCCCGCTTCCGGCCATCTCCGCGTCGTTGCGCCAGGACCACGGGGCCTCGGGGTCGACCAGCCAGTCCTGGAGGTACTGCCCGCGGAAGTGATGAATCTCGCCGAGTGTGCCGTCGTCGATGAGCCCCTTCGCGTACTGGATGGCCGGGACGAAGCGGTAGTTGAACGCCGCGCCCGCGGGCACGCCAGCGTCCGCGGCGGCCTCAGCCATTTCCTCCGCCGTGTCGAGCGTGGGCGCGAGCGGTTTCTCACAGAAGGTCGGCGTGCCGGCCTCCAGCGCCGCGATTGACGGCTCTGCGTGGACGTGGTTCGGGCCGAGGTTGTAGAACACGTCTACCTCGTCGACGATATCCCGCCAGTCCGTTGCAGTCCGGTCAAAGCCGAACTGGTCGGCTGCGTCGGCCAGTGCGTCCTCGTCGCGGCCGACGAGTACGTCCTTGTTGACCGCCGGCGCTTCGGGGAAGAACATGGGCAGGCGGTCCAGCGCGTTCGCGTGGGCCTTTCCCATGAATCGATAGCCGAGCATGCCGATATCGAGGGTCATGCCATCACCTCAGTTGTACCGCGAGTGAGCGAAGCGAACGAGCGGCCTTTTTCGCCACCGAAAGACTCGCGTCGCTCGTCTTTCGAGCCTTGCTTCACTTCGTTCAGCAAGACCACGTTTTTGCCGCGAGTGGTGGCCGAAGGCCACCCGAGCGGGAAAAAGGTGGCCGTGAATCGATAGCCGAGCATCCCAATGTCCAGTGTCATGCGCGGCTGTTCACTCGGGGCCGAAATAACACTCATGGTGACGGCAGGGCGGCGGGCCGCACCGAGGGAAAAGCCAAAACCGGATGCGTGCGTTGACAGCGCATGGCCACTGAAACGACCGTCCGCATCGAGGACATCATGTCGACGCCGTTAGAGACTATTTCTGCCGACGAAACCGTCAAAGCGGCTGCGACGCAGATGCAAGCGCAGAACATCAACGGCATCTTCGTCCCGGGGGCGCAGGCGGGCATCATCACGACCACGGACATCGTCGACGCCGTCGCGGCCGGGAAGGACCTCTCGTCGGCGACCGTCGGCGACGTGATGACGTCGCCGGTCGAGCGGGTGACGACCTCGCTCGAACTCGGCGAGGCCGCAGCGATGATGACGACCTACGACATCAAGCACCTCCCCGTCATCGACGAGCATCAGGACTACGTCGGCATGGTGTCGTCGACGGATATCACGAAGGCACTCTCCTGAAGACGGGTTTTCCGGCAAACTTCGGCGGGGCTCAGATAAAGTCGTCCAGAGCGGAGCGGTCGCCGTCGTTGTCGCCTGTTCCGGGCAGTGCATCGGCGATAGCCGAGGTGAACGAGCCGAGGCCGCGCGTCTGATACCAGACCGTTCCGGGGCCGGTGAAATCCATCACGATCCCTTCGCCGCTGAGTAGCGTCGATTTCAGGCCGCCGACGCGGTGGGCGTCGAAGTTGACCGACTCCTCCCAGGCGACGACGTGGTCGTTGTCGATGGTGTAGGACTCGCCGGCGTCGAGTTCGACGGTTTCCAGCCCGCCGAAGGCCTCGATGAGGACGTTTCCGGTCCCCTTTAGCGCCAGCGGCGTGATGCTCGCGCCGGCCAGCATCGACTTGATACCACCGAACTCGGAGTCGATGTCGATATCCGGGTCGGCTGCGAGGAACGCCCCGTCGACGGCGTACAACGTCTCGCCAGTGAGTTCGTGGTGGTGGACGTCACCGGGCGTCGGCGGCGCGAGGGTTACGGTCCCGGGGCCGCCCTTAGCAGTGAACTCGTTCGCCAGGAGCGACTCACCGCCGAGCATCGACTTCGCGGAGCTGAGGAGGCCGTCCCGGCTGGTCGTCGTCTCGATTTCGATGGTCGGCGAGTGGCTGACCATCGCACCGGGTTCCGCGAGTATCGATTCGCCGCTGTCGAGGGCAACGCGGACGTGCGTGTACGAGGGCTTGTGTGTGAGTTCGATGTCCATAACGTGTCACTGGATACGGTAATCCAGTCGGAATATCTCCCAGACAGTATATAAGTATGAGTGCCAGAAAAAGACCGCACTACCGCCCGTATCGCTTACTCAGCCCAGTAAGCGTCACCGGGCTGTGTCTCGAAGACGGCGCGGTCGAGCACGTCGACGGCCTTCTCCAGTCCCTCGCGTGCGCTGGTCAGCGAGTCCTCGTGTTCGATGGAGAGCGCGCCGTCGTAGCCGATCATCCGCAGCGTCGACACCACGTCCTTCCAGTGGGATTCGTCGTGCCCATAGCCGATAGAGCGGAACAGCCACGACCGGTCCGCTTCGTCTGTGTACGGTGCGGTGTCCAGCACGCCCTTCTCCCGGGCGTTCGACTCGTACACTTTCGTGTCCTTGGCGTGGAAGTGATGGATGGCGTCGTGTTCGCCGAGCAGGCGGATGGCCTCGGTCACGTCGATGCCCTGCCAGTACAGGTGCGACGGGTCGAAGTTCGCGCCGATGCGGTCGTTCGTCCGCCGGCGCAGTTCCAGCAGGCTGCGGGGCTCGTACACCAGCATGTTCGGGTGCATCTCGATGGCGACGTCCACGTCGTGTGCGCCGGCGTGGGCCGCGAGGTCCGACCAGTACTCGTCGGCGACGCGCCACTGGTACTCGTGGGCGTCGGCGTGTTCGGTCGGCCACGGCGCGGTAATCCAGTTCGGCACCTCGTCGTCGGGGCCACCGGCGGGCAGGCCAGAGAACCCCGTGACGGTGTTCACGTCGAGCTGGTCGGCCAGCCGAATCGCTTCCCTGAGTTCCCGGTCGGCCTCGGCGGCCTGCTCGTCGTCAGGATGGAGCGGATTGTTGTGGGTCGCCAGTGCGCTCACCCGAAGGCCGTGCTCGTCCAGGAGTGCCTCGAGTTCGGCCTGCTTCTCCTCGTTGTCGAGATACGCCTGGCGGTCGAGGTGGTCGTCACCGGGGAAGCCGCCACATCCCAGTTCGACCGCATCGATCCCCAGGTCGTCGAGGTACGCCAGCGCCTCGTCGAGCGACTGCCCGCCCAGGGGAACCGTCAGTACACCGATATCCATGGCCGGGGATACAACCGGTGTTGAAAAAAACGTACTGCCGTCACCGCGCCCCATCTGGTCGACCAGCAAGCGGTACGGACCGGAGACAGGACCGTGATAGACTGTGGCGTAAAGGCTTAACCCGGGGCGTACAGTGGTTTACTCATGATTGTGGCCGTACTCGGCACCGGACGACGAGGGCGGGATATCGCACAGCGATGTGTCCGTGCGGGCCACGAGGTGCGTCTTCGGGGGACGGATGCGACGGCTGTGATGGACCGCGTCGACGAGATTCGGCACGCACTCAACGGGGATGTCTCGGCCGGTATCGACGGAACCACCGGACTCGAAAGTGCCGTCAGCGGCAGCGATATCGTCATCGACGCAACCGATGGCGAAACGGACAGCCACCGGGAAGTCGTCGCCGAAACTGAGACGATGGTCGAGGATGCGACGCTCATCGCCGTCAGCGACACGTCGCTGTCGGTGACCGCAGTCGCGACTGGCCTGCTGAGTCCGGACCGAGCAGTCGGACTCAACCTCGTCGATCCACCAGATGGCGCTATCGTCGAGGTCGTCATCGCCGAGCAGACGACGGCGGCGACCCGCGACCGAGTCACCGACTTCGTCGAGAGCTTGGACGCGTCGCCGGTCGTCGTCCGCGACACGCCGGGATTTGCCGCGCTACGCCTCGAACTCGCTACCATCGTCGAAGCCGTTCGGATGGTCGAGGACGGCGTCGCCGGGATTCGGGACATCGACCGGACGTTCGAGCGCGGCGATTCGGACCGCGACGGGCCACTCGTCCGGGCCGACCGCCACGGGCTGGAAACAGTGCTAACCGCGCTCGAAGACCTCGCCGACCGGCTCGACGAGCGGTTCGAACCGCCGGCGTTGCTCCGACAGAAAGTCGAGGACGGGCAACGTGGCGCTGTCGCTGGCGAGGGATTCTACGTCTGGGAAGACGGTACCCCGACGGCCGGTGCCGAACCGGACCCGGACGTGCCAACACGAGATAGCGAGTCCGATATCAGATGAGTTCGCAGGAGGACCCACCGGCCGAACTGGACCCAGAAGACGACGAATTCGCGGCCCTGTTCGACGAACTTCAGGAGCTCGAACAGCTCGTCGACTCCGAGGACGAGCGACGGCAGGTCCGGGACGCGATGCGCGCGGCCGCGGACTCTCAGGACCACGAACCCGCGACCTTCGGCCGGGTCGTCTGGGGCTTTGGCCGGTCAGACCTCGCGGAGGCACTGCTGGGTTCGCTGCTGTTCGGGATTCCCATGGCGGTCGAGGGCGGAACTATCGACGCCGGCCGGCATATCGCCCAGCACCCGCTGTATCTCGCCGCGACAGTCGCTATCGCTGTCGGGCTGGTCATCTCCATTCTGTACGTGGCCGAGTTTCAGGACGTTCGGGTGGCGAACCCGATTTTCGGATTCATCCCGCGGCGACTCGTCGGCGTCACCGGGACGGCACTCGTCGTCTCCGTCGCACTGCTTACTGGCTGGGGGCTGGTCGAGTGGTCGACCGACCCCGCGGTCGTCTACGAGTCGGCCTGCATCTGTGCTGTGGCGTTCGTTCCGATGGCAATCGGCGCTGCGCTCGGGGACATCCTGCCCGGGAACTAGGGCCATGCCAGTCACTCGCGGTGGCGGTCGCGTTTGGCAATCGTTAAAAGCCGCGGTCGGATACGGAGTGGTATGAGCGAGAGCCAACAGAAACAGGCGCGCAAGTGCGTCTCGTGTGGCATCAACATCGCCGGCACGAACGCCGCCGCGTTCAAGTGCCCGGACTGTGGCCAGCAGATCTACCGCTGTGCCACCTGCCGGAAGCAGAGCAACCTCTACAAATGCCCGGACTGCGGCTTCATGGGGCCATAACAATGGGGAAAGTAGCAGCCAAGATCAAGGTCATGCCGGAGAGCCCCGAAGTCGACCTCGACGACCTGCAGGAGCGTCTCGAGGGCGTGCTTCCGGAAGGAACGAAGATCAACGGGTTCGAGCGCGAGGACGTCGCCTTTGGCCTCGTCGCGCTGACGCCGACAGTCATCGTCCCTGACGACACCGGTGGGACGGAAGCCGTCGAAGAGGCCTTTGCGAACGTCGATGACGTCGAGTCGGTCTCCGTCGAGAGCACCGGTCGCCTGTAATCGACTCGCCGCTGTAGTTTTCCACTCGGTACCGTAGCAACTGCAAGAGCGTGACCAGTGACGGTCGCGGAACGCACGTTTTATTAGGGCGACCGGATTAGCGAGGAGCAAGAATGCCTAGTTCAAACGGACCTCTCGAAGGAACACGAGACAAGCTCAAGAACAAGCCCCGCGACCGTGGCACCTCGCCACCACAGCGCGCCGTCGAAGAGTTTGACGACGGTGAGAAAGTCCACCTCAAGATCGACCCGTCAGTGCCGAACGGCCGCTTCCACCCGCGGTTCGACGGCCAGACCGGAACCGTCGAGGGGAAGCAGGGTGACGCGTACAAGGTCGACATCGTCGACGGTGGCAAGGCGAAGACCATCATCGTCACCGCTGCGCACCTGCGCCGACAAGAATGACGATATTCAAAGAGAAGGTCAGTGAGGAGTTCCTGACGGTCGCGGAGACCAAGGAGATACTCGAAGACCTCGAGATGGAGCGCGCGGCCGAGGAGGACCGCGAGATGCGCTACGAGCTCAAGCGGGCTATCGAGCACGTCAACCGCTTTGCCGTCCTCGACCCCGAGGAGTCGCTGCAGCTGGTCGAAGACCTCGAAGAACTCGAAAAGGTCGACACGCCGACGGCCTACAAAATCGCGAACCTGCGGCCGCTGGACCGCGACGAGCTCCGCGCCGTGTTCGCCAAGGAGCGATACACGCTCGATGGCGACGAACTCGACGAGATTCTCAACATCGTCAAGCAGTACGCGTAGCGAGGACAATCGTCAGTTCGGCTCTTCGCCGCTCTATCCCTACTTTCACGGACGAGCAGCTACGCGGTCGAGATCTAGTTTTCGCTGCCGCTGGACCGAAGCGAAGATAGCGACGGCGCTCCGTGTCGCGGTTCGGGGCATCCACCGGCATTAAGTGTGCTGTGGTCGTACTGCCTGGCATGACTGAATCGGAGAGCGGCGGCGACTCTATGATGGCGGCTGTCCTCGATGTCCTCCCACACGGGCGGCCCGGAGACGACCGGCCACAGCACCAGAAGGAGCCGCTCGCGTATGCGCTCGACGTCGAGGAGTTCTACATTTACGAGCTCCAGCTCGACGACAAGGACGTCGATATCGCGTTCGGTGACCGCGTTGACCTGACGGAGTTCGGCCGCGTGACGGAAGTCGAGTTCGAAGATATCCCGAGCGGCGCCCGTTCGGAACTCGACTACGCTGTCGAGGAGATCGTCGAAGCGAACGAACAGCGGTTCGTCGACTTCTACAACGACGCCCAGCCGATCACGCTGCGGCTCCACCAGCTGAACCTCCTGCCGGGCATCGGGAAGAAGCTCCGGAACACGCTTCTCGACGAGCGGAAGCGAAAGCCCTTCGAGAGCTTCGAAGACCTCGAAGAGCGCGTCAGCGGCCTCCACAGCCCCAAGGAGACGCTTGTCGAGCGGATACTCGAAGAGCTACAGGACGACGACCTGAAGTACCGGCTGTTCGTCCGGCGCGAGGAGCAGTCCTCGTAACACTGTCGGCTGCAAGCAGCGAAGCTGACAGCCACCAGTATAAGGCGACCCTTTTCTACCGCGACCCGCTACGGCTCGCTAATGACTACGACCGAGACTGGGAGTCGGGATCCTGACGCGCTCGTCCGGCGGGCCGGCAAACGGGCCGATACCCGACAGGACCAGCACTTTCTCGTCGACGACCGGGTACTGGACCGCATTCCGGAGTACGCGATGGACGCGGACGTCGACCTCTCGCACGTACTTGAAATCGGTGCTGGCCCGGGTGCGCTGACGGACCGCTTGCTCGCAACGGCTGAGACGGTGACCGCAATCGAACGCGACCCGGACTTCGCGGCCCACCTCCGCGAGGAGTTTACCGAGGAGATAGCAGCGGACCGCCTCGCCGTTGTCGAGGGCGACGCGCTCGAAGTCGACCTGCCGGATTTCACGGCCAGCATCTCGAATCTCCCCTACGGCGCGTCCTCGGAGATCGCCTTCCGACTGCTGCCCGAGCAGCGCCCGCTCCTGTTGATGTTCCAGCGGGAGTTCGCCGAGCGGATGGCCGCCGACCCCGCGACGGACGACTACGGGCGGCTCTCGGTCACAGCAGGCCACTACGCCGACGTGGAGATTGTTGAGACAGTGCCGCCAGAAGCGTTCGACCCGCAACCCCGCGTCACCAGCGCGCTCGTCCGGACGACGCCGAGGCAACCCGACTACACCGTCCCCAGCGACGAGTTCTTCATGGACTTCCTGAAGGCGGTGTTCACCCAGCGCCGGAAGACGATGCGCAACGCCGTCCGGAACACGGCCCACATCTCCGGACTGGGCGACCCCGACGCGGTGGTCGAGGCCGCCGACGAGGACCTCATGAGCGCCCGCGCCGGAAAGCTCACGCCGGCCGACTTCGCTACGCTGGCGACGCTCGCCTACGAAGTCGGCCAGCCGGAGGCCTGAGATGGGTGAGGAGTCCGACGGTCGGGATGCGGCCGACGGAGACAGCGGCACCGGTGACCGTCCCTCGTTGGCTGACCAGCGGGGCGTAGAGTCGGTGTACCAGCCCGCAGAGGACTCGGACCTGCTGGCGCGAACGGCCCGCGAGCGAGTCGATGCGGGCGACACCGTCCTCGACGTGGGGACGGGATCCGGCTACGTCGCCGCGACACTCGCCGACGCCGGAGCGCGGGCGGTCGGCATCGACGTGAGCCCGCTGGCCTGTCGAGAAGCGGCAGAAAACGGCGTCCCGGTCGTTCGCGGCGACCTCGTCGAACCGTTCCGGACGAATGCCTTCGACCTCGTAGCGTTCAATCCGCCTTACTTGCCGACGCCGTCCGAACAGGAGTGGGACGACTGGATGGAACACGCGCTGTCGGGCGGGGACGACGGCCGTCGCCTTGTCGACCCGTTTCTCGAAACCGTCGAGCGCGTGCTGGCTCCGGGCGGCGAAGCGCTCATGCTCGTCAGCAGTCTCACGGACCCGGACGCGGTACGAGCGTACGCGAGCGAACACGGGCTGGCGAGCGAGCAGCTTGCGAGTGAGAAACACCCATACGAAGCGCTCGTCGTCCTGCGGTTCTATCGAGATTGATTACTGCTAGGCATTTAATCGAATAGGAAATATTAAAGCCCGTCATTTCCTACTCCACGGCAATGACACAGGTAATCGCCACGACCCCTGGGCTCTTTCCGCTCCCGGACTGGGCCAAGGACGAACTGGCAGATCTGAAAGGCCATCAGAAGACCGACCTCATCTCGGGCGACGAGTCCGGCGAGGTCGTCGCGGCCTACGACCAAGCGCGCGAGGAAGTCATCTCCATCCAGCAGGACGCCGGGCTCGACCGCGTCGTCGAGGGCCAGTTGCGCTGGGACGACATGCTCGCGCACCCGCTCGCGGTC
Organism: Haloarcula sp. CGMCC 1.2071; assembly: GCF_037078445.1. NCBI lineage: Archaea > Methanobacteriati > Methanobacteriota > Halobacteria > Halobacteriales > Haloarculaceae > Haloarcula > Haloarcula sp. CGMCC 1.2071. Next base: position 170,674 of record NZ_JAYMGY010000003.1, read on the forward strand.
CACGACAATGTGGAGACCAAAGGTATCGTCCGCTACTACGACAACAACAACTTCTACCGAGAGCCGGTCGTGCAGGGCGACCTCGGTGCTGACGGCGGCGACGTCGCCGCAGACCTCGGTGCCGCAGCCGACCACGTCGACGACGGCCTGCAGGCTGTGCTCCCTGGCCCGTACTCGCTTGCGGACCTGGCGACCGACGAGCACTACGGCGACGACGCCGAGTTCCTCGACGCCATCGCCGAGTTCCTCGTCGAGGAAGTGAACGCCTTCCCCGACGTGGAGACGCTGTTCCTGCTCGAACCGTCGCTAGTCGAGAACGCGCCCGAAGACGGTGAGGACGAGCGTGCCGCCGACGCCATCGACGCCGTCGCCTCGGCCGCCGACGCCGAGGTCGTCGCTCACACCTACTGGGGTGCAATCGAGGAGAAGGCCTACGCGCACCTGATGGACGCCGATGTGGATGCCATCGGCTTCGACCTCGTGGCGAACCACGACCAGACAGTCTACAACGTCCAGGAGTACGGCACGAAAGACGACGTGGCGCTGGGCGTCGTCGACGGCCAGAACACGCTGGTCGAGTCCCCGGAGACGATTCGAGACCGCATCGACTGGTTCGAACAGCAGACCAACACCGCCTACGACACCGTCTACGCGACGGCGAACACAGAAACGTTCTATCTCCCGGTGAACAAGTTCGAAGACAAACTCGAAGCGCTCGCAAACGCCGCGGACCTGGAGGCGGCGGAGGCATAAAACGATGACAGGACCACGAGACCAGTTCAAACCGGCGGATCACCCGAACGACCACTTCCTGCTGACGACCGTCGTCGGCTCCTACCCCAAACCCAAGTGGCACGACCGTGCCCGCGAGCTGTTCGAGGACGAGGACGCCGACTTCGGCGAGGACGAGTGGGAGGAATCGAAAGACGACGCCTCGCGACTCATCACCCACGAGCACGAGCGAGCGGGCCTCGACGTCATCTGTGACGGCGAGATGCGCCGCAACGAGATGGTGGAGTACTTCGCTCACCGTATCGACGGCTACGAGTTCAACGGCCGCGTGAAGGTGTGGGGCCACAACTACTTCGACAAGCCCAGCGTCGCCGACGAGGTCGAGTACGGCGAGCAGTGGCTCGTCGAGGAGTTCGAGTTCACCGACGAGGTCGCCGAGCGGCCGGTCAAAGTCCCGATCACGGGACCGTACACGCTGGCGAACTGGTCGTTCAACGAAGTGTACGACAGCGAGGAACAGCTGGCCTACGAACTGGCTGACCTCGTCAACGAGGAGATCGAGGCGCTGGTCGAGGCCGGCGCTCGCTACATCCAGATCGACGAGCCCGCACTGGCCACGACGCCGGACGACCACGCTATCGTCGGCGAGTGTCTGGAGCGCATCGTCGACGAGATCCCCGACGACGTGCGTCTCGGCCTGCACGTCTGTTACGGCGACTACTCGCGCATCTACCCCGAGATTCTGGACTACCCGGTCCACGAGTACGACCTGGAACTCGCCAACGGCGACTACGACCAGCTCGACGTGTTCAAAGAGCACGAGTTCACGAAGGACTTCGCGATGGGCGTCCTAGACGCACACACCGCGGAGGTCGAGTCCGTCGAGGAGATCAAGGAGAACATCAAGAAGGGGCTGGAGGTCGTCCCGCCGGAGCGACTCACCGTCTCGCCGGACTGCGGCGTGAAGCTCCTGCCCCGCGAGGTCGCCCGCGGCAAGATGGAGAACATGGTGCAGGCGGCTCGCGAAATCGAAGAAGAGCTGGACGCCGGCGAGCTAGAGGTCGTTGCGAGTGGTGCGGAAGCGCACGCTGACGACTAGCGAGATTCGAGCGGAGCGAGAATCTCGGATAGCGAGCGGGGAGAGCGAGGCGCACTGCGCCTCGAAAATGAACGGCGGAGCCGTGAACGTAGCGACCCGCGAGCAGCGCGGTTGGAGCGGTCAACAGGAGTCCAAATGCAGCGTGGACCCGACTACCCGTATTTTCGACGAAGGTGGGCTGTGATTTCGGCAGCTATCGAATATTCTCGGGCGCACCGGTCACGGAACCGGCAAATGTAGCAGACACGTATGCGACCATCCCCGGTGCGGGATCGAGCAAGACATGTGGAGCCTCTGGCCAGCGTGACCTCGAACAGGTCATCACGGGGATGCTTGAACACCAAAGCCCCGAATAGACAAGTATACGATTCCTTATAAATTTGTGAATTACTCGTCCCAACTGAAAGGAACTGGCCACTAATTTGTTCGACAGATATCGAAATCAACATCGACCTAAGAGGAAAATAATTGTTGACGTACTAATAATATAAGGGGCTTCCGTATTCAGGTAAATACCCCATATTATGAATATAGAGGCACTAATACCGCTGATTCTCTATTCCAAGATTATGTTATATGCTAGCGTGTAAGTCTGGGAAAGAGTTTTGAGGGTCTCTGGAGAAGCTAGCGATGTGAAAGCTATGACAGGGGACACACATCTTCGGGCGGAACTGTATCTTCGTGGAGATACCTACGGCACGTTCGACGCCCAACAGCAGGTACTCAATCGGGTCAAGCGACTGGAGGCCAACGGCGTGTTCAGCGAGTCGATGGTCGCCGGTGAGTGGCAGCGGATCAGGACGATGGCGGAGGACAAGCGGTCGGAAGCCATCCAGACCTACGAGGAGTTCACAGACTGGGCAGGCCAGAACGGCCACTCGCTCGAACCGGCCTTCGAACGACGGAATCGGAGCTACGTCGGGATGGACCGCGTCGACGACGTCGTCGTGTTCCCGGTCGTCTCGCTTGCGATCTACGACGGCGACGACCTGGAGGGCGTGTTCCCGTGTTCGGACAACGAACGGACCTACACCGTCGGCGACGCGCTGGAGGCCTTCGAGCGCGGCGACGAAAACTGGCTCGCGCAGTTCGACTCGCTGTCGGTCGACCGGACCGACCCGTTGCTGGAACCGGGCGTCGACGCGACGATCTAACCGCGTAGCGCGTCGACCGGTTCTTCGCTCGCCGCTTTCCAGGCCGGATACAGGCCGCTGACGATGGCCGTCAGCACGCCGAACGTAAACGCCGCGCCGACGTACCAGGCGTTTGGCAGCCTGAAGACGGCCATCGCGTCGCCGACGGCGTAGTGGTTTATCGCCAGCCCGGCACCGACACTCAGAATGACACCAGCGATGCCGCCGAGGAACCCGAGCAGCGTCGCTTCCATCAACATCACCTTGAGGACATCCCGCTTCTGGTAGCCGACCGCTCTGAGGACGCCGATTTCCTCCCGGCGTTCGACGGTGGACATCAGCATGACGTTCAGGATGGAAATTCCGGCCACGAGCAGCGAAATCGACGCGATGCCGGCGAGGACGGTGTTGATTATCTGGAACTGCTGTTCGATGCTATCGACAAGCGAACCCAGTTCTCGGACCCAGACCCGCTCCTCGCGGTCGTTGAGCGAGTCGCGTATCCCCCTAGCCGTTTCGTTGGCCTGCGTCCCAGTGGACTCGATAACGTACACTTCCGAGTAGCCACGCTGGCTGAACGACGTAGCCGGCATGATGATTTGGTTGTCGGGGTTCGTCGAGGAGAACGGGTCGCCTTCTTCGAGCACGGCCCGGATACGGACGCTGGTCCCGTTGACAGTAATCTGGCTCCCGGGATGCAGGTCGTGCTCCTCCGCGACGTCTGAACCGACGAGGGCACCGGACCGGAACGGCGAGACCCGTCCCTCCTTGGCCTCGTACAACGTCGCCGGGTCCTCAACGCCGTATATTTGTTCCCTGACTGCATCCTCGCGGTTGTACGACACCGGCTCAATGCGCGTCTTTACCGGCGAGACAGTCGCCGTCGGACTCGCCTCTCTGCGAATCGTACGGATATCGCGTTCGGTGAGTTCAGTGATGTTTTCGCCGGAGTTCGGGTACACCGTGAGCTGGTTCCCGACGCTGCCGAGGTTCTGGGTGAACGAGTACTGGAGCGCGACGCCGAACATCCCCAACGAAGCGATGGCGACGACGCCGATGACGATACCCAGCGACGCCAGCAACGACCGCATTTTCGTCCGCGTGAGGTTGCGCCGCGCCATCAGCGCGGCCGGGAAGAACCTACCCGCCATTCTTCCGTTCCCTCCCGATGGTGCCGTCGACCAGATGGACGGTCCGGTCGACGTATTCGTTGACCAGGTCGTCGTGGGTGACTGCGACGATTGCCACGTCGTCCTCGTCAGCGATGCGGCGGAACTCGTCGAGTATCTGTCGCCCGGTTTCGCTGTCGAGATTGCCCGTCGGTTCGTCGGCGAGCACGACCTTCGGGCTGTTGATGAGCGAGCGCGCGATAGCGACGCGTTGCTTCTGGCCACCGGAGAGTTCGTCGGGCTTGTGGTCGAGTCGGTCACCGAGTCCAAGCCGCTCCAGAAGCGTTCTGGCCCGTTTTGTCACTTTCGGGTCACTGTCCAACAGCAGGGGGACCTCGACGTTCTCGACGGCAGTCAGCGTCGGCAGGAGATAGAAGTGCTGGAACACGAACCCGATCGTTCGCTTGCGGAGCGCGGTCCGCTTGCTGTCGCCGAGTCCGGTCACGTCCTGCCCCTCTAGCAGGACGGTCCCTTCCGTCGGCGTATCAAGTAGTCCGAGGATGTTCAGCAGGGTCGTCTTGCCACTGCCGCTGGGCCCCATAATCGAGACGAACTCGCCGGCTTCGAGGGCGAAGTCGATACCCGCCAGCGCGTAGAGGGTCTGGCCGCCGGTACGATAGCGCTTGACCAGTCCCTGTGCGTCGATGACCGTCATACCTCGATATCGTCGTCATCGCGGCGGTAGCGACGCACGAGGACACCGACGACGACCAGTAGCGCCAGACCGCCGGCGACGAACACCGGCAGCATACTGTTCTGGTCACCGCCCTCGCTGTCGCCGTCCTGCTCCGGCTGCTGTGCCGAACCGCTCATCCGGTCGAGATCGACGTCGAACGTCTGTCGCTTCCGCGTGTCGTCGACGAGGTACGTCACCTCCAGTGGTACCGATGTGACGTTCCCCTCCGTCCGTGCGTACACGTCGAAGGAGACGAAGTCGCTGGCCGGGACCGTGCCGACGAAGTAGTCGCGGTTCGGCGTCGCCGGAGTGACGGTCTCGGTATCGACGACACTGACGAGGACGCTGTCAGCGGATGTCGACCCGACGTTGCTCGCACTCCCGGAAATCTGGAGGCGACCACCCTGTCGGATCACGTCCAGACCGGTGAGGTCTATCGTCCCCGGAACTGATCGGAGCGTCGTTTCGGTGGTCGTCTGCTCCGCTTCAGTTCCGAGTTCGTAGTTGGCCGTGACGGTGACGTCCGCCCGGGGTTCGTCCATCGTGGCGTTCAGTCGCACCTGCCGGGTCGTACTGGCCGAGATGTTCTCGAGCAACACGCGCTGGAACGACGCGTTCTCGGACGTTGCACTGATCATGACATCCGAGAGCGGAGCGTTGGCCCCGTTAGAGACAGCGACTCGCAGCGCGCGGTCGGTGCCGCTACCGACCGCAGACGTATCGAGTTCCACGCTGTTCCGGAGCGGGTCCGACTCGATGACTGTCGTCCGGGTCGTGTTGCGAGTGGTATCTCCGTCAACGGTGTAGCTGATCGTTGCAGTCAGCGGATGTTCGCCGGCGGATTCAGGTCGGAACCGGAACGGGGCCGTAACCGACCCGTTCTGTGCGACGCTCGACCGGACCGTCCGGCTCTGTGTCATCTCGACGCCCTCGCCCTCGACGACGACTTCGACGTTCGTTATCTGGGTGTCGAGCCCGTTTGCGACAGTGACTTCGCCGGTCGATTCAACGCCGGCGACGGAGTCGTTGGCCGTGATATCTACCTGCGGGTGCCGGTCCTGAACGTTCAGTTTCACCGGATATCTGAGTTCGACGTTCTCGCCCGTCCCGCGGTCACGGCCGTACACGATCACGCGGAGGTCTTTGCTGCCGGACGAATCAAACGATGCAGTCAGGGGTACTTCCAGCGTGCTGCCCGGCGAGATCGAGCCCAGATTCGAGACGCGCTCGTATTCTGTGACTCCTCTTCCGCCCGACTTCCGGATCGCGATGTCGTTGATTTCGAGCGGGGCGTCGCTACTCTCTAGATTTCGGACAGTCGTGTCGAACGTGATGGTTTCGCCCGGTGCTGGTGACGACGGCGACACCTCGACGTTCGATATCGACGCGTTGACGCTCGCGCCGGCGACTGAAAGCGGAAGCGAGCCGACGACGACTAAGCAGGCGAGTACAGCCACACCGTGGCGCATCACGCAGTCACCTCTACCTGCCGTAGTCGTCTGCTGGCCCAACCACTCCTCGGGAGGACGCTATCGGGGACCGTTGCCATGTGCGCCGGTCCGTTCCGGGCAATGTTAAATATGCTGCATATCTCTCGTACGGGCTGGTGTCGCTATGTCCCTCCCGGGAGTGGGAAGGGGCGACACCAGCCCGTATCAGTGGGAAACTGCTATCACAGCGCCACCCCCAGCGGTGGACATGCGCGTCATCTGTGCCGGCCACGTCAACTGGGACGTGACGCTCCACGTCGACCACTTCCCGAAGCCCGACGGCGAGGGGAGCATCACCGACCGGTCACAGTCCAGCGGGGGGAGCGCGTCGAACGCGGCCGTCGCACTCGCCGGACTTGATGCGGACCCGCTGGTCCTCGGGAGCGTCGGCCGGGACGACCACGGCACCAAGGCTCGGGGCGAACTGGCGGCGGCTGGCGTCGAGACGCTACTGGTCGAGTCGGACGAACCGACGGCGGTGAAATACCTCATCGTGGACGAGAACGGCGACGTCGCGGTGCTTGGAAACGACGGGGCCAACGAGGCGTTCAGTGCGTCGGACCTCCCGGCCGAGACCCTGGCCGAGGCGGACCACCTCCACCTGACCGGCCAGGACCCCACAACCGCTGCGACGCTCGCCCGCGACGCTGCGGCCGCGGATGTCCCGGTGAGCTTCGATCCCGGCCGCCGGCTCCCGTACCGCGATTACTCGGCGGTGCTCTCACACGCGGATATCCTGTTTTGCAACGACCGGGAGGCCGACCACGCCGAGGACAGCGGCCTTTTCGACACAGTGCCGACGGTCGTCGTCAAACACGGGGACTGCGGCGCGACAGCCTATATCGACGACCGGACAGTCACGAACGCCGGGTATCCCATAGAATCTGTGGACACCGCAGGCGCGGGGGACGCGTTCGCCGCCGGGTATCTTCTCGCCAACGCACAGGCGACCGACCCGGAGCGGGTTCTCGCGGTCGCCAACGCCTGTGGCGCGCTCGCAGCGCAGTCACCCGGCGCACAGACGACACTCGACTGGGAGTCTGTGTGGGACCTGGTCGACAGCGGGCAATCACCCGAAACGGCCTAATCCGCCTGTATCTCCTCGACGAGCCGCTCGAACTGCTGGCGGTACTGGGCTTCGGCGCGAGCGGCGGCGAGACCGGACTCGTCGGCGAAGACGGCCTCGAAGCCGGCCATCCGCCACAGGAGCGTCGAGAGCTGATAGAGGGGGCGTCGCTGCTCGTAGCCCTCGTCGAACGCCATCGGGCGCATCTCCTGATAGCCCTCGTGGAACACCGTCCGGAGCGAATCGCGCAGCTCCGGGTCCTGAAACGACGAGTCGATGAAGAGGAACTCGGTCTGTGCGAGGTTGTACTCCGGCAGCGCCGCGAGCACGTCCTGCCAGTCGAGGACGGCCGTAATCGGCGCATCCGCCGTCTGCTCGAACATCAGGTTCGCCGGCCTGAAATCGTCGTGTACCAGCCGCGGAACGCCGTCCTCGGGCACCATACTCAGGGCCGGTTCGATACAGTCCCACGCCCGGTCTGTCATGTCCTCGAAAGGCGTCCCATCGAGATGAGAGAGGTGGGATCTGGTGAGGCTCTCGAAGTACTCCCGCCAGTTACCCATCCAGTCACTCACGATGATCCGGTCGTCGTGGAGCGTGAGTCGGCCGAACGCTTCGAATCCGATTTCGGAGTGCATGTCCCCGAGAATCCGCCCTGACTGGGCGAGCACCCGCCGTCGGTCCTCGGTCGAAAGCCCGGCGAACTCTTCGGCCAAGTTCTCGCCGTGGATGCGTTCAGTGACGAAATACGGCGGCACGTCGGCGTCGGGGTCGTCCTCGTAGACGAGGATGCGTGGAACAGGGACGTCGGTCCGGGCGGCGACGAAGTCGTGGAGACAGGGTTCGACGGCGAACGGGACATCGCCCTGTGGCTTGAATTTCACGACCACCTCGTACGCCTCGCCCTTGTGGCGTAGCGTCACCATGTAGACATCGCTCTGGTGGCCCCCACCCGGTGTCTCGAACTGAAACCCCTCGTAATCCGGGCCTGACTCTGTCAGCACGGCTTCGATGTCCTGTTCCGGAGTCTGCACTGGCGTACCATATAGCGGGCGAGCAAATAAATCTGTCAATCCCGTCGTGGACAGCACTGATACCCGATTCGGGCGTTGTCGGTCGACCCGGTTCGGACGCTATCAGTCGCCGTCTCCGCGCTACCAGGAGTGAAACGGTGAAACCGGTTTCGTCCCGTCGGTCACTTCGAATCGTGCGCCGCCGGCCCTGCTCTCTGTCACCGAGATGTCCCAGCCGTGGGCGTCGATTATCTGCGTTACGATAGACAGGCCAAGGCCGGTGTCACTCCCTGAAAAGCTGTCTACTGAGAGAAGGGAGTCTAGTTCATCGGAGGGGATGCCGGGCCCGTCATCAGCGACGTAGAAGCCGGTCACGCGGCCCTCGGTTCGCTCGTCTGCAGTGTCTATCTCGGTTGTCCCGTCGTCGAGAATCGGACCGACCCAGACGGTCACGTCGTCGCCCGCGTGGTCCGCCGCGTTCCGAAAGAGGTTCTCGAACACCTGTTTGAGGCGGTTCTGGTCACCGAACACCGGGGCGGACCCTTCGACCCGCAGCGTTGCGTCAGCCGTTCTGGCCATCTCCCAGGTCTGTTCGACAATGGTATCGAGCGAAATGGCGGTTCGGTCTTCGACCGCATACCCCTTCTTTGCGAGGGTCAGCAGGTCGTCGATGAGCGCTTCCATGCGAGCCACACCTTCCTCCGCATCTTCGAGATGGGACAGGTCGCCGGTCTCTCGCACGAGTTCGAGTCGCCCCTCGACGACGTGGAGGGGATTTCTGAGGTCGTGGGAGACGACGCCGATGAACTGTTCCATCCGGTCGCGCTGGACGCGGAGGTCGTGCTCGCGCTCGGCTTTTTGCAGTGCCGCCTGGACGTGCGTCGCGTACATCCGGGCGAGTCGAAGCGTTTCGCCGTCAAACGTAACGGGGGCGAGGGACCCGATGTTGATAACGCCGTACTCGGCAAGCGGCAGGATTATCTCGCTGCTGACGGGCGAGTTCTCGTTGTACTGGCGCTGCTCGTCGTCGAGTTCGGAGTACGTCCGAACTTCGTCCTGCTCGAACGCCTCCCACGAGAGACTGTTGCCGGGCCGGTAGGTGACCGGCCAGTCGAATACCTCGTCCGCCCGCTCCGTCGACGCCGCCAACTGCAGTTCCGACGCGTCGCTGTCATACAGCCACAGCGCTCCGAGTGGCAATTCGAACACAGACGAAATCCCCGACATTGCGATCTCGCATATCTCACGCTCGGACTCCGCAGCCATCAACTGCTGTGTTACGGCCTCGAACGAATCGAGATCGAATGCGACCATTAACTCCCCACCCATCCCGTATAATTCATGCAACTGTATATATAAAACGCGGTGATCTCGTGTCAGTGATACGTACCATAGCGTCGTCGGTCCGCCGATGTCGCGGGACCTTTGTATCCACAGTCCTCAGGGAGCGGTATGCGAACGGTCGAAATCGACGGCCTCCCGGTGGGTGATGGGCACCCGACACGCGTCATGAGCGTGTTGAACATGAGTTCGAACTCCGGGTACAAGCCGAGCGTGTATCTGGACCCCGCGGAAGCCGCCGAGGCTATCGAGGAGAACCTCGTCCCCGCCGGCGCGGACATCATTGATGTCGGCCTCCAGTCGGCCAACCCCAAGTACGAGTCCAAGCCGGTCGAGATGGAGAAAGACCGGCTCGAAGAGGTCGCGCCGCTCGTCGACGAACTCGACGCCGACGTGCCGCTGTCGCTCGAAACTCGGTACGCAGAAGTCGCCGAGGAAGCCATCGGCCACGGCTTCGACCTCATCAACGACGTGTGTGGCTTCGCCGACCCGGACATGAAAGGCGTCGTCGAAGACCACGACATGCCGGTCGTCAAGATGGCCAGTCCGCCGGACCTGGCCCGGCCCGGCGCGCTGAAGAGCATCGACGACATCTTCGAGGCGCTCCAGCGGGACGGGTTCACGGACAAGACCATCATCGACCCCGCTTTCGGCGGCTGGTACGACGGCAAGGAGTTCGAGGACAACTGGGAGATGTTCCGCCGTCTCCGGGAGTTCCGCGCCTTCGACAGACCGATGCTCACCGCGACCAACCGCGAGGACTTCCTCGGCGACCTGGCCGACCAGCCCGAGACGGAGAACCAACTCGCCGTGTCACTGGCCGCGGCGACGATGGAAGTCGAACGCGGGGCGCACATCATCCGCACGCACGACACACGCGAGACCCACGACGTGGTCAAGGTGGCCGACGCGCTCGGCGACGAGCGGACGACGCGAGCGGAAACCGAACCCGGCCCCACCGTGGCGGAACTGACTGACGTGACACTACGGGAGGTGGCTCGCCATCAGGCACTCGGTGAGACGGTCGCCGGCGGCACCGACGACGGCGCGACGCTGACGTTCCTGCTCGGCGACCTGACCGACGCCGCACGAGCAAGCCTCCGGGCCGTCGCCGAGGTGACCGACGTAGTGGTCGTCGAGAAAGACGGCGACAGTCTCTACGTCGGCGGTGCCGCGGCCGCGCTGAAAGTCGTCACCGACAGCCTCGCGGAGGACGGCCATCGGGAACTCGCTGGCGAACTGCGAGCGTCGCTGTCGCGGCGCGTGTAGGTCGGTTCCGGGGCCGACTTTTACACTAGATCGTCGTGGAGGTCGTGGAACGACCCGATAGTGAGGTCCGGCTCTCCGGCGAAGGCGTCCCACGGGCCGTCGTCGCGGTTGACCCAGACGCCCTGCATCCCGGCGTGCATCGCGCCGTAGACGTCGAAGTAGCCCGCGGTGACGTGGGCGATTTCCTCGATATCAGTCTCCGTTCGCTCCGCTGCGTGGCGGTACAGTTCGGCCGCCGGCTTGAACGTCTGGATCTCGTCGGCGCTGACGGTGTCTTCGAGCAGGCCACCGATGCCGGCGAAGTCGACCATCGATTCGAGCATCTCGGGGTTGCCGTTCGAGACGACATAGAGGTCGTAGCCGGCGTCGTAGAGCCTGTTCATGCCGTCCCGCACGTCGTCGAACACGTCGAGTTCGTGGTAGACCGCGAGAATGTCGTCGCGCTCCTCCGTCGTGATGTCGACGCCGTGGGCGTCCAGCGCATACTGGAGCGCGTCGCGGTTCATCTCGTAGAACGGCTTGTAGGCGTCGATCTGGTTGGCGAGGAACGTGTACGCCAGCGAGCGGGAGCGCCAGAGCCGGGACACCGGCTGGGGGTCGTCCACCCGGTCGGCGAGGGCTTTCTGGGCTGCCTCGACATCGACGATAGTGCTGTACGAGTCAAAGGTAATCGTCGTCACGCGGTCCGGGTCGAACGGCATAGGTACCCGTAGAAGCGGGTGCCTCATATAGCCGGTCGCCGAGTCGAGCGTCCAACCGTCCGGTACGGGCACACTCTCAGCGTCATGTGTGACGTGACTGCCCCCTGCTCAGTGGGCAGACATCTCAGACAGGACGCTGACACAGTACACGTCGACGATGATCCGAAGGATGCCGACGGCACCGGGATTAGCTCCTCTAGAGACGCTAGCGACCCGGCCACCGCGCTGTGAATAAACCGCGGACAACGGGCGACACTCCCCCTCTCATGTGGCTTTATCTCCCGTGCGGCCGCACTGCGAGCCATGTCTCAGGTACGTACGTTCCAGTTGCTGACAGGCGTCCAGCCAGTCGTCGCTCGACGCGTGGAGGGCGGCAGATGACAGCGCGGGATGTCTATCTCCCGGTCGCGGCACAGCCGTCGGTCGACACGCTGGTCGAGATGAGTCAGCAGGCCGAGGACAGTGGCTACGACCGGGTCTGGCTCCCGGAGACGTGGGGGCGGGACGCGGTGACGACGCTGACTAGCATCGCCGAGCACACGTCGACGGTCGGCCTCGGGTCCTCAATTCTGAACGTGTACTCGCGGTCGCCGGCGCTGCTCGGCCAGACCGCGGCGACGCTGCAGGAAGTCTCGGACGGCCGTTTCCGGGCCGGCGTCGGCCCGTCCGGCCCCATCGTCATCGAAGGCTGGCACGGCCGTGAGTTCGAGAATCCGCTCAAGTACACGCGGGAGACCGTCGACATCATGAAACTGGTGCTCTCCGGGGAAACCGTCGACTACGACGGGGACATCTTTTCGCTGTCCGGGTTCCGACTGCGCTGTGAGCCGCCCGAACCCGCGCCGCCCGTAGACGCCGGCGGCCTCGGCCCGAAGTCGGTCGAACTCGCCGGTCGCTTCGCCGACGGCTGGCACGCGCTGATGCTGACCGCCGACGGCCTCCGAGATCGACTGGAAGACTTCGAGCGCGGAGCGGATCTCGGCGACCGCGACCGGTCAGACCAGCGGGTGACGCTGTCGCTGACGTGCTGTGCGATGGACGACCGGGAGCAGGCCCGCGAACTGGCCCGTCAGCACGTCGCGTTCTACATCGGCGGTATGGGGACGTTCTACCGCGACGCGCTGGCCCGCCAGGGGTACGAGGACACCGCCTACGAGATCGCCGAGCAGTGGGGGTCGGGCGACAAAGCGGCTGCCGTCGACGCGATCAGCGACGAGCTACTGGACAGCATCGCCGTCGCCGGTACGCCCGAGGATTGTCGCGACCACATCACACAGTTCGAAGACATCGATGGCGTGGACGCAATCAACATCTCGTTCCCCCGCGCTGCCGAACCGGACACTATCGACACGACCATCGACGTGTTAGCGCCCTGAGTCGGGGACTCGGCGTCAGTCGGTAGCGACTGGCTCGATGTCGTCACGTCGGCCGTCGAGCACGTCGAAGCGCTCGCCGCGGCGCTGTTCCAGCCAGCGGAGCAGGCGCTCGGCCCAGCGGAGTTTCTGTCGCTTTTCCGCAGTCACGGACGGGTCGTCGAAGTCCCAGCCGGGGAACACCAGCGAGGCCGCGCCGAAGTGGTCCGCGAGGAACGCGGCGCGGTCGCCGTCGGTGAAGCCGCCGTAGTTGTGGACCGGCGGGGCGGGGGCCGCCTGTGTCGTCGGCACGACGAACTCGCTGTCGTAGGCCGGAATATGTGTCTCCAGTGCCGGGATGTTGTCGCCGTGGGCGTGGGCGACGACCGGCGTCCCGTCGGCGGTCAGTTCCCGTCCGGTATCGGCGTTCTTGTCCAGGTCCGTGATCATGCAGTCGATGGCCACACCTTCCGTCTTGAGGCGGTCGGCGGCCGTGGAGGCCGCGAAGACCACGTCAGCATCGACTGCCCGGTCGGCCTCGGCTTCGAGTGATGGGCCGGCCCCGGCGACGGCAACCGTTGCACCGTCGAGTCCGAGTCGCGCCGGGTCGTACGTGCTGTCGTCGCCGAGCAGTGCGGCGAACCGATCGCGGGCACGCTCGTCGCCATCGCGAGGATAGCCGAAATCATCGAGGATATCCTCGTACACTGGTTCCCAGGTGTGAAATTCCATCTGTTGTCAGACACCACGGAGTGAACGTGCTTCTGTCTTGTTCACCTAGCCAGTCATACCGCTTTCACACTACCAACGCCCCACAGCGTAGCTGTCGCTATCGAATTCGTGTCCAGATAAACCGAGTTGAGCCGAAATGGCACGTCCGTGTACCCCTACCCGGGTGCCCTTTCGGCTTTCACCCCTTTCTTTCGAGGCCTCCGGTATAAGTTTTCTCTTACCGTCAGACATGGAGGACAGGCGTCACAAGCCCGAGGACTTGTTACGTTGGGAACACGATTCAGTAGTCCACGACAGTCTCAAGGCAGGGCAGCACTTACCGCAGGCAAATGGTCTCGGAACTGTCAGTAAACGCGCAAGACGGTGCAGTTCCGGACTCGCTGGTGGTCGTTTCGAACCGTGAACCGTATAGCCACGAGCGGGACGACGACGGCGAGATACGGGTCCAGTCCGCGGCGGGTGGGCTGACGAGCGCACTCGACCCGGTGATGCAGTCACGGGGCGGCACCTGGGTCGCCTGGGGCAGCGGCGACGCCGATATGGCCGTTGCCGAGGAGGGCATCGTCGAAGTGCCGCCGTCTGCCCCCACATACGACCTGAAGCGCGTCCCCCTCTCCGACGCGGCGGTGCAGGGCTACTACTACGGCTACGCCAACCAGGTGCTCTGGCCCCTCTGTCACGAGGACACGGGCCGAATGTGGGCCGAACCCGCCTACTGGGAGCAGTACCGCGCCGTCAACGAGCAGTTCGCCGAGGCCGTCGATGCGGTCGCCGACGCGGGCCAGCCGGTCTGGTTCCAGGACTACCACCTGGCGCTGGCACCCAGACTGGTCCGACAGCGGCGACCGGATACGACGCTGTTGCAGTTCTGGCACATCCCCTGGCCTGCACCGTCGGTGTTCCGGCACTGCCCCCACAGCGACGCGCTCCTCGACGGGTTGCTGGCCTGTGACGTCATCGGCTTCCACACGGCGGCCTACGCCGAGCAGTTCCTGCAGTGTGTCGACAGCGCGTTCCCCGGGGCGAGCGTTGACACGGACAGCGGGACGGTCACCCGCGGTGGCGACAGGACACGAGCCGTCGCGAACCCGCTGGGTATCGACGTCGAGGCGGTTCGGGACCGGGCACAGGACGCGGACGTGACCAGTATCCGAGATACCGTGCTTGGCGGCAGTCGCTCGGACACGTCGATCAGCCTCGCGCTCGGCGTCGAACGGCTCGACTATTCGAAGGGCATCCCCGAACGGATCGAGGCGCTGGCACACCTCTGGGACCGGCGACCGGACCTGCGAAGCGAATTCACGTACGTCCAGAAGGCGAGCCGAACCCGGGAGGGGATCGCCGCCTATCGCCGGTACCGCGCGGACGTGGTCGATGCCGTCGAGCGCGTCAACGACCGCTTCGGGACCGACGACTGGCAGCCCATCGTCTACACCGAGGCCAAACTCGACAACGAGACGCTCGCCGGGCTGTACCGGGCCGCCGAGGTCGCGGTGGTCACGCCACACCGCGACGGGATGAACCTCGTCGCCCACGAGTACCCGGCGGCCTGTGTCGACGGCGACGGCGCGCTCGTGTTGAGCGAACTGGCCGGCGCGGCGACCCATCTCGACGGCGCGCTGACGGTCAATCCGCACGACATCGAGGCGATTGCGGACGCCATCGAGCGGGCGCTTGAACTGGACGAAGCGGAAACAAGGGACCGGCTGTCGCGTCTTCAGCACGGCGTCGAGGCGCTCGACAGTTCACAGTGGGTCGCCAGGCAGTTCAGCGCCGTGCAGTCGCCGTAGTTTTCCCGTCGTTCGTCAATTCGCTGCGTTTGACAGCCAGTCCGGTTCCGCGACGGTGGTGTCGTCGACCTTCGAGACGGAGAGCGACAGCGTCACCGTCACCGGCCGGCCGTCCCGCTCGGTCGTCACGCGGTACTGGAACGACCGGACGACGCCGTCCTCGTCGACGAGGACAGTCGCACTGGCCGAGTCCGTCGTCCCGTTGGCCGAGACGTTCGTCGAGACAGCGTCGTCAGCCGCGAAGCCGGTGACGTCGCTCCCGGTCGCTTCGAACCGCGAGACGCTGTCACCGTCGACCGTCTCGGTTCCGGCGTAGGTCCAGTTGATGTCCGACCCGAGCGACTGCAGCAGCGAACGGTCGATGACGCTGCTTTCGTTGACGGGCTGGACCTGGCCGTCGTACGGCGGTGTCGCGGAGCGGTAGTCCGTCATCGTGTCGTCACCGCGGGTGAGAACTCGACGCTCGGCGGTGGTCCCGTCGGCCGTGTAGGTCGTCGTCGCCAGCGTGTCGCCGCTGGCCTGGACCAGTTCGCCCGTCGACAGCGACCGGTCGCTGTCGCGGTCGATAGCGACGGTCCGGTTGATGAACACCGACCGGTTCTCGCCGTCGCGGACCGTCGAGAGCTGGAACGACAGCGAAGTGGTGAACGACGAGTTCGACAGCGTCTCGAAGTGCCCGCGTTCGATGGCCGCCGCGTCGAACCCGGACGACCCGGGTGCAGGGCCGTTGGCATCAATCTGCGTCGCCGTTACTTCGGTGTCCGTACCGTCTGTGCCCGGATCAGTACCCAACAGCCCGCTACAGCCGGCGGACGCTGTCAGTAGCACTACGAGTGCAAGCGAGAGGTGGCGGCGTTCGAGTAACATACCGGAGCCACTGTATCGGTGAACTATTTCGTTATGGCCGTTCAGCTGTCACGTTCTGGCTGTCAACGGGTTACGCACAGGCCTACCTGAGGGCACGGCTACCGGTGCGAATCCATGATTCGTGCCGGCCCCGTCGGACCAGCGTCAGACGCGCGTCATGCGCGTCATGAGGGTTTAAGACCGACGAAACCGCTATGTATACCGTGCCTCTCGGCTCCGACCCGCTGTCCGAACTCGACATTCCCGACGGGACGACTGTCGAGGAACACGACCTGGTGACCGACGGTGACGTCATCGTCGGCGGCCAGTCGACCGTGGAGTTCGGCGTGCGCGGGCGGACGGTCATCGCCGACGAGCGGGTCCGCTTTGGCGGCCACATCGAAGCCGAAGGTGACTGTCGGCTGGACATGTGGTGTGATGTCGCGGACAACGTCCTCGTCGGTGAGGACGCCTACATCGGCGAACGGGTACACATCGGCGGCGAACTCCGTGTCGCGGGCGACCTGGATATCGGCGACGACGTGGACATCGAGAACGGGTTCGAGGCGAACGGCTGGATCGTCATCCGCAATCCGATGCCGACCATCGTCTTCCTGTTCGTCTACCTCTCGCAACTCCTCCGCATCGGCGAGGAAGACGCGGCCGAGGAAGTAATCGACGAGATGCTAGACGACGGCGGTGACGAGCACGACCCGGTTCTGATTCCACGCGGTGCGAGCGTCTCGGACGACGCCTGGCGCGTCTCGACGCCGGCGACGGTCGGCGACGACTGTCGGCTCCACGGCAACATCCGCGCGAAGTCCCTCGAAGTCGGCCGTGACACGGTCGTCTTCGGGAGCCTCCGCGCGAAAGACGATATCGTGGTCGGCCGGGGCACGGAGATCAAAGGGGACGTAACGACCCGCAGCGGCACCGTCCGCGTCGGCCCGGGCGCGAAGATCTGGGGCGACATCTCGGGGACGACCGTCGAACTCCACGAGAACGCGACGGTCGACGGGACAATCCGCACCAGCGAGGAGATGCGGATGCACACCGAGGCAGTGCTAGACCGCCCGGACGAATCCGCTGCGGCGATGGCCGAGATGGCCGAATCGCTCGAAGCTGACACTGACACTACGGAGCCAGCCGACGAACGAAGCGATTCAGACAACAGCGAGTCGGCGGCCGATGCAGCAGCCGACGACCCCGCCACTGCGGACAGTGCGGCAACCGACGGCGGGGATGCAGACGGAGTGACAACCGGCAGCGATGCTTCCGAGGACGGTCCCGACGTCGAAGAGGCGGCGGAGTCGGCAGAGTAACCGCTCGGACGCTATTTTGCGTGGCGAACGCTCGCTACACAGCGTCAGCGTTCAGTCGCGTCACTCACGGCCGTCGGCGGTGAAACCCCGTGTCCCGGTCCGTCGATATCGATATCCGGGCCGAACGACATCGACGGCGGGCACTCGTCAAACAGCAGGTGGCCGTCCAGATCGACGTAATCGAAGGCACCAAGCCCAGCGGCGAGGTGGGCGCTCGTCGCGATCCCGGTCGCGCCTTCGAGCATGCAGCCGAGCATACAGTCGAGGGAGGCGGCCTCGGCGATGGCCGCAATCGCCGCTGCCCCGAGGAGCCCCGATTTCCCGAGTTTGACGTTGATCACGTCGGCAGCCCCGTCGCGAACCACGGCCGTTGCGTCTGCCGGCGTGAACACGGCCTCGTCCGCGGCGACGGGAACCGGGAGTCTGTCGCGTGCCCTCGCAAGACCGCGAATGTCGTCTTTCGGTGTCGGCTGTTCGACCAGGGCAAGGTCGACCCCGGCCGCGGTCACCTCGTCGACAAACGTCGCTGCGGCCTTCGGCGTCCAGCCCTGATTCGCGTCAACCGTGATCGTCGCGTCGGGCGCTGCATCCGCGACCGCAACTGTTCGGGCCACGTCGGCGTCGATTTCGCCGCCGGTTTTGACCTTGATGTGGTCGAAGCCGGCAGCTGCGGCGCGCGTGGCTCGTTCGGCTGCCGCGTCGGGCGTGACTATCGGAACGGTGATATCAGTCGTAACTGTGGTCGGCGCGCCGCCGAACAGTTCCGAGAGCGGGATACCACGGTCACGACAGTACGCGTCCAGCAGTGCCGTCTCGACGGCGAACAGCGCCGAAACCGCTCCGGGCACTGCTGCCCGCAGGTCACTGACAAGTTCGCGGTAGTCGGCGAGGGCCGCCCCCTCAAGCAGCGACGTAACCGACCGGGCAGTCGCCACGGCGGCCGCCTGCGTCTCGCCGGTCACCGGCGGCAGCGGGGACCCCTCTCCGTAGCCGACTACACCTGAGTCCGTCTCTACTGCGACGACCAGGTTCCGCGCTTTTGCTCGGGTCCCGAGCGATATCTCGAACGGTTCGCGGAGTTCGCGGTCGAGCGCCGCGACGGAGACGCGGTCGATACGGGTCATAGTGCCTCCAGAACGGCCGTGATGAGTGTCTCCGGGCCGTCGTCGTCGTAGATGTTCGCCGCTGGGAGGCCTGTCCGAGCGGCTTCTTCCTCCGGATCGCCCCAGGTGGAGAGCGCGGCGACTGTCGTCTCTGTGAGGTCGGTAATCGCGCGGCGTTCGGCCTCGACACCGGCCACAGTGAGGTCATCGAAATGTGACCGGGCCTCCCGGGAGGGGTCGTCGGCCAGCACGACTGCATCGGGGGCCGCCCCGTGAAGCAGCCCGAGCGTCACCCCGCCGTAGGCGGTGTGCGTGAGCGCGGCCTGCCCTTCGACGAACACGATATCGTGGTCCGCTGCGACGTCGAGCACCATGTCCTCGACGACGCCCGAAACGAAGTCGGCCGGAACCCGGTCGATGACGACACCGCGGTCCGCGCCGACGAGGATACCGGTCTGTCCCGTCGCGACCCAGCCGGCGTCGAGTCCGGCATCGGTCGCCGCCCGGTACAGTTCGAAGGTCGTCGTCCGCTTCCCGACCGCACAGTCGGTCCCCATCGTCAGGACGACATCCGCGTCGGCTTCGCTCCCGCGGCCGTCACCGAGCGTCAGGTCGGCGACGGACGGCGGTTTCCGGACGTCGACGAGGTCGACACCGTGTTGCTGGGCGCGCTCGGTCCAGGCTGGGCGCTCGCTCAAGAAGACGTGCAGGCCGGAGACGACGTCACAGCCCCGTTCCATCGCACGCTGGATAGCCTCGACCCAGGCCGCCGGGAGGTCACCGCCGGCGGGCGCGACGCCGATGACGAGGACGGCCGCGTCCGGGGCTCGGTTCAGCGCTTCGGTGACGGTTTCGACGACCGGCACGTCGTCGGCCGCCGGCCAATCGAGGGCCGCGCCGGCGTTGGGGCTCGGACACGTCGAGTCCACGACGGCCTGCGCGTCGAACAGCTCTCCGTGCATGACGATCCCGTTGGCCGTCTTGCCTTCCGGTTGTCCGAACTCCCCCTCTGCGAGCACAACGGCGGGCGTGCCTTCGTCGTATTTTCGACGCAAGTCCATACTGATGTAGATCGCCGACGTGACTGACAAACCAGAGCCTTACATGTGTGGCACCCGGTGAGACCACTGGAGGACGATTCCCCGTGGTGAAAGCAAACACAGCCAAGCACGGTCACGCCGCAGAACCCGGAGAGAACGATGGGAGTTGACAGCTCCGATGCGACCGCTAACTCGGCCAGCGGTGGTCTCCAGCTGACACTCGAACTGGAGCATCCCGACTGCTGGATGCGGGAAGTGACGGCGGCCACCTCGGCCAGACTGCTGGTCAACGCGGCGTATCTAGTGGGCGAGCAGGTCAAGGCCCACGTCGTCGCATACGCGGAGTCGGCGGACGCAGTCGACGCGCTCGTTGCGGCGACTCGGGCGTCCGATCACACATATGCGGTTACAGAGATGGACACCCGTCGCAGCTTCGGCGGGATATCGGCACCGGTAAACAAAGCGACGAGCACGCTGCTCGTCGAGTACGGCCCCGAGGAGAGCATCCACGACGCGCTGGTCTCACACGGGTTCATGAATCAGGAGCCGATCCGAATCCGCGACGGGACCGAGTACTGGACGGTCGCCATCGACGAATCGCGGGCGACGATACAGGAGAAACTCGACGCCGTGTGTGCACAGAAGGACGCGTCGATCACCGTCACACAGATTACGTCCGCGACCACCGGGAGCAGGGAGCGCGACGGGCTGGCTATCCGGCAGCTTTCGGACAAGCAGCGGGAAGTGTTCGAACTGGCCCGCAAACGCGGCTATTACGACTACCCGAGAGCGGTAAGCGGGAGCGAGTTGGCCGACGAACTCGGTATCGCGAAGACGACGTTCCACGAACACCTCCGGAAAGTCGAGGCCACGCTGCTCGGCCCGAGAGACGCTGACCGGTACTGACGACGGGACGGCGTCGACCCGTGCTTCGCCTTGCCGGGTCCGGACTGTCAGAGCCAGCGTCCCGGTCCCTGTTCCGTATTTGTGACCCCCAGCGCGACTGAACGCCTACTGGACCGCGAGCGCGACTGAACGCCTATTGCACTCCGAGTTCCGACTCCAACTCCTCGACGACGTCCTGCAGCATCGACGCGAGTTCCTCGTTCGGCGGCAGCCGATACAGCGGGCCGGAGATGTCCAGTGCGCCGAGGACGCCGCCGTGTGGAGCGGTGACCGGTACGCCGACCGAGCGAAGCCCCTCGACCGCTTCCTGATCGTTCACCGAATAGCCGCGCTCGTTCGTGCGTTCGATATCTTCCATGAGGGTTTCGCGGTCGGTGATTGTATACTCTGTCTCGGCGGGCAGCCCCCACCGGTCGAGAATCTCGTTGACTCGGGTCTCCGGCAACGCGGCGAGAATCGCCTTGCCGACTGCCGAGTTGTGCAGGTAGTAGTACCGGCCCACCTGGAACCCTTTCGAGGGGACGTTTGCGACGACGTTGAACAGGGTTATCGCACGCCCGTACTCTTCGACGGCGAACGTGACTTCCTCGCCACAGCTATCGGCGAGTTCGTGTGTTTTGCGACGGGCGACCTCGTACCACTCGTTTCGGGTCCGAGCGCCCTCTCCGAGGTGGAACAGCTTCATACCGAGTCGGTACTGCTCGCCTCGTTTGACCAGATACTCCTGATCTAGGAGTGTCTTGAGGTGAACGTGAATGGTACTCGTCGAGAGGTCCAGCCGGTCCGCAAGCTCACTCATTCGAGCCTCCCCCAGCTCGTTTACCGCATCGATGATCGCGAGGGAGGTTTCGGTCGTCTGGAGACGACGACCGCTAGAGCTGTCCATACCACTGTGGACTTGGTAGTAGTATAAAAAGGTCCGGACATAGTGGAACCGGTTCTGTGGATATTATGTGTAGATGTGATAGCTACTGAGAGGGGAAATTACCTAAGGTTATATTTTATAATCTCACGCCCGAAATTAGTCCGTCTCCCCGGATTTTGTGCGATATATAAGGTTAGGACGCTGTCCGAAATCCAATAGAAGTGGACTTTTATATAGCTACAGCGGCCGGGACGAGACAAGACTTCACCAGAGGCGGCACCTGTGATTTGTTACCGGAGAGATAGTTATTATCATGATCTTTTGCGTGTGTATCTGACGAGGCACAGAATGCATGTCAGACACGGATAGTGGCGATGGGACAGAGATCGAGGAGATCTCTGGTCCGGACGTCGAAGCAATCGAGTTCTACGGCGGACGGTGGATGAGCGTCATTCCCATAGGGTTGTTTATCCTGTGGGCAATTGTCCAGAGTGGCCTGTTCGGTATCGGGGACACGACTGGACTCGTCGCGGGGATGCTCGTGGCGCTCATCGTCGGGATGTTCTTCGCCAAGGGAGACTGGAAGAACTACGCGAACACCATCTTCGATGGGATGACGAAGCGGGTCGCCGCGACGGCAGTCGTCGCGTGGCTCTGGGCAGGAATGTTCTCGAACACGCTGCAGGCAGGTGGCTTCGTCGGCGGACTCGTCTGGGCAGCGAACGCGGCCGAAGTCGGGGGCGCGCTGTTCCCCGCCGCCACCTTCATCCTCGCTGCGCTTTTCACGACCGGTATCGGTACCGGGTACGGCGCGGCAGTCGCCTTCTCGGCGCTGTTCTTCCCGGCCGGCATCCTGCTCGGTGCGAATCCGGTGTTGTTGTTCGGAGCAATTCTCTCAGGGGCTGTCTTCGGCGATAACCTGGCACCAGTCAGTGATACGACAATCGTGAGTGCGGTGACGCAGGACGCCGACATCGGCGGCGTCGTCGCCTCGCGGTTCAAGTACGCCATCATCGCTGCGGTGCTGGCGCTCGCGGCGTACGTTTTCGCCGGGAACGCGATGCCCGGGCTGGACATCTCCCAACAGGCGCAGGACCTGTTCGTCCAGAACAGCGAGCCGGCGGGACTGTTGCACCTCATCTCCATGCTCGTCGTCATTGTGACGGCAGTCATGGGCCGACACATTGTTGAGGCGATCTCGTGGGGACTCATCGTTGCTGTTGCCTTCAACATCGTCTTCGGTCTCGCACCGCTGAGTGCCGTGTTGCTGTTCAAGGTCCCGGAAACGTCAGCAGCCGCGAGCTGGGCCGGCTCGCTTCCCATCGCGGAAGTGGTCGCGCCGCAAAACGCCGGCGTCACCGGGTCGATCTACAACGGTGCAGCCGGGTTCTTCCCGCTGATCGTGCTCGTGTTGCTCATCGTCGCCGGGTCAGAGATCATGATCCGTGGCGGTGGCTTCGAGGCGATCCAGGAGTGGCTCCTCGAAAACGTCGCAACGGGCGTTCGCAAGGCCGAAACGACGATGGTGGTCGGCACTGCCCTCGTCAACTCGATGATCACGATCAACACGGCCGCAGAGATCGCGATCGCGCCGTACATCGCCCGCATCGGCCAGCGGTACAACATCAACAGCTACCGTCGAGCGAATATCCTCGACGCGAACACCTCGGCGCTCGGGTACATCTTCCCGTGGGGTGGCGGCGTTCTCATCGGCTTTGCGACGCTGCAGGGCCTCCCGAACCAGTACGAGTGGTTCACCAGTGCGATGGTTGTCAACCCCATTGATGTCTGGCCGTACGTCTTCCACGGCTGGTTCCTGTTCGGTGTGTTCCTGCTCTCCGCACTGACCGGCTTCGGGCTCGAATACACCACTGACCGCAAATCCAAGGATGTGACCCGTCTATGAGCATATTCAGTAAGTTCCTCACCGGAATGTCCTTCAGGACGACCACGCCGACGTTCGAGGCGGGCGAAGAGATAGAGGTGTACGTCACGGAACTCGACGAGGAATCCGGCGAGTTGGTCGCACTGGTCGGCGAGACCCGCCTCTACTTCGAGAACGGTGAGGCAGACATCGTCGGCTGTCGCGTCCTCGCGAAGGTCGAATCGTTCGACGACGCGGAGCACCGCGGCCGTCTCACCCACCTCAAGACGCTGTCTCGGGGGTCGTTCTAGGATTGCCAACGAGCGCCGAGACGGATATTGAATCAGTATAGCGCGATCGAATAAACCGATATCACAGATTCGAACCACTATGAGCAACTCACTATATTCGACAGCACGACAGGACAATCAGACGACTATCGTCCCCAGTACGGACATCGAGGCGGCCGTCGAGATGGCCGACCTCGTGCCGGCCATCGAGGCCGCGTTCGCCGCATACGAAAACGACACGGCGCAGATGCCGCCGAAGTCCTACATCGACCTGCCACAGCACAACGGGGACTTCCGGTCGATGCCGGCCTACCTCGAAACGGACGACTGGGAAGCGTCGGGCATCAAGTGGGTGAACGTTCACCCGGACAACCCCGACGAGTTCGACCTGCCGACGGTGATGGGGACGCTCGTGTACACGGACCCCGAGAGCGGGTTCCCGCTTGCGGTGATGGACGCCACGACGTTGACGATGAAGCGAACCGGGGCGGCCGCCGCCGTGGCGACGGACCACCTCGCAGTCGAGGACGCGTCCTCGCTGGGCATCATCGGTGCCGGCGTCCAGTCGTACACGCAACTGGAGGCCATCTCGCAGGTGCGACCGATAGAGTCCGTTATCGTCAGTGACCTCGACGACGACCGCGTCCAGCGGTTCATCGATACCTTCGGCGACGAGTTCGACGTGCGAGCTGGGACCATCTCCGAGGCGGCCCAGTGTGACGTCCTGTCGACGGTCACGCCGGTCGAGGACCCCATCGTCACGCTCGACGACCTCGGAGAGCACACTCACGTCAACGCCATGGGTGCCGACGCCGAAGGAAAGCAGGAACTCCACACGGAGGTCATCCGCGAGGCGACCCTCGTCATCGACGACTTCGAGCAGACGACCCACTCCGGCGAGATAAACGTCCCCTGGAGCACGGGCGAAATCGACGAGTCTGATATCGACGCCGAACTCGGCGAGATCGTCGTCGGGAACGCGCCGGGCCGCGAGGACCTGTCCGGGATTACCGTCTTCGACTCGACCGGGCTCGCGATTCAGGACATCGCTGCCGCACGCATCGTGTACGAATCGCTCGGTGACGATAGCGGCTACCGCCTCGAAATGGTGTAACTCCGGCGGTCTGTAGTATCGTATCAGCTGGCCGTTCACCCACTGCTATCGAGTGACGCACAGACAACTGTGGCACGCAGTTGTGGCCCGGAACGATTTATATGTGCCATACGACGAGGGCGTATGCGACGCGTCATCATCGACACGGACACCGCGGGCGACGACACACAGGCAATTTTGCTGTCCTGCCTCAGTGATCGAGTTACCGTCGAGGCAGTCACAATCGTCGCCGGCAACGTGCCCTTCGACAGAGAGGTCGAGAACGCGAAATACACGCTCGATCTCGCCGATTCTCTCGACGTACCCGTCTACGAAGGGGCGAGACAGCCGCTTCTCAAGGAGTTCGAACACGCGACGTACATTCACGGCGAGGACGGCCTCGGCGGGGACGTGTTCCCCGACACCGGTATCGAGTCGGCGGCAGGGTTTGGCCCCGACGAGATCGTCGACCGCTGTCGAGCGGCCCCGGGTGAAATCACACTGCTCTGTATCGGACCGCTGACCAATCTGGCGCTGGCGTACGCCCGTGAGCCCGACCTTCCAGACCTCGTCGACGAAGTGTGGGTGATGGGCGGGAACGTCAACTGTGAGGGGAATATTACTCCCGCCGCGGAATTCAATCTGTGGGTCGACCCCGATGCTGCCAAACGCGTGTTCGACGACTTCGAGGTGACGCTCGTCGACTGGGGCGTGTGTCTTCGGGATGCGGTGTTCGGCACTCCCGAGTTCGAGGCGGTCTCGGCGTTCGACACGGAACTGGCGTCGTTCTTCGAGTCGGTGACCGAGAAGGCCCGGGCGTTCAACAGCGAGGGTCCCGACGACCCCGGATGGACGGCACTCCCGGACAGCGTCACCGCCGCATTGCTTGCGTACCCGGAACTCCGCGAGGAGGTGTCGACGTACCACGTCGCGGTGGACGACCGCGATGGGCTCACCTGCGGGTACACCAGCGTCGACGTCAACGGCGTGACCGACGGCGAGCCGAACACCCACGTCGTGGAGTCCGTCGACAACGACGCCTTCCAGTCGGTCATGTACTCGCTGCTCCAGTCCCGGGACCCTGACAGCGGCATCGCCGAGTGAGTCATACTGCCGGCTGTACGTCTGTGAAGAATATCGCCACTTCGGGGTGGCGAATCTCTTGAAATAGTTACAGCCAGCAGTATCAGGAGCGGCGTCGGGAGCGATAGTAGCGAACGGTGTGTGTCGTCGTTGCCGCTGTGCGAGACCTGTGGCGCCGGTCCTGTCGCCGCGTGTTGTCCCTGGTTTTTACTGGGGGCCGGAGGGATGTCAGGGTATGACGCTTACAGACCGTCTCGACCAGTACCGCCGGACAGCGGGGCTCGAAGCCGTCTGGTTCGCCCGACCGAACTCCTTCGCGTGGCTAACCGGAGGTGGAGACAACGTCGTCGACCGGGAGGGCGACGTCGGCGTCGCCGCCGCTGGCTACGACGGTGACGAGGTCCGGGTCGTCACCGACAACATCGAAGCGCCGCGGCTACGTGACGAGGAACTCGGCAGCGATGTGGCCGTCGAAACGTTCGACTGGCACGCACAGTCGCTGGCCGAGGCTGTCGCCAAAGCGAGCCCGACGCCGGCGGCGGCGGACTTCGACGTCCCCGGTTTCGAGTCAGTCGACGCCACACAGCTCCGACAGCCGCTGACCGAGACCCAGATCGAGCAGTGTCGTGACCTCGCGCGAGACACGGCTGAAGCAGTCGAAGCTGTCGCGCGGAACGTCGAGCCGTCCCACACCGAACTCGATGTGACCGCCGTGCTCCGACAGAAGCTCGAAGGCCGAGGCATCGCTACGCCCGTCGTACTCGTCGGTAGCGCCGAGCGGGCACAATCCTACCGCCATTACACCTCGACCGAAACTGAACTCGGCGACTATGCGCTCATGTCGGTGACCGTCCAGCGGAACGGGCTCCACGTCAGCACCACCCGAGCGGTCGCGTTCGACCCGCCGGAGTGGCTGGTGGAGCGAACCCGCAAAGCCGCCTGCGTCGAGACCACTGCACTGGCCGCGACACAGGCAGCCGGCCAGAATGGTGGCACAGCGGGCGACGTGTTCGACGCTATCCAGAACGCCTACGCCGAGGTCGGCTGGGAAGGCGAGTGGCAGAACCATCACCAGGGGGGTGCGACGGGCTTCGCCGGCCGGGAATGGATCGCCACGCCCGGAAGCGGGGTCGAGGTCGCGTTGCCACATGGGTACGCGTGGAACCCGACTATCGACGGCGCGAAGAGTGAGGACACCTATCTCGTCTCGGCCGACGACATCGAACTCCTGTCCGCGACCGGCGACTGGCCGACCGAGACGGTCTCGGCAGTCGGCTACGACCTCGAACTGCCGCGACACACGGTGCTGGAACTGTAGCGGTACTGCAGCCATCTCTAGCCGGCGGGGCCAAGGAGTTTACAACGGGTGTTGTATGAACCCGTGGATTTAAGCAACGCGTCAGGCTACCCCTCTGTATGACCGCAGAGCGCGCCTGGTGGAAGGAAGCAGTCGTCTACCAGATCTATCCCCGAAGTTTCAACGACAGCGACGGCGATGGCGTCGGCGACTTGCAGGGCATCATCGACCGCCTGGACTACGTCGCCGACCTCGGCGTCGACGTCATCTGGCTCAATCCGGTGTACGACTCCCCGCAGAAGGACAACGGTTACGACATCAGCGATTATCAGGCCATCTACGACGAGTTCGGGACGATGGCCGACTGGGAAGCGCTACTCGAAGCGGTCCACGACCGGGATATGCGGCTCGTCATGGACCTCGTCGTCAATCACACCTCGGACCAACACGAGTGGTTCCGGAAGTCCCGCCAGCGCGACCCGGAATACGAGGACTACTACATCTGGCGCGAGGGCGGAACAGACGAGGACGGCGAGCCCACGCCACCGAACAACTGGGAGTCCTTCTTCGGGGGCTCCGCCTGGGAGTACGACGAGGAGCGCGGCGAATACTTCCTCCACCTGTACGACACCTCACAGCCGGACCTGGACTGGCGCAACGACGCCGTTCGACAGGACGTCTTCGACACCATCGAGTGGTGGCTGGAGAAGGGCATCGACGGCTTCCGGATGGACGTCATCAACCTCCTGTCGAAAGTCGAGGGGCTGCCCGACGGCGACCCGGACAGCGAGTGGGTCGGGTCCGAACAGTTCATCGACGGGCCGGAGATGCTGTCGTATCTCGACGCAATGGACGACGAGGTGCTGTCGAATTACGACGTGATGACTGTCGGAGAGATGCCACAGCTCACCGTCGAGTCGGCCCGCGAGTACGCCGGCGCGGACGGCCCGCTGGACATGGCGTTTCACTTCCAGCACACGAAACTCGACTACGCTGACGGTGAGCGGTGGTCGGTCGGCGACTGGAGCCTGCCGGAACTGAAGCGTATCGTCGACCGCTGGCAGGACGGGCTGGCGGCGGACGGCTGGAACACGCTGTACTGGGAGAACCACGACCAGCCGCGGAGCGTCTCACGCTACGGCGACACCGAGAACTACCGCCGGGAATCCGCGAAGCTGCTCGGGACGTTCATCCTCACGCTCCGTGGCACGCCCTACATCTACCAGGGCCAGGAACTCGGGATGACTAACGCCGACTGGGACACGATGGACGACCTCCGCGACGTGGACGCCATCAACCACGCGCGGGAGCTACTCGACCGGGAGGGCGTCGAGGGCTACGAGGACGTGAAAGACGTCGTCGGCTACCGGACCCGCGACAACGCCCGAACGCCGATGCAGTGGGACGACTCGCAAAACGCCGGGTTCACCGACGGCGACCCCTGGATTCAGGTCAATTCGAACTACAGGGAGATCAACGCCGCCGACCAGCAAGCCGATGCGGATTCCGTCTACAACTACTACCGGCGACTCATCCAGTTGCGCTCCGACAGGGACGTGCTGGTGTACGGGGACTACACCGACCTGCTCCCCGAGCACGAAACCGTCTTCGCCTTCACGCGGTCGCTGTCGACGGACTCGGGAACCGAGAAAGTCCTCGTCGTCCTGCACTTCGACGACGCGACGGAAACCTTCGACCTCCCGGTCGAGTACGCCGATGCGACGCTGCTAGCGTGCAATTACGACCACGACGACCCGGACCCGGAAACGGTGACGCTCGCGCCGTACGAGGCTCGCGTCTACGAGCTGTTCGATTGAGTCCTTCGTACTACCTGAATCCCGCCGCGGGGCCGTGGCGAAGCACAGATTCAAGACGCGTCCGTCACCAGCAGTGGTATGTACCTTGCCGACGAGACCTGGCCGGACCTCGGCGACTATTTCGAGACGGAGTCGCTGGCGCTCGTCCCGCTCGGATCGACCGAGCAACACGGGCCACATCTCCCGCTGGCGACGGACCACCTCATCGGGGAAGCCTTCGCCCGGGAAGCCGCCGACAGGACTGGCTACCTCTGTACCCCGACGATCAATGTCGGCGTGAGTCCCCATCACAGACAGTTCAACGGGACAATGTGGGTCGACGCACCGGTGTTTCGTGACTACGTCGAGTCGTTCACCCGGAATCTGGCGTACCACGGCATCGACCGGGTCATCTACGTGAACGCCCACGGCGGGAACGTCGAGCACCTCCGGGAGGTCGGCCGGCGGCTCCGGGACGACGAACTGCTGTACGCCATCGAGTGGATGTGGGACGAGAGTATCCCGGACCTCGTAGACGACCTGTTCGAGCAGAACGGGCCACACGGCGGGCCGAAGGAGACGGCCATGATTCAACACCTGCGCTCCGAGCTGGTTCACGACGACCGCCTCGAAGACGCACGGGACGGCGGGATTCCGAGCGTCGAGGCTGCGGAGACAAAGAAGTACGGTTCGCGAACCTTCTACGACGCCGCTGATAACACCGGCAACGGTGTCCTGGGCGACCAGACCGACGCAACGGCCGAGAAGGGGGCCGAGATGTTCGAGGCCGCGACCGAACAGCTCGTCAGGCTCTGTGAGTGGCTGGACGCCCAAGCGTTCGACGACCTGCTCCCAGAGCCACACGTCTAACGCCGGGCTGTCGGCACCCGAGAACGATTCCCGCTCTCCGGGGCTGCCGTTCGATAGCCAACCCCCGGTAGTTGGGTTTTTGCGACAGGCGGGAGTACGGGATGTATGGCCCTCCTCCTGTTTCCCGGGATGCCCGGTACTACTGAACTGTTCGTCATGCTCGTCATGATGGGGATGTTTCTCGTCGTTCCCCTCGCACTCGTCGTGGCCGCGTATCTGTTCGGCAAGCGCCGCGGCAGAGCCGAAGTGAGCGAGTCGGGCGATTCATAACCAATCGCCAGACGGCGGCCAATCGGCGCGTAATGGGCCTGTCGCGGCGAATCGACTCGTTTATCGGTCCCACTCTATGAGGGAGATGTGTGTCCCCACCGAGTCCCCATCCCGAGTCGCTTCGTAGCCGAGCGTTCGAAATAACGGTTGATGACGGACGAGAGACCTTCAACGCGCTCAGTATCGAGCACGCCGATTGTGAGACGGAATGGATCATCTCCGACACGGTGTATGCGCTCGAAAATATGCGGTAACAGGTAGCAAACTGTTGCGTTGTGGCGTTACGATAGTGGACCCAACTGCGTCGGAACGGTGACGCCGCTGTGTCTGTACCGCCGGTTCTTCGTGTGAGTCATTCCGCCGAGAATCGCCGCCAGACTGGCATGAAGACGCCGTAGAACGAGCCAAAAACCAGGACACCAGCCGCGATAGCTAATTCTCGCCCTGCCACGCCGAATACGTCGTACAGAGTCCGGAGGACGATGAATACCCCGAGTCCCCAGACAGCGAAGGCGGCACGCTCTTTCCAGGAGAGGCCACTTCTGTGGAACACACGCTGTCTCCGCAATAGACGGTATCAAAGCCTGTGGTTCGACGCGATATCGGACCGCGAGTATGAGGGGATGATAACACACGCTGCACAGATCACAGCAGCTGTAACTGGGATGGGTCGTGCTGGTTCCACAGAAGTCCGTTCCCGCCCTCACTCGGTCGGGATAGGGCCGGTCCCGATGACGTCCCGAACCGCGCTTTCGAACTCCTGACGGTCGGCGAAGTACGGGATGTCGACGTCCTCGAGCACCGTTGCGAGTTCCTGCGGGCCGTCCGGCGTCCGAATCGTCGTGTCCCCTTCGCGGCTGACGATGGTGCTGTGTTCGATGCCCCAGGTGAGCCGGGCCGAGACGCGGGCCAGCGGCGCACCGGCAACGTCTGGTCCGTCGCCGAGTTCGACAGCCGGCTCCTCCGCGTCCTCGCTTTCGTCGTCGCTCATACCCGAACTGTTCCCGTGGGTCCGATTAGTGCTTTCGGAACGGCTCGCGCACTTGGTGAATCACGCGCGTGCCCGCGTCATGCATCTGTCTGACGGGTAGTTTTATCGGATGTAGCAGTAGTATACTGCATGACTAGTCTCACCGACGTGTACGAAGGGGAGGTTGGGCGCGTCGCATCGCGCCGCCAGCAACTCGTCGGGACAGCCCTGTTTCTCGTTGGTGTTGCCGGACTCGTCGGGGCAATCGCGCTCGCAACGACCGGCATCGGAAACAGATACGGGCTGGACGCCTACGCAGCCAGGCGGATCGCCGGCGTCATCGCCGGGCTCGGGCTGCCGTCGGTCATCCTCGGCGTGTTCGCGGTGTTACCGGCCAGTCGTCGAATCCGGCTGACCGCCCTCGGTGGCACGGGCGTCGCAACAGTCGGCGTCGTGCTGTTCCGGTCGCTGTATCCCTACAGCTGGACCAGCAGCGACCCGCTGCTGGCACTGCTCACCGGCGTCGTCTACTTCGCCGGTATCGTGACGACGTTCTGGTGCCTGTTCGCGTCGCTTGCGACGTTCAAGACGCGAAACGACCCCGGCGGGACGGCACGCATGGAAGTGACCGAGGAAGGGACGATCCGTCTCGTCGAGGAAGCCCGGACGCTGCCGGGACTGGGTGGCATCGGGTTTTTCGGACAGGACCCGGACGGCACGGTCGAGACGCAGACGAACCGAGCGAGTGCGACCGACGAGGGCGCTGTCAGCGACGGCGGGACCGGACAGCGCTCGGGCACTACGCGCACGGCCAACGGCCGCAGTCGGCAGCCGACGGGCGGCACGCAGTCTGACCGCAGCACGCGGTCCAAGCGACGGTCGGACAGCGGCACGGCGACGGAGCGACAGTCGGACCGTCGGGCGACCACTGGCTCGAACACCGGCCAGCAAAACACCGCGTCGCGTGGGACGAACCGAACCGGCCCTTCCGAGAACGCGCTCGACCCGAAAATAGCCGAAGCCGGTCCGGAAGCGTCGCCGTCGACCGACGGCGGCACGGCGACGACAGGGCACGACGCGATCACCGAGACGGCGGTCCACCAGGGCGAACCGGACACCTACTGCGGGAACTGCCGGCACTTCGAGTACGTGATGCAGGACGGCGACATCGAGCCGTACTGTTCGTTCCACGGCGAGGTCATGGACGACATGGAACCCTGTTCGGCGTGGGTTCGCAACGACTGATACCGTCGGCACTCCGATTTTGCTAAGCTTCCGCACTGCACAGCGATGGGGACCGACAGAACGGCCTGGGCGAAACCGGGTATTTAACACGGTCGGCAGGCAAACGGTGGTACTACAATGGAGTTTTGCGACGAATGCGGTTCGATGATGAAAACGGACGACGAGCGCTGGGTCTGTGGCAGTTGCGGCTACGAGAAGGCTCGAAACGCCGAAACCGAACAGGAGATGGCCGTCACCACGCAGGGCCAGGAGGAGTCGGAAGTCGTCGACACCTCCGAGGTCGACGCCGAAGACATGGGACCGACGACGGGCGCACGCTGTCCCGAGTGTGGCAACGAGCGGGCCTTCTACGAGATGAAGCAGATCCGCGCGGCCGACGAGTCCGAGACGCGCTTTTTCACCTGCACCGAGTGCGAACATAAGTGGCGCGAGGACGACCACTGAGGCCGGACCGTGCCCACTGACCCCGCGTTCCCGGACGTTCCCGCGGACCGGCTGTGCGACGGCGGCTGGGAGCTCGTCGACGAGAGCGTCGAAACCGTCTTTCAGTTACCGACGGCCCGCGTCGAGGGCGCGACGAAAGTGTACGACGACGCCGAAACGCGCGAGGCGGTCAGAGACGCGGTCGGGTTCGACCACCAGTGGCGGTTCTTCTTCGCGACCGCGCTATCGTTTACCCCGCCGCTCGCGCCGGGTATCGGACCGGCGATGATTCTGCCGACAGTTCGCTCAGAAGCGCAGTCGGCCTTCGCCGAGGAGTTGGCCGACAGAGGGTTCGTATCAGTCGAGCGCGGGCGGAGCGAGCGGGTCCGCGTCGACAGCGGCGACCGGGCGCGGCTCCGGACCTACAGCGCCGAGCTCGACCTCGAAGCGGTCGATGCGACGCTGTCGATCACCGGGTGGGTCGGCGTCTGGCACGGCGATGGGTTCCGTATCGCCGCCGGCGCGTACCCCGACCAGTCGCTGTCGTCACTGCTCGGCATCGAGACCCCCCCTGACCCCCTCCAGCGGTCGCCGTCGGACTACCGGGCCGAACTGCTTGACCTCATTCGCGCCGTGGCGTAAGCGCCAGAAGCGCGCCGTCGAGGAACAGCTCTATCGGCCCGAGACCGAGCCGTTTTGCGGGCGAACTCGGAACGGCGTCCGCGCCGAGGCGGGCCACGGGCGCTCCGCGAACGCGGATTTCAGCCGTCAGTCCGGCCGCAGTCAGCGCCGCGGCGGCGTCTCTTCCCTCGACCGGTCGGTCCCGCCAGAGGGCGAACGCCGCCCCGAAAGACGGTAGGTCGACGGCGACGAGGTCGTCGTACCCGCGAACGCTGAACGCGACCCCGTCCCGCTCGACGGTCAGGTCGGCGTCGACGAGCAGGTCCGGCTTTCCCTCGACCTGGTCGAACAGATCACCGACCGCCTTCGCCGTGGTGACCACTGTCAGTCGTTATCGCGTGTCGTGATAGTCAGCGTGCCATCGACCCGCCAGCGAGCGTGCTCGGCGTCTTCGCCGGCCTTGCTCGGGACGTCGACTTCCATGTCGTCGAAGTCGTACGTTATTTCCGCATTACGACCAGTCAGGCGGTCATAGAGCCCGATCGCGAGGTCTGGCCAAGTTGTCGTCTCCATCGGCGTTTCTGATTCGCTCATGCAGTACAGTGTACGTGCTACTACATGTTTAAAGTCGACCCCAACAAGAGGGGTTGAGAGGGGTGACCGGAGCCGTCAGGGCCGCCGCGCGAATGTCAGGTAGCCGGTATGCCCGACGCCACCGGTCGATGGGCGGGAGCCGCGGTCGTCGAAGTCCATCTCCCGCTGGATGGTGTCGAGCGTCTCGACGCCGTCGAGGCCGACCTCGGTGGCCGTCGCCACGACCTCGCGCGTGTTCTCCACAAACGGGGAGTACACCGCCAGCGATCCGCCCCGGTCCAGCAGCGTCGGCGTTCGCTCGACCACAGTCGGGGCGTCCTCGGTGTCGAGGGTCAGCACGTCAAAGCCCGAGAGGTCGTCGAGGTCGTCGGTGATGTCGCCGGTCCGGACCTCGACGGTGTCCGCGACGCCAGCGATCTCCATGTTCTGGCGCGCTACCTCAGCGAATTCGGGGTCCTGCTCGTAGGTGACCACGTCAGCGCCAATGCGGCCCATGTACGCGCTGAGGATGCCGGTCCCGGTGCCGGCGTCGAGGACGCGGTCCGCCGCGGCCACGCCGGTCTTGCCGACGACCAGCCCCACGTCGCGGGGCATCATCGGCGCGCCGGTGCGTTCGAGGTGGGTGAACAGGTCCGGGCCGCGCAGCCGACGGACGGTGAAGCCGGTCCCCAGATGGGTCTCGACGACATCGCCCGGTTCCACGTCCTCGGGGACCTCCAGAATTCCGAGGTCGGACTCGAAGCGCTCGCCGGGGTCCAGCAGGTACTCGCGGTCTTCGTGGACGAAGAGATACGCCACGTTACTCCAGTTCGTCGACCGCGTCGGCGAGGTCGCCGTCGTTGGCTTCCAGCGCTTCTCGCGCAGTGTCTTCGTCGACGCCCGCCCGCATCGCGACGAGTTCGACGTCGTCCTCGTCGACGCCGGAGTCGCTGCCGCTCTCGTCTGCGTCGTCCGCAGCCGCCGCGGCCGAGCCCTCGCCGGAGCCGAGTTCGCGGCTCTCGGGTTCGCCGACGACCTGGTACGTCTTCTGGCCCTGCGCTTCCATGAGCTGGACCTCCGCGTCGTCGAAGACGAGCTCCTCGTCCGGGGTGCGGATAATTACTTCCTGCGCATCGATGTCCTCCATGTCGATGCCCATCTGTTCCATCATCTGCTTCATCTTGCGCGGGTTCATCCCGCCGCCTCCGCCAAACATACGTGTGACTGGCGGGGCAGGGCAGAAAAGCGTAGCGACCCGGGCTCGGACTGGAGTCCGTCGCGGGGCAGGCCGGTCGACCGGGCGAAACCGGCACGCTCCCACGGCTTCGTAACGATTCTAAGGCTCGCCCGTCCATCCCCGCCGTGTCACTGCTGTCCATCTTCGCCACGGCCATCCTCCCGGTCGTCGCCGTCGCTGCGGCCGGCTTCGCGCTCGGCCGGGTGAAAGGTACGGACCCGGACGCGCTCAACACCATCACGGTGTACGTCCTCGCGCCCGCGCTGGTGGTCCACAGCCTGACAACGTCCTCGCTGGCCGGCGATACGATTCTGAGCGTCGTCCTCGCTGTCGTGCTGTTCACCGCGGCGATGCTTCTCATCGCGGAGGGCGTCGGCCGCCTCACGGGGCATTCGGAACCGCTGCTCGGCGCGTTCGTCCTCGTCGCTATCTTCCCCAATACCGGGAACTACGGCATTCCGCTGGCGGATTTCGCCTTCGGCGCGACCGGGCGCAGCACGGCCGTCCTCGTGACCGCGCTGCAGGGCGTGCTACTCTACACCGTCGGCATCTACATCGCCGCCCGGGGTAGCGGCGACAGCCCGATCGCGGATATGCGCCGTGTGTTCGGCGTGCCGCTCGTCTACGCTGTCGTCGTCGCGCTTGCACTCCGATGGGTCGGCGCAGTGCCGCCCACAGACTCGACAGTGATGCAGACACTCGAACTGCTTGGCAACGCCTCGATTCCGGTGATGTTGCTCATTCTCGGCATCCAGCTATCGAACGTCGACGGGAACAGCGATTTCCGGTCGGTCGGGATCGCCAGCGCGTTGAAACTCCTGCTGGCGCCAGTGCTCGCGTTCGCCGCGGTGCTCGTGGTCGGGTTCCAGAACCAGACAGTCGCGCGGGTGGTCGTGCTCCTGTTGGCGACGCCGACCGGCGTGACGACCATCATCCTCGTCGGCGCGTTCAGCCATCAGACTGGCGACCGCTCGCCAGGCGAATTCGTCAGCGCGACCGTGTTCCTGACGACCGTCGTCAGCGCGGTGACGGTGACGGTTCTCGTGTGGCTGCTGCAGTCCGGACTGGTGCTGTGACTACTCCTCCCAGTATATCCGTATCTCCTCGGCGGTGATGTCGACGAAGTGGTTCGAGCCGTTTCTGACCGCATACCGACCGATAGTCCGGTCGATGGTCCGGCTGGGGCCACCCTCCACCTGGACAGTGATCGTGTATTCGCCGGTCGCACCGATCATCGGGTCATACTCGACCGACTCGCCGGCAGCCAGCGTCGCCGTCTCGTCCAGTACCGCCGTTTCGTTTCTCGTGATAGTGAGTGTGACAGTCTGCTCGCTGTCCGTGTCGTTGTCGACGACAAACAGGATCGGGTCGTCCGGAGCGGGCGTTACTGTCGGCGTCGGCGTGTCCTGCCGTGTACTGGTCACTGCCGTTGTCGGCTGTTCCTGTGGCGTCGTTGTGGCTGTCGATGATGTCGAATCGTCCGTCGACGTGTCGTCACCGGGCGCACTGCAGCCGGCAACTGGGGAGAGCGCAAGCGCGGCGAGGAGCGTGCGGCGGCGCATATCGCTCGTCTCGAAGGGAGCAGCAAATGCTTTCTGTCATACTAATCCTTGTCGACCATCCTGGATAGTGCCAACCCACGAGGGCGGCACGCCCCGGCGATCGCCACAAAACCCGTCAGTCCTCTGCGCCCTGCCGGACCTTCACGGCCATCCCCGTCTCGAAGTCGTCCATGCCGCCGCCGGGCAGTTCCGCGCGGCCGACGGCGAGTAGATAGCCGTCCTCGTGGACGACGAGGGCTTCGTCGCCCGGACGGAGAGCGCTGTCGGCGGACTGGACGAACTTCGCGAAGGCGTTGCGGCCCTCACGGATGAAGGGCTCGCTCTCGTCGCCGACGACCACGCGGTGTCGCGGCCCGTCGAAGGCATCGAGGAGTCTGCTCCCGCCGGCGAGTCCGAGTCGGAAGCGTCCGTCGTCGCCGTACGTGGCGATGCGGCCGTCCGTGGCATGGACCTGTCGCGGCCGGCCAGAGCTTGTGTGTGTTACGTCGAGGGCGTCAGCGCCGGTGAACAGCGCTGTCCCGCCGCCACCGCCGAACTGGTAGTCGGCCGCGCGCCGGAGCCCGCGGAACTCGTCGTCACTCATTGCCCGTGTTCGATGCCGGGTGATAAACCGCCTTTCGGTTCTGTCCGTACCACTGTCCGGCGCAGTCTGAAATGAAATGGTCGCCCAGCCGTGGGTGCCCGAACCACGGCCGACCGAAATCGTGTGGCGATGGTGAATGCCACTCCCCCAATCCGTTCCGAATCAACGGTCCGGCCCTATGGGTGACGGAGTCCCGAACCGGAATGCCATTGGTTCGCTCCGTCAGTCGCCCCGGCCCGAGTACACGGGGCGTGTGCCTCTGTATCCGATCCGCGGTCAGCGATCCGACCACGACGCCTGGAACTGCAGTGGGTCTCCATCTCGCGCCTGTTCCGTGACGAGCGCGAGGGTGTACCGACTATCCTCAGCATATGACAACACGCCGTCTCTGTGACCCAACTGGTCGGGGGAACTACACGGGGATGTGTTTGCTGCTTCAGTTATGCAGGTGGGCCGGAATTTCCGTTCTGCCGGGCCGAAGCGGTGGCGTCTCTCAGGAACGATGTGGGCATTGCTTCCTAGTACCATACTTTCCTCCGTCGATTTTGGGGAAATTTATACCGGATGCCTTCCAAGTGACGGGTGACATGGCTACAGACACGCAAAAAGTGATTCTGGGCGCTGCGCTGCTGGCGATCAGCACCGTGCTCATCCTTGGTACTGGGGCAATCGACATCGGCATCCCGGCCGCTGCCGGAGCGCTGGCTGCACTGGGACTGGCCGCCGGAGCCCTCCTCGTTGGAACGTCAGAAGACGGTCGCCCGGTCTGACCGCGGAGGTATTTTTCCGTCGAGGGTAACCCAGATGAGAGCAGCTGTGAGGCCGTCGCACTGTGAGAAGGTATCCGGTACCGTGGTTGGCTAACGGAGACACGGTGGCAGAGTGAGCGCCCACACTGGGTGGGCTATAGCAGGAACCGGTCGGAATCGTCGCTCATATCGATAAACCCGTCAACGGCCGCTTTGAGATCTTCAGAGGACGACTCCTCGAATCCCATCGCTTCGACACGACAGCCCTCGTGGCGGAGATACCGACACACGCGAGCGAAGTCTCCGTCGCCGGTACAGAGCACGACCGTATCGACGTGATTCGCCAGCGAAACCGCGTCGAGGCTCATCCCGACATCCCAGTCGGCCTTCTTCGACCCGTCCTGAAACGTCTTGATGTCCTTGATACGCGTCTCGAAGCCGATGTCGACGAGCGCTTCGAAGAACGACTCTTCTTCGGGTGAATCCGCGCGGATGACGTAGGCGATTGCGCGGGTCAGTTCGCGGCCGTCAACGGCCTCTTCCAGTAGTGCCTCGTAGTCGATGTTCCGCGAGTAAAGACTCCGGGCAGTGTGATAGAGGTTTTGCGCGTCGGCCAGTACGGCCACGCGCTGTCCCGGCTGGGAAACTGTCATATCAGGTATTGGCTACCGCCCGGAATATGCTTTCGGGATACAAACGTGAAAGAACGGCGTAATTATGCCCCAACTAACCAGTTGTTGTCGCTTCAGCAGTTCTGGTCGCGGATAGAACCTGTCAATAAAAGGGGCGGAGTACCGAGGCGTGCAGTCAACTTAGTGAGCATTGCGTTTCACTCAGACAAGCGCGGAACAGCCTACTTCTGGAGGTCAAACGCAACTGCTACCGGAGTAGCTGTCCAGTAGACGAACCGATACCGACCGGAGACGAGTTCAGGACACACAGTAAAATCTTTCTCGCCGGGAACCACCCCATCTTCGGTCAGACGGAGCGACCATTCAAATACCTCCCCGGGTGCTGCCTCAGTACCCATATCCACGTATTGAAACTCATCGTCCCCGGTCTGTCCACGGACATCTTGCCAGCCATCTTCAGTGAGCAGTTCGATCTGGTACATATACTTAAGACCCAGAGTGAGGGTGCTATCAGACGTGTTTGTCAGCGTAATTTGGGCTGTGTCACCGTATTCAAACGCTGTCCCATCAATCCGTAGTGACACATATCCAGTATCTCCCCACGGAACGGAGCCTTCGTCATACATTGGCGGGTGGCGAGTGAAGTTGCCCTTCTCACACGAGAGGTCTTTTACCGGGGACTCAGGACTCTCAGCTGGCCGAATGTGACCACTGAGTTGACGCTCTGTCATCTCTTCGGTATTTCCAGCTGTTTGTTGCTCAGTGTTCTCGGTTTCCGTTTTTGCAGCTGTCTCGGTCGGATCACTGCTGGTACTTGAACAGCCGGCGAATCCGAGGACGCTGGAGGTGGCTAAAACATAGTGTCTTCGACGCATACCTGCCGATATTATGTACCTTGCAGTATGTGTTTTTTGACCGATACTTATGTGTTATTGTCAGAATGTAATGTGTACACCTCTGACCGCTTGTTTCAGACAGGACGCAAATACCAAAATACAGTCGGGCCTGCTCCAGCAGCGTCTCCCAGACAAGCCGAGGGAAACGCTGGCGTACTGCCACACGATGGGGGTCCCGCCGTCTCCATGCGACGACTCGATAAGGCTTCGAATGCACTGTGAAAGGCGACAGCGAGAACACAAAAGCTAAGTCGGTCACGCTTGGTTACTCAACCATGCGACGACGCCGTCAGTCCGGAACCGTTTCGTGGCTCCCCGGCGAGGGCGTCGTCCGCGCGAAACGCAAGCCGACGTTTTAGCGGCTCGTGGCGGACGTGGCGACTCCGTCTCGGGCCAGGTCGTTTGACACACAATAGCCGGCGGTATCAGCCGGCCTTCGCACCGTTTCCGACCGGACAACCGAACCCACAGCGACACCACACACTCAGCAATGACAGCTATCGACTTCCGCGGCGTGTTCCCGGCGATGTGCACGCCGTTCCACCAGGACGGCAGTATCGACTTCGAAACGCTCCAAGAGGACGCCCAGCGGCTCGAATCCGCCGGCGTCGACGGCCTCGTTCCGGTCGGCTCGACCGGCGAATCGGCGACGCTCTCCCACGACGAACACATCGAGGTCGTCGAGGCGGTCATCGACGCCGTCGACGACGTGCCGGTCATCGCCGGCTCGGGGTCGAACAACACCAAGGAAGCACTGGAGCTGTCCCGGCGCTCCGCCGAGGCCGGCGCTGACGCCCTGTTGCTCATCTCGCCGTACTACAACAAGCCCGAACAGCAGGGGTTCGTCGACCACTACACGACCCTGGCTGACGCCGTCGACCTGCCACAGATCGTCTACAACGTCCCATCG
Source organism: Haloarcula sp. CGMCC 1.2071 (assembly GCF_037078445.1). Lineage (NCBI taxonomy): Archaea > Methanobacteriati > Methanobacteriota > Halobacteria > Halobacteriales > Haloarculaceae > Haloarcula > Haloarcula sp. CGMCC 1.2071. The sequence continues at coordinate 211,283 of NZ_JAYMGY010000003.1, forward strand.
CGGACGGGCCAGAATATCGAGCCGGATACGGCGGTCGAACTCGCATCCCATCCGAATATCCGGGCCTACAAGGCCGCGAGCGGCGACATGAACCAGATTTCCGAGATCATCGAACGCACGCGAGAAGAGGACTTCGCGGTGCTGTCCGGCGACGATGGGATGACGCTACCGATGCTGTCGGTCGGCGGGACCGGCTGTATCTCGGTCTCGGCCAACATCGAACCGGAGCGCACCTGCGCGATGGTCGGCGCGGCGCTGTCCGGCGACTTCGAGCGAGCGCGAGCGATCCACCACGAACTCGGCCCGCTGTTCCGCGCGATGTTCGTCGAGACAAACCCCATCCCGGTCAAGGAAGCGATGCGGATTCGGGGCTACGGCCCGGCACATCTCCGCTCGCCGCTAACCCGCCTGTCCGACGAACACCTCGACCACCTGCGTGACGTGCTCGCGACGCTCGAAACCGAAGACCTCGAAGACGAGTACGCGGAGGCCGAGCGATGACGCGGGTGGCGGTCAACGGCGTCACCGGGCAGATGGGTGGGGCCGTCGTCGAGGCCGCCACCGACAGCGAGGTCGTGGTCGGCTTTGCGACCAGCGAGACGGACGCGGTCGACGGCGTCCCGGTCGTCGACCCCGCCGATGCCGCCGAGGCGCTCCGGGAGTACGACGTGGACGTTGTCGTCGACTTCGCCGTCCCCGAGGGCGCGCTGACCGTCGCCGAGGCCTGCGTCGAAGCGGGCGTCCCGATGGTCGTCGGAACTACCGGCTTCGACGATGACGGGCTGGCCCGACTGCGAAACGCCAGCGATGAGATTCCGCTGCTGAAGGCGACCAACTTCTCGCAGGGGATTCAGGTCCTCCAGCGCCTCGTCAGTGAGGCGGTCGCCACGCTCGACGACTACGACCTCGAACTCATGGAGACCCACCACAACCGCAAGGTCGACGCGCCGTCGGGGACAGCCAACAGTATCCTCGACGTGATCCAAGAGGAGCGCGACGTAGAGCCGGTGTACGGCCGGGAAGGGCACGCACCGCGCGACGACGACGAAATCGGCGTGTTCGCCAGGCGAGCCGGTGACATTCGCGGGGAGCACGAACTCGTGCTGGCCGGCAACGACGAAGTCCTCTCGCTGTCGCACCGGGCCGAGGACCGCGGCGTGTTCGCTGCCGGCGCACTCGATGCGGCGACGTGGCTCGTCGGCCGCGACGCCGGCTGGTACGAGTTCGGCGACGTTGTAGACGCCTGAGCGAGAACGGGAGGGAAACACGGGACGGTTTTCAGTGGTCTACTCGCGGCAATTGATTGCGGTTCTATAGTAACAATTGAAACGATTTACACACTGATCGCACTGCCGTCGTGCGATCAGGTGTGCATTGATTTTCAATGGCTACTATAGACGGATCGGTGAGCGGCTCCCATATCGACACCCGGTGTTCGGAAAATATGAATATGTGATAATACACACTCGAATACCTCTCTCAATACCACGGTCAGCCTTATATGCCGGAGTTGCCGCGTATCGTGTATGGCTACGAACCAGCGCGTACAACTACCAGCGACCGATTGCCCGCGATGTTCCAGCGAATTCGAAGCGACGGCACCGCGCATCAGTATGTGCCGGGAATGCGGGTACATCCCCGGCCGCGGGTCCGACTGAGAGAACGACAGACGGAAAATGCGGCGTGGTAACACACCCATCCCGAAACCCCGATAGGTAAGCCCCCGGCGTCGCAACCGGGTGGTATGAGCCTCGAAGCCGATATCGACGACCTCTGGCAACGGAAACAGGACGGGCTGACGGCCGCCGAAGCGACCGACGACCACCTCGCCGTACTCGATGAATTCCTCGCGGCGCTGGAAGCGGGGGAGGTCCGCGCCGCGGAGCAGTCCGGCGGCGAGTGGGAGGCGAACGCCTGGGTCAAGCAGGGCATTCTACTGAACTTCGGCCTGCGCGAAACCGTCGCCCGCGAGTACGGCGGCGTCGACTACCACGATGTACTCCCACTCCGGGAGACCGAGGACCTCGGCGAGCGCGGGACCCGCAACACGCCGGACGGCACGACCATCCGCCGCGGCGCGTACCTCGGCGAGGACTGCATCATGATGTCGCCATCCTTCGTCAACGTCGGGGCGTACGTCGGCGACGGCACACTCGTCGACTCCTGTGACACCGTCGGCTCCTGTGCGCAAATCGGCGAGAACGTCAAACTCGGCGCGAACACGCTCATCGGCGGCGTCCTCGAACCGGTCGAGAACGCGCCGGTCATCGTCGAGGACGAGGTGTCGCTGGGCGCTGGCTGTCGCGTCACCAGCGGCTTCGTCGTCGGCGAGGGGTCGATTGTCGGTGAGAACACGCTCCTGACGCCGCGGATTCCCGTCTACGATCTCGTCGAGGACGAGGTACTGTACGGCGAACTGCCGCCGGAACGGCGCGCGTTCCAGCGCTTCGTCGACTCCTCCGTCGGCGAGAACGATCTGATTCCCGGCGGGGCGTACAAGCCCGCTGTGGTGGCGACTGACGTCGAGGAGGAGACGCTGGAAGCGACGGAGAGAGAAGACGCGCTTCGGGAGTAGCGAGGAAGCGACCGTAGGGAGCTTCCTCGACGGAGCGGCGACCGGCGGGAGCCGTGGAGTAGCGAGGGCCGCACGAAGTGCGGTCCGCGGTAAAGCGAGCGGAGCGGGACCGAAGGGCCTGCAGGCAATCGGGCGGTATCACCGCCCGACGACGATGCGCGAAGCGAACAGTGAGCAGCGAGAAGTGACCGCAGGGAGCACTCTCGGTATCATCTCGTCCGGCGGGCAGTGGAGGGTGCTTTGAGTACGCCGAGTTCATCGTGAGAATCCACTCAACGAAATCAGTGGGCATTCCGAAAATACGGGGACAAACCGTGGATATCGAAGCGGAACCCTTGTTAGCCGCCGACGCTATGGTTTCCCCAATGAGCCACGATTCGCCGCCGGTCCGCCGCCTCGCGGACTGGGACCACGAGCGCCTCGAGGCGGTCGCTGCCGAGCACGGCACGCCGCTGTACGTCGTCGACCTCGACCGCGTCGCCGAGAACTACGAGCGGTTCGCCGCGGCGTTTCCCGACGCCCACGTCATGTACGCCGCGAAGGCCCACACCGGGCAGGCTGTCCTCTCGAAGTTACTGGAGACGGGAGCCGACATCGAATGTGCGGCATGGGGGGAACTCCAGCGGGCCATCGACGCCGGCGCGGACCCGAACACGCTCCAGTACACGGCCGTCAATCCGCCGGATCACGACCTCGACTGTGCCGTCGAACTGGCTGCAGAGCATCCCGGACTGACGATTACGGGGGGCGCGCGGGACACCTTCGACCGACTCGAAGAGCGCGGCTACGACGGCCGCGTCGCCATCCGCATCAACCCCGGCATCGGAACGGGCCACCACGAGAAAGTCGCGACGGGAAAGGACGCCAAGTTCGGCATCCCCTACGACGAGGTGCCCGAAGTAGCAGCCGACGTACGCGGGCGCTTCGACCTCGTCGGCCTCCACGCCCACGCCGGCAGCGGCGTCCTTCACGACGACCTCGACGACCACTGCCGGGCCATTGCCAAGGTCGCTAACATGGGCCGAGAGATCATCGCTGACGGCGCGGACCTGGAGTTTGTCGACTTCGGCGGTGGCTTCGGCGTCCCCTACAGAGAGACTGTCGAGCCGCTGGACATGGATACCGTCGGCGAGAAGGTCCGCGAGGCGGTCGGGGACCTCGACGCACAGGTCAAACTCGAACCCGGTCGGTACGTCGTCGCCGATGCCGAATGCATCCTCACCGAGGTCAACACGGTCAAGGAGACGCCGGCGACGACCGTCGTCGGCGTCGACGCCTCGCTGGCGACGCTCATCCGGCCGGCGATGTTCGGCTCCTACCACCCGATTCGGAACGTCACCGCGCCGGACCGCGAGGCCGAACCGGTGTCGGTCGGCGGCCCCTGCTGTACGAGCGCCGACGTGTTCTGCACCGACCGGCCCATCGCACGGCCCGAACGGACTGACCTGCTCGCCATCGGCAACGCCGGGGCGTACGGCTACGAACTGGCGAACCAGTTCCACTCCCAGCCCCGCCCTGCCGAGATCGCCTTCGAGGGCGGCGAAACGCGGCTCGTCCGCGAGCGCGAAGATCTGGCGGACGTGACCCGCATGGAACAGTAATGGCGTTCGACATCCCCTCGTTCCACCGGCAGGCCGTCGAGACGCCGTCGCACGAGAGCGTCGAAGACATGCGCTCGCTGCTGGTCGACACGCTCGAAGACGCCGGGGAGTACCCGGACGTAGACGACCTCGGGAACGTCGTCGCCTCACGAGGTGACCCCGACGGGACGCATATCCTGCTTAACACGCACATCGACACCGTGCCGCCGCATCTGCCCTACGAGCGGCGGGCGGAACCACCGGGGCTGGACGAGACTGTCGATGGCACCGGCGGCGATGGGGACGGCGACATCGTCTGTGGCCGCGGGGCCTGTGACGCGAAAGGCCCGCTCGCGGCCCTCCTCGATGCGTTCCTCACCGTGACGCCCGACGACGGTCAGGTCACGCTGGCGATTTCCACCGACGAGGAGACGACACAGACCGGCGGCGCACACCTCGCCGAGACCATCGACGCCGACGGCTACATCGTCGGCGAGCCGACCGGCCTCGACGTGTGTACCGCCGCTCGCGGCCAGTTCGAAGGCACGGTCACCATCCACGGCGAGAGCGCCCACGCCGCCGACCCCGGCAGTGGTCACAACGCGATCCGTGCCGCCGCACCGATTCTACAGGCGATAGAGTCATATGATGACAGCGAGGCGCGAAGCGCCTCGGGAACCGCGAGCGGTGACGAGGGGGAACCGCGAGCCCGGGGGCCCGGCGAACACGAGACGCTCGGCTACCCCATCCTCACCCCGTCGATGGTGGAGGGCGGCGAGGCGACCAACCAAGTCCCAGCCGAATGCACCATCACGTTCGACCGTCGGAGCGTCCCGCCGGAGACCAGCGAGTCCTTCTGTGCTGACCTGCAGGCCCACCTCGAACAGTGGCTCCCGGATTCGATGAGTCTCACCGTGGACCTCATTCGCCCGGACACGCCGTTCCCCGAGGCGTTCGCGACCGACACCGACGCAGAACTGGTCCGCACACTGCAGGAAGCAAGCGGCGGCGTGGTCCGGCAGTTCGGGGCCGCGACGGAAGCTTCGTATTTCGCGAGCAACGGGCCGACCGTGGTGTTCGGTCCCGGCGACCTGAGCGACGAGAGGGGGGCTGTCGCTCACTCGAAACGGGAGTACGTCCGTCTCTCAGAGGTTCGGACGGCCGCGCGAGCCGTGCGGGAGACGGTCGAGCGACTGGTCTGAGGCGGACAATCACGACCTACGCCGACCGCCGCTGGACGATATCCGAGAGCGCCGTCGTCGCTTCTTCGTCCGTCACGGTCTCGAACTCCTCGTAGTAGTCCGCGGTGGCCTGGAACGCTGCCGGTTTCAACGGGACGACGACGTCGTCAGTCCACCGCTGTACCTCCTCGAGCACGTCCGGCGGCGCGACGGGGGCGGCGGCGATAACCTCGTCGGCACCTGCTTTCCGCAGTCGCTGGGTGGCGACGCGCATCGCCGCCCCCGTCGGAATCCCGTCGTCGACCAGCAGGACCCGCTTGCCGGCCACGTCGAGCGGCCCCCACGTCTCGCCATAGGCGACTGCCCGGGTCTCGACGGTGTCGCTCGCGTGTGTCTTGGCTTCCTGAACGTACTCCCAGTTCACGTCCAGAAACCGCATCATCGGGCTGTTGATCCACGAGAAGCCGCCCGGCGCGACGGCCCCGATAGTCAACTCAGGGTGGTTTGGAGCACGTATACGTTGTATGACAATGACATCCATCGGGAGTCCGGTCGCGTCAGCGACCACGTTGCCGACGGGGACGCCGTTCGGTGCGAGCGTGACGACGATATCGCCGACGACATCCCGCCGGCGCAGCGCGGCCACGAGCTGTTGCGCCGCATCCGAGCGGTCTGTGAACATACCACACTATACGGAATCGTACATCCTAACCATTCCGGTCAGTTGTCACCGGGGCTGGCGGCCGACCGAGCGGGTGGCTGCGTCACCGGCTCAGTCCTGTGGTGCCGGCTGCTCCGGCTCCTGGCCGAGGTCCAGCGTCTCCTCGACCTGCGTGTAGGTCAGCACGAGTCCGACGAACGCGAGCGCGGCACCGGCAGTGAAGGGCGTGCTGAACGACCCGAAATTGTACAGCAGGCCCGACGCCAGCGGTCCGACAGCGACGCCGAGGCCGAACGCCATCGTCAGGACGGACAGCGTCGTCCCGGACCCGCGCGCGCCGGCCAGGTCACCGGCGAGTGCGAGCGACGGGGCGAACACGAGCGCGACGGCGATCCCCTGGATGAACCGCGCCAGGAGCATGAGCCACGGGCCAGTCACGACACCCTGTGCGAACACCGACGGGACGAGGATGACGAACCCGGCGACGATGAACGGCCGCCGGCCGAACCGGTCGCTCGCTCGGCCGATAGGCACCTGAAAGACGACGTTCGCGATGACGACGGCGGCGAACTGGACGCTGAAGAACAGGGTCGACTCGTCCAGCCGCATTCGAACTGGTCCTTCGAGCGTGGCAAACAGGGCGATAGTGGCCGCCATCATGAACGTGCCGACGCCGAGGACGAACACTGAATCGAGCCCCTCCCCCTCTCGGTCCAGAATCGCTATCGAGAGGTCTTTGCCCGCTTCGGCATCGACCGGCGGATCCTGAATCAGGGCCCACACGAGGACGAAGCTCACGACAGCGCCCAGGACGGCGATGGCGAAGGCGGCGGTGAAGCCGGAGACGGCGGCGCCGGCGAACCGGTAGGTCACCACGTCGTTCGCGGCGAGCCCGCCGGTGATGACGACGCCGGCGATTATCGGCCCGAAGCCGAAGCCGATGAGCCGGAAGGTGTTGAACACGCCGAAGTTCCCCCCGCGCTCGGCGTCGCTCGCGGCGTAGTCGTTGACGAGTGCGACCGTCGCCGGAATCGTGAACGCCGCCCCGATACCCTGAAACGCCCGGGCGGCGAGGACCGTCCAGTACGAGGAGAGGAACGGGTAGGCCGCGCTGCCGATAGCGAACAGCACCAGCCCGGTGAGGACGAAAACCCGGCGCTTGCCGGTCCGGTCAGAGAGCCGCCCGGTGAAGGGCTGGCCGAAACTGTTCAGCAGGCCAAAGAGGGAGAGCACCAGGCCGATGAGCGTCTCCGTCTGAAGCGTGAACCCGAGCACCTGTTCGCCGACGATACCCGCAAGGGACACCTGCCCGCTGGCGATGTACAGGGGGAGGACGATAATGAGAAACGAGTTGCCCAGCGCGTCCGCCATCCGGGCGAACGCGAGCGTCAGGACTCGCGTGTCAGTGCCGAGGACCATCTACCCCTGACGAAGGCGGCCACGCCCCTCATAGTTGCGTTCGCCGCGGTGGTACGTCGACCCGAAAACAGCACCGGCGAGGCAGCGACTCTCAGATGTCGTCGGCCTGCTGCGCCGCGATGCCCGTATAGTCGGTCGGCGTCAGCGCCTCCAGTTCGGCTCGTACCTCGTCGCTCACGTCGAGGTCGGCGAACATCTCGTGGAAGTCCTCGATGGAGACTTCGCGGCCCCGAGTGGCCTTCTTCACCTGCTCGTAGGCGTCGGCGTACCCCTCGCGCCGGAGGATCGTCTGGACGGCCTCGCCGATGATTTCCGGCGTGGCGGCCAGGTCGTCGCGCATCACCTGCTCGTTGGGGACGACCTTCGCCAGCCCGTTCTGGCACTTGCTATAGCCGATGAGGCAGTGAGCGAAGGCGGCCCCGATGTTGCGCTTGACCGTCGAATCCGAGAGGTCCCGCTGGAGCCGGGAGTTCGTGACGTAGTCGCCGAGGAAGTGGAGGTCGGAGTTCGCCTTCGAGAGGTTCCCCTCGCTGTTCTCGAAGTCGATGGGGTTGACCTTGTGTGGCATCGTCGACGACCCCGTCTCGCCCTCGACGGCCTCCTGGCCGAGGTAGCGGTCCGAGACGTACAGCCACACGTCCAGATCGAGGTCCAGCAGGATGTTGTTCGCCCCCCGGAGCGCGTCGAACAGGACCGCGAGGTCGTCACAGGGGTTGACCTGCGTCGTCAGCGGTTCGTGGTCCAGACCGAGGTCGCCGACGAAGGACTCTGCAAAGGCCTGCCAGTCCACGTCGGGGTAGGCGGCGACGTGGGCCGCGTAGGTTCCCGACGCGCCGGCGAGCTTTCCGGAGAGGGCGTCGGCGGCGCGCTCTACGCGGCCGATGGCCTGGCCCAGCCGCGAGGCGTAGACGGCCATTTCCTTGCCGAACGTCGTCGGCGTCGCGGGCTGGCCGTGGGTGCGGGCCAGCATCGGCACGTCGGCGTAGGCGTGGGCCATCTCCACGAGCGTGTCCCGAATTTCGCGGAGTTCCGGCACCAGCACCTCCTCGGCGGCAGGCTTGACGAGCAGCCGCTGAGCGAGGTTGTTCACGTCCTCGCTGGTCAGCCCGAAGTGAATCCAGTTGGCGGCGTCGAGGTCCTCGGGCATACCCAGCCGGATGAAGTACTCGATGGCCTTCACGTCGTGATTGGTCGCCGCGTACTCGCCGTAGCCCTCGGTTTCGAGCTGTTTGACGACGCTCGCGTCCTCGTCGTCGAACGCCTCGTACAGCGCCCGGAGCGTCGCGCGCTGGCCGTCGTCGATTGACAGCGACGTGGCGTCGAGGTCGGCGAGCGCGATGAGATACTCGACTTCCACTTCGACGCGGGCGCGCATCAGCGCCCGCTCGCTGGCGTACGGGACGAGCGGCTCGGTGTAGCGGGCGTATCGGCCGTCGAGCGGCGAAACGGCGGCCAGTGGCCCTCTCTCGGTCATACCGGAGTGTGCGCGGGAGGCGCGAAAAAGCGTGTCGTTCTCCCCCAACGGCGACGCGGTGCGACAGCGACGCGTAGTGTGGCGGCGGGAAGGGTGGAGAGTCGGGGTTCGGGTAAAAAGGAGGTGCGTCGTTAGTTGCTGAACTCGTTACAGACCGGGATACCGACCGTGTTGTAGTCGCTCATCGCGGCCAGTTCGTCGGGCACCTGGTGGATGTCGACCGTGTCCTCGACCAGCGCGGTCGGGTCGAGTTTGCTCGACTCCACCATGTCCAGCATTTCGCTGTACCGCGATGGCTGGAGGCCGAGCGACCCCTTGAAGTCGATTTCTTTCGCCACGAACTCGTCGGTCGGGAGCGACACCATCCCCTCCTCCTCGCTGGTGGTCAGTCCGATCTGGACGTGCGTGCCGCCTTTGCGGAGCGAGTTCACCGCGTTCTGGCAGGTCGTTGCGATACCGAGCGCGTCCGCAGACACGTCGGCACCGCCGTCAGTGATGTCCCTGACCTCCTTTGCGGGGTCGTCGACCTCCTGTGCGTTGACCGTGGCGACAGCGCCGAGGTCTTCCGCACGGTCCAGTTTCTCGTCCATCAGGTCGACCCCGATGACGTTGCCGCCGAGGGCGTTCGCGATGTGGACCGCCGAGAGCCCGATGCCACCGCAGCCGTGGATGACCACGTCGTCGCCGGCACTGACCGGCGCGCGGTGGGCCATCGCGTGGAACGAGGTCATGAACCGACAGCCCATTCCGGCGGCCGATTCGGCGTCGATATCGTCCGGGAGCGGAACGGCGTTGAGGTCGGCGTTTGGAATGTGGACCTCCTCGGCGAACGCGCCGGGAGCCTGGTTCATGAACCCGAGGCCGATGTGGTTTTCACAGATGTTTTCGCGCCCGTTACGACAGAGGTCACAGGTCCCGCAGGCGAAGTTGAACGGGATAGCGACCGCCTGGCCCTCCTCGACGTTTTCGACGTCCTCGCCGACGGAGACGACTCTGCCTGTCGGCTCGTGACCGAGGACGTGTGGCGGGTCGGGCCGGTAGCCGAACCAGTCCCAGTCCCCCTGCCAGCAGTGCCAGTCGGACCGACAGATACCACAGCCGATGACCTCGGCGACGGCACCGTCCGGCTCGGGCTCGGGGCGTTCGACATCCTGTACTGTTAGCGGTTCCTGAAACTCTTCTAGTAGTACTGCTTGCATTACAGTATTAACATTGAATATCTTACTAATGAATATTATGGTTTTTCGACTACACTATTTTTATACGAAGGAAGTGTCCTGTCCAGAGTATCGGAGATATCTGGTGGCTGCCGAATAAGTCTAGATATATTTAAAAAGGCCAGCCACTACTTCGAGGACCAGTAGTATATGTCAACGATATCTATGTCGGCTCAATCGGAGGAGCTTCGAGAAAGCAGGCGAGAAACGATTGCGTCAGCGGGCAATCCTCAGTTCAGCCAGCCGTAGTCGCCGTCGGCGTCGCCAAAGCGGCCATCCGGCGGGTCGAAACGATAGAGGTCCTGTCCGAGTGCGGCCCACGCGAGGCCGTAGACGGTTGCCGTTGCTGGCTGGAGTTCGAATCCGAGAAACGCGATGGTCCCGACTCCCAGCAACACGCCCAGCCAGGGTGGCTGGATGCGTGTCCTGACGAGGCCGGCAGCGACCAGTATCGACCCGCTGACCAGCACGAGCACGCCGATTCCGATGACCGCCTCGCCACCACCGTCGAGGAGGCGGACCAGTTGCCCGGCCGCGAAGACGAGGCCGCCGAGGCCGCCGACCCACGCGCCAACGGTCCCGGGCCGCTTCATCCGTGCGCCGTAGAAGTCCTCGACGGCGTAGTGGCCGACCACGATACCGAGTGTAGAGATGACGATACCGGCTATGATTGGCAGGTTCGTTGCTGTCTGGTCGGTCGCGGACAGCGCAACGGCCCAGCCGATCCAGACGATACCGCCAACGGCAGCAACCATACCAGCGCGCTGACACCGTAGCTTCGCCATACGGGCGAGTTGGCGGCGTGCTACAAATGCACACCGGACCTGTAAACGGCGTCGCTGGTGACCCGGGTTCGGTGTGGCTCGGTCGCACGCCACAGACCGGCCGGGGGTTTCGCAACAACTTTGCACTGGCCGGTCCGTCGGTCCCACATGAAACTCGCCGGCATGGCCAGCAACCGCGGCCGAAACCTCATGAACATCGCGGACCGCGCCCCGGGCGGGGCGTCCTTCGCCGTCGTTCTGACCAATGACGCCGACGCGCCGGTGCTCGAAGCAGCCGCCGAGCGCGGCATCCCGACCGAGGTCGTCGAGCGTGACGCGGACGAGTCGCGCGAGTCCCACGAGGAGCGCGTTCTCGACGCGCTCTCAGAGTACGACTTCGACCTCGTCACGCTGGACGGGTACATGCGCGTCCTCAGCGAGACGTTCCTCGACGAGACACCGACCGCGTTGAACGTCCATCCGAGCCTCCTGCCGAACTTCACCGGGGCGAACGCCCACGAGCAGGTGCTCGACGCCGGCGTGAAGGTCACCGGCTGTACCGTTCACGTCGTCGACCAGAGCGTCGACGGCGGCCCCATCGTCACGCAGGAACCCATCCCCGTCTTCGAGGGTGACGACGAGGACAGCCTCAAAGAGCGCGTGCTGTACGAGGGTGAGTTCACCGCTTACCCGCGGGTCATCGAGTGGTTCGCGGAGGACCGCGTCACCGTCGACTGGGATGCAGGCACGGTCTCAGTGGATGGCGACGACGGCGGCGACTTCCCCGCCCGCCGCATCGTCTCGGACGACCTCGCCGCGAGCCTGCGCTACGGGGAGAATCCACACCAAGACGCCGCGCTGTACACTGACACGACCGTTTCCGAGGCCAGCGTTGTCCACGCTGACCAGCTCAACGAAGGCGCGAAGGCGCTGTCGTACAACAACTACAACGACGCCGACGGCGCGCTGAATCTCATCAAGGAGTTCGAGGAACCGGCCGCCGCGGTCATCAAACACACCAATCCGGCTGGCTGTGCGACCGCCGACTCCGTGGCCGACGCCTACCAGAAGGCCCTGTCGACGGACCCGATGAGCGCTTTTGGAGGGATTGTCGCCTTGAACCGCGAGTGCGACGCCGCCACCGCCGAGCAGATCATCGACTCTTTCAAGGAGGTCGTCGTCGCGCCCGGCTACACCGACGCCGCGCTCGACGTGCTGTTCGAGAAGGACAATCTCCGCGTGCTGGATGTGAGCCCCGGGGACGGCCGGACGGGCGAGTCCGGTCGGTCCGAGAACTTCGAGGTCACGGACAGCCTGACCGAGAAGCCCCTCGTCGGGGGGCGACTGGTCCAGGAGCGTGACTCCCAGCACCTCTCGGCCGACGACTTGGAGGCCGTCACCGAACGCGAGCCGACCGACGAGCAAATCGAGTCGATGCTGTTCGCCTGGCACACGCTCAAGCACGTCAAATCAAACGGCATCCTCTTCGCCGACAGGACGGAAACGGTCGGCATCGGCATGGGGCAAGTATCCCGCGTCGACGCCGTCCGGCTGGCCGCGATGAAGGCCGACGAACACGCGGAGGGGAAAGATGCCGAGGGCGCAGTGATGGCTTCGGACGCCTTCTTCCCGTTCCCGGACGGTATCGAGGAAGCCGCCGACGCCGGCATCGAGGCGGTTATCCAGCCCGGCGGCTCGAAGAACGACGAGAGCGTCATCGAGGCCGCGGACGAACACGACATGGCGATGGTGTTCACCGGGCAGCGGTCGTTCAGACACGACTGAGCGACAGTCTAATACTCGATAGACGAGTCCAAAGTCTATCGGTGGTTTAGACGGACTGACGGCGGGCTTTTCGGCAAGTCTTCTCCGGGCTGACTGTCGGCAACGAAAGACGTTTCATACCGGCTATTCAACCAGCGACCGATGGCAGACAATGACGAAAGGGAAGAGGCGGTTCGCGACGCTGTCGATGTCTCCCGGAGCGGCGCACCGGCGGGCGGTCGCGTCATCCGGGACCGGTTCTCGGCGGACGAGATCTTCCAGCGCATCATCGTCGCGGCCGACGAGGAGGTGACAGTCGGGACTCGTGAACTGTTCTTCGCCGGCGTCGCGGGCGGGTTCGCTATCACGGTCACGTTCATGTTGTACGCGTCATTGTACGCGAAGACCGGCGGCGACCCGATACTGAGCGCGCTGTTGTACCCGCTCGGATTCGTTTTCATCATTCTTGGGGATTACCAGCTCTACACCGAGAACACGCTCCCGCCGGTCGCGCTCGTCCTCGAACGGCTGGCGAGTATCCCGTCGCTGCTCCGTATCTGGGTCGTCGTCCTGGTGTCGAACGTTTTCGGCGGAATGCTCGGGGCGCTCGCGCTGGCGACGACCGACGTTCTCTCCGAGGACGCGGCGGCGGCCGCCGCCGGCTTCGCGCAGAAAGCCATCGCGACGTCACAGCTAACGCTGTTCTCGAAGGCGGTGTTCGCCGGCCTCATCGTCGCCGGCGTCGTCTGGGTCGACTACTCGTTGCGGGACAGCATCTCCCGGCTCGTGTTGATCTACATCGCCTTTCTGGCGATTCCGTTCGGGAACCTCTACCACGTTGTCGTCTCCGCGACGGAGATGTTCTACCTCGTGTTCATCGGCGAGCTGGCGCTGTCTGTCGGCCTCTGGCAGTTCGTTCTCCCGGTACTTCTCGGCAACTCCGTCGGCGGCGTCGTGCTCGTGACCGTCGTCAACTACTTCCATACGACCGAACGGCGGCTCGAAACGGCGCGGGATCAGGGGTCCAAGCGCCAGCTCACAATTCGGGAGTGGATCTGGGGCGGGTGGTCCGCTTCGGGCCGCTCGTACGTGCCGGCGACCGACGAAGTCCCCCGAAGCGATCCGGAATCGCGAGAGAACAAGCGCTGACACAAACCATTTCAACGCCCTCCGGCTATCGTTGGTGTGAACTGGGTGAGAGATAACCGGCTGCTGCTTCTGTTTGCCGCCGTCGTTCTGACGACGCTGGGGGCTGTCGGGCTGGGAATCGTCGGTGTCGTCGCGACAGTCGGGGCGCTTCTCGGCGGCGGCGCGGTCATCGAGACCTTCGCCGGGTTCCTGCTTGGCACATTGCTCCTAGTGGGCGTAGACATCGTCTTCTCGGTCGCGCTGGTCCGTGCGCTGGCCCGGCGGGCGTCGGTGCCGAAGAGCCAGCGCGTCGCTGGTGGGCTCACCCGTCTCGAATCAGTCGTGCCACCGCTCGCGTCGCTCGGCCTCTCCGACGTGTTCGCACCGCCGGAGCCGACAGTTGAGGAGCGACACGAGGCGTTGACGCGCCGGTACGTCGAGGGGGACCTCTCCGAGGCCGAGTACGAGCGGGAACTGCAGGCGCTTCTCGGCGAGTCAGAGAACCCGGATTCTGAACTGCTGGACGCCGTCGACATGGAGACCGACCTGTCGCGGACCGCGGCGACCGACGCCGAGTACGAACCGGCCCGGGAATAGCACTGAGCGGGTTTTACATAGTCGCCCGACGACGGGTCGCGTATGGACGCACCCACGTTTCTCGAAGTCGAGGTGGAGCGGGACGCTGTCGCCTCGGCGCTCGACGCCGTTCCCGGCGTCGCCGTTGCCGACGACGACGCTGCTGTCCCATCACCAGCGGGGCCGGACGGAGCCGAGGATTCCGGCCCGGGTCTAACGGACCGCCTCAAGTCGCTGTGGCGACAGTGGGGACTCCTCGGCACGGGGCTGTCCCTCATCGCGCTCGGCGCGGCAACGGCCGGGCTCTGGTGGTACCGCCGCCGCAACGCCGACGGAACCGATGCCGGGAGCACCGCCGGGGACGCGTCGGAATGGGCCACGGAACGTCCGGACGAGACGCCACCACCGGCTGAACCGAGCGTTGACACGCCATCACCGGCCGAGACGGAGTTCGAGCCGACAACCGTAGTGGAAGATGTCGACGAAACGCCGACTCCGGAGGCGCAGGAAACGTCGCTGGCCGCAGAGATGCCACAGACTGAGTCCGAGTCCCGACAGCAAGACACTGAGACGGGTTCGGAGCTATCTGGCGCTCCCAAGTCAGAGACCGAGACGGACACTCTGGAGCAAGCGGAGACGGAGCCCGCTGAGACGGATACGGACGAGCGACCGGAGGCGAAGATCGACCCGGCACCGCTGCTGGGTGCCGCGTTCCTGATTCTGTCGAGCGCGCTCGGTCGGTGGGCCACGCGCGACCGCAGCGACCAGCCGTAATTTCGCCGGCAGGTCAGTGGGGGACCAGTTGGCTACGCGGGCTGTTCGTGGCGTCTTCGCGGCGGACACACGTAACAGTCCGACAGGCTAAAGCGAACGGCTCCGATAGCCCGACCATGGAGTTCCACGAGGCCGCGAACTTCCTCTTCGAGTTGCGCCGGTTCGCCTCGCGACCCGGTACTGCTGCCACGCAGGACCTGCTATCGTCGCTCGGTGACCCACAGGAGGGGCTTCGCTGCGTCCAGATTGCGGGGTCCAACGGGAAGGGGTCAACCGCGCGAATGGTCGAACGAACGTTGCGGGAGGCCGGCCTCGATGTCGGACTGTACACGTCCCCGCATCTCGACGACGTGCGCGAGCGGATCCGGATCAACGGAAGGAAGCTCTCCGAGGCCGCGCTCGTCGAGTTCGTCGAATCGGTTCAGGCGTACGTGACCGAACAGGGCGCGGCCAACGATTCGCCTACCTTTTTCGAGACGATGACTGCGATGGCGCTGTGGGAGTTCGACCGCCAGGACGTAGACGTTGCAGTGCTGGAGGTCGGTATCGGCGGCCGATACGACGCCACGAGCGTGGTCGACCCGGTCGCAAGCGCCGTCACGTCCGTGACGCTCGAACACACCCACATCCTCGGCGATACCGTCGAGGAAATCGCCCACGACAAGGCCCACGTCGCCCCGGACGGCAATCCGCTGGTGACCGGGACGACAGGCGACGCGCTCGCGGCCGTCCGCGAGTTCACCGACGATGTCGTGACCGTCGGGAGCGCCGTCGAGACAGACCAGAACCCGTCCGAGAGCGAGGCCGATATATCCGTGAGCTACGGCGGTCGTGAAGGCCTGGAGGGGGCGGTCTCGGTCGACGGCCCCGACTGGAGCGTCGATACCTCCCTCCCGCTGCTGGGCGCTCATCAGGCACAGAACGCCGGAATCGCGGCCACGCTGTGCCGTCAGGTCGCGGACGTCTCGCAGACGGACCTCGAACGCGGACTCCGAAACGCTCACTGGCCCGGTCGGTTCGAGGTGATGAACGAGTCGCCGCTG
Source organism: Haloarcula sp. CGMCC 1.2071 (assembly GCF_037078445.1). Classification (NCBI taxonomy): domain Archaea; kingdom Methanobacteriati; phylum Methanobacteriota; class Halobacteria; order Halobacteriales; family Haloarculaceae; genus Haloarcula; species Haloarcula sp. CGMCC 1.2071. Next base: position 227,439 of record NZ_JAYMGY010000003.1, read on the forward strand.
GTCGTCCTTGACGGGGCACACAACCCCGGGAGCATCGAGCGCACCGCGGAGACGCTGTCCTCGTTCGACTACGACGACCTCCACGTCGTCATCGGCGCGATGGTCGACAAGGACCACGAGCGTATCGCCGCGGCGTTACCGGGCCCTGACCACGTCGTCGCTTGCCAGCCCAACGTCGACCGGGCCGAGTCCCACCACGTCGTCGCGACCGCGGTGGAGAACACGACCGACGCCACCATCGAGACGCGAAGCGACGTCTCCGGGGCGCTCGATATCGCACTCGACGCCGCGGACTCCGGTGATGCAGTCCTCGTGACCGGGTCGCTGTACGCCGTCCGGGAGGCCCGGACCGGCTGGTCGCGCTCGCTGGTCCCCAAGCAGGTCGACTCGCTGGCCGAGGCCCGCGAGACTATCGAGAGCGCCCACGTCACCGACACCGGGGCCTGGCGGATGCGGGGGAAGGGCGTCCACCGCGTCCTGCGCACCCGCGTCCAGCCGCGACAGGCCCAGTACCTCAAGGAGGAACTGCTGTCCCTGGGCGGCGAGTGTGCGATTTCCGGCCTGAACGACCAGGACGAGGAGTCCCTCGACGTGGTCATGATGGCGACGATGGCCCAGTACAAGCGCCTCGCGGAGAAGCTGGACGGCCAGCCCTACGGGCTCGCGTCGTTCGCCGACGAACTGCGGGCGGCGCTGTCCATCCAACAGTCCGAGCCCGACACGTCGGCAGCGTATCCCTGGGACGACGGGACGGCCGTCATGGGTATCTGCAACATCACGCCGGACTCCTTCCACGACGGCGGCGAGTACAACGCCGTTGAGGACGCTGTCGCCCGCGCTGAGCAAATGGTCGAGGACGGCGCGGACATTCTCGACATCGGCGGGGAGTCGACCCGGCCCGGTGCCGAACCGGTCCCGGTCGAGGAGGAGATCGACCGCGTGGTGCCGGTCATCGAGGCGCTTTCGGAGCTGGACGTCGCCATCTCCGTCGACACGCGGAAGGCCCCTGTCGCGCGGGCGGCACTCGACGCCGGGGCAGACATCCTGAACGACGTGTCCGGCCTCGAAGACCCCGAGATGCGCCTCGTCGCTGCCGAGTACGACGTGCCGGTGGTCGTGATGCACTCCATCGAGACGCCGGTCGACCCCGACAGCGACATCCACTACGACGACGTGGTGCAGGACTGCATCGACCAACTGACAGAGCGCGTCCTGCTCGCCGAAAAGGTCGGACTCGACCGCGAGCAGATCATCGTCGACCCGGGCATCGGCTTCGGGAAATCTGCCACGGAGAGCTTCGAACTGCTCGACCGCCTCCCGGAGTTCGAGGCACTCGGCTGTCCCGTCCTGGTCGGCCACTCCCACAAGTCGCTGTTCGGACTGGTCGGGCAGGAAGCGGGCGACTGTCTTGAGGCGACTATCGCCGGGACAACGCTGGCGGCCGAACGGGGGGCCGACATCGTTCGCGTCCACGACGTCCCGGAGAACGTTGCCGCGGTTCGGGTCGCTGAGGCAGCTCAGAACCCGGAGAAATTCGAGGACTGAGCGGCGCTGTTTGTCCGTAATGCCACCGGACCGAAAGCACTTACGCCACCACCGAGCACCGCTGGTATGGATCAGCGAGACGTTGTCCGCGAGGGGTACGACGAAATTGCGAGTACCTACGCCGAGAAGCGGGACGGGAACGGTCGCGAACGGACCCTTGTCGAATCGCTTGCAACGGCCCTCCCTGATGGTAGTCGTGTCCTCGATGCGGGCTGTGGTGCGGGTACGCCGGCAATGGAAGTTCTCGCCGATCAGCACGATACCATCGGACTGGATATCTCAGCCGAACAGCTCCGTACCGCTTGTGATACTGTCGACTCCGACGGACTGGTCCGTGGTGACCTGGCGACGCTCCCGTTCGCTGACGGTACGTTCGACGCTGTTGTCTCCTACCACGCCGTCATCCACGTCCCGAAAACCGAACACACCGCCGTCTTCTCGGAATTCAACCGCGTGCTCCGGTCCGGGGGACGACTGCTGGCCGCACTCGGTGACGACCCGTGGGAGGGTACCAACGACGACTGGCTGGACACCGGTACCGCCATGGCCTGGAGCTTCCACGGGCGAGAGCGTAACGCTGACCTGCTGACTGACGCCGGCTTTCACATCGAGTCGGCCGAGTCGGTCGACGACGAGCTTGGGGAGACCTTCGCTATCTTTCAGGCACAAGGGTAGAGCGCCAGCGTTCCCAGACTCCGGGCAGCCGTATCAGAAGGACCGTCCGAATCGCGATTGGTCGGGAGATTCCGTTTCGAATTACTGACGAATATGTATGATACCACCATCCCACCCGTAATATTCGGGGTGTCCCTCGATAATACTTTCAACAATGAGAATCGGGAGCGAACATATAAGGTTTGTATCGGTGGAGGTCCGCCATGGAATTACGGGACGGGAGTAAGAACTCCCGAGAGCGTATCAACTCTTCTGACAGAAAAGGGGTCGACGGCGGAACGCTTACCGATCGTATCGGACTGGACGCCGAAGAGATCCGCTGGCGGAAGGAATTCACTGGATTTGACGAGTCGGATATCGATAATCTCACTGCGATGGAGGCGAAGACGAACGCCCGGGCCGAATCTGTCGTCGACGACTTCTACGATCACCTCGAATCGTTCGACGAAACCGTCGAGATTTTCGGGCGGTCCACCAAGTCGGTCGACCAGCTCAAAAACACCCAGTCGCAGTACCTCCGCGACCTCGTCGCCGGGACCTACGACAGACAGTACTTCGAGAACCGGGCCCGTATCGGGAAGATTCACGACATGCTCGACCTCGGCCCGAAGATCTATCTCGGGGCCTACAGCATCTACTTCGAACATTTCCTGCGGACAATCGTCGAGGACTTGCAGTCGGGCGACGCCGCCCGGGACGAGGCACTCGAAGAGATGCGGTCGCGTGCGCTGTCCGTGTTCAAACTCCTCAACCTCGACCAGCAGGTGGCGATGGACACCTACATCGACTCGTACAGCCAGCGCCTGGAATCGGCAATCGACGACCAGCAAGCGCTGATGGAGGAGGTCGAGAGCGGACTCCAGCAGCCAATCGACGAACTGAGCGCCTCAGCCGAGGAAGTCGCCCAGACGAACCAGCAAATCACCGACACAGCCGAGACACAGTCCGAGTCGATGGACGAGGTGGCGGGCGAAGTCGCGGATATGAGCGCGACCATCGAGGAGATCGCCTCGACCGCCGAGGAGGTCGCGAGTACCAGCACGTCGGCCGAGCGGAAGGCCGAACGCGGGAACGAAGCCGCACAGCAGGCCGCGGCTATGATGAACGACGTCGACGACGCCGTGGACACGGTTTCCTCGGACATCGCCGGCCTGCAAGAGCAGGCCGACGAGATCGACGACATCGTCGAAGTGATAAACGATATCGCGGACCAGACGAACATGCTCGCTCTGAACGCGTCTATCGAGGCCGCACGCGCCGGAGAAGCCGGCGACGGATTCGCCGTCGTCGCCGACGAAATCAAGACGCTCGCCGGGGATTCTCAGGAGCACGCGAACCGGATCGAAGACACCGTCACGGAGATCCAGGACGAGACCGTCGACGCCGTCGAGAGCCTCGAAACCGTGACAGAGCAGGTGACGGAGGGCATCGATCAGGTCGAGACGGCGGCCGAACAACTCGAAGAGATCGTGTCGGCAGTCAACGAGGCAGCACAGGGCATACAGGAGGTCTCGGCGGCCACCGACGACCAGGCGGCGTCGACCGAGGAGGTCGCCAGCATGATCGACGAACTGTCGAGCGGCATCGACGACATGACGGCACAACTGGACGACCTCGCGGCGACGAACGAAGAACAGACGGCGAAGATTCAGGACGTGGCCGAGACCGCGCGCCGGCTCGATACCGACACGGAATAAGATCGACCTACAGTCAGCGCGTCTGGCTTACTCCTCGACTTCGGGCGGCTCGACGGCCTCGGCCTCCGTCTCGGTCACGCGGATGCCCTTGGAAGCGAGGTGGCGCATCTGCCGGCGGACGAAGTCCTCTTCTGTCGTCCCCCGCGTCGCGAGAATGACCATCCGGGCGTCGCCGGCGGGGCGCATCGTCCGCCCGGCCCGCTGTGCGCCCTGCCGACGGGACCCGCCCAGTCCAGACGCGACGAGCGCGAGTTCGGCGTCCGGCAGGTCGATGCCCTCGTCGCCGACGCGGGAGACGACCAGCGTGTTCAGTTCGCCGCGGCGGAACTCGTCGAACAGCTTTTCCCGGCGGGCGTGTGGCGTCTCGCCGCTGATAAAGGGCGCGTCGATGGCCTCGCTGATGGCCTCGCCCTGGTCTAAGTACTCGATGAACACGAGCGCCTTCGCGGCCGGATTCTCGGCCAGTGCGTAGCGTATCTCGTCGATTTTCCCGGTGTTGCTGGCGGCGGCCTGCCGGCGGTCGTGGCCCGACGTGGAGCTGTATTCGGACTGCTCGGTCTCGTTGCCCCACGGTACGAGGCGGATTTCGACCTCGGGTTCGGCCACGTAGCCCTCGTCGAACAGTTTCCCCCAGTCCGTGCCGATTGGCGGGCCGATGAGCGTGAATATCTCCTCCTCGTCGTCGCTCTCTCGGGTCGGCGTGGCGGTCAGGCCCAGGCGGTGTTTGGTCTGGAGGTCCGCGCTCCGGCGGTGGATGGGCGACGGGACGTGGTGGACCTCGTCGAAGACGATGAGTCCCCACTTGCGCTGGTCGAACAGTTTCCGATGGCGGTCCATCCCGGCGGTGCGGTAGGTAGCGATGGTGACCGGCCGGATGTTCTTCTCGCCGCCGTGGTACTCGCCGATGTCGTCGTCGGTCAGCGAGGTATGCCGGACCAGTTCGTCGTGCCACTGCGTCGCGAGTTCGCGCGAGGGGACGAGAATCAGCGTCTCGCCGCCGACGGCGGCCATCGCGCCCATCGCGGCGACGGTCTTGCCCGACCCGGGCGGGCCGACGAACACGCCCGAGCCCTGTTCGGTGAACCGCTCCACCCAGTCCTGCTGGTAGTCCCGCAGGCGCAGGCGGAGGTCCATCTCGATGGCGTCGCCGGTCTCCAGGTTCCGGTCGTCCCGGACTGGATAGCCCGCCTCGTACAGCGTGCGCTTGATCTCGGCCGTGGCGTCCTCGTTGACCCACGACTCCGAGTCCGAAATCGGAGCCCGGAGGTGGTCGTCGTCGAGTTTCGGCCGGGCGACGTTGCCCATCAGGTCGTCGCTCTCGGCTTCGAGGACGACGTAGCCGTCCTCGTGGGTCGTCAGGCGGAACTTCCGGGCGCGTTCCCACTGGCTCGTCACCCACTCTTCGAGGTGGGGCGAGCGCTCGCCCAGCACGTCCCGCATCGTCGTCAGGAGGTCATCAAGGGACTCGTGGGGGGCGGCCCAGATGTCCTCCTCGCGGAGTTCGTACACGTAGCCGCCCGAACGGTTGGTGTCCTGCAGGCGCGCGAACTGTGAGAGTTGCGCCCGCGTGAACTGATCGGGGTGTTCGACAACGACTTCGCGGCGGTCGGGAAACAGGACGACGCGTTCGCGGTCGGTCACCTCGGCGATATCTGCCGGATACCATACAGACTCGACCTCGGACACGTCCTGGCGCTCGATGTCACCGTCGTCGGCGAGGCGGTCCAGTGCTTCCCGCGCCTCGTCGGGCGTCAGATCCGTCTTCCGGGAAAGTTCTGTCGCCGTCAGGTGTGGACGGCCGACGGCGTCGATAGCGTCGTAGACGGCGTCGAGTTCGAGTTCCGCGAGGTCCGAGTCGTCGTCTCGGTCGGCTGGCTCCTCGGCTGTCACTACTGATTGGTGGGTGTCGACGCTCAAACGGGTTTCGTCTGGGCGACCGCCCCGTCGGTCCGAACACGTACATTAATATAGCGCCACTTAGACCTGCCGGCATGGTTGAGGGAATCGCGGCTGGACCGTGGTCGATCGTGCCTGCGCTCGTCGCCATCGGTCTCGCCTGGTACACCCGGGACGCCCTGATCGGGCTGTTCGTGGGCATCGTCATCACAGGCGTGCTGGTCGGCGCGTTACACCCCCAGGCGGTCGGGGTCCCGTCGGACCTGATCACCGCTGGCGGTGAGGTGGCGACAGTCCAGCCACAGGCCGAGGACGGCAGTCCCTGGACGGTCGGCGTCGGTGGTATCGTACTCGGAGCGATCTTCGGGCTGAAGCTCGTGCCGGAGATAATCGCCACGGCCCCGCTGTTCGGGGAGTGGTACGTCAAGAACGTCCTGCTCGCCATCTTCGCAATCGGCGGGCTGATCGGACTGATGATCCGAGCCGGGGCGATTCAGGGCGTGCTGGAGGCGCTGGTGGCGCGGGCCGACTCCGCCGCAGACGCCGAGAAGGCCGCGTTCCTAGCCGGGATCGCCATCCACATCGACGACTACTTCAACTGCCTCGTGGTCGGCTCGATGATGCGGCCGCTGACCGACAAGTTCGACGTCTCGCGGGCCAAACTGGCCTACTACGTCGACTCAGCGGGGTCGCCGGCCTCCCGGCTCGCGTTCTACTCGACGTGGGGGGCGGCGATGGTCGGCTTCATCGGGGGCGGCCTCGTCGAGGCACAGCAGCAGGGGACGCTGCCCTCGGGCATGACCAACTTCGTGAACACCGGCGGCGAGCAGGTCACCGCGGCGACCGGTGCCGTCTGGCCGCTGTTTTTCAACACGCTGTTTACCGGCTTCTACTCCTGGATCGCGCTCGGTCTCGCGGGACTCGTCGCGTGGCAGGTCGTGCCAAACATCTACGGGATGGGGACGGAGGAATCCCGAGCGAGAAACGAGGGGAAGGTCGTCGGCGACGACGCCGACCCGATGATTTCCGCGGAGATGGACGAGTACGAGGTGTCAGAGACCGCGACGCCGGACTGGCGGAACTTCGCCTGGCCCATCCTCACTATGATCGTCGTCGGCCTCGGCGCGATGTTCTGGCGGGCCAGCCCCGTCATCTACGTCAAGGGGAAGGAAGGGATGGGGGCCACGCTGCTCCAGCTCGGCAGCTGGCAACTCATCACGCCCCCGAGCGGTCCGTGGGCGTTCAACATCGGCGGCGTCCAGTTGGGTCTCGCGTCCTTCTCGGCACTCATCCTCGCCTTCCTGCTGTATCGCTGGAAGGGCGACATCCCGTCCAACGACGATGCCACCGACGCGATGATGGTCGGCTTCAAGGGCATCCTCCTCGCGGCTGTCATCCTGATGTTCGCCAGTTCCATCCAGAACGCGGTGACGATACTGGGTATTTCGTCGTTCGTGACGAACGTCTTCGGCGGCGTCCCGGCGTTTATCATCCCGGTCGGCGTCTTCCTCGTGACCTCGTTCGTCAGCTTCTCCGATGGCTCGTCGTGGTCGACCTACGGCATCATGTTCCCAATCGCCATCCCGCTCGCGTTCTCGACGGGCGCGAACCTCCCGCTCGTCCTCGGCGCGGTGTTCAGCGGCGGTATCTTCGGCGACCACACCTCGCCCATCAGCGACACGACCGTCCTGGCGTCGTCGACGAGCGGCAGCGACCACATGGTCCACGTCCGGAGCCAAGCGCCTTACGCTCTCATCGCGGCGGGTATCGCGGCCGCGCTGTTCCTCGTGTTCGGGCTGGTGCTCCCCGAAGGGTTCCGCGTCATCCCGTACTGACTGGTGGCGATTGTTCGCGTCATCAGCGCGTCTGAGCGGTGTTCCGATTAGAAAAGACCGGTCTCCTCGATACGCGACTCGTACAGGTCCTCGTACTCTGCCCGGACCTGTGCGTGGTCGAACTCGGCGCAGGACTCGTCGACAGTCCGGCGCTCGAAGTCGGCCGATTCGGCGATTTTGTCGGCGATCTCCTGCGGGTTCGTCACCCGGAACGCGCGGTCGCGCTGCTCGATGAGTTCGTGGGCCGACGACTCGGCCTGGTACTCCACGATACCGATACAGCCACAGGCCATCGCCCAGAGGAGATCCGTGGCAAAGCACTCCCGAAACGCCGTCTGGACGAATACGTGCGCGCCCTTGTAGATCGAGACGCGCTCCTCGATGTCGCACGCGCCAGCGAAGGTCACGCGGTCGTCGATACGGAGGTCGGCCGCCTCCTGTTCGTAGTACCCCCGCTCCGGGCCGTCGCCGATGATCGTCGCCGACCAGCCCTTCTGTCTGAGTTCCGCCAGCCCGAGCAGCAGCGACTCGACGTTCGCGCTGCCGTCCAACCGGTGGGCGTACACCACGTCGATCTCCTCATCCGTGTCGGCGTCCCGGACGAGGTCCATGTCGATGCTCTGTGGGAGGACCGTGGTCTGGTCCGCCGTCGCTCCCCGCTCTCGGACCCGCGTGCGGACGAGTTCGGAGGGGGTGACGAGACAGTCCGACGCGCGGAGCGCGAGGTCGGCCCGGCGGCTCTCGGGCACGTCTTCGTCCCCATACCACTCCGTGAGAAGCGGGGCGCGAGACAGCGTTGCACCGGTCTTGGCCGCGAGTGCGACCGACGACGGCGTCGGGTGGACGTGGACGACGTCCGGGCGGAACCGGGCGAGCATGGCCGGGAGGCGGACACAGAAAGAAGGGACAGTCGGCGAGACGGTGACGGCGCGGTACGTGACGCCGTCGCGCTCGCGCTGATTGTCGAACCCCGGCCACCACTGCGAACAGAACACGGTCACGTCGTGGCCGGCAGCGGCGAGTTCGGTAGCCACCCGCTCCAGCCGGGTCCGGCCCACTGTGTCCCGGTACTGACTCGTCTCCATGGCGACGACCGCGACACGCATACAGGTGCGACGACGTGGCCGCTCAAAAATCCACCCGTTCGCGGTTGACGGCGACAGATGGCGGATTGGCCGCCGGAACTGTCGTTCGACTGGATGTTTATTACAGCGACCGCGCAACGTGTCAGTGTATGAGTGATGATGACGACCTCGAAGCGGAAGTACGGGACCTCCGCGCCGAGGTCGATGCCCTCCAGACACGTATCACCGCCCTGGAATCGGCACTCGACACCGACCCGCCTCCGTCTGCCGGGGACGAAACTGCAACCACTGAAGCGGACGCAGCGGCTCCCGGATCGGAGGCCACACACGGTTCGGAGTCAGGGACAGCGACCGGCGAGACAGCCGACAGCGGAGCGCCGTCCGGCGAGCGGAACTGGGAGCGCGACATCGGGATGAAGTGGCTCGGCGGGGTCGGCGGACTCGCGCTGGTGGTCGGCGTCGTCTTCTTCATCCGCCTGGCCATCGAGGCGGGCTACCTCGGTCCGCTCGGGCGCGTGCTAATCGGCACAGCAGGCGGGCTCATACTGCTCGCTGGCGGCCGGTACGCCGCCGAGCGGCAGGGCTACGACCGGTGGGGCCGACTCGTCGCGGGAACCGGCCTCGCAATCGCGTATTTCAGCGTCTACGCGGCCTACGGCTTCGAATCGTACCGCGCCGCCATCGGAGCGCCGCTGTGGGTGGTCATGCTGGTCCTGACAGCTCTCGTGGCCGCCACAGCGGTCGTCTCGGTGCGGGACCACGCGCCGGCCGTCGCTGGCGAGGCGTTCCTGCTGGGATACGTCACTGCCTACGTCGGACTCGACGCCGGTTCCTTCGTCGTCTCGCCGGCCTACGTCGTGCTTCTCACGGCCGGGCTGGTGACCATCGCAGCCGTCCGGCCGTGGAGCCGGCTCGTCCTCGGCAGCGTCGTCCCGGCCTACGTGCTCCACATCGCCTGGATGAACAGGCTAGAGCCACCCGAAGCGGTTGCCACCGCCATACTCACCGCGACGTTCGCCGTCTACGCCGCTGGTGTGTACGTGCTCCGTGCGAGCGACCGAACAGACCGATGGCACCGCCGACTGGTGGAAGCGACGACCGGTCTCAATGCCGTGTTCGCCGCGATCCTGCTGGAAGGCGTCGTTCGTCGACTCATCCCGACAGCGCCGGACGGAGTGGCTGTCGGCGCAGTCGGACTCGCCCTCGTCGGCGTCTACGCCGTCACGGGGTCACGCCTCGGACAGCAAGACAGCGCCGCTGGGATGCTTGCCGTCGTGCTCCTCGCCGTCAGCGTCGTCCTCGCGGCCGACCCGTTCTTTGCGACCGCCGGACTTCTCGGCCTGCTCTGTGGGGCGCTGACGGTCGGGTCCCGCCGCGACGCGAGGGCAGTTCGTATCGGCGGGCACCTCGTCGCTGTCGGGACCGTCGCCAAACTGCTCGCCGTGGACGCGACCGAATTGCCGGCGTTCTCGCTCGCGGACCCGCTGGCGACCGCGATGGGGCGACCAGCCGCCTATCTGCTGGGAATCGCGGTCTTCTACGCGCTCGGTCGGTGGTTCGGCGGGGCATCGACAACGGTTCCCGGCATTGACCGCGAACTCTCTATGGCTGCTCCGTACGCCTGGACAGCGACCGGGCTCGCGGTGGTGTTCCTGGGACTGGAGCTTTCGGGGGCCGGGCTATCGGTCGCATGGGCCGTCCTGGGGCTCGCGTTCGTTGGGGCTGGCCTCGCGTTTGACGCCCGCAGTCGCCGGCTCCAGGGCGTCGTCGTCCTCGGCCTGGTGACAACCAAGGTGTTCCTCTACGATACGCAGGGGCTCGATACGCTCGCCCGGACCCTCTCGTTCCTCGTGCTGGGTGGCATCCTCCTCGTCGCTTCGTACGCGTACGCCCGCTGGCAGGGTGAGGAGCCGCTCAAGCGGCTTTCTGGGTAACAGCCGCCGCGTTCCGCTGAATCAGACCACGGCCGCCACAAAGGGTTTTGCCGGTCCCTGCCCTCCCTCCGGTTGTGACCGCGTACGACCTTTCGCGCTATCTCAACGTCCGGAGCGCCTACGGCAGCTCGTTCGCGCCGGACGGGACGCTCGCTTTCCTGATGAACACGACCGGCGTTGCCCAGCTCTGGTCGCTCACCGAGCCCCACGGCTGGCCCGAGCAGCTGACCTTCTACGATGACAGCGTCAGTTTCGTCGACTACTCGCCCGAGCGCCAGGAACTCGTCTTCGGCATGGACGAGGGCGGCAACGAGCGGGCGCAGCTGTACCGGCTCGACGCGGACGGGCGCGTCCACGAACTCACCGGAATGCCCGACGCGAAGCACCGCTGGGGCGGCTGGTCGCCCGACGGCGAACGCTTCGCCTTCGCGTCGAACCGCCGCGACAAGGCCGTGTTCGATATCTACGTGCAGGACCGCGCCGCGACCGGCGACGACGCGGACCTGGTCTGGGAGGGCGACGGCTGGCTCTCCGTGGGCGGGTTCTCGCCCGACGGCGAGCGCCTGCTGGTCAGCGAAGCCCACTCCAGTTTCGACCAGGACATCTACGTGCTGGACATCGACAGCGGGGACCTCAGCCATCTCACGCCGCACGAGGGGAAGGTCCGCTACACGAGTGCGTCGTGGGGACCAGACGGCGATTCGGTGTATCTCGTGACCGATGCGGAGAGCGACACGCTCGAACTGGCCCGCCTCTCGCTCGACGGCGACCTCGACGTCGTGCGCTCAGACGACCAGTGGAACATCGACGGCGTCGCGCTGGACGAGGACAGCGGCCGCCTCGTGTACTCGCGCAACGTCGACGGCTACAACGAACTCACCGTCGGCGAACTGACGGGGCCGACGACCATCGAGACGTTCCCGACGCCGGACCTGCCGGGCGGGCTGGCTGGCGGCGTCGCCTGGGGACCCAACGCCGAGCGTTTCGCCGTTAGCGTCACCGGGCGGCGGGTCAATACCAACGTGTTCGTCGTCGAGACCGAGACGGGCGAGAGCGAGCAGTGGACGGCCGCTTCGACGGCCGGCATCCCGCGCGAGACGTTCATCGAGCCAGAGGTCGTCCGGTTCGACTCCTTCGACGGGCGAGAGATTCCGGCGCTGTTCTCGCTGCCGGACGGGGCAGCTAACGGGGCCGGTGCTGACGGCGACACGCCCGTCATCGTCGACATCCACGGCGGCCCGGAGAGCCAGCGCCGCCCGTCGTTCTCGGGCCTGACCCAGTACTTCCTCTCGCGAGGCTACGCGGTCTTTGAGCCCAACGTCCGCGGGTCGACCGGCTACGGGAAGGCTTACACGCACCTCGACGACGTGGAAAAGCGGCTGGACTCGGTGAAGGACCTGCGGGCCGGCGTCGACTGGCTCCACGACCACCCGGCCGTCGACCCCGACCAAATCGTGGCGATGGGCGGCTCCTACGGCGGCTTCATGGTGCTGGCGGCGCTGACGGAGTACCCCGACCTCTGGGCGGCCGGCGTCGACGTGGTCGGCATCGCCAACTTCGTGACGTTTCTTGAGAACACCGGTGACTGGCGACGCGAACTCCGCGAGGCCGAGTACGGCTCCCTTGACGAAGACCGCGAGTTCCTCGAATCCATCTCGCCCATCAACAACGTCGACCGCATCGACGCGCCGCTGTTCGTCCTCCACGGGGCCAACGATCCGCGTGTTCCAGTCGGCGAGGCCGAGCAGATCGCCGAGCAGGCGGCCGAACGGGGAGTTCCCGTGGAGAAACTCGTCTTCGACGACGAAGGACATGGCATCAGCAAGCGGGAGAACCGCATCGAGGCCTACACCGCTGTCGTCGAGTTCCTCAACAAGCACGTCTGAGAGGTCCGACCGAATGCTGTGACGGGCGGTATTACAGGGAATCACAGCCGGCGCACAGGGTAGTTTCAAACTATGAGAGCGTTCAGGCGGATTTATTACGCTGCCGAAGCACCGTTTCGTATGGAGATAGCCGAGCGCTCGCGAGCGCGGGTGCAGGAACGCCTCGCCCGGCTCGAACAGGAGTTCGGCTCGACGCCGGTGGACCAGACCACCTTTTCGGTGGGGGCGGAGGGGTACCAGCGCGCTGTCGAACGCTCGCGAGAGGGGCAGGTGGATGTACACGCGTTCGTCCACAACGAGTCGGGCGACGTGCTACTCAGCGACGCCGACGGGTCCTGGGAGATCCCACAGGGACAGACACAGGGGGCCGAGCGGCCGGCGGCAGCGGCCGAACGAGTCGTCACCGAAACAGCCGGCGTCTCGTGTACCATTCGGGACGCGGTTCGGGCGACCATCTGTGGTGTGCGAAACGAGACAGACCAGAACGCCGAGACGGTGTATCGACTCAGTATCGTGTTCGACGCCGAAGTCAACAGCGCCGCACTCGAAGGCGATGACACCGAGACGGTCGATGGGGCCGACGCGTCGATTCGATGGGACGACTCGAGCGATGTCGCGGTCGCAGAACTAGTTTAGATAACACCAGTGACTGTTGCTGCTTCTATCGCCGCTTCTTCGCTCATCCCGTCGCCGAGCACCGTGTAGCGGTCCCGTATCTGGTGGGCCGTGGTCAGCGCCTCGATCACTGTCTCGTCGTCGATGCCGAGCTCGTCCGCCGTCGTCGGCGCGCCGATGGCCGCCAGCGCGTCTCTGGCGTCTTTCCACTTGCCTTTCTGGCCGCTGTGGAGGTACTCGGTCATGATCGAGCCGACACCGACCTGATGGCCGTGGAGCGCGCCGTCGGGGACGAGCCGGTCCAGCTGGTGGGAAAACAGGTGTTCCGCGCCGCTTGCCGGACGCGAGGAATCGGCGATGGACATCGCGACGCCGGAGGAGACGAGCGCTTTCACGACGATCCACGAGGACTCCTCCAGACCCTGTTTTATCGAATCGGCGCTCTCGACGAGCATCTCGGCAGTCATCTGGGAGAGCGCACCGGCGTACTCGGAGTAGTGGACGTTTTTCAGGCGGTGGGCAAGCTGCCAGTCCCGGACCGCGGTGTAGTTCGAGATGATGTCGGCACAGCCGGCGGTCGTCAGCCGCCAGGGGGCCTCTGCCAGCACCTCGGTGTCGGCGATGACGGCCAGTGGTGGTTCGGCAGCGACGCTGTGGCGCGTATCGCCTTCGGGGACCGAGCCACGGCCCGAGACGATGCCGTCGTGGCTCGCCGCCGTCGGCACCGAGACGAACCCCAGCCCGAGGTCGTCGGCTGCCATCTTCGTGATGTCGATGGCTTTCCCGCCGCCGACGCCCAGTAGGAAGCCCGCGTCGATCTCCGACGCGTGGTCGATGACCTGCTGGACGGCGTCGAAACTGGCCTCCTCGATGACGATCTCGGATGGGTCGTACCCCTCGTCCTCGAACTGTGCGACCACTTTCTCGCCCGCGACCTTGTGCGGCGTCGGACTGGAGACGATGAGCGGCCGCCCGGTCAGGTGGAGCTCGCTCACGGCCTCGATTGTCCGGCCGAGGACGCCGTGCCCGACCACGACGTTCCGGGGGAGGCGGATCCAGGTGCGTTTCTCGAACATGGTTGCCTGTCTCCGGGCACGCGTGAAAACAGTTTAGGTGCAACTGGCGGTCCGACTGTGCGGTAACCGAAATCTTTTGACAACAATCACACGCCAGTTTTCCAAAAACAATTATTAACATCACTGTTTGGGTGTGCCTGTCATGCCACATGACACGACTGACGACGGTATGCGGGCGTCTCGGCGGACATTTCTGAAAGCGACCGGTGTGGCCACGGCAGCGGCCGCAACCGGCGCAGGTGTTGGGACCGCCGCGGCGCAACCGGACGTCGATTCGCTCGTCGGCGACCTCACACTGGAACAGAAAGCGGCCCAGATGACACAGGTCGCGATCAGCTCCTTCGAGGCGGAGCCGGAGGAATCGAACGTCCCCGACAGCTTCGGGGTCGACACGGTCGGCGAGTACTTCAGCGAACTCGGCGTCGGGTCGATCCTCTCCGGTGGGGCCGAGCCGCCGAGTTTCGACGCCAACGCCGTAGTCCAGGGAATCAACGCCCTACAGGAGTACAACCTGACGAACGCCGACCACGACATCCCGTTCCTCTACGGCGTCGACGCGACACACGGGAACGGCCTGCTGGAGGGGGCAACGGTGTTCCCCCAGCGGCTGAACATGGGTGCGACGCGAGACCTGAGCCTGATTGCAGAGGCTGAACGCCACACGAGCGACGCAACGGCGTCGATGGGCGCACACTGGACGTTCGCGCCGACGACGGACCTCCAGCGGGACCCCCGGTGGGGGCGCTTCTTCGAGGGCATCAGCGAGGACCCGAAACTCGAAGCGGATGTCTCACGGGTACGAGCGCGAGCGCTCGAGGACGACGACCGGCTGACGGCGTGTGTCAAACACTTCGCGGCCTACTCGGTCCCGAACAACGGCAACGACCGCGCACCGGCCTCGACGTCGCTGCGTGACCTCCGGACGAACATCCTCCCGCCGTACCGGGAGGCACTGGAGTCCGAGCCCGGGACGGTGATGGTCAACAGCGGGTCGATAAACGGAGTTCCGGCCCACGCCTCCCACTGGCTGTTGACGACGCTGCTCCGGGACACCTACGGCTACGAGGGGATGGTCGTCTCGGACTGGGACGACCTCAACCGGATGGTTACGAACCACGACTACGCGCCCGATTTCGAAACGGCGACCGAGATGGCCATCAACGCCGGTGTCGACATGTACATGATCGGCAACGGCGGCGACGCGCCGGGACCGGTCCAGTTCATCGACACCGTCGTCGGACTCGTCGAGGACGGCGCGATTCCCATGGAGCGCATCGACGAGGCTGTTCGGCGGAGTCTTGAACTGAAGGCTGACCTCGGCCTGTTCGAACAGCCGACGGTCGACGAGTCCCGCATCGGGAACGTGCTCGGCGGCGCACAGGAGACCGCTGAGACGATGGCAAAGGAGTCGCTGGTCCTCCTGAAAAACGACGACGACACGCTCCCGCTGTCCGGCGACGAGAACGTCCTGCTGACCGGGCCCGGCGTCGACGGCGACGGCAACAACACCCGCGCGCTGATGCAACACGGCGGCTGGACGCTCGGCTGGCAGGGGGCCAGCGCCGGCGGCCCGTACCCGCGCCAGAACCTCCTCGAAGACGAACTGGGCGCTCGCGTCGGCAGTCTCACGCACGTCCCAACCTCGTACGAGAACACCACCTGGTGGGCCGGAGAGGGCGACGGCGAAACCAGCAAAGCGACGAGAACGGCAACTTCGACTTCACCGACGAGCAGCGGTCACAGGTCGAATCGGCGGCCCCCGAGTCCGACGCCGTCGTCGTCGTTCTCGGCGAGGGAACCCACAACGAGGGCTTCGGCGACCGTGACGAACTGGTACTCGACGAGTCCCAGCAAGCGCTTCTGGACACCGTCGTCGCGTCCGCCGACGATTCGACGCCGATCATCGGCGTCATGCTCGCCGGCGCGCCGCGGGGGTCCCCGGAGACGTTCAGCCGGCTCGACGCCCTCCTGTTTGCCGGCCAGCCCGGCAGCGACGGCGGGGTCGCCATCGCCGAGACGATGGTCGGCGAGTACAACCCCTCGGGCAAGCTCCCGTTCAGCTGGCCCGAGAACGTCGGCACGACGCCCGTGCAGTACAACCGCTACGAGCCGACGTCGACGGGCGGGACGGACAACACTGCGATCTACGAGTACGGCCACGGCCTCTCCTACACTGACTTCGAGTACGGGAGCGTCTCGGTCACACAGCCGACCGTCGGCAACCCGGCCAATCAGTCCGAGGTGACCGTCGGCGTCGAGGTGACGAACACCGGCGACATGCCCGGCGAACACATCGTCGAGGTGTTCAACACCCAGTCCTACGGCTCGGTGCTCCAGCCGAAGCGCCGCCTGCTCGGCTACGAGCGCGTCTCGCTGGATTCCGGCGAGTCAGCCACGGTGGACGTGACCGCTGACCTGACGGCGCTGGAAGTCGTCCCCGGTGACGTGCTCGGAGTCGGGCCGAAGGTCGTCGAAGCCGGCGAGTACGAACTCACTGTCGGTCAGGACGGCCCGACGACCACGCTCACCGTCCAGAACACGGCGAGCATCACCGAACCGGACCCCGTTCCGGGCCTCCTGAACGGGTCAGGGGGCAACCCCGGTCGGGGCAATGGGAACGGGAGCGGAAACAACGGCAACAACGGGAACGGAAATGGCAACGGCGACAACACCAGCCGCGACCCCACCATGAAAGACGTCGTCGACCTGCTCGACGAGGTTCGGCAGCGTTCCTGACCAGGCCGCCGCGGTCCCGCTCTGCTGGTGCTCCCCGTGCTCTGGAGCACCACAACGTACAGACACACGCCGGCCCGCTCGCACGCCCACGAATCATTATATATTCTCAGTAACATTATCTGAAACAGCGATCCAATGACACGAAGCCAGCTAACACGGTTTGAGCGGGACAGTTATGCCTGACTCCACACGCCAACCCAACGCGGCCGTCCGGGACCGACTCCAGCAGTACGGCCTCTCCGAAACAGCGGCCGATACGTACCTCGCCGTCGTCGAAACGGGACCGGCAACGGCCCGGACGGTGGCCGAGACGGCAGGGGTCTCCAAGAGCTACGTGTACGACATCTGTGATTCGCTGGCCGCGGACGGCTTCGTCACCGTCGACGACCACCGGACGCCGACGGTCATCCGTGCGACGCCCCCGTCGGAGGCATTCGGCGCGCTGAAACGCGAACTCGACACGCTGGAGGCAGCGGTACAGACCCGGTACGAGGACACCTCGTCCGACGACAACGCCTTCGAGGTGGTCAAATCCAGACCGACTATCGTCAAACGGCTGGAACAACACATCGACGCCGCCGAGTGCGAAGTCGTGCTCCAGGTCCCGGCCCGCCGACTCCCAGATATCCGCGACACGCTCCGCCGCGCCCGCAAGCGGGGCATCCTCGTGCTCCTGACGCTGTCGAGTTACGACCCGGCAACGATAGAACTTGAACTGGAAGGGGTCGCCAACGCCGTCCGTCTCGGCCTCGACGGCGCGCCCTCGTTGCTTGCGACGGACCAGCAGCGCGGGTTCGTCTCGCCGTCGACGATGCTCAGTTGGGACCACGACGAGACGAACGCGATCACGTTCACGCAGGAGGCGGTCGCGGCGGTGTTAGTTGGTTCCTACCTGGGCAATTACTGGCCGATAGGCGAAGAGGTCCTGGTTTCGCGGCCGCCATCGCTTCCGGCCCGGTACGACATGTTCCGTCCCGTCGTGTTCACGACCACGCTCGCGCTCCGGGCCGGGAAGTCCGTCGTCGCAGACCTGTACGCGCGACCGACAGGCTCGGATGACGATTTCGAAGTGATATCCGGCACGGTGGTCGATATCCGACAGAATCTCGTCGAGCCACACAACAGCGATTTCGGCTTCGAGAACTCGCTGGTCGTCGACACCGGACAAGGCCGCATCACCGTCGGCGGATACGGCGCGTTCTTAGAGGACTACGAGGTCAAGCACACGACGCTCCGCCGGGCGTAGTGATCACCCGGTCAGGCGGTCGATGAGCGTCGCTTCCGTGTCCCGGTCCGGGCCGAACTCCCGGCCGGTTCGGTCGTTCTCCCGATGCTCGGCGACGGTCACGGCCAGCGCCGTCTCGTGGGGCGTCGACGACCAGCCCAGGTCACGGAGCTTCGCCGTCGACAGCAGATGCGGCGAGTCGCGGTAGATGGGGAAGTCGTCGGAGTCCAGTCCCGCCGCCGCGAGTTCGCGCTCGCCGACACCGATGGTCTCGACGTCCGTCTCGTGGACCTTGGCGAGCAGACCGATCCACTGCCGGAGCGTCGGCGCGTGCTCGTCGCCGACGTTGTACGCCTCGCCGGCCGTCCCTCGCTCCGCGACGAGGCGAAGCGCGCTCGCCACGTCCTCGACGTAGGCCATCTGCCACAGACTGAGGCCGTCGCTGGGAACGACGATTCGGTCGTACTCGGCCACGCGGTCGACCCAGTAAGCGAACCGCTCGGTGTAGTCGTGGGGGCCGTACACGACTGTCGGTCGGACGCTCATCGCACGCACACCGTCCTCCGCGGCGGCGAACACCTCGCGGTCACCCTCGGCCTTCCGCGGCCCGTAGGTCTCCGCGCTGTCGGTTGTGGCCTGCTCGGCAGTACAGCCCGCAAGCGGCGTCTCTCCCTCCCGCTTGGGCGTCCGTTCGACGCCGTAGGCCGCGCCACTTGAGATATACACGTACGCGTCGACGTCGGCAAACACGTCGGTCGCCACCCGGACATCCCGCGGGAAATACGCTACGCAGTCGACGACTACGTCGGGATCGATCTGCTTGCGGGCGGTTTCGAGTGTGTCCCGCTCGTTCCGGTCGCCCTTGATGTGAGTGACATCGGAGTTCGCGAACGGATTCGAGCGCTGGCCGCGGGTGAGCATCGTCACGTCGTAGCCCGCGTCGCGGAACTCGGTGACCGTGTGTCGACCGATGAACCTGCCGCCGCCGATGACAAGGACGCTGTCCATAGCTGTGTCTGTCCCGGCGGCATCAAAAAACGGCACGTCCGAGTCGGCTCCCCGCCGCAATGACGAGGCTATCGTCTCAGTCGTCTGTCGAGGCGGCGAAGTCGGCTTCGGCGGCTTCGGCACTCGGTGCGGCCTTGGCCGGCGGCTCGTTGCGCACGTCGTCGCGCTCGCGGTCGGCGATGACCTCGGCGTAGGCGTCGGGCATCACCTTCGTGAAGTGCTCCACTTCGGCGTCCCAGTCATCGAGCAGTTCCGCCGCGCGGTCGGAGTCGGTGTAGGCGGCGTGGTTCTCGACGAGTCGGGTGATCATCTGGCGGTCCTTCCCTTCGAGGGTGTCGGACAGCGACACCATGCCGGTGTTTGCCTTCTCGGCGAACTCGCCGTCGGGGTCGTAGACGTAGGCGACGCCGCCGGACATCCCGGCCGCGAAGTTCTTGCCCGTCTCGCCCAGCACGACGATAGCGCCGCCGGTCATGTACTCACAGCCGTGGTCGCCGACGCCCTCGACGACGCCCTTGACCCCGGAGTTGCGGACGGCGAAGCGCTCGCCGGCCATGCCGTTGACGTAGGCTTCGCCCTGGGTCGCGCCGTACAGCGCGACGTTGCCGATGACGATGTTCTCCGCCGGGTCGAAGGGAGCGTTGTCCGGCGTGTTCAGGATCAGCTTCCCGCCGGAGAGGCCCTTGCCGACGTAGTCGTTGGCCGTGCCGGTCAGCTCCATCGTCACGCCCTGTGCGAGGAACGCGCCGAAGGACTGGCCGGCCGTGCCGTCGAAGTCCACCCGGATAGTGTCGTCCGCGAGGCCGTCGCCGCCGTGCTCGCGGGAGATGCGGTTCGAGAGGGTTGCCCCGACCGCACGGTCGACGTTGTTGATCTCGGTGTCGATAGCGACCGGATCACCGTCGTAGATGGCGTCCTCGGCTGCGTCGATGAGGTCCCAGTCGAGCTGTTCGTCGACTTCGTGTGTCTGTTCCTCCTGCTTGTAGCGGCCGTCGTTGTCGGCCGGCTCCGCGATGACTCCCGAGAGGTCGAGCTTCTGGGCCTTCGGCTGGGACACGTCGTCGCGCTGTGCCAGCACGCTCGGTCGGCCGATCATCTCGTCGACCGTCTCGAAGCCGAGTTCGGCCATGATCTCCCGCAGTTCCTGTGCCACGAACGTCATGTAGTTGACGACGTGCTGTGGCTCACCGGGGAACCGCTCACGGAGGTTCTCGTTCTGCGTGGCGATGCCGACCGGGCAGGTGTTCTCGTGGCACTGTCGGGCCATCACGCAGCCGGAGGTGACCATCGAAGCGGTCCCGAAGGTGTACCCCTCGGCACCGAGCAGGGCGGCCACGGCCACGTCGCGGCCGGTCTTCATGCCGCCGTCGGTGGTCACCTTGATGCGCGAGCGCAGGCCGGTCGCCCGGAGCATCTGGTTGGCCTCCGAAACACCGAGCTCCCACGGGAGGCCGGCGTTCTTGATCGAGGTCTTGGGCGACGCGCCGGTCCCGCCGTCGTGGCCCGAGATGTGGACCACGTCGGCGTTGGCCTTGGCGACGCCGGCCGCGATGGTCCCGATGCCGTCCTCGGAGACCAGTTTGACGTTGATGTCGGCCTCGGGGTTCGACGCCTTGAGGTCGTGAATGAGCTGCTTGAGGTCCTCGATGGAGTAGATGTCGTGCAGCGGCGGCGGCGAGATCAGGCCGACGCCCGGCGTCGCGTAGCGGACGTGGGCGATCATCTCGTTGACCTTCTTGCCGGGCAGGTGACCGCCCTCGCCGGGCTTGGAGCCCTGGGCCATCTTGATCTGGAGCTCGTCGGCCGACGCGAGGTAATCCGAGGTGACGCCGAAGCGACCGGAGGCGACCTGCTTGGTCGTACACTCCTTTTCGGTGTCGAAGCGCTCGGGCGGCTCGCCGCCCTCGCCGGTGTTGGCGTTGGCCCCGAGCCGGTTCATCGCGATGGCGTTGTTCTCGTGCATCTCGGGCGACAGCGATCCGAGCGACATCGCCGCGGTCTCGAAGCGCTCGACGATGTCTTCGACCGGCTCGACCTCCTCGATGGGGATGGACTCGCGGTCGGAGTCGAACTCGAGCAGGCCGCGCAGCGTCTGGAGCTCCTCGTTCTGGTCGTTGACCAGCTCGGCGAACTCCTTGTACGTGTCGTAGTCGCCCATGCGGACGGCCTGTTGAATCTTGCCGACCGTGTTGGGGTTCCACTGGTGGTGGATGCCGTTCGAGCGGAACTCGTACTCGCCCTGGCGGGGCATGTCGGGCTCCTCCTCGCTCCAGGCCACCTCGTGGCGCTGGGAGAGGTCGTCCTCGATTTCCTCGATGCCGATACCCTCCGTTCGGCAGGTCGTTCCCTCGAAGTACTCGGCGATGAAGTCCGAGGAGAGGCCGACGGCCTCGAAGATCTGAGCACCCTGGTAGGACTCGACCGTGGAGATACCCATCTTGGCCATCGTCTTCAGGAGGCCGTCCTCGACGGCGGTGATGTAGGCGTCGATGGCGTCGGCGAGGTCCGCGCCGTCCGGGCCGGCCACCAAGTCCTCGATGGTTTGGTAGGCCAGGTAGGGGTTGACCGCGCCGGCCCCGTAGCCGATGAGCGTCGCGAAGTGATGGACGGCTCGCGGGTCGCCGGACTCGACGACGATGCCGACGTGGTTGCGGAGGCCGTTGCGGACGAGGTGGTGGTGGACGCCACCGACGGCCAGCAGGCTGGGAATCGGGACGCGGTCCTCGCTGGCCGCGCGGTCCGAGAGCACAAGGATGTCGTGCTCTTTGGCAGCGGCGTCGGCTTCGGCCCGCACGTCTTCGACGGCCTGCCGAAGGTCGCCACCCGACTCGTAGGTGATGTCGATGACCTTCGTGGACATGTCGTTCGCGTCCAGGTCCTTGATCGACGCCGTCTCTTCGTCGGTGAGGATCGGCGAGTCGAGGACGAGTTGGCGGGCGTGATCTTGGCTCTCGTCGAGCATGTTGCGCTGGAAGCCCAGCCGGGACTCCAGCGAGGTGACCAGTTCCTCGCGGATGTAGTCGAGCGGCGGGTTCGTCACCTGGGCGAACAGCTGCTTGAAGTAGGTAAACAGCGGGCGGTTGAACTGCGAGAGGACCGACAGCGGCGTGTCGTCGCCCATGGAGCCGACGGGGTCTTTCCCCTTCTCGGCCATCGGCTCGATGAGGTGGTCGACCTCGTCGTACGTGTAGCCGTACATGGCCTGGTGGCTCCGGAGGGCGTCCGCGGGGTCCTGTGGCTCGTTGTCTTCGCGGTCGGCGACCTCGTCGAGGGCGACCTGTTCCTCGGCGACCCACTCGCCGTACTTGTCGTCCGTGATGTCGTCGAACACTTCCTCGTCGGGGATGACACGCCCCTCTTCGGGGTCGGCGAGGAAACACTGTCCGGGCTGGAGCCGGCCGCGTTCCCGAATCTCGCTCGCGTCGTGTTCCAGCGCGCCGGCTTCCGAGGACATCACGAGCGTGTTGTCCTCCAGCACGTCGTAGCGGCACGGGCGCAGCCCGTTCCGGTCCAGCACGGCACCGATGCGGTCGCCGTCGGTGGCTGCGACGAGCGCCGGGCCGTCCCAGGGCTCGACCAGCGAGGCGTGGTAGTCATAGAAGTCGCGCCGGTCGCCGGTCACGTCGTTCATCTCGCCGCGCCAGGCTTCGGGGATGAGCATCCGGAGGGCGTGGGGGAGGTCGCGGCCGCCCTGAAGCAGGAGTTCGAGCGCGTTGTCGACGCTCGCAGTGTCTGACTGCTCGGGATCGTCGATGATCGGTTTGATCTTCTCTAAGTCGCCCTCAAACTCGTCGCTCTGGATGTCGGTCTCCCGAGCGCGCATCCAGTTGATGTTCCCCTGAATCGTGTTGAACTCGCCGTTGTGGATGACACGGCGGTAGGGGTGGGCAAGGTGCCACGCGCCCAGCGTGTTCGTCGAGAAGCGGGCGTGGACCATCGCGAACGTGGACTGCAGCCGCTCGTCTTCGAGGTCAGGGTAGTAGTCTTCGAGCTGTTCGGCCTTGAGCAGGCCTTTGTACACCACTACGTCGGTGGCGAGCGAGACGACGTAGAAGCGCTCGTGGCCCGGCGGTTTCTCTTCCTTGACGGTGTTTTCGAGCGACCGGCGGCCGATATACAGTTGGTTCTCGAAGGCGTCGCCGGTCTCGCCCGTCGCGGAGGTGACGAAAAACTGGACGATGGCGGGCTCTGATTCGAGCGCCGTTGCGCCCAAGTCGCTGTTGTCCGTGGGAACGTCGCGCCAGTCGAGGACATCGAGGCCCTCCGCGGCGAGTTCCGTCTCGACGAGGTCCTTCAGACTCCCGGCGACCTCGTCGTCTTTCGGGAGAAAGAGCGTGCCAACGGCGTATTCGCCGGCAGGCGGCAGGTCGGCGTCGACTTCGGCAGCGAAAAACTCGTGGGGGATCTGGAGCATGATGCCCGCTCCGTCGCCCGTATCTTGCTCGGCTCCTGTCGTCCCTCGATGTTCGAGGTTGTCGAGGAGTTCGAGTCCGTCCGATACAACCCAGTGGTCGCTCTGGCCGTCGAGGTCCATGACGACCCCGACGCCACAGTTCGACCGTTCGTCCGTGGGATCTGCAAGCCCGGCGTCACCTGCAGAGAGACCTGTCTGTCGCTCAACCATGTGTTTCACGACTGGGGATGCCACTATAAGAGGGTAATCCTAATGGTATTAGTGTTGTTTAACCCCACATTAGGGAGTATATATTTATAACGATTGTTGGGGCTGTATCATGGTTTATAAACGGTCGTCCGCGGGCTGGCGGTTCACACGCTGTTCAGCCGAGCACAGGAGCGGATGACTGCTCGATACCCGAAACGTAGGCCGTCATGTCAGTCGTCGTCAACATTCCGACGACTCCTTCCGTCTCATCGACGACAGGAAGGTGGTGGACACTGTGGTCCAGCATCAGGCTTGCGGCCGCCTCGATGGGGTCGTTTGCCGTTACTGTAACCGGCTCCGTCGTCATGAAGTCAGACACGTCTAGCGCCGTCGTATCGCCACCTTCTGCGGCGATTTCGACGAAATCCGTGGAGGTGAGAATCCCCAACAACGCTCCGTCAGCGTCAACGACAACAACAGAGCTGATGTTCTCGTCGAGCATCCGCTTGGCGACCGCTTTCGCGTTCGCGTCAGCAGCAACAGTGGTGACAGGCGATGACATAATTCGTCCGACAAACACGTCGTCCATGACAGCCGATAACATAGGGCGAGGTATAACCGTGTTGGTTCCGGATATTTACCGATTGCAGCGATGCAGAGAAATATATAAGGTCTTAATATTCCGCGCTCGCGACGACGAATGCACCACCCAATCAGTCGCCCACTGTCTCCCCGACGCCGCACCCCAGCTGGTCGATCATCTTGGGGCTGTCGGCCCACCGCTGATGACCCAGAATGGGCGATACATCCACGGTTCCCACGACGGTATCTGTTCGCCGTTTGGCGTTTGTATGACTGTAGTCTGACGGCGATTTATATACATAGAGACAGCAGTGATCATCGGGGGCACGGAGGAAAATGTCACACGCTCCCCGACCCCATCCTTCCTTCATACTGCCGGCTGTGTTAGTGAAGATGCCCGCTACCCAGAGGTGGCAAGACACTTCACCGGCTCACAGCCGGCAGTATCGGTGGGCCGGCAACTATCTATGCAAGCCCCTCGTATATGAATTAAACCATGTCTGGTCATGGACCCAGCGTCGCCATCGCCTGTCAGGGCGGCGGCAGCCACAGTGCGTTTACCGCCGGTGTGCTGCAACGACTCCTGCCAACTGTCGACGACGAGTACAATCTCGTGGGGTTGAGTGGTACTTCCGGTGGCGCGCTCTGTGCGGTCACGGCCTGGTACGGACTGCTCAGTGATGGCCCCGACGACGCCGAGAAACTGCTGGGAGACGTCTGGCGTGACGTCGCCGCCACGACACCGCCCTCAGTCCTGCTGAACGAGTCGCTCGTCTGGCGCAAGCGACTACAGAATCTCATGGTCCCTGCGGCCGACATCTCGCCCTACGCGACGCCAGGAGCAGTCGGCCACGACTGGTTCCTATCGCTGCTCGACCGCCACATCGAGTTCGACGAGTTCGACAGTCTCGCCGACGAGGCACCACCACATGTGACCGTCGGCACGGTCAACGTCAACAGCGGCGTGTTCGAGACGTTCACCGACGATGCCATCACAGCGAGGACGGTGCTGGCCTCGGCCGCGTTCCCACTGCTGTACAAAGCCGTCGAACTGAACGGCCACTGGCACTGGGACGGCCTGTTCTCACAGAACCCACCGATCCGGGAGTTCCTGACCAGCGACCGACCGAAACCGGACGAGATCTGGGTCATCCAGATCGAGCCACAGACCCGCGACGACCGCCCGACATCGCTTGCGGAGATCACCGACCGCCGGCAGGAACTATCGGGGAATCTCTCGCTGAATCAGGAGCTGTTCTTCGTCCGGAAGGTCAACGAATGGGTCGAAAAGGGGTATCTCCCGGACGATTTCAAACACATCGAGATACGGCGACTGGGACTCGATGAAAAGCTGACAGCAGCTTCGAAGCGCGACCGCGACCCTCGGTTCATCGAGGACCTCATGGAAACGGGCCGGGCCGAAGCCGGCGCGTTTCTGGACCGGATACCGGAGTAAGCACCCGCCTTCTCAGTAGCTCTTCGCGAAGTACGCCGTCTCCTCGGCGTCCTCACCGCAGATGGCGCAGTCGTCGTGGATCGGCTCCTCGTCGCGGTCGAGGGGAACCATCACGATTTCGGCCGCGATAGCGTCTTTGATCGGTTCCTCACAGTCCGCGTCGCCACACCAGCCACACTTCACGTAGCCGCCGTGCTGGCCGATAGTGCCCAGAATCTCCTCACGGGACTCAGCCTCGCGGATTTCGCCCTCCAGCGTCTCCTCGGCGTCGGCGTACAGCTTGGCGTGGACAGTGTCGAGGTGGTCGGTAACGGTGTCGGCGATGCCCTCGCGGTCGACGGTCGCGTTCTCACCGTCGGGCCGGTGGACCAGCGTGGCTTCCCCGTCCTCGACCTCGTGGGGACCGATTTCGATTCGGAGAGGAACGCCGTGTAGTTCGTGCTCGTTGTACTTGAAGCCGGGATTGCGGTGCTCGCGGTCGTCGAGTTCGACGCGGACGCCGGCCTCGTCCAGTTCGGCGGCGAGGTCGGCGGCGTAGTCGATGACTTCGTCCTTGTTGTCCTCCTGCCAGATGGGGACGACGACGACCTGATCGGGTGCGAGCGCGGGCGGGAGCACGAGCCCCTGGTCGTCGGAGTGGGTCATGATGAGCGCGCCCATTGCACGCCAGGACAGCCCCCAGGAGGTCGTGTGGGCCGTGTTTTCTTCCTCGTCGGCGTCGGCGTAGGTGATGTCGAACGCCTCGCCAAAGGAGGTCCCCAGGTAGTGGGAGGTGGCGGCCTGCACAGTCTTCCCGTCCGGCATTAGCGTCTCGATAGTCGTCGTGGTGTGTGCCCCGGGGAACTTGTCGTGCTCGGGCTTGCGGCCCTTCAGCGGCGGCATCGCCATGACCTCCTCGTAGAGGCGCGCGTACTGGTCCAGGCGGGTCATCGTCTCCTCCCACGCGCCGTCCTCGTCGGCGTGGGCGGTGTGGCCCTCCTGCCAGAGGAACTCCTTGGTTCGGAAGAACGGCTTCGTCTCGGTGGCCTCCCACCGGACGACGGAACACCACTGATTCAGCCGCATCGGGAGGTCCCGATGCGAGCGGGTCCACTGGGCCATAAACGGCGCGATGATGGACTCACTGGTGGGCCGAACGGCGAGGCGCTCTTCGAGTTCCTCGTGGCCGCCGTGGGTCACCCACGCGACCTCGGGGTCGAACCCCTCGACGACGTCTTTCTCCTTCTCCAGATAGCTCTCGGGAATAAACAGCGGGAAGTAGGCGTTCTGAACGCCGGTGTCCTTGAACCAGCCGTCGAGGTTGTTCTGGATACGCTCCCAGATGGCGTAGCCGCGTGGGCGCGTGACGATGAACCCGCCCATGGGGGCGTAGTCCGCGAGGCCGGCCTTCTGGACGACCTCGGCGTACCACTCGCCGGGTGAATGCTCCTTGCTCTCGGTTATGCCGAGTTCCTGCTCGCCACTCATTAGGTGTGTCGTGGCCCACGGCGCTAATAAACTCCCCGAAGGGTGGTGAGCCGCTGGCACGCCGACCGGACCAGTTCTATGCCCCGCTTCGCGCCGCGAGGACCGTCGTAGCGGAGGTCGATCTCAGCTCTATTCCGCCCGTATAGAGAGACTATCTCCGGGCTCCGGGGTACCGAAGGCCGATGCCGCGGAGCCGCCGCGCAAGAACAGCTCCTGATACGGGTCGCCACCTCCAGCCGACCCCGGGACGATAGCGAGGGACCCCTCCGGAACGTCCGATACAGCGTCCCTGACGACGACCTCTCGGGATGCGCCGTTAAGTTCGACAGCGACTGTGTCACTACCGGGTTCGAACTCCGAGGTTCGAATCGAGGTCTTGACGTTCCCGTAGCCGTCGACGTGACAGACCACGGACTCGGGCGGGGCCGGGACGTCGTCGAGTGAGCGCTCCGCCCCGAGCGAAGAGCGATTGCCGCTTGCGATTTCGGCAACGCGGCGCGGGAACACGTCCCGCGACCGGAACTGGCCGGTGTCGGCCGGGAGCTCGATTTCGCGGAAGGTCGTCGCGCGGCCGGCGATAAACGAGAGGTTGTAGCCGGCGTCGACGGCGACGACGGGGACGCCGTTGTCCAGTTCGAGATAGCACAGCGCCCCGCCGGTGTCGGCCCGCTCAGGCGTTGATTCCGTGGTTCGTGGTGCGGTGTTCGAGTAGATAAGCAGGTCGTCGAACGCGGGGTTGTGGACGCCGAGTTGTGCGATCCAGAATCCCGTTGCGACGGTGGAGAACGGCTGGATTTCGGTCGACTGGACGGAAATGGTCGGGTCTGCGGCGGTGAGGCGGTGGACGACCTCCGAAAAGGCCGGGTCTGACGGGCCGTAGTCCGCGATGAGATGGACGAACGTGCTCATGTGAAGCTCCGGTCGCTACCACGTCGGTGAACCTGTATAATCTTGTGCCTCAGTAACAGAGCCAGCGCTGTCAAACGCACCCCGCGCCGACACTCAGGCACCGATTGTCGTCAGCGAGGCGATAGAGTCAGCGACACGGCGTTCCATTCCCGTCCCGGTGAATCCCGGCGCGGGGTCGACAGCCTGCGCGTAGAACCCCTCCTCGCCCGCGACGAACTCGACGCAGAGTGCCCGCGCGCCGAAACGGTCCAGCAACTCCCGGACGCGGGCCGCGAGCGTCACCTCGACGGTTTCCTCGCTGATGACGTGGTCCAGCCCGGTGACTTCCGACCGGACCTGAATCGCCCGAAGATGGGTTTCGCGGCCGTCGTTGACGGCGAAGTACTTGTACTCGACCGGCTCCGCCCGGACCCGAGCCTGGTAGAAATCGCCCTCGTCACTGTTCGCCGGCATCCCGTCCCAGGCGTAGCGAGTCCGGGCGACGTAGTCTCGATCCGGCTTTTCGAACCAGACGGTCGGGACCTGACAGCCGACCTGCTCCAGTCCGTGGAGGGCGACGAGTCGGCAGGCCAGCGCCGTCGTCGGCAGGAACCCGTTCCACGTCTCGACGCCGACCCTGTCGGCGTAGCGAAGGGCGCTGAACGACTCGGGCCGGAGCGTCGTGTTGACGAGTGCGGCCAGGTCGTCGATATCGGCTCTGGCCACCGGGTTTCCGGGGCGGAGAAACTGGACGTCGAACCCCCGGGCGGAGAGCCGCTCTGCGACGGCACCGAACACCGGGTGTTCAGGCTCGCAGATGAAGCCGATGCAGTCCATACCGCCACGTCTCAGCGGTCCGATAAAAAAGTCGCGCAAAACCGAACGACTGAGGCACCGTGGTTCCGAAGTAAACGCCTGATGAAACCGCTCAGTATTGGGGGCCATCTCGGTGCCGGGAGCTGGGACATCGCCGCCGTCGTCGTCCTCTCCGCTGTGGCCGGGGCAGTCCTGTGTGGGCTCGCCTTGGTTGCGTACCGCCAGCGCAGGACGCGTCCGTATCTGTTGATTGCGCTGGCACTCACCGCGCTGTTTGCCCGCCCGCTCATCGCGCTGCTGTCGGGGTTCTCACTGGTCTCAGGACCGACCCACCATTTCCTCGAACACGCGCTCGATACCCTCTTTGTCGTCCTCGTCCTCGGCGCAGTGTACTACGCCCGGACCGTCGAGAAACGACTCGACGAGGAGGGACTATGAGCGACACCAGAGCCCGCATCTACCGACACATCGAGTCCCATCCCGGAGTCCACTTCCGGGAGCTAACGCGGGCACTGGATCTCGCAACGGGACAAGTGCAGTACCATCTGGGCCGACTCGACGGCGTTCACAGCGAGTCGGTCAACGGGCGCACACACTACTACACGGCGTCGTTCGACCCCTGGGAGCGCCACGCCATCGCCTTCCTCCGTCGCGAGACGGCGAGAGACGTTCTCGTCACGCTCATAGAGCGCGAAGCCGCTCACCCCGGCGAAGTGGCCGACCACCTCGACATCGCTCGGAGCACGCTCGAACACCACCTCAGCGGCCTGGTCGAACACGACATCGTCGAAAAGCGTCGGGACGGGGGACGGGTGACGCTGGCGCTCTGTCGGCGTGACCAGACGGTCGAACTGCTCGCGACGGTCGACCCCACGGCCCCCGACCGCCTGTCTGACCGCTTCACCCGGTTACTCGACCGCCTCTTCGAGAGCGGCTAGTTCGACTACCCGCGGACAGTGGCCGATTTCGAGTCCCGTACCACAACCCAATTGCACGGGCAGTCCATAGGGTTGGTGATGACTGAACGCGGAATTTCCCGACGCGAGTTCGCCAAGAGCGCCGTCGCCATCGGCGGCACCGCGGCGCTGGCCGCCTGTCTCGACCGCGGGTCGGGAACGGTGCCCGAGGGTACCGACGACCCCTCGTCGCTCCCGGAGCGCCAGCACGCCTGGGACGCGTCGCTGGCGACCGACGACGCGGGGAACCACCGACTGTCGCGCCACCACGTCCTTCTACTACTGGATTACACCGGCGACGGAACGCCGACAGATGCCGACCGCGATCAGGTCGAGACGGCGCTCCGAGACCTCGAACAGGCCTACGAGTGGAGCAACGAGGGGCTGCTGTTCACCCTCGGGTACAGCCCGACCTACTTCGACCGCTTCGAGGCCGACGTAGCCGGCGTCGACCTGCCAGAGCCGATGGCGCTTGCCCCCTTCGAAGACCCCGAACTCGACACGCCGGACGCGCTCCTGCACCTCGCCAGTGACGACGAGCGGGCCGTCATCGAGGCCGAAGAAGCGCTGAAGGGCAATCGGGACGCTGCGAACGACCACGAAATGAGCGCGACCTTCCAAGGCGTCCTGCACGAGGCAGAGCGACGGACGGGTTTCGTCGGAGCCGGCCTCCCCGCCGAGAATCAGGATGTCGACGGGGTTCCGGACTCCGACCCGGTCCCCGAAGAGGCCCCGCTGTTCATGGGGTTCAAGTCCGGATTCAAGGAAAATCAGGCCTCCGAGGACCGCGTAACGGTCGATTCGGGACCGTTCGCCGGCGGCGCGACCCAGCACCTCTCGAAGATCCGGCTGCAACTCCAGCAGTGGTACGAACAGGACTCCCGGGACCAGCGCGTCTCGAAGATGTTCTGTCCGGCCCACGCCGACGAGGACAGGGTCGAAGGCGTCGGCGAGAACCTCGGCACTGACAACGGTGCCGGCGAGTGCCCCGAAGACGTGGTCGACAGCGGTCGACGGGAGGGTGTCGTCGGCCACGCACAGAAGATGTCCCGCGTCAGGGACGACGGAACACCGACCCTTCTCCGCCGGGACTTCAGTTCGACCGACGGCGGCGAAGCGGGGCTGCACTTCCTCTCGCTGCAGCGCTCTATCGCCGACTTCGTCGCGACGAAACAGGCGATGAACGGAACGGACGTCGCTAACGACTCGGCTGTCGGCCAGCGGGTGAACAACGGTATTCTCCAGTACATGACAGTCACCCGACGCGGGAACTACCTGCTCCCGCCGCGTGCCCTGCGGGCGCTCCCACCGGCCGACCCGGCTTGACTGGCCCGGTGCCGTCAGGATACCGGGTCGCGGTTCTCGACTGATTCACGGGATAGGCCGTCGGCGCTGACGCTGTAGCGATACGACTGGGTGAAGTAGTCGGATATCGGGCCGTCCGTCGCTGTCGAGTCGGCCGGCGGGTCGGTCGTCGACGATCCTGTACAAGTGATGACGACGTCGTACCCCCACGACCGTTCGGTGACGTTGTCGACGCGGCAATCGAGGCTCATCTCGGTGTGTTCGCCCTGCCACAGACCGTTGTAGACGCTCCGATACTGGTACTCGTAGACGAACTCACGGGCGGAGAACTCGTTCAGTGTCGTGGGTCGGGCGGGCGGGTCCTTCGGACCGTCATGGAACTCGACGGTCCCTGTCGGGGATGCACCGGTTGTCGCTGTTTCTGACGAGGCCGGTGACTCCGGTGACGGCGCGCCGAAACATCCCGCGGTCAGGACGACGAAGCCGAGGACCGCAGTGCGGGCGATTTTGGAGGACACGGCCGGGATTGCACCGACCGATAGCAAATATCTTGTGCCGTCTAGGTCCCGCCACGGCATTCGGCTATCGTACCAGAACGGTCTTTCAGACGAGGACCCAAAGGCGGTGCATGAATCGCCGACAGTTCCTCGCCAGTGCCGGCCTCGCCGGCACGACGGTCCTGGCGGGGTGTGGTTCGCTGAGTTCCCAGTCGACACGCGCTCCCCCGCTGGTCGAGAACCGCCCCGACGCCACGTACCGCCCCACCCACGCTGAGGGCATGGGGATGGCGGGGATGGCACAGGCAGGCGAGTACATGGTCGGGCTGAGCTACTCCTTTCCCCACCGCTTCTGGACGGTAACCGGGACGACAGCCGAAAAGGTCGACATCCGGAGCGAGGACAGCGTCCACCTGATGGCGACCGTCTGGGACCCCGAGACCGAGATGGTACTCCCGGTGTCTGCCGGCCTCTCGATCACCATCGAACGCGACGGCGAGACGGTCGCCGACAAGTCCCCGTGGCCGATGATCTCCCAGAACATGGGCTTTCACTACGGCGACAACTACGCGCTCGACGGCGACGGCGTCTACCAGCTTTCCGTCCGCGTCAACGGGATGGGGGAACGCCGACTGGGGGCCTTCGACGGTCGGTTCGGCGAGGCCGGCGAGGCAACGGTCGAGTTCGACTTCGCACAGAGCACCCGCGACCAACTCTCCTTCGAGGAGTTCCCGGACTCACAGGGCGAGCGCGGGGCGGTCGACCTGATGAACATGGACATGGTACCGACATCGCGGGTCCCAGAAGTGTCGGCCCTGCCCGGAACGGTCCTCGGGACGGACAAAGGGAGCGACGGCGTGTACGCCGTTACGTGGGTACAAGACGCCGCGTTCCTCTCCGATGGCGAGTCGTATCTCGCCGTCTCGGCTCGGACGCCGTACAACCGCGTTCCCCTCCCGATGATGTCCCTCGACGGGAGTGTTGAGGCCGACGGCGAAACGGTGTTCGACGACGCGCTGACCGCTGGGGTCCACCCCGAACTCGGGTATCATTACGGCGCAGTCGTCGAGACGGCGACCCAGGAGCCGTCTGTCGGTGTCGATGTCGTCGCCCCGCCACAGGTGTCCCGCCACGAGGGGTACGAGACGGCGTTCCTGACGACGCCCTCGTTCTCGTTTTCGGGTAGCTGACCGCCTCGACCAGTCGTTTGGTTGCGAGAGCGGACCACGGCTCACTCCACGGCGAACGGACTCTCTGTCTGTTGCCACGGCCAGCCCGGGACCCGCGTCTGGACCCCGGCCGCGAGTGCGGCGTCGAGGTCATCAGCGCCCGCCGCCTCCCCGTCGTTTCCGTGCGTCCGAACATCTGCGACGTGGAAGGTCGCCTCCGCAAGCAACCGGAGCGGTTGCTCGCCGGCGATCATCGCTGCCAGCTCACGGCCCAGCAGTTCGTCGACGACGAAGCCCGGGTAATCGCTCTCGACGTCCAGTTCTCGAAGCAGACGAACCAGCGCGGCGACGTTGACCGCACGGTCGCCGTCGGCGAACACCTCGTCGATGGCGGCCGTGTAGGCGTCGTCTGTGAGCGGGTCGACGTCGACGTCGAACTGGGACCCGAGATGGGCTCGCGTTTCGTTCACCAGCGGGACGACGTCGCTACGACGGTCCTGTACCCATTCGTACTCGTCGCGGACTGTGTCCGGTGTCAGTCGCATGGCGGCGTCTCACACGGTGTGCGTTTACTCCTTTGGACTCCTTTGGGCAACAGCGCGTCGACCGCGGTCCGGCCCCCTACCCTCCGTATTGCGAAGGCTTTTATAACACGAGGGGAATACTGAGAAATAGAGGTCGGTTTTCCGGACATCTCTCCACGTCCGGAGGCAACTCACCGATAACTGATGACTTTATTAGAGAGCGTACATCCCGCGGCTCCAGGTCGGCCCGCACCAGCCGTGGACGGCCCCGCTACCGGGATGATACCCCGTTTTGAGCTATGAGCACTGTAGACAAGCAACTCGAAGACGTGAAGGCAACGATTGACGAGGAAGTCCCGCGCCGTATCTCCGTCTCGGATGTCACGTACGAGGGACCGGAACTCGTCATATACACGCGGGACCCGAAGGAGTTCGCCGCGAACAGCGACCTCGTTCGCCGGCTCGCATCGAAACTCCGCAAGCGAATTACGGTCCGCCCGGATCCTGACGTACTGGCTCCGCCAGCAGAGGCCGAGGCGGCGATTCGGGAACTCATCCCCGAGGAGGCCGGCGTCATGGACCTGAATTTCCACACCGACACCGGCGAAGTCGTCGTCCAGGCACAGAAGCCCGGCGTCGTCATTGGCCGGCGCGGCTCGACCCTGCGTGACATCACGCAAGAGGTCGGCTGGACGCCCGAAGTCGTTCGAACGCCCCCCATCGAGTCCTCGACAGTCGAGAACGTCCGGAACTTCCTCAAACAGGAGCGCGAGGACCGCCGGGACATCCTCGAACGCGTCGGCCGGCAGATCCACCGCGAGCCGATGTCCGACGACGAGTACGTCCGCATCACGACACTGGGCTGCTGCCGAGAGGTCGGCCGCGCCGCGTTCATCCTCTCGACGCCGGACACGCGCATCCTCATCGACTGTGGCAACAAGCCCGGGGCCAACGGCGAAAAGCCGTATCTGGACATCCCGGAGGCGTTCGGGGCCGGGACCAACGGCATCGACGCCGTCGTCCTGACCCACGCGCATCTGGACCACTCCGCGCTGGTCCCGTTGTTGTTCGAGTACGGCTACGACGGTCCCATCTACTGCACCGAGCCGACGCGGGACCTGATGGGCCTGCTGACGCTCGATTACCTCGATACCGCCGCGGACGACGGCCGGACCCCGCCGTACGACTCCGAGATGGTCCGCGAAGCGATCAAACACACCATCCCGCTGGAGTACGGCGACGTGACCGACATCGCGCCCGACATCAAACTGACGCTGCACAACGCCGGCCACATCCTCGGCTCGTCGGTGTGTCACTTCCACGTCGGCGACGGCCTGTACAACGTCGCCTTCTCCGGCGACATCCACTACGATGACACGCGCCTGTTCGACGGCGCAGTCAACGACTTCCCGCGGGTGGAGACGCTCGTGCTGGAGTCGACCTACGGCGGCCGCAACGACTACCAGACCGACCAGGAAGACTCGGAGCGAAAGCTCAAACAGATCGTCCAGAACGCCTACGACCGCGACGGGAAAGTCCTCATTCCGACCTTCGCCGTCGGGCGGTCACAGGAACTCATGCTCGTCCTCGAAGAGGCGATGCGGAACGGCGACATCCCCGAGATGCCGGTCCACCTCGACGGGATGATCTGGGAGGCGACGGCCGTTCACACGACCTATCCCGAGTATCTCCGCGACGGTCTGCAGGACCGTCTCTTCGACGAAGACGAGAACCCGTTCCTGGCTGACCAGTTCAACCCCATCGACGGCGGCGACGAGGAACGACAGGAGATCGCCGATGGCGATTCCGCTATCATCCTCTCTACTTCGGGGATGCTCACCGGCGGGCCGGTCATGTCCTGGCTCGAACAGCTCGGCCCCGACCCGGACTCGACGCTTACCTTCGTCGACTATCAGGCGCAGGGAACGCTCGGCAACCGAATCCAGCGCGGCATCGACGAGGTACCCGTCGGCGGCAGCGGGCGCAGCGAGAAAGTCCCACTGGAGATGACCGTCGAGACAGTCGACGGTTTCTCCGGCCACGCCGACCGACAGGGGCTGGAAAACTTCGTGAAGACGATGAACCCCCGACCCGAGAAAATCCTCTGCGTGCACGGCGACGAATCCGCGACACAGGACCTCTCCTCGTCGCTGTACCACGACCAGAACATCCGGACCTTCGCGCCGGAGAACCTCGAAACGTTCCGCTTCCGCTAATCCAGTCACCGTTGCGGTTCGTTCTCACTCCCCGATAGCCGGACGAACCTCTATACGGCAGGCGGGTGAACTACCGCGTATGGACATCATCCAGTATCTCGACGAACTCGAACCGGTCGGAATGGTGCTCATCGGACTCGTGCTGTTCATCATCCCGGAGCCGGCCACCTCCACGCTGGGTATCGGACTGATGGCACTGGGCGGCGCGTGGTGGTTCTACGAGTGGAACCGGTAAGATAACCCACAGCAGTTCTATGGATCACGACCGCATTCACGCACAGGAACCGTCACACCACCGCGACCGATGGACCGTCGGCACAATCACGGAGATAGCGGAGCGAGACGGTCACTGTGTCGTCACCGTCGAAAACGAGTCCGGTGCGCCGACTGAACTCGTCGTCACCATGGCCATTCGCGACCTGTTCGTCAGTCGGCTGGACATCGGCGACGACGAGAGTCCGGTCGGCGAGCGCGTCTGGTTCCGGAAACGCGGCGGGTCGTAGCCCGCCGCTGACGCGTCCGGTCAGCGTTCGACGCCCCGGACTTCTTCTGCTGGCGCGGGACGCTACGACAGGTCGACGGTCCGGTCGGCCCAGCGCCGGAGCCTATCGAGCGCGTCCCGCTCGGCCCGTGACACCGGGTCATCGACGCCCAGTTCGTCGCTATCGAAAGCGTTCAGCACGGCCACGTCCGCCTCGTCACAGTAGTCGGTGAGCCGGCTGACCGCAGCGGAGTCGTGCTGAAACGGAATCGTCGCGTCGTTGACGAACACCGCACGGGGATTCCCCGGGAGCGTGTCCATCTGGTGCTCGGCACGGCGGGCGTTTTCCCGGGCGAGGGCGACCGCTTGGTCGTTCGTCTCGCTCTCGGCGCGGGGCGCACTGGCATCGGTTCGGCCTATCCAGACCGACTCTGGGACGGTGATGAATCGGTCAAGACGGCCGCCCAGCACGGTTCCGTCCCGTTCGAGTTCGGGCGCGAAATCGAGGACGACAACGCCCTCGGGTCCTTCGCTGTCGAGCCAGGCATCTATGGCGGCAGCGGTCGTCCGCGTCTTGCCGGCGTTCGAGGGACCGGTGACGAGCGTCGACCCCGAGAGCGGGAACCCGACGCCGGTCACGCGAGGAGTTCCTCCCGCAGGAACTTCCCGCCGAGCCCGGCCATGGCGAGGCCGAGGACGACGGCGAAGGCCAGCACGAACCCGGAGAGCGGTCCGATACCGCCGCCGAGCTGTTCGACGACGAAGTTCGCGGCGAGCCCGCCCGAGACAGCGATGAGCGCCAGCCCACCGACGTTCGCTACCAGCGAGTTCGACTCCGGAACCGCGTCGGAGTTCAGGAGATAGAGGACGAGGGCGATGACGAACGGGGTACCGACGGTGCCGAGCGCGAGCACGAGGACGAGTTGGCCGAGCACGTTCCCGCCGATGAACGCACCGGGCGCTGACAGCAGCGCGACGGCGACGAGTAGCCCGCGGTAGCGGCTGTCCTCGATAGTGGTGCCCCAGCCGAGCTTGTCGGCGAGCAGGAACGGCGGGACGATGGTGTTGCCCCCAAGCGTCGACACGGCAGCGCCCCAGAGGCCCAGCAGGAACAGCCAGCGGGCGCTGTCGCCGACCAGCGGGCCGAGGGCCTCCGCAGCGCCGACCGTCGTCAGGTCGCCAGAAGTGAGCACGCTAGCCGTCACCAGGAAGATGGCGAGGCTGTAGATGCCGAAAGCCACCAGCATGGACGCCCCGACGTCGACCGTCGCGAGGTCGTAGTCATCGCGGGTCCAGCCCCGCGCCCGCATCGTGTAGGAGTGCATCGTGATGAGCGTGATGTGGACCGCGCCGCCGAGGATGCCCGCCGCGACCAGCGCGCTCCCGGACGGGACGGACGGGATCAGCCCGGTCGCCGCCGCGCCGGCGTCGATGGGGACGACGAACAGACTGGCGACGAACGCGACGACGACCAGCAGAACGAGGACTTTCGCGGCCAGTTCGAGGAATCGATAGCCGCCGCCCGCCAATCCCGCCGCGAGGATGAGCGCCCAGGCGACGCCCCAGACGCGCGCGTCGATACCGGTCACCGTCGCCGAGACCGTGGCGACGGTCTTCATGATGACGAGCTGTGCGACGCCGGCCGCAAGCACCGCGTCGCCGACCAGCAGCCATGCCCACGTTTCGCCAAGGTGGTCCTCGACGACGGCGACGATGCCCCGCTCGGTCAACAGTCCCAGCCGCATCGCGAGGTACTGGGCCAGCGCCCCCGCCCCCGCGGAGAGGACGACGACCCATAGGAGGCTGTAGCCGAACGCACCGCCAGCGGTGACGAGGCTGGCAATCGTCGCCGGGCCGGCGGCGATTGCACCTGCGATCCAGGACGGCCCCATCGCTTCGGCGTATTCACCGAGCGTTCCCTTGCTAACAGCCGAACTGTCGACGGTTTCGGTCGAACTCATACCTCCGGCTTGGGTGAGGCCCCCTGAAAACCCTGCCGACATATCGTTCGGTGGTATTCTTCGGTAATTCAGCTGCTGTACAGCGGTTGTGCGAAAATGACAGCACTTACCGAATTGGCACACTATCCGCTCACCGGGTGAAACAGTGCCGCAGCCGACAGTGGCTGAGCCGACTCAGAGCTCGACGGTTCCGAGGTCCGATTCCAGTTCGTCGACGTGGTCGTTGTACGCGTCGACGAAGTCCGCGAACTGTGGGGCGTACTCGCGGATGTCGGCGGCCGAGGGCGGTTCGTACTGCGAGAGGAGATAGAGGCCGTTGCTCCCGCCGACCCGGAGATACGACGCGCCGTCGGTGTCCCACTTCAGTTCCCAGCGCGTGCCGCCGATTCGGTCGGTGAAGGTCCCGTAGTCCCCGCCCTCGTAGCGCTGGAGTTCCCGAGCGATCTGGTCGCAGATCTCGCGGATGCGACCGAGGACGCGGTCGCGTTCAGCCACGACACCGTCGGTCGTCGCGATGTCCGGAAACTCCGTCGACACGTCGTCGAGAACGCCGTCGAGGGACGCGACGTAGTCGTTGAACCCCTCGACGAAGGCGTCGTAGTCGGCGAGTGCGGCAGCCAGCGGCTCCGGCTCCGGCGGCTGTTTGGTCGAGATGACGTACGTGTCGGAGCCACGCGACGGCGAAAAGCGGAGGTACTCCAGGTCGCCGCCCTCGTACTTGACGGTCCACTCGCCGCGGTCGGTCTCGATGTCCGCTTGTCCGTAGTCGCCGCCCTCCAGCCTGGCGAGCTGGTAGGCGACCTGTCCGGCGTGGTCCCGGACCGCCGCGACCAGTTCGTCACGCTGCTGTGCAACGGCCGTTGCGTCGGCGGGGTCCACCGGTGGCCACTCTGTCACAGTAGACGGAAGCGACGGGACAGCAATAACAGGCTCGGTCGGCTACTCGGACTCGAGCAAGGCGTCGTCGCCGTGGCGCTCGCGGAGGCCCTCGAAGTACTCGCGCTGTTCATCGATGTTCTGCGTGGATTCGGCGTAAACGTCGGCAAAGAGGTCCGTCGGGTCCGCGGCATGTGCTTCGGCGTTGTCGATAATCTCGCCGAGTCGCTCGCCGATGGTGTCGTCCATCACGTCGATCTTCTCGTCGTCCAGCAGATTGCAGTTCCGCAGAAACGCCTCCATGCGGTCCAGCGGGTCGCGTTCGCGCCACTGCTCGACCTCCGCGTCGTCCCGGTACACGTCCGGGTCGTCGGCGGTCGTGTGCGCGCCGAAGCGGTACTGGACGGCCTCGATAAAGATGGGTTCCTGCTCCTCTCCGTCGGCACCCACCGCTCGCTCCCGGGCGGCCTCGGTGACGGTGTAGGTCGCCAGCGGGTCCATGCCGTCGACCTGTACGCCGTCGAAGCCGTACGCGTCGGCTTTCTGTGCCAGCGTCTGGCTGGCGGTCTGGCGCTCCCGCGGGACGGAGATGGCCCACTGGTTGTTGTTGCAGAAGAACACCGTCGGCGTCTCGAACACGCCGGCGAAGTTCATCGCCTCGTGGAAGTCCCCCTCGCTGGTGGCCCCGTCGCCGAAGTGGACGACGCCCGCGCGCTCGTCGCCCTTTTTCTTTGCCGCCCACGACCACCCGACGGCGTGGGGCAGGTGCGCGCCGATGGAGATGTTCAGCGGGAACACGTTCACGTCACCGATAGCGGCGTTGCCCGCTTCGTGGCCCATCCAGTAGAGGACGTACTCCCAGGGGAGCCCGCGGGCGACGAGCGCGCCGTGCTCCCGGTACTGGTAGAAAATAGTGTCCTCGTCGGCCAGCGCATACGTCGACCCGACCTGAGACCCTTCCTGGCCCGCCAGCGAGGAGTACGTGCCGAGCCGGCCCTGCCGCTGGAGGCTTATCATCCGCTCGTCGAACCGCCGCGCAAAGCGCATATCGCGGTACATCGACACCAGTTCCTCGTCGGACAGGTCCGGGATGAGGTCTGGGTCGACGATTTCACCGTCTGAATCGAGCGCCTGTACCCGGTCGTCGGGTGCCCGACTGAGAACGTCATATGACATGTCGTACCACCACACTCGAAGCGGACGAGCAAAAAGCTGTGTCAGTTTCGGTCGGTGGTGTTTAGTTTAGCAGTGACGACTGCAGAGAGCCAGAAAGCCCTCGCGTTCTCAGCTTTGGCTCGCGGCTCCGCCGCTCGCCGAGACGAGGGACCGCCGGTCCCTCGCGACCCGCGGCTCGTTGCGCTCCAGTGGGTGCTTACTTCGCCGGGGTTCGCTGAGAACGCGACCCCTTTCAGTCCCACCCAGCATCGCTTTCCCAACCGGCTCGGGTGGGATTGAAAGGGGCGGCTGGCTGAACGACGTTCGCAAGAGCGAAGCTCTTGCGCAGCCCATCAGAAATCTTTGATTTCTGAGGACGGCGGACGACGCAAGCACTGCAACGAACGTAGTGAGTGAAGCGCGCAGCGAGGTCGTTCGAGAGAGCTTTGCTCTCTCGTGATGACGAAAGACGCGACGCGTCTTTCGAACCACCCCCGAGTTCAGCCAGGACGAGAGCTTCGCTCTCGCGGGCAATCGGACGCTGCGCGTCCGATGACAGCCGGGGCTTTCTGGCTGTTCGTAACTTCTATTCACTCACTAAACACTGCCTTTTGATCTCAGTCGAGCCACTCCAGCACACGCCGACGGGCGTCGGCCTGGTCGTCGGGCATGACCTCAAGCACGACGTCGCCGTCGAACTCCGAAGCCAAAATTTCGGCCGTTCGTTCGAGGGGTATCTCCCCGTTGCCGAAGGGGAGGCCGTCGTTCAAGAGCGTTCCGTCGGTGAAGTGAACGACCTGAATCTGGTCGCCGTAGCTTTTCAGGAGGTCCGAGAGTGACTCCAGATACGCTGGCTCGGACATGAACAGGTGGGCCGTATCGAGCACCAGATCGTGGCCGCGGTCGAGCAGGAGGTTGGCGAGCGAGAACTGGCTCGCGCCGGGGTTGTTCTCGTAGCCGCAGGGGGCGGCGAGGTCGTAGCTGTCCAGCAGGGTGGTGTGCGTGTGCTGGGCGTACTGGCTGTGGACCACCAGATAAGCGTCGAGTCGCTCGGCCAGCGCGTCGCTCCGGCGGAACGGTTCCGGATCGTCCGGGCGAGCGTGAAGCGTGTGGACCGACGCCGCCGAGACGGGTGACTGTTTGACCATCGCCGCTGTAGCCCCAACATCGTCGAGGTCCGACGGCCGGAGGTGGAGTTCCACGCTGTCGAAGCCCCGGTCGGCCGCGGCGTCGAGCTTGGCTGTGGTCGGCGGGCACTTGCCGACGAGATTCATTGGAGGGAGATTCCACGACGGCAAAAATAAAACAGTCCCTTCGTCGACACGGCTGGCCCGAGTATTCATGCTGTTTCCGTCCAATATGTCGGTGATGCCCGGCAAAGAGAGCGCAGAGACAGACGAGAGTGGGGTGACGCTCTGGTGGGAACACCACCTGTCGCACACACATGCAGTACTCTGGACCGTCATCCTCGTCGCAACAGTCGGGGACATCCTCCTGACGATGACCGGGCTCACGGTCGGACTGCAGGAGGGGAACGTCGTCGTCGTCCGCAGGATGCTCGCGGAGTTCGGACTGGCGGGCTTCTGGCTGGTGAAGTTCGGGGCGATGCTGTGGCTGGTCGCCGGGTGGCGACTGCTCTCCGAGCGCAACGCGACGGTGTTTCTCGCCCTGTTCGCCGTGGTGACGCTCGCGGTCGTCGCCTACAACTCAGTCACCATCCTGCAGTACCGTGGGGTAATAACGACTGCTGCGGTGCTTTGAGACGCTGAGACGTTAGGATTCTGGAACACCGGGGTTAAGTACCACTGGGTGTGACCACGGAGTAATGGATAGACGTTCCTTCCTGACAGCGGCCGGCGCGACGGTGTCCGTCTCGTTTGCCGGCTGTGCCGGGCTGGGCGGTAGCGACGAGTCGAGCACTGAGGCGTCGAGTACGGACGAGTCAACCGCGACCGGGACGAGTACCGGCGACGCCGGCGATGTAGAGGAAACGCTCGTCGTCGGGACCTACAGCGCCTTCGTCGACTCGCCGTCGACGAGTCCGGGCGCGTGGGTGAAACAGCGCTTCGAGGAGGAGTTCGACGCCCGCCTGATCTGGCAGACGCCGAGCAACGAGGTCAACCACTACATCGAGCGCCGGAACGCCGGCGTCGACATCGAGGCCGACATGTACCTCGGGCTGAACACGGATCACCTCGTCCGGATCGACGAGAACCTCGACGACGGGCTGTTCGCCGACGTCGGCGACGTGGCCGGGCAGGACGACATCAAGCCGGGACTGCAGTTCGACCCCGACGGCCGGGCGATCCCCTACGACACCGGCTACATCAGCCTGGTGTTCGACGGCACGGAGACCACCGCGCCGGAGACTTTCGACGGCCTGCTGGCCGAGGAACACGCCGGCGACCTCATCACGCAGAACCCAGCCAGTTCGGCCACCGGACGGGCGTTCCTGCTGCACACGGTCAAGGAGTTCGGCCCCGACAGCTATCTGGACTACTGGAGCGACCTGCAGGACAACGACGTTCGGGTGCTTGGCTCCTGGAGCGACGCCTACAGCGCGTGGTCGGGCGGCGAAGCGCCGATGGTCGTCTCCTACTCCACCGACCAGGTGTTCGCCGACCAGAACGACGCCGACCTCGAGGAACACCAGATCCGCTT
The DNA here is from genome assembly GCF_037078445.1 of Haloarcula sp. CGMCC 1.2071. NCBI lineage: Archaea > Methanobacteriati > Methanobacteriota > Halobacteria > Halobacteriales > Haloarculaceae > Haloarcula > Haloarcula sp. CGMCC 1.2071. The sequence goes on from NZ_JAYMGY010000003.1 coordinate 270,265, forward strand.
CCTGAACGACCAGGGCTACGCCAACCCGGAGGGGATGGCGGTGTTCGACGGGGCCGACACCCCCGACCTCGCCCGGGAGTTCATGGGCTTCCTGCTGCGCCCGGAGATCCAGGGCGAGATCGCCGTCCGAAACGTCCAGTTCCCGGCGACCGAGTCCGCCGATCTCCCCGAGGACTACGCCGAGCTGGCACAGGAGCCCCCGGAGCCGGTCACCTTCGGCTACGACGAGCTCAAGGGCTCCGTCTCGGGCTGGATCTCAGACTGGGAACGGCAGTTCGCCTCGAACTGACGACGACGGACTGTGGCCCGAGATTTCAGCGACGGTGCAGATGGTGTCGACAGTGGTAGTGGCGACAGTGAGGAGTCAACGGAGACAGCGAGCAGTCCGTCCCGGGAGCGAGGCCGGACCGTCCGCAACACTGTCGAGCGTCGGGCAATCGTCGGGTTCGCGGTCGCAACTATCGCCCTCTTGCTCGGCATCTTCTACTACCCGGTGGCGACAGTCTTTATCGACAGTGTCCTCGTCGACGGCCGCTGGACGGGCCGGGTGTTCGCCTCGATACTTCGGGACCCGTTCTACCTCGGTGAGCCGGCGCGGTTGCTCGTCGGCGAACCAGTGGGAGCCGTCATCGAAAGCATCCGCTCACCGGACCGGCGGCTGGGCGTCATCGGCTTCACGGCGTACCAGGCGGCGCTGTCGACGGTAGCCAGCGTCGCCCTCGGCCTGCCGGCGGCGTATCTGCTGGCCCGCTACGAGTTCCCGGGCCGGCGGACGCTCCGATCGCTGACGATTCTCCCCTTCGTCCTCCCGTCGATAATGGTCGGGGTCGGCTTCGTCGCCACGTTCGGCCGGAACGGGACGCTAAACGCCGTGCTCGGCGCGCTCGGTCTGGGACAGGTGAACCTCCTGTTCACGCTGGAGGCCGTCGTCATCGCTCACGCGTTCTACAACGCCCCGCTCGTCGCCCGAGTGACCACCGCCGCCTGGGAGTCCGTCGACGCCAGCGCGGTCGAGACGGCGCGGAGCCTCGGCGCGAGTCCCTTCCGGGCGTTCCGTGACGTGGTCGCTCCGCAACTGTACCCGTCGGTGCTGATGGGCGCGGCGCTGACCTTCGTGTTCACCTTCAGCACGTTCCCCATCGTCCTCGCGCTGGGCGGGTTCCAGTTGGCGACCGTCGAGGTGTTCGTCTACCGACTCATCCGAGACCTGGAGTACGCCGAGGCGGCCGCCCTCGCGCTGATTGAACTCGGCATCTCGCTTGGGCTGCTGTACGCGTATCTCCGGTACGAGGCCAAGCACACCGTCCGGTCGCGGGGGATTCGCCCGCTCCCGCGCCGACCCCTGACGCCCCCGTCGTTCTCGGTCCGTGAACTGCTCCCTCGGCTGGGGCTCACCGTCTACGCCGTCGTCGCGCTGGCGGTGTTCGTCGCGCCGATAGCGAGCATGATCTTCGCCAGCCTCAGCGGGCCGGAGGGCCTGACGCTGGCGAACTATCGGTTCCTCGTCGACCGCCAGACGACCGGCGCGTCGTTCCAGGTCCAGCCGTGGGACGCCGTCCGGAACTCGCTGCTGTTCGGCGTCGCCTCGCTCGCCGTCGCGCTACCGATGGGCGTCGTCGTGGCCGTCCTCACGACGCGGGACTACCGCGGCCGGAAGCTCATCGACGCCGTCGCGATGGCCCCACTCGCCGTGTCGGGTATCGTTGTCGGCCTCGGCCTGCTCCGGGGCCTCGTTTTCGGTGTCGAGGTCGGCGGCTCGCGAATCGCCGTCGGCGGCGGCCTCGCCATCATCGCCGCCCACGCCGTCGCCGGCTACCCGTTCGTCGTCCGGACGGTCGCGCCCGGCCTCGAAGGTATCGACCACACGCTGGTCGAGTCCGCCCGCGCACTCGGCGCGCCGCGAGCCAGAGCGCTCGTGGACATCGAACTGCCGCTGGTGTGGCCGGCCGTCATCGCCGGGGCCGCCTTCGCCTTCGCCATCTCTATCGGGGAGTTCTCGGCGACGATTGTACTCGCCTCCGGAACGAACCAGTTCACGATGCCCATCGCCATCGAGCGGTTCATCGGCCGCCGGCTCGGCCCCGCGACGGCGATGGGCGTCGTCCTGCTCGTGGTCACCAGCGCGAGCTTCCTGCTCATCGACCGGCTTGGGGGTGACGACGTTGGGTTCTAAGGAGCCGCCCCCGGACGGAGCTGACTCGGACCACGCCGCCCCGACGGCCGTCGAACTCGACGGCGTCACCAGACGCTACGGCGAGACGACTGCCGTCGATGACCTTTCGCTCTCCGTTCGGGAGGGCGAGTTCTTCACGCTGGTCGGCCCCTCCGGCTGCGGGAAGACGACGACACTCCGGCTCATCGCCGGCTTCGAGGAGCCGACGCAGGGCGAAGTCCGGTTCAACGGTGAATCCGTCACCGGCGTCCCGCCGGAGGACCGCGACGTGGGCGTCGTCTTCCAGAACTACGCGCTGTTTCCACACATGACCGTCGGGGAGAACGTCGCCTACGGGCTCTCGTTCACCGACCCGCCCGGCGGCGGCAGCGACGAGGAGCGGGTGCGAGAACTGCTGGAACTGGTCGACCTCGGTGATATGATGGACAGAGACCCCGACACGCTCTCTGGCGGCCAGCAGCAGCGGGTGGCGATGGCCCGCGCACTGGCCCCTGGCCCCGACGTACTCCTGCTCGACGAGCCGATGAGCGCCCTCGATGCGAAGCTCCGGGAACGCCTCCGGGTGCAGGTCCGCGAGATTCAGCAGGAACTGGGCATTACGACGATTTACGTCACCCACGACCAGGAGGAGGCGCTGGCGGTGTCCGACCGCGTGGCGGTCATGCGCGACGGGACGCCGGAACAGGTCGCACCGCCGCGGACCATCTACCGTGAGCCGGCGACAGAGTTCGTCGCCACCTTCGTCGGCGACAACAACGTTCTCAGCGGTGAGGTGACGGCAGTTCGGTCGACCGACAGGGTTGACGATTCCAGCGACGAGAGTGGACGATCCATCGCGGACGTGACGGTCGACAGTACGACGCTCTCAGTGGCCCTGGATGGTGACAGCGACCCGGAGGCCGCTGTCTCGGCCGGGGACCGGCTCACGTTCTGTGTGCGACCGGAGCGGCTTACCCTCGGTGCCGACCGGAACGCGCTGACGGCGACCGTCACGAGCGCGGAGTTCCTCGGGGAGACGACGCGCGTTCACCTCGACTGGGAGGGCCGAGAACTCCTGTTACGAGCCGAAGACCCGCCGACGGGCACGGTGACAGTCGGCTTCGACCCGGCGGACGCACACACTGTCGACAGACAGTAGTAAGCTACCAATCCCCACGCCCACGCCGGAATGGAGCCTGTTTTAACCCACCTGTGGTTATCGCCGATATAAATATGACACGCGGGGCCGTCGCAGGTGGTCGGCAGAGGCGTATCGGAGCGTGTCGACAGGGCTGGCGGGAACACCCAGCTTCAAACCAAAGCCATGTCGGAGTCCGGCCGGCTAGGCGCGACGGGGTACAGTGATGGTCGAGTTCGAACCCCGGCTGTTCGACGATATCGACCCGGCTGAGCGGCCGTCGCTGGGTGCCGCTCTCGTGCCGATCGCGGGGATGATCGTGTTCCTCAGTGTGGGCCTCATTGCCTTCGACTTGGACCCACAGTTCCCGCTGTTCTGGGGGATCGCCTTCACCGGCCTGTTCGCACGGTATCACCTCGGGCTGACGTGGGAAGACCTGTACGACGGGATCGCCAGCAGCCTGCTCATGGGCATGCGGGTAATTCTCATCATGTTCACCGTCTACGCGCTCATCGCGTCGTGGATCCAGGCGGGCACGATTCCCAGCCTGATGTATTTCGGTCTGGAGCTGTTCACGCCGACGGTGTTTCTCCCTGTAGCGGCTATTCTCTCTGCCATAATCTCCTTCGCCGTCGGCTCGTCTTGGACGACGGCCGGGACGCTCGGGGTGGCGCTCATCGGTATCGGTTCGGGACTGGGTATTTCCGAGCCGATGACCGCCGGCGCTATCCTCAGCGGGGCCTACACGGGGGACAAGCAGTCCCCGCTCTCGGATACGACGAATCTGGCCGCCGCAGTGACAGATACCGACCTGTACGAGCACATCAACGCGATGCGGGCCGGCACGCTCGTGGCGTTCACCATTGCCGTCCTCCTGTACGCCGGCCTCGGACTGCGGGCCGCTGGGGCCATTCCTGTGGACCGCGTTGCGTCTATCCAGGCGGCAATCGAGAGCACGTACGTCGTCTCGCCGCTCGTATTTTTGCCAATCGTTGTGACTTTCGGGCTTGCGCTGCGTGGCATCCCCGCACTGCCGACGCTCGGAACGGGCGTGTTCGCTGGCGTCGCGACCTCGATGCTCGTGCAGGGAACCGGATTCGGTGCCGCCTGGTCGGCGGCACAGTCCGGGACAGCCCCGGAGACGGGCATGGAGCTCGTGAACGGACTCTTAGAGAGCGGGGGGCTGACCGGCGGGGCCTGGATCGTGACGATTGCGATCGCCGCGCTCGCGCTGGGCGGCCTGCTCGAACGTGCTGGCGTGCTCGCGGTCCTCTCTCACCATCTCGGGCGACTCTGTCACAACGTCGCGAGCCTCACAGGCGTGACCGCTGTTTCCGCTGTTTCGATGAATATTCTCGCAGCAGAGCAGTACGTGAGTATCGTAGTCCCGGGGATGACGCTCGGCAATCTGTACAACGAACAGGGGCTTGAGAGTCAGAACCTCTCCCGGGCCATCGAAGCGTCCGGAACGACGACAAGTGCGCTCATCCCGTGGAGTAGCGGCGGGCTGTTCATGGCCGGGACACTTGGCGTCCCGACGCTGGAATACGCGCCGTACTACTTCTTCGGCTTTCTCTCGCCGCTCGTGCTCCTGTTCATGGGGGTCACTGGCTGGCAGATCGTCTATGCGGATCGAACCGACAGCGAAGACACGGGTGTGCAGTCCAGTGGTGCCGGGTCGGTGACAGCAGGCGAGGACTGATTCGCCTGACACTACCGACAGTGGCGGCTAATCATGCCTAGTACCGGCTAATCATGTCTTCTAGTTCGCGTGTGCGCGAAGGCCTCATAAGCCTACAGCACCTACGTTAAACGATGACACCACAGAAGCCATCCGCTGACGGCGAGCAGGCGGCCGACGGTCGGGCGACCGATGCAGGTCCGGCGGTCGACTACGAGACGGTGTCGGTACCAGTGCTGGTCGTCGGCGCTGGCGCTGCCGGGGCGCGGGTCGCTATCGGACTCGCCGAGAACGGTGTCGAACCGCTGGTCATCGGCAAGCGGGACCACGGCGATGCGCACACGACCTGGGCGGCCGGCGGCATCAACGCCTCGCTGGGGTCGCTCGACCCGAAGGACGACTGGACCATCCACGCGGCAGACACGCTGGACGAGGGCCATTTCATCAACGACCCGAAAGCGGTCGAGCTGACGACCAAGCACATGCCCGACCGCATCCGGGAACTCGACGACTGGGGCATGCCCTTCGACCGGACCGAAGACGGCAAGATCAATCAGCGATACTTCGGCGCGCAGTCGTTCCGCCGGACCTGCTTCGTCGGCGACCGCACGGGCGAGGCGATGCTCGACACGCTCGTCGACAGGGCCCAGTCGCTCGAAATCCCCTACCGCGACAACGTGATGATCACGCGCCTGCTCTCGGATGGCGATCATGTCTACGGGGCGGCCGGCTACGACATGGAGAGCGGCGAGTTCATCCTCTTCGAGTCGGACCACGTCGTCCTGGCGGCGGGTGGGTCCTCCGCGCTGTACAACCGCCACTCCTCGCGTGACGAGGAGAACAACGGCGACGGTCCGGCGCTGGCGCTCGATGCCGGCGCGTCGCTGATGGACATGGAGTTCGTCCAGTTCCACCCGACGGGGATGGTCGGCGACCGCTACGGCGAGGACTGGGACGGCCGCCTTGTCACCGAAGCGGTCCGGGGCGAGGGCGGTCGACTGCTCAACAAAGACGGCGAGCGGTTCATGGAGGAGTACTCGCCTGACCAGATGGAACTCGACGCGCGGGACGTGGTGGCCCGCGCCATCGCTCAGGAACTGCGTGAGGGCCGCGGGACGGAGAACGGCGGCGTCTATCTGGACATCTCGCACCGCGACGACGACTACATCAAATCGCGGCTCCCGCGGATGTACGAGCGGTTCATGGATCTCGGCGTCGACATCACGGAAAAGCCGATGGAAATCGCGCCGACCGCCCACTACTCGATGGGGGGCGTCGATATCGACTTCGAGACCGGCGAAACCGGCGTTGGTGGGCTCTACGCCGTCGGCGAGACGGTGGCAGGCGTCCACGGCGCGAACCGCCTGGGCGGGAACTCGCTCGCGGAGACGGTCGCCATCGGCGCGCTCGTCGGCGACCACGTCGCGGCGCAGGTGACAGACGACCGCGACACCGCCCTGCCGGCTGGCCAGCGTGCCATCGCCGAGCGCGAGTTCCGGTCGCTGCAAGAACTGGAGGCGACGGACGGCGACGAAACACCAGAAGAGCTACTCGCGGACCTCGGCGACCTGCTGTGGGACCACGCCGGCATCCTCCGTAACGGCGAATCACTGTCGGACGGGCTCGCCGCGCTCGATGTCCTCCGTGAGCGGACGGGGAACATCGGCATCGATGGCGACCGGACCAGCCTGTCGTTCGAACTCGCCGTCGACCTGTTCTTCAGCCTCACGGTCGCCGAAGCTCTGCTGCTGAGCGCGCGAAAGCGCGACGAGTCCCGCGGCGCGCACTACCGCACCGACGCGGCCGACGTGGACCCAGACTGGCGGCGGAACATCCTCGTGGACCGCGGCGACACCGGGCTCGAACTGACGACCCGCGGCGTGGCCGAGCCGAGCGAGGCCGTCAGCGAGGCGGTCGACGTCGGCTACGAACTCGACTACCACCATCTGGAGTGAGGCCGACTCCCGGGGACCGAAATTCAAGGCGGTCCCCGTGTAACTGTCCCCATCGTGGCTCCGACCCGCCGAACCGTCCTCGCCAGCGGTGGCCCCGCCCTCGGGAGTCTCACCGCTCTCTCGGGCTGTCTTGGTGCTGCTGGCGACGCGGAGGTGGCGTGTCCGCCGTCGGTCCCGACGGACGCGTCGGTGCGCATCGGGTTCGTCGGCGACGTGATGCTGGGCCGGAGCGTCGACGAACGCTGGCGCGATGCCCCCGACGGACCGACGGCCGTCTGGGGGTCGATGCTCGACGAACTCCAGTCACTCGACGGGCTGGTGGCGAACCTCGAATGCTGTCTCTCGGACCGCGGCGAACCGCGGCCCGGCCGTACGTTCCACTTCCGAGCGAGCCCGAAATGGGCCGTGGCCGCGCTGGACCGCGCCGGCGTCTCCTGTGCCGGACTGGCGAACAACCACCTGCTCGATTTCGGACCGGCGGCGCTCACGGACACGCCGGCGCATCTCGCCGACGGTGGCATCGCCTCGGCCGGCGCTGGGGAGAGTCGAGACGCCGCATTCGAACCGGCGGTCATCGACGTCGGTGGACTCTCTATCGCCGTCGTCGCCGTCACCGACCAGTCGCCGAGTTACGCCGCCGACGGCGACAGCCCCGGCACGGCCTACGCGCCGCTGGACCCGACCCACCCGCTGACTCGCCGCCGCGTCGGGGGTGCGCTGGCGGCGGCCCGCGACGCCAACCCGGACCTGCTCGTCGTCACCGCCCACTGGGGGCCGAACTGGGTGACAGAGCCAAGCAAGACACAGCAAGCGTTCGCCCGCTGGCTCGTAGACAACGGTGCCGACGTGGTCCACGGCCACAGCGCCCACGTCATCCAGGGCATCGAGGTGTACCGCGGTCGCCCAATCATGTACGACACCGGCAACTTCGTCGACGACTACGCAGTTAAGGACGGCTACCGCAACGACCGGAGCGTCCTGTTCGAACTCCATATCGTGGACGGCCGGCTGGCCGCGCTCGAACTCACGCCGGTCGAGAACGCGTACACGCAGGTCGGACGTGCCGACGAAGCGGTGGCTGAGTGGCTTCGTGAGACACTCCGGGAGCGCTCTCGGCCCTTCGGAACGACTATCGAGCGTGACGGCCTCGGGCTTCGGGTTCCGCTGTCATGTCCGGCATAGCATCCGCTGGGTGTTTCCGGGCCGACTCGTGGTCAGTTGCTACTCGTCGACAGCCACAACCGCCGTCATGATTTCGTCGACCAGCCGTGGGTTGTACGTCCAGAGACCACGAAACGGTCCGTCCTCGGTTTCTTCGGCGACGAGTGCACACTTGTTCTGGTCGTCGCCGGCGGCGTCGAACGCCAGCAGCCACACCTGTTCGAGGGCGGTGTCTGTGAGCGGATGGAACGAGATTCCGGGAATCGCCGGTGGCTCCCAGTCGTCTCGTCCGTAAACGTGGATGTCGAGTTCCGTGTCGCTGGCGAGCGTCTGGTATCGGGCGCGCTGAGAGCGGAAGATCGACAGCGACTGGAAGCTCACTCGAAGCGTTCCCTCCCCGACGCGGTAGGCCCTGTCCTCGAACTCGTGCGACGTTGCGAGCAACTGTGCCGGCGTGAGCGATGCGAGGAGCGTGTTCGCGAGCGCCGAGCGGAGAAGCTGTCGACCCGGATCACTGTCAGGCGCTTCGCTGTCGCCGATACCGGCCGTCGGATCGCACAGAAACGCCTGCAGCGCGGTGAGCGGGACTGCCTCGGCGAACACACCGTCCCGACGGATGACGGCAAACGCGTTCCGGTGTCCGGTCGGGAGTTTCTGCCAGGTGGCATCGATCCCCTGAGTTGCCAGACGCTCGCCCACAGTCTTCGTTGCGGGCGGACCGTACACAGTTATCTCCACGTCCGAGTCCTCGAAGCGTCGGAGGAGGGTACGAACTGTCATCGGCCCACGATCAGTCCTCGTGGTCTGTCTCGGCGGTATCCAGATCGGTTATCGTCGCCAGAACCTCGGCCGTGGATGGCGACAGCGATGCCAGCGTCGCGGTCCGCTGGGCAGCGTCGTAGCTAATAACGCCAGCGTCATCGAGAACAGGGAGGTGGCGGTGGTGGAGCGACGTGCGGGTATCATCCCAGTTGCAGGCGTCGGTGTCTCGAGCACGCGCGCTGGACCAGCCCACGACCACGTCAGTGAGTTCCGCGATTGAGGCCGAGTCGTGTTCGGTGAGGTAAGTGTATATCATCCGCCGGGGCTCGGCTGCCAGCGTCCGTAATAGCGTATCGAGTCGCTTGGACGAGAGTCCCGGCGTCTCCACAGGCTGTTCGTGCTGATCCATGTCAATCAATTATCCACTCTCAGTATTAATATCATTGGCCGATAGGAGATTACAGATGTGACGGAATCCATTTACGTGCCAGCACCGTCTAAGATGTATGAACTACGAGTCCGCCCTACAGCGAGCGTACGACGTACTACCAGACCAGCCCCGGGAAGCCGGTGAACGGCTCTCGATTCCCGACCCCGAGGGCCAGACCGACGGTGCGTTCACACGCCTGACGAACTTAGAGGCAATCGCCGACGCAGTCTCGCGGGACGCCCAGCATCTCCACCGAGCCATCCAGCGCGAGTTCGGGACCAACGGCCAGTTCGACGGCGGCGAAGCCCGCTACAACGGCTCGTTCGACACTGCTGATTTCGAGGCCGCCATCGACGCGTACGTCGCCGAGTACGTCACCTGTTCCGAGTGTGGCCTGCCCGACACCGTCCTCAAGAACGAGGACGGCGTCGACATGCTGCGCTGTCAGGCCTGTGGTGCGTTCCGCCCGGTCGCCAAGGGCGCGAGTTCGAACACGCAGCAGGACCGACCCACGCTCGAAGAAGGCGAGACCTACGAGGTCAAGATCACCGGCACCGGCCGCGAGGGCGACGGTGTCGCCGAGAAAGGGAAGTACACCATCTTCGTCTCCGGAGCGCGCGAAGGGCAGGTCGTCGAGGCCTACATAGAGAGCATCAGCGGCACGCTAGCGTTCGGTCGCGTCGCCTGAGGGCTGTTTTCCCCGCCGCGCGGCTACGTTTCTCGCTTATTCCCACAGGTCCGTCGAGAGGTATCGTTCGCCGGTGTCCGGCAGGACGACGACCACCGTCTCGTCGGGGTTCTCGGTAGCGTACTCCGCGGCCGCGTGCAGCGCCGCACCCGAGGAGATACCGACCATGATGCCCTCCTCGCTGGCGAGTCGGTGGGTCGCGTCGATAGATTCCGTCTTGCTCGCAGTCCGCACCTCGTCGACGAGGTCACGTCGGAGGATATCCGGAACGAATCCGGGACCGATACCCTGGATGTCGTGGCTGTCCGGGTCATCCGCCGAGAGCAGTTTGGACTGTTCAGGCTCGACGGCGACCGAGGTGAGGTCCGCGCCGACCTCCTCTTCGATGTACTCCGAGATGCCGGTGATCGTGCCGCCGGTCCCGACACCGGCAACGACGGCGTCTACGTCGCCGTCGGTATCGGCCCATATCTCCGGACCCGTCGTCTCGCGGTGGGCGCGCGGGTTCGCCTCGTTCTCGAACTGCCGGGCGCGGACAGTTCCCGGCGCATCCGCGAGTTCGTTCGCGCGCTCGATTGCGCCGCTCATGCCGCCGTCGGCCGGCGTGAGTTCGAGGTCCGCGCCGAGCCCCGACAGCAACTGCCGGCGCTCCTCGCTCATCGATTCGGGCATCGTCAGCACGCAGTCGTACCCCCGTGCGGCACAGACGGCGGCCAGCCCGATGCCGGTGTTGCCGCTGGTCGCTTCGACGACCGTCCCGTCGTCGGGGAGGTCACCGGACTCGGCGGCCGCCTCGACCATGTACAGCGCGATGCGGTCCTTGACGGAGTAAGGATTAGCCGCTTCGACCTTGCCGAGCAGATTGTCCGCGAAGCTGTCGAGACAGACCAGCGGCGTGTCGCCGATGAGCTCAGTCACACTGGACGCGACAGTACCGTCGTCTCGCTGGGCGTACGACTGCATACACCGGGAGAAGGAGATTAGCCCCCGTAACGACGCACCCAGAATATTGTGGGACGAATACATTCACTCGGTTCCGAGTCTCCAGAAGCTTATGTTGCCTCCACACGAGCGTTCCAGTAATGCCCGAGATTACCGTCTCTGAGGGCCTGTACCGTCAGCTATCCGCCGCCGAAAACCAGGTCGAAGAAGAGACGCTCTGGAAGATGTTGCACCAGTTCAAGCGCCAGAACACGCCGAGCGAGTAACGCCGTCGCTATCCGACCGGTTCGATGAGTTCCGGCGAGTCGTTAGCGGGACTGTTGACGGCCGTCGAAACCGGATAGGTCTGCATCGGCCCGTCGTACGGGTCGAGCAGTGCAGTCACGTCGCCGACGCTCCCGCGCAGCCACGTCGACTCCTCCGACGGATCGAGGATGACAGCCATCCGGTGATGGAGGTCGGCGACGGCGTCGTTCGGTTCGGTCGTCACAATCGTGAACGACTCGACGATATCGTCTTCTCCGCCCGAATCGCCGCCGCTCCCGCCAAACTCCCCCAGCCCGGTCTGGCGCTGTGGGGGCTCCCACCGCTCGTACAGCCCCGCCATCGCGAACAGGTCGTCGTCCGGCAGCGCCACGCGATACGGTTGCTTGCCGTCGCTCGTTTCGACCCACTCGTAGAACCCATCAGCCGGGACGAGACAGCGCCGGGACTCGTATGCCTCGGCGAACGAGCGTTTCTCGGCCAGGGTCTCGGCGCGGGCGTTGATGTGCCTGTGGTCCGTGCGGTTGTCAGCCCAGGACGGAATCAGCCCCCACTCCATCCGCTGGATTGTGCCGGACGACTCGGCAGTGATGACCGGCAGGTCCTGACTCGGGGCGGCGTTGTATCGCGACCCGTAGTCGAAGGAAAACTCGGCGTCGAACCGCGCCTCGATGTCTTCTCGGGGGGAAAACAAACTGTAGCGGCCACACATGGGCTACTTTTGTCGTCGCCGGTGGATAAATCCACTACTCGCGCATCCACTCACTCGCCTGCGGTTCCGTCGGGTCGGTCCTGACCTCGACGAGCGTCGGCGCGTCCGTCTGCACCGCCTCGCGAACCGCCGTGCGGATTTCGGACGCCGTGTCGGCTTGCACGGCTTCCATCCCCATTCCGGCAGCGACAGTTCCGAAGTCAATCGGCGTCGTGTCCCATCCGTACGCCTGGTGGTCGAGGTCGTAACTCCGGCCGGCCTCCTCGCTGATAATCGCGTAATCGTCGTTGTTGAGGACGACGACGGTGATCGGGAGGTCCTCGGCGACCGCAGTATGGAGCTCGTGCACGCACATCATGAGGCCGCCATCACCAGTCAGCGCAACGACGGGTGTGTCCGAGTTCGCTAGCTGTGCCCCAATCGCCGACGGCAGTCCGGTTCCCATCGTCGCCCACGACCCGGGGTTGACGTAGCTGCGCGGTCCGTACGCCTCGAACGTGTTCAGCGCCCAGACGCGGAACCCCCCGGCGTCGACGGCCGTAATGGCATCCGAAGGGACTGCGTCCCGGAGGATTTGCAGCACACGGACGGAGGTGAGCGGTGGTTCCGAATCCACGAGCGGTTCGATACGACGCGCAGTGGCATCACGGACAGCCTGTGCGCGTTCGGTTCCGGCCGTCTTCGTGGCAGGAGCGGTATCGGCCGCCGCGATTTTGTTCTCGATCGCCGTCATCGCGTCCGCGGCATCTGCGAGGATGCCGACAGTCGGGTCATAGCCCGTGCCGAGGTCGTCGGCGTCAATCGTGACGTGAACGAGCGTCTCAGGGAGTTCGACGGACCACCCGCGTGTCCCGTGTGCGTCGAGGTCGGAGCCGACGGCGAGTACGGCATCGGAGTCGGCGAGACAGTCCAGTAGTTCTGGGCTTGCACTCCCGCTCAGGACACCGGCACTGAGGTCGTGGTCCTCCGGGAGCACGCCCTTGCCTTTGTACGTCGTCACGACGGGCGCGTCAAGTCGCTCGGCGAGGCTTCGGAGCGCCGCCGTCCCACCCGACGCTCGCACACCACCGCCTGCCATGATAACTGGCATCTCGGCCGCGAGCAGGTGCTCGGCGGCTTCCGCAACCGCCTGCTCCGGGACGGTGCTGGTGGACGGTGTCGCAGGTGTGCTTGCACCGGCGAGTGGCACGTCCATCTGCAAGTAATTCTTGGGGAGCCCGACTCTGACTGGCCCCTTCGGCGGTGTCTGGGCGACCTGTACCGCCCGGTCGATCGTCGCCGCCGTCGTCTCGGGGTTTTTCAGTAGTATGTTCTCTTTGACGACGTTGTCGTAGGTGTCCGGCGGGGTTTCGTGAATCGCATCGCCGCCCCGGAGCGCCGGCTCGGTTTCGATAGCGAAGTGCACCAGCGGCGTGCAGTCGTTCAGCGCGTTTTTCAGGCCGTTCATCGCGTTCATGTCGCCCGGGCCGGGGACGACAACAGTGCTCGCTATCTGCCCGCTCGTCTCTGCATAGCCCCAGGCCTGATGTGAGACCGCAGTTTCGTGTCGTGCCACGACGAAACGGATGTCGTCTCGCTTGCCGATGGCCTCGTTCAGCGGGAGGGACTGCTTCCCCGGGATTCCGAAGACGGTATCGATGCCGTTCGCGACGAGACGGTCTACCACCGCCAGACTAACGCGCATACTGATTCCTCACTCCGGAGACAATTCACTCTCATGACTTTAGTTCGCCACCGGTCATGCTAGACCGCGTCGGATCGACGCCACAGACACAGGGGAGGTTATACTACCGAGCCCTGCATGGCCCGCGAATTTAAATCCGAAAGCGCCCAACTACGTGACAGATGACCACGGACCCCTCGTTCAGCATCCCCGCACACCCACAGCGGCGCTTTCCCCACGGGAGTGGGGTTGAATACGAGGGCGGGACGGAGTTCCGACTTGTCCCGGAACAGGAGCGGGCGACGCCGGAACTCGCCGAGACAGTCGTCGACATCCTCGAGGCCGGACCGTACCGCTACGGTGATTTCCACGACCTGCCGATGCCGCTGTGGCTGGTCCGCGACGAGGAGACGACCGACGTGTTCCGCGTCGCCGTCCGCGACGGGACGGTCCGACTGCACGTCCTGCCGACCACGGAGTCCGACGGGCTACAGCGGTTCTTCGAGCGGCTGCGTGCGGCCAGCGAGGGAGAGTCGTGGGCCGTGCAACGACACGTTGACGGGCGGTAGCCGGGCCGCCGGGGTAGCACAGACCCAAAACCGTCTTACACACCTGTCTCCATGTCTTGGCCATGACCGTCTCTCGCGAAGTCGAGCTAGAGGGCCACATCATCGACTCCGGGATGATGCAGTCCTGTTTCGGCATCATCATGGACCTTGGCGGCTCCTTCTCCGTTCAGGAGTTCGATATCGGCCGCCACAAAGACGAGGAGTCCTACGCCCGGATGCTCGTCGAGGCCGACGACGAGGACCAGTTGCAGTCGATCGTCCACGAACTCCACCAGCACGGCGTCAACCCCTCGGACCCGAAAGACGCCACGCTCGTCCCCGCGCCCGACGACCAGGTCGTCCCGCACGGCTTCTACTCGACGACGAACCACCCGACGTTCATCCGCCACAACGGCGAGTGGATCGAAGTCGAGGACATGGAGATGGACTGCGCCGTGGTCGTCGAAGACGGCGAAGCGCACCGCGCCTCGGAACAGTCGAACGGTGACGACGAGGAACCGAGAGACTACCCCCGAGCTTACACCAAGGTCCTGAACGCTATCGAGGAGGGCGACATGGTCGTCACCGACGAAACCGGCATCAAGGTCCAGCCGCCGGAGCGGCCCCGCGATTCGGGCGGCGCGTTCGGCTTCATGCAGGGCGGCGTCTCCTCCGAGCGGCCGTCGGAGTCGACCATCCGCAAGATCGCGAACGCCATCAAAGAGACGAAAAAGGAGGGTGGCAAAGTGATGGCGGTCTGTGGGCCAGCCCTCATCCACTCCGGGGCGCGCGAGGACCTCGCTCGCCTCGTCCGGGAGGGCTACGTCGATATGCTCTCGGCCGGCAACGGCTTCGCTGTCCACGACATCGAGCGGGACATCTACGGCACCTCGCTGGGGATGGACACAGAGAGCCTTGACCATCCCCGCCACGGCCACAAGCACCACATCTACGCCATCAGCGAGGTCATCCGCGAAGGCGGCATCGAGGAGGCCGTCGACTCCGGCACCATCGAGTCCGGCGTGATGTACGAGTGCATCGAAAACGACCGGCCGTTCGTTCTCGCGGGCTCTATCCGCGACGACGGCCCGCTCCCGGACACCATCACCGACGCCGTTGAGGCCCAGAACGCCATTCGGGAGCAGGCCCACGAGGCCGACATGGTGTTGATGCTCTCGACGCTGCTGCACTCGGTCGCCGTCGGGAACTGTCTCCCCTCGACGACCCGGGTCGTCTGCGTCGACATCAACCCCGCGACGGTGACCCAACTCCTCGACCGCGGCTCCGCACAGGCAGTCGGGATGGTCACCGACATCGGCACGTTTGTCCCGATTCTGGCCGAGCAGTTGCTCGACGAGGAGTAGGACGACCACGAGCAGCGCGAGTGGTCGCTTTTTCGCCCACGTTTTTTACCGAGTGGTGTGCGACCACTGGGAGCACACCCGGCGGTAAAAAAGGTGGATTGCGGACGTTTGTCCCGATTCTGGCCGAGCAGTTGCTCGACGAGGAGTAGGACGACCACGAGCGGCGCGAGGGGTCGCTTTTTCGCCCACGTTAGTCGAAAGAGCGAGGAGACGCGAATCGGTGTTTCGTGGACTGTCTTCGGTTGTCACGCCCGTGTTCTCGCGAGATGCTTATTACCCGCCATCCGATACTCTCTCTATGCCCTCTCCTTCGCGGCAGTTCACGCGCCTTTCCAGCGGTATCTCCGGTCTTGATTCGCTTCTCAGAGGCGGGCTTGTGGAAGGGCGGCTGTATCTCGTTATCGGGCCGCCCGGAACCGGCAAAACACTGCTTGGCACGCAGTTTCTCGAAGCAGGGCTCGAAGCGGGCGACGACGTGCTGTTTATTCACGCCGAAGAATCGGCTGCCGATTTGCTGGCGAACACTGCCGAACTCGGCATCGATATCGCCGACGCGACGTTTCTGGATGTCGGCCCCGATTCGGAGTTTTTCATGGAGGCCGAGTCGTACGACGTGGTCAAGCCCCGAGACGTCGAGGACGGCCACCTGATTTCGGATATCCGCGAGACAATCGAGCGGGTGGACCCGGACCGCGTCCTCATCGATCCGATCACACACTTCCAGTATCTCGAACCGACCGAGTACCAGTTTCGCAAGCGCATCATCTCCTTCGCGCGCTTTTTGCAAGACAGGGAGACGACCGTGCTGGCGACCAAGACGCCGAGCAATCAGATGGACAGCCAACTCAGGTCGCTCAGCGACGGAATCATCTCGCTCAGTTACGGCGACGAGAAGGCGGGTCGGCGTATTCGACTGCGCAAGCATCGCGGCATCGGCCAACAGGACGGCTCACACGGGATGGAAATCCGCGAGTCCGGTGTCGAAGTGTATCCGGCGCTCGAACCGGAACAGCGGACGCGGTCGTTCGACCCAACGCAGTTCTCCGCCGGGGTTCCGGGACTGGACTCGCTCCTCGATGGCGGACTCGAACGCGGGACAGTGACGATTCTCAGTGGTCCGTCCGGCGTCGGCAAGTCGACGACGGCGACTGAGTTCCTGGCCTCCGCAGCGGCAGACGGGTCCCCGGCGCTCGCCTACCTGTTCGACGAATCCATCGAGACGTTCACCTACCGCTGTGAGACGTTCGGGATGCCGCTCTCGCAGTTGCGTGACGAGGGGACACTCCACATCGAGGAGGTCGAGTCGCTGGCGCTGTCCCCCGAGGAGTTCGCGAACCGCGTGAAGACCCAGGCCGCGGAGCGCGGGGCCGAACTCGTCGTCATCGACGGCATCGCGGGCTACAAGAACGCGATCAAACACGGGCAAGACGACGTGGAACTGCGCCGACGGCTCCACGCCCTGACACAGCATCTCACGCGTGGGAACGTCGCCGTCGTCCTGATCGACCAGCGCAGAGACGTGACGGGCCTGCACGAGCCGACGAGCGAGAACGTCAGCTACCTCGCGGACAACATCGTCTTCGAGAACTACATCGAGGTCGAGGGAGATCTCCAGCGCGTCATCGGTGCGCTGAAAAAGCGCGTCGGCGGGTTCGAGACGGTCCCTCGGCGGTTCGAGATAACCGCCGACGGCCTACAGGTCGGCGACCCCGTCTCGGGGATGCACGGCGTGTTCGAGGGCGTCCCTGAACAGCATGGAGATAGCAGCGGGCGGTCGCCCACTCGCTAACCACCGATGGCCGACGTCCAATTACTGCTGGCCGGCGACGGCAACCGGGAGGCACTCGCCTCCGTCGTCGCCGAACACCACACGCCGATCACGGACGACGAGTTCCGGGAAGTCGACCTCCACATCGTCGACGAGTCGTCGTTTCCGAAGTACAGAGAGTCGATAGAGCGGTACAAACACCGGGCAGATCCGGTGTTTTGCCCCGTGATTCTGGTCCGTCGTGAGGAGACGCCAGTCAGGATTGACCTGCCCGATATCGACGCGGCCGAGCAGCCACTCGTCGTCGATGATATCATGACAGCGCCGCTGGACACGCAGGCGCTCTTTCGAACCATCACGAACCTCCTCGCCCGGCGCAGCCACACTGAGGACCTCGTTGCGGACCTCAGAGAACAAAACAGCGAACTCCGGCGGTTCAGGAACGCCGTGGAGCACGCGGGCCACGCGATTCTGATAACGAACACCTACGGTGTCATCGAATACGTTAATCCGGCGTTCGAGGAACTCACCGGGTTTAGCGCCGAAGAGGCGATTGGCCGGACACCGCGGATACTCAAGTCCGGTGAACAGGGCGAACAGTTCTACGAACGGCTCTGGGACACGATCTGTCGCGGCGAGGTCTGGACGAGCGAGATCGTAAACGAGCGCAAGTCCGGCGAGCGGTTCATCATCAACCAGACCATCGCCCCGATTCAGGACGCGGACGGGACGATCCAGGGGTTCGTCGGGATGCAGGACGAAATTACCGGTCGCCGACTACGCGAGCAACAGCTCACCGTGTTCCATCGGATTCTCCGGCACAATCTCCGGAACAACGGAACGACCATCAGCGGACGTGCGGATATCCTGTCAGAGTTAGTCGACGACGACGACGCGCTCGACCACCTTGAGACGATCAAAGCGAACGTGCAGTCCCTGCTCGACATCAGTGAGAAAGCGCACCACGTACAGGAACTGCTCGCGGACTCGCTTACCGACGATGTCGAGCGCAAACTCGAAGACGCCCTCAGTGACATCACGGACGGGCTGGCCGCAGCGTACCCCGACGCCGAGTTCGTCGTCGAGAGCGACTCCGTCCCGTCGCCGACGATAGACGCGAAGGTCATTCCGGCGTTGCAGGAACTCATCGAGAACGGTATCAAGCACTCGGACGCATCGGCACCGCGGGTCACCGTCCGGACGGAGCGCCACGACTCGACAGCGACAGTGACGATTGCGGACAACGGGCCGGGGGTCCCGGACCAAGAGCGGCGGGTCATCGAGGCGGCGGAAGAGAAGCCGCTCGAACACGGGTCCGGGCTGGGGCTGTGGTTCGCGTACTGGCTCATCAGCTACGTCGGTGGCGATATGGATATCCAGGCCGATACCGACGGGACGAGAATCACTGTGACTGTGCCCGTCCGGTGACGACGGACGCGCGTTCAGATAGCGACCCAGGCCAGCACGATGACAGCAGCGCCGACCACCGTCGACCCGACGGCGTGCGTTCGGAGTTCGTCGAGCAGGTCGTGGGAGTGGTCGTGGAGTTCACAGACCTCGTCGATCTCGCTGCCGGCCTCGCAGTTCGGCAGGAAGTCCATCGCGACGTGGAGGAAGATACCGGCGGCGAACCCGAAGATAACTGCGTTGAGAAGGGCGGACTCCGGGACCGGAAGGAGCGCGGACGGGATCGCCGTCAGGCCGACGCCGGCCGCGGGGAGCAACAGGGCAGTCGCGGACTTGCCGCTACGTCCGAGCCGCCGGGCGGCGGCGTAGCCGGCCGGCCCTTTGTGTGAGACGATAGCGAGGCCGAGCAGGATACCCAGTTCGGGCATCGAGGCGTAGACCAGCCCGATGACCAGGCCGGCCGAGAGGGCGTGGGCGGCGATGGCAAGCGTCGTCATGTCGAAGGCAGTCTCGACGTGGGTCAGCCGGTGGCCGATAGTGTGGGTGCCGTAGCCGGTGACCAGTCCGGCGGCGATGCCGACGCCGCCGATACGCGCTGCCCCGGCCTGGCCGCCCAGTCCCATCGCCTGCGGGACGAGGAACATGGCCGCCGACGTGACCATCGCCCCGCTCGCGAGCCCGTAGCCCCAGACCAGTCGGTAGGGGTTCGTTTCATCGGCCCGCGCCCCGAGCCACGCGCCCAGTGCCATTGCCACGAACGCGACCCAGGAGATGACCAGGACCTTACTCGCCCCGCCGGTGACTGCGACGCCGGACAGGATCACCAGGCCGACGACACTCGCGATGCCGGCGGTGGAGATTCGGCCAGCGTTATTAAAAATTGAGTTCGAGTTAATAGACATTATCTACAATCACTGGGCTGTTGCTAATAAACCCATCGGTGGCGGTTACCGCGTCGCCGACCGATAGTCGCCCCAGTCGATGACGCCGCCGTCCAGTGCCGACGGGTCAGCGTCCCGGAGCGCCCAGAGGACCATTTCGGCGACGGATTCCGGGTCGCGTCCGCCGTCACCGGAGAGGTCCGTCGCGACCTGTCCGGGGTCGACTGCACCGACCGGGACGTCGAGGTCGGCGGCGAACCCGCGGGCGACAGCCTCCGCGGCGGCCTTCGAGACGGCGTAGGAGCCGTAGCCGGGCATCCCTTCGCGGGCGACGACGCCCGTCGGGACGACGATGCGGGCGTCCGGACCGAGGTGTGGGACGGCTTCGCGGATCGTCGAGAACACGCCCCGAGCGTTCGTCCGGAGGTGGTCGTCGAATGCGGCGTAGGATTCCTCGGTGAGCGGTGTCTCGCCGGCGATCCCGTGGTAGACGCCGGCGTTGGCGACGACGTACTGTATCGCACCGTTCCCCTCCCGCGTCGCAGTTTCGACCAGTCGTTCTACGTCGTACTCGTCGCGCACGTCCGTCCGAATCGCGGTCACGGAGCCGCCTGCATCCCGTATATCGGCTTCGACACGTTCGAGGGCCTCCGCGTCGCGAGCACAGATGACTGTATGTGCGCCCGCACCCGCTACCGCGTGGGCTATCTGCTCGCCGATACCTTTACTCGCACCCGTGACGGCAGCGGTCGCGCCGTCCATCGCTGGGACCATAGCGGTGGTACCGCTGCCAGCCACAAGGTCGTTGCTCCCGCCGTCGGTGGGGTGAGAGAGCGGTAGCCTCTTGTCGAACGCCCGCTACCGACCGGGCATGGACATCACGATTGCCGAATCGACGGTCGAGGGGACGGCGCAAGCGCCGCCGTCGAAGAGCTACACGCACCGGGCGGTGCTGGCCGCGGGCTACGCCGACGGCGCGGTCGTCCACGACCCGCTCGTGAGCGCAGACACGAAAGCCACGATGCGCGCCGTCGAGGCCTACGGCGGCAGCGTCTCGCTCGCTGAAGACGAATCGACGGTCGAAGTCACGGGCTTCGACGGCCGGCCGGGGACGCCGGACGACGTTATCGACTGTGCCAACAGCGGGACGACGATGCGGCTGGTCACCGCCACAGCCGCGCTGCAGGACAATCTCGCGGTGCTAACTGGCGACGGCTCACTCCGGTCGCGCCCCCAGGGGCCGCTGCTCGATGCCATCGGACAACTGAACGGCGACGCCGAATCGACTCGCCGGAACGGCCAGGCCCCGCTCGTGGTCGGCAGCGGCGTCGACGGCGGCGCGGTCGAAATCCCCGGCGACGTCTCCTCGCAGTACATCACCGCGCTCCTGATGGCCGGCGCTGTCTCGCCGGAGGGCATCGACATCGACCTGACGACGGAACTGAAATCGTCGCCGTACGTCGACATCACGCTTGAGGTGCTGGCGGACTTCGGCGTCGACGCCGAGAAGACAGATAACGGGTTCACCGTCGAGGGCGGTCAGTCCTACACGCCAGCGGGCGGCGACTACAACGTCCCCGGGGACTTCTCGTCGATGAGTTACCTGCTCGCGGCCGGCGCACTCGCCGCCGAGGACGGCCTGCGCGTCACGTCGGCGTTCCCCAGCGCTCAGGGCGACGCCGCCATCGTCGACATCCTTGACCGGATGGGAGCCGACCTCGACTGGGACGAGGACAAGGGCGAAATCACCGTCTCACAGTCAGATCTGACTGGTATCGAGGTCGGTGTCGAAGACACGCCTGACCTCCTGCCGACCATCGCGACGCTGGGGGCCGCCGCCGACGGCGTCACCCGGATCACCGACGCCGAGCACGTCCGGTACAAAGAGACCGACCGCGTGAGCGCGATGGCCGAGGAACTCACGAAGATGGGCGCAGAGGTCGAGGAGCACCAAGACGAACTGTTCGTCTACGGCGCTGACAGCGACCTCGTCGGCACGACCGTCGAAGGTCGCGCGGACCACCGTATCATCATGTCGCTGGCCGTCGCCGGCCTCGTCGCCGACGGCGAGACGACAGTGA
This sequence comes from Haloarcula sp. CGMCC 1.2071, assembly GCF_037078445.1. Lineage (NCBI taxonomy): Archaea > Methanobacteriati > Methanobacteriota > Halobacteria > Halobacteriales > Haloarculaceae > Haloarcula > Haloarcula sp. CGMCC 1.2071. The sequence goes on from NZ_JAYMGY010000003.1 coordinate 291,862, forward strand.
CCGGGGCGGAACACGTCGACGTGTCCTTCCCGGACTTCTTCGACGTACTCGATTCGCTCGGCGCGGCCGTCGAGCGGTAGATAGCGGGGATACCGACGCTATCGTCGCCTATAGCGGGACAAGCACCGGCCACATCTACAAGGTTCAAATGCCCCCAACCCCGACACCACTGTAATGAACGGCAACGAGTTCGGTCGTCTGTTCCGCATGACGACCTACGGCGAGTCCCACGGGGAGGCGATGGGCTGTACCGTCTCCGGCGTCCCGGCGGGTGTCGAACTCTCAGAGGAAGAGATACAGAAAGACCTCGACCGGCGCAAGCCCGGCCAGTCGATGATCACCACCTCCCGGGGCGAACCGGATAAGGTGACGATCAACTCCGGGATTCAGGACGGCTACACGACGGGCACGCCCATCGGGATGGTCATCCAGAACAAGGACGCCCGCTCGGGCAAGTACGAGCCGTTCATCACGGCTCCGCGGCCGTCCCACGGCGACTACACCTACTCCGCGAAGTTCGGGACCCGGAACTGGGGCGGCGGCGGCCGCTCCTCCGCTCGCGAGACGGTCAACTGGGTCGCCGCCGGCGGCGTCGCCAAGCAGGTCCTCGAACAGTCCGACTACGACGTCCAGATCAAGGCCCACGTCTGTCAGATCGGTGATGTCGAATCGGGGCCGGTCACCTTCGAGGACATGCTCGAACACAGCGAGGAAAACGAAGTCCGCTGTGCCGACCCCGACGCGGCCGAGGAGATGCGCGACCTGGCCGACAAGCACCAGAAGGAGGGCGACTCCATCGGCGGCGCGATTTACTTCGAATGTCGCGGCGTCCCGTCCGGCCTCGGCGCGCCACGGTTCGATAGCTTCCCGTCCCGCCTCGGCCAGGCAATGTACTCGATTCCGGCGGTCAACGACTTCGAGTACGGCATCGGCCGTGAAGCCCGGACGACCAAGGGCAGTGAGTACACGGAGAACTGGGAGTTTAGTGAGGACGGCCACCCGACGCCGGTGGGCAACGACCACGGCGGCATCCAGGGCGGCATCACGACCGGCCAGCCTATCTACGGTGAAGTGTCGTGGCACGCGCCGGTGTCGATTCCCAAGTCCCAGAAGACGGTCGACTGGGAGACGGGCGAAGGCAAGGAAATTACCGTCACCGGTCGCCACGATCCGGTCCTGCCGCCGCGGGCGGTCCCAGTAGTCGAGGCCATGCTGGCCTGTACGGTCCTCGACTTCATGCTGCTCGGCGGCCGCATCAACCCCGACCGGCTCGACGACCGCCCGGGCGAGTACGACACCAACTACCACCCGTCCAGCCCGCAGAACGACCCCGAGGACGCGGACACCCACGCGAAAACCATCGACGACGAGTAAGATGGACGCACAACAGGAGTCCAAGTCGAACCCGTTCGGGATGGACGAGGCGTGCCAGAACTGCCCCGCGCTGTGTGAGACGCGCGAGAACGTCGTCCACGGCTACGGCGACGTGGGCGCCGAGTTCATCGTCCTCGGCGACTCGCCCGCAGTCGGCGCTGACGAGTCCGGTATCCCCTTTACCGGCGAGCAAGAGCGCGAACTGCTCGACATCCTCGCCGCGGTCGACATGTGCTCGGACCCGAACGCCGACAGGCCGCAGCTACAGAACACCTTCCTGACGTACGTGACCCGCTGTCGCCATCCCGACAGGGCGGCGACCGACGAGGAGGTCGTCAACTGCGAGCCGTATCTCAACAGCGAGATACGGATGATAAACCCCGAAATCCTGCTGCCGGTCGGACAGCGCCCGCTCGAAGAGTTGGCCTTCGAGTACACGACGATGAGTGAGGACGAACTCGATATCGAGGACCGGCACGCGACGACGATCCGCGGCCGCGGGTTCGAGATCCTCCCGATGATTCCGCCGAGTGAACAGACCGACGAGGAACGGACAGCGTTTCTGGAACACTTCAGCGAGACGCTCGGACAGGATTACCGGCAGACAAAGGGCCGGCGCGGACGGTAGTCAGGTATCAGACTTGACCTCGCTCTCAGTGGTCTGGAGCAACTCTTCCGGGCTCGACACTGTCCCGTACTCCGTCGCTGCCTGTAGCCGGTTTTCGGCGTCGTGGCGGTACTGGCTCGCCTGTGTCGATTCACCCTGTTCGCTGGCGTAAGTCATGCCGCTGAGCCACTCGGCGGCCTGCCAGAGACAGGTCGCTTTCTTGCGCGCCCGTTCCGCTAACTCGGTCAGCGAGTCGTCGTCCGCTTCGCGAACAGTCGTCGTGAACTCCTCGACGCTTTCCTCGAAGTCCGACGCGGCACTGTCGAACCCACCGCGAGCGAGCGCCATCTCCCCGTCTTCGACGGTCGCCAGCGCGTCGGATAGCTGCCGGCGCGCTTCGCGATACCGCGTGTAGCCGATATGGTACGCCCGCTGTGCCGCCGCAGTCCCGGACAACGTGGCTTCGCGTTCGCAGTCGCGGCATACGATCTTGGGTCGTGGCTCCCCGAGAACCCGGTACTCCGACCCACATCCGTCACATCTGTAGGTCTGGGATTGCTCCATATAGTTTCTCTTAGTTATCAAATACTGCTCACATCTTATAATTGTTCTGTAGCTGCGTCGGAACACAAGCGACTAATCACAGTCGGGCCGAGAAGACAGTATGACTACGGTAACTGTACTGGCTGATCCGCCAGTCGAAGGGGTCGTGTTACAGGACCTGGCGGGCGACCTCTTGGACGACGCCGAGGCGGCTGGACTGTACGAGGCAATGCTGCTTGACGTCTGTCGTGCGGTGGAGATCAGCGGGGCCGAACTGTTGGTGAACTACCGTCCCTCGGAGCAGGTCCCAGACGGCGTAGACCCCGAGACTGCGGTGCGAGAGCCAGTGACAGAGGCCCTCGAATCGCCAGGCAACGCCCGGTTCGAGGTACAGGTCGGCTCGACGTTCGCCGGTCGGGTCGGGAACACTGTCACACACCTCCTCGACCGGGAAGACGTCGCAACCGTCGCCGCCGTCGAACCGACAGCGGCACTGTTGAACCGCCAACTCATCGACAGCGCGGCGATGAAACTCCGATCCAGCGGCGTGGTACTCGGCCCTGCTGAGGGCGGCCGTGTCTACTACGCGGGTTTCGGCGAGCCGATAGATTTCGAGGACAGCTACGCCACCCCAGCGGTCGAAACCATCGGCGAGCGCGCCGCGGATGCCGGCCTCGACGTGGACTTTCTCCCGTCGACGCCGGTCCTCGAAACGCAATCGGATCTCAAAACGATGGTTCCGCTGCTACGCGCCCGGAACCGAGCTGGTCGGGTCGTACCGGAACGGACGATGACGTTCCTCGATGACCTCGGAATCCGTGTTGTCGACGACGAGGGCGAGCCGACCGTGGTCCGAGAGACCGACAGGTCTTAGAAGGCCCACGCAGTATGCCCGACTGCGGTGGGATGGCAGAGCGGCCTATTGCGCCTGCCTTGAAAGCAGGTATCCTCACGGATTCCTGGGTTCAAATCCCAGTCCCACCGTATTTTGCCACGAACAAACCGTGAGTGGCAAGTACACCAGCTGAGATTTGAAGCCGACGAGTCGCAGCGCACACAGTGAGTGCGACCGTCTTGCTCTGGTTCGAATGCAACTACAGCAACGTTCGGTCCAGTCCGAGAGCCTACAGAAGAGGTGGACAGAATTCGCTGCCTTCCGATGTGTAGGCACAGTTTACCGAATCGAAGCAATCGGGCGGTTTTATGTCGATGGTCTGGATTATATTTGCGTAATGGTACGTGAAGATAGGTCCCCAAAGCAGCATCTTCCGGGTCTCCTAATCGTCTGTGTCGTCTCTCTCCTCCTCGCAGCCACGGTAGCGGGCCCCGCTGTTGCTGAACCGAGTCTGTTCGTGTCCGGCGCGTCGAAAGACGCGAACACGATACTGGCCGGTGAATCGGTAAACGTCACGGCAACGGTCCAGAACACCGGCAGCTCGGGCGGCGCGTTGAGCATTGAGTACGTAGTAAACGGCACAACCAGAGCAACCGATCGAGTGGTCGTCGACGCCGACTCGTCGGTCGAGCGGACGCAGGCACTGGAGTTTGATACCCCTGGAACGTACAGAATAAAAGTCAAAAGCCCAGGGAAATCAGCTGGTCGAGTCAAGGTTAAGCCGGCACTAGTCGAGACAACGCGTACGGACTCGACTACGCGGCAGCTCAAGATACGCGGTGGGACAGTCCCGACGAACGAACCCTACGAACTGAACGTATCGGAACAAACGAACCGATCCTTTGCCGTCCAGTCCTGGACAGTCAACGCATCACGGCAGGCATTCACGCAGGACGTGACCGAGTACACTGATCCCAGCGCGGCAGACCTTGCGGTACCGTCCGGTGACGACGCATCGGTGTTCGGTGTGGTGACTGTCGGGTCGTCGGACGGCGTCGAGCCGTCGTCGATGCAGTTCGCGCTGGACCGCTCAACACTCCAGTCAGCCGGAATAACACCACAGGATGTCCGCGTGTATCATCGCGTCAACGGATCCTGGAAAGCCGCCGAAACGACCGTCGCCACGGAGCAGCCCGACCGTATTGTTTACGAGGCGGATACCGTAGGGGCGACGGCCTACGCCATCGGGAAAATTGAGCCGTCGTTCTCCGTCACGCGAACGTCAGTCGTCAGCGAACAGGCGACAGACGGATATCGGGTCAGCGTCAGAGGAACTGTCGAAAACGCCGGCAGTGCCCCAGGCACGTACGACGCGCAGATGCGGGTAGACGACGAGGTCGTCAACCAGACCTCGGTGACTGTGCCGGCAGACACCGAACAGACAGTGACGCTGTCGACGGTCGTGACGACGCCGGGGACGTTCCAGATCGGCTTCAACGACGTCAACGCCGGTGAAATCAAAGTAACCGAGAGCCAACTCCAGACCGACGAGAACGGCGGTGCCGAGCCGAAGACGGAGCCGACTGGAACGGAGCCAGCAGTCCAGACCGAACCCGCGGGTGACGGTGACGGCGGACTCGGGCCGCTCCCGGCGACGGTCATGGGCATCAGTACAGTGCTGGTCATCGGCGGACTTCTCGGTGCGTTACTCCTGTTCGGCGTCGTCATTGCGCTCCTCCGACGGGGTGGCAGCCGGAACGACAGCGGCTTCGAACTGTAGGCGGGGAGAGAAACCCTTTTTGTGCCAGTGTCCAGAGAATCGCGTATGGATTGGCCACACGATCCGGACGGTGAGGAAGGAAGCGAGGGCCGGCGCAAGTACGGCCACGCTGTGCTGGCGAAGAAAGTCGACGAGGACGAGGACTTCCCACTGACTGCCGAGGAATACGTCGAACAGTACGGGGACCACCCGGTTCGGATCGACTACGAGACGGTCGTCAGCGTGGCGGACATCTTCGAGTACGTCGATCAGGAGGAGTTCGAGGACTTCCCGGACTTTCACAAATCTCTCGGGCGCGCGCTGCGCGAGGCGGACTGGTGGCCGTACAGACTCGAACAGGCCTGACTGTGTGGAGTGTGTGGGCACGACACATACTTGTGGGAGGCCGGTGTAGCGTCGCGTATGGCGACGACATCTTCAAGCGGCGACCGCACCGAGCAGGGACTCCCCGAGGAGGTTGTTGCCGATCTGTTGTCGGACGACACTCGCCGTCGCGCGCTCTCGATACTGGCAGACCGCGGTGAACCGGTGGTCGTCGCAGACCTCGCGGCGGCGGTTCTGGCGGCCCAGCGTGACATCGAGCCAGCGGCAGTCCCTGACGCTGACAGGGACGAACTCACCGAGGAACTGTTCATCGAGCACCTCCCGAAACTAACGGCAACGGACGTCGTCGCGTACGATTCGATGATCGGGACCGTCGAGATACAGCGCCCCGACGCGGTGCCGACTGACCCCCGTTGAATCGGCTCGCATGTCCGGAGTCCGACACCGGCCGGACCGGCCTTCAGTCCACTCTGCCGGTTAATTTCGACAGAGCAATACCCGTTGCTTCTAAACGAACGATGGACAGTGACCAACACCCAGATCACCCATATACAGATTGATAACTACGGGCCGTGGACTGTGACACCTGAGCCCCGCCGTGAAGTCGACTTGCAGACGCTCCAGTCCCGGTTGTACGCTGACCTCGCACAGTTGTTCGGGAACCGCGACGGCTACATCTTCTTCTCGCGGTTCGACAACATGATCGCCGTGACGAACGGACTGGACGAGGCGGCACACGCACTCATTCAGGAGTCCGTCGGCAATCGCTACCCGGTGACGATGAGCCTCTCGGTCGCGACGGGAACGACACCCGTCTCGGCGCTGGGAACGGCGACAGAGCAGCTACAGGAGGCCGGTAGCGCACAGGACAAGGGCCGGCGAGAAGTGCTACGCGGCCAGACGATCGGCGAGGAGTTCCGGAAGCCCACAGACGTGCAACTCGCGCATTTCGATGTCGACGACGCCACCGAGAAGTACACCGACCAGCTCAACGAGTTCGACACGTTCATCCAGATTGAGCAGGGGTACGCGGCGCTCATGAAGTATATGCGCGAAGCCCACGACTCGTTGTCGTTTTTCGTCGGCGGTGACAACGTCATCGCGGTCTGTCCGGACCTGGACGAGGCAGACTACCACGATGCAATCAACCACGTCCGTGACGCGGTCGACGTAGAGTTGAAAGTCGGTGTCGGACGCGGGCGGACGGCAGCTACGGCCGGGATGGACGCCAAGCACGCGTTAGAGACCTGTCGGGCGACTGGCGAGGCCGTTAGCATCGAAACCGAGACAACCGAGTAAGTTGTGAACCACGCGATATAAACGTAGTGGAGGTATCTTTTAGACCGGTCGTGTGGTACTTAGGCACATGAACGGTGAGGTCACTGTGCGGGAGGTTATGAACAGAGAGTACGTCGGCGCAAGCGAGTCCGACGACCTCCTCGAAACGACGGAGTTGCTGATCCGAGAGGACCAGCATCCGATTCTCGTGTTACGGGGGAACGAACCGGTCGGCGTCGCGACGGACAGGGACGTGCTGGCGTACATCGTCGACGGCGGCGACCCGGGGACTGCCACCGTCGGCGACGTGATGCGTGAATCCATTCCGACAATCGGACCCGATGCTGGACTCCCGGCGGCCCGGGACCGAATGGCGACACGGTCCGCCGAATTTCTCCTGGTAACGGCCGACGGAGAGCCTCTCGGAACGCTGACCGAGCACGACATCCTCTCGACTGCGAGGTTAGAGAGCGAGTCGACGGAGGTCGCCGAGCAACCCTCGACGGTTGCGACGACCGGGCAGGAAGCCACCACCGACGGGATGCAGTCCGCCGCCGAGGATTCGTTCGATAATCAGGGCATCTGTTCCGCCTGTAGCACGTTTACACGGGACCTGGCGTCGTTCAACGGGCAACTCCTCTGTGCGGACTGTCGTGACGTCTGACCCACGCCAGCCGGTCCCACCTCTCACAGCGGACGGATACGGCGGCGTAGCCGAACTGTTTTGACCGTACGACACGGAGTAGCACCGTGGAAATCGCCACCGCCTCGATGGACGACGTGGACACCATCGTCGACCTGTGGGTCCGACTGGCGGAGAGCCAACGTACCCACGGCTCACATCTGTTCGGGGACCGGAACCGGACCGCGGTCCGGGAGACTGTCGTACAGCGCGTTGTCGCCGAGAACGTCCGTATCGCCCGTATAAACCGGCAGATCGTCGGGTTCGTCATGGTGACCATCGACAGCGGCCGGTACGAACAAGACGAGACGCGGGGTATCATCGAGAACATCTTCGTGGAACCGGTCCACAGGAGTCAGGGAGTCGGTAGCGAACTGCTCGATACGGCGGAGGAGCTACTTCGCGAGGCCGGTGCGGAGATCCTCGCGCTGGAGGTGATGGCGGACAACGAATCCGCCCGACAGTTCTACCGAGCACACGGCTACGCACCACACCGAATCGAGCTCGAAAAGCCGACCGAAAACGATACTCTCTAAACGGTCCCCACACAACGCAGGTATACAACCGCGCCAGGGGAGCTTGGGTGGTCCAAGCACTCGACTTGTAATCGAGAGTTCGTGGGTTCAAATCCCACCCCTGGCTTTAGGTTTTTACCACTGGAAAGCGTACGGTAGCCCATGAGTGAATCCAAAGGAGAACTCCCGGACAACGACGAAGAGTGGCGCGAAATTCTCTCCGACGAGGAGTACCGAATCCTCCGCGAGTCCGGAACAGAGCCGCGGTTCAGCAGCGACCTCATCGACGTAGAAGACGAGGGCGTGTTCACCTGTGCCGGCTGTGGGACGGAACTGTTCGATAGCGACAGGAAGTTCGAATCGGAGACCGGCTGGCCGAGCTTCTGGGACGTGTATCAGGAAGGCAACGTCGAGACACAGGCAGACAACAGCCACGGGATGGAGCGAACGGAAGTCGTCTGTGCCGAGTGTGGCGGTCATCTGGGCCACGTATTCGACGACGGACCGGAGCCGAGCGGGAAGCGGTACTGCATCAACGGCGCGGCGCTCGACTTCGAGTCGGAGTAGCGACCACCGGAACCCTTTTTTCCGTCATTGAAGTTGATACGGCTAGACGTGACTGAACACGGGACCGACGAGGCGGACGGCGAGGGGGCCGGGGTACCGGTCGACGAGTCGCTGGTGGACGAGCCACCGACCGCCACTGCCGAGCAGCCACAGCCGGAGAGTCACCTGCTAGCCGAGAGCCTCCGAACGTTTCCGTGGCTCCGGGCTGCCGGCGTCGCCGCCGGGACGCTGGCTGTCGAGTATCTGCTCGTCACGCTGCTGTTTCTCGTCGGCCCGCCGGAGGTCGGCCTGCAGGAGCTGTCGGACCGGCTGGTCCAGTACGGGTTCGTGCTGTACAACGCCCATCATGTGCCGACACTGGTGACTGCGACAGGTGCCGAGGTGTACGGCTCGGCCGCGCGGAACGTCCTGTACGGTGTTGAGAACGCGAGCATCCCCCCTATCGTCTATTTCCTGATACCTATCGTCTCGCTGCTCACCGTCGGCGCACTGTTCGAACGCTACCGCGGCGATTCCCGGTCAGACAGCCTGCTCGAAGAGGCAGCGCTCGTCGGAACCGGCATCGGATTTGGCTACGTCGTCACTGGGTTTATCGGGAGCTTCGTGTTCGTCCGGACAGTTATGTTCGACGGCGGGGGCGAGGGACAGGCCGCACCAGCGGTGCTGTGGCTCCTGATTCTGATGTTCTTCCTCCCATTGCTATTTGCGAGCCTCGGCGCGGCCGCCCGCTACCTCTACACCGACTGGGCTTCGGGCGCGTAGGTCGTCTCGATAAATTCGAGGATGCGCTCGGACTCTGCCATCGTGACGCCGCGGTCGTCGTCGACCAGCACCGGGACGCCCCGCTGGCCGGAGACCCGCTTCACTTCGTCACGTTCTGAGTGCAGCGCCTCGACCCAGACGCTGTCGTAGTCGATCCCGAGTTCGTCCAGTCGGTCGGCGACTTTCTCGCAGTACGGACAGCCGTCGAGCTGGTAGAGCGTCAGGCTCATACTGAGCGGTACGGACGCCGCCCTCAAGGTGGTTGTGCTCGAAAAAACGCGACAGCCGATCTGGCGTTACTCGTACAGCCAGGGCGCGTCGATCTGGTCCCAGTCGACGAGTTCGTCCTCGTCGAAGAACAGCTCGATTTCGCGCTCGTTTGCGCCCTCGTCCTCGTGGTCGGAGCCGTGGATGACGTTCCGACCGAGGTCGAGCCCGTAGTCACCGCGGATGGTGCCGGGAGCCGATTCGGCGGGGTCGGTCTCGCCCATCATGGTGCGGACCTGCCGGGTCGCGTCCTGGCCCTCCCAGACCATCGCAAATACGGGTCCGGAGGTGATGAAGTCGACGAGTCCGTCGAAGAACGGCTTGTCCTCGTGCTCGCCGTAGTGCTCCTCGGCGAGCTCCTGGTCGATCTGCATGAACTTGCCACCGACCATCTTCAGGCCGCGGTCCTCGAAGCGGGAGACGATGTCCCCGATGAGACCGCGCTGGACGCCGTCAGGCTTGACCATCACGAACGTACGCTCGTGTTCGGACATCAGGCCTCGGCCTCCTCGGCTTCTTCGTCCTCGACGTCTTCGTCAGCGTCCTCGTCGGCGTCGGCCTCGTCCGCAGCCGCTTCCTCGGCGTCTGCTTCGGCCTCGTCAGCGTCAGCTGCCGGTTCTGCGTCCGCCTCTTCGGCTTCGTCCTCGACCGCTTCCTCGACCTCACCGGCCTCGCCGCGGGCGGTGTCGGTCCATTCGAGGTTGCGGGCCTCGCGGCCCAGGTCGGCGTTGTTCTCGCACTTCGAGGAACAGAAGTGCGTGGTCGCACCGTCCTTGTGGACGAACATCGTCCCCGTGCCGGGTTCGATGTCCGTGCCGCAGTAGTCACATTCGCGTGTCCGGGGCATGGTTACTGCCCTCCGATGGTGTCGGCCTCGCGAGCCGTCTCGCGGAGCTGGAGCACGTCACCTTCGCGGACCGGGCCGAGAACGTTGCGCGTGATGATGCGCCCCTGGTTCTCGCCTTCGCGGATGCGGCACTTGACCTGCATGGCCTCGCCGTGCATCCCCGTCCGGCCCACGACTTCGATAACCTCGGCGGGCGTGGAACCGCTGCTTTCGGATTCCTCAGCGCTCATCCGAGGTCACCTCACCGAAGCTCCTCGACCTTGTCGGCGATGTCCTCGACATCGGCGTCAGCCTCACCGGCGTCGGTGACGGCTGCGGCGGCCGAGCCGACTTCGAGCCCGGCGGCGTGACCGAGGTCGTCCTGCTGCTCGACGAAGATGAAGGGAACGCCCTTCTCGTCGGCAAGCTCCGGAATGTGCATGACGATTTCCTCGGGCTGGACGTCTTCGGCGACGAAGACGAGCTCAGCGGAGCCGCGCTCGATGGCTTTTGTCGTTTCGTTTGTACCCTTCTTTACCGCGCCTGTGTCCCGGGCGACCTCGAGCGCCTCAAGGGCGTCGTCTTCGAGGTCCGCGGGAACGTCGAAATCTACGTATACTGGCATTTGTATGTTCACCTCCTGCGCGCGAGCTCAGGCTCCCCCGCCGTGTCCGGGCCGCGAGGCCCGTCACACCGTGATGGTGTGTATCCTGAAAAGGCTGGGAGCATCATCAACTCGGCGCAGGCTGTACCCCATTCTGTGCCACCGGCCCTAAAAGCGCTTTCGAAGCCGAAATCGCGTGCCAGGCCGGCACACGGGTGCTGTCGGGTGGTCTGTCTATTCCGCGGCCGCCGACGCATCGGCCAGCGCAGCCCTCGCGTCGGAGACGAGACGGGCAACCACCTCGCCGGCGGGCCGAACGTCCTGTGCGAGCCCGGCGCTCTGGCCAGCGTAGTGGGGCAGGGCTTCGACGTCGCCGGTCATGTCCGCAAGCGGAGGCATATCAGCAAGCCGACTGATCGGATCGCCGTCGGGCATCCGTGCGACCTGTTCGGAATCGCTGCCGCCGGTTTCCCCATCTGAATCGGCACCGGGCTGCTGTCTGACTTCGTCGGTTTCGAGGACCCGATGTGGCTGGTCCGGCCAGCCCCGGTCGAACAGTTCGGTGAACCGCGTCGCCGTCTCGGGCGCATCAACGATGCGTTCCCGGTATGTTTCGTGAGCGCCCGATTCCTCGGTCGCCACGAACCGAGTCCCGAACCAGCCGCCGTCGGCGCCAAGCGTCAACGCCGCTGCGAGGCCGCGACCGTCGCCGAGACCGCCGGCTGCGACGACTGGCACTGGAACCGCGTCAGCCACCCGCGGGAGCAGTGCCATCGTCGTCACGTCGCTCTGGATGTGGCCGCCGGCTTCCCGGCCCTGGGCGACCACGACATCCGCTCCGGCGTCGGCGGCAGCCTCGGCCTCGGCGGCACTTCCGACCGTTACCATCGCCGTCCCACCGGCCTCGTGGACCCGGTCGATGTACGGTTCGGCGTCGCCAAAGGAGAAGGAGACAACCGACGTGCCCGCGTCCAGACACGCATCGAGACACGCCGACGGCGAGAGCACGCCCGTCGATTCGTCGAGGACGACGTTGACGCCGATCACGCCGTCTGTCGCGGTTGCGGCTTCCGTGTATGCATCACGAATCGCGTCGGCATCGCGCCACGACATCGCCAGCATCCCGAGGCCACCCGCGTCCGCGACCGCCGCGGCCAGGGCCGGCGTGGAGACGCTTCCGACCGGTGCCTGCACAACTGGGTGGTCGATACCGATTTTGGCACAGAGCGGGGTCTGGAGGGGTGCCATACCGGCCACTGTGTCCGGTCCGGTGAAAAGCGTACCTCGATGGCGCCGTGACCGTCAGGTCCATACTGACTCGTCCGCCACCACCGGTATGGACATCGCGCGCTCGCTCCGAGCCGAGGCCCGCCGCGCAAACGAGCGGCGACTGCTCGTGCTGGCGGGCGACCCCGACCGAACCCGGGCGCGAGCGAGGGCAGCCCTCGACGCTGCGGATATCCCCAGCGCTGAGACGACCGTCGTCGGGCCGGAGTCGTTCCTCGACTGTGAACACCACGAGCAGTCCCGCGCCGAGGAACTCCTCGGGCGGACCCGGACGGCCGTCGTCGTCGATGCGCACGAGGAACTGCGGCCGGACGCGGTCGGGCGGACCGTCGGTGCAGTCGACGGCGGCGGCCTCTACGTTATTCTCGCGCCGCCGCTGGACCGATGGCCCGAGGAGCGGGACGGGTTCGACGCCTCGCTCGCGGTCCCGCCGTTCGGCGTCGAGGACGTGACCGGCCACTTCCGCCGTCGGTTCGTCGAGACGCTCCGGGCACACCGGGGTATCGCCATCGTCGACGCCGACACGGGCACTGTCGAGCAGGATGGTCTGACGAATCCGCCGCCGAGTCACCCGGTTCCAGACCCGGAACTGCCAGCCGACGCGCGGTTCCGCTCCGAGACCTACGCCCAGTGTCTCACCGACGACCAGCAGGACGCGGTCCAAGCGTTCGAGGCCCTGCAGGGCGACGGCGCGGCGGTCGTTGTCGAAGCCGACCGGGGCCGGGGAAAGTCCAGCGCCGCCGGGCTGGCCGCCGGCAATCTCGCCGCGGCGGGCAGGGACGTGCTGGTGACCGCACCGCAGTACCGGAGTGCCGGCGAGGTGTTCGCGCGGGCGGCACACCTGCTAGAGACGCTCGGTATCGATTTCGCGCGCGACCAGGTGTCGAATCCTCAGCGGCTCGACGTTTCGGGGGCGGGCCGGGTGCGGTACTCGTCCCCCGACGAGGCCGCGGCGTTACCGGACGATCCTGACGTGGTCATCGTCGACGAGGCCGCGGCCCTGCCAGTCCGGCGACTCGAACAGTTCCTCGACGCCCCGGCGGTCGCCTTTACCACGACCGTCCACGGGTACGAGGGGGCGGGCCGGGGCTTCTCGGTGCGGTTCCGGGACCGCCTGGCGGAAAGCGACCACACGGTCACCGACGTGTCGATGACGACGCCGATCCGGTACGGCGACGCCGACCCCGTGGAGGTGTGGGCGTTCCGGGCGCTGTTGCTGGACGCGCGCCCGCCGGTCGACCAGCTCATCACCGAAGCGACGCCGGAGAGCGTACAGTATCGCCGGCTCTCGACGGCTGACCTGCTCGCCGACGAACACCTGCTCCGGGAGACCTTCGGCCTACTCGTGCTGGCCCACTACCGGACGGAACCCTCGGATCTGGCTCGACTGCTCGACGCACCCAATCTCACTGTCCGGGCACTGACCCACGAGGGCCACGTCGTCGCGGTCGCGTTGCTGGCTCAGGAGGGCAGGCTCTCGGCGGACACGCGAGCCACGATGTACGAGGGAGGGCGGGTCCGCGGGAACATGCTTCCGGACGTGCTGTCGACGCAGCTCCGGGACGAGGCCGCCGGGATTCCGGTCGGCCAGCGGGTCCTCCGCATCGCGACCCACGCCGCGGCCCGGTCCCGCGGGCTCGGCTCCGAACTCCTCTCGGAAATCGAGACGGAGTTCGCCGACCAAGTGGACTGGCTTGGGGTCAGCTACGGTGCGACGCCGGAACTCGTCCGCTTCTGGGCGGACAACGGTTACAGTACCGTGCACCTCGCCACCTCGCGAAACGCGACCAGCGGCGAGTACTCCGTCGTGATGCTGGACCCCTGTTCCGACGACGGGGCGGCGCTCTCGACCCGACACGGTGGATGGTTTCAGGACCGCATCGCGGCGGTGCTGTCAGACTCGCTCGACGACTGCGACCCAGACGTGGTCCGGGCCGTCATCGAGGCGACCGACGTGGAGCCGACGCTCTCGCTCTCCGAATGGGAGTGGCGACTGGTCGCGGGCGTCCCCGGCGGCGCGTCGGTTCTCGACACGAACCCGAAGCCGTTCCGTGAACTCACCCGTCGACACCTCTCGGACGCGGCGGAGCGGACCGCGCTGTCACCGCGAGAGGAACGCCTGCTTGTCCGAAAAGTCCTGCAAGCGCATCCGTGGCCGACTGTTGCCACGGAACTGGATTTCGTCTCTGAGCGGGAGTGTATGCGAACGCTGGGCGGAATAGTCGAAAGATTGACGCGTCTGTACGGCGACGATTGGGTACAGGAGGAACTCGACAGACACCAATGAGCCTGCTCGGCCTCGAAACGCTGCTGTTCGTGCTCGCGTTCGCCCTGCTGGTCGGCGGTGTCATCGGTAGCCTCACACCGCAGGTCCCCGGCGCACTCGTCTCGCTCGCCGGCGTCTATCTCTACTGGGTCGCCAGCGGCATGACCGAGCCCGGAACGATCGTACTGGCCCTGTTGACGCTGGTCGGCCTGCTGACGTGGGCCGTCGACATTGCGGGCGGGGCCGTCGCCGCACGCGTCGGCGGGGCGTCGAACTGGACGGCGGCCTTGGCTGGCGTCGTGGCGCTCGTCCTCTTTTTCGTCACCGGCCCACTCGGCATCCTGTTGGGCGTCGCCGGCACGGTGTTCGTCGTCGAGTTCTACCGGCAGGAGGACGCTCGCGGGAGCGCGAAGGCCGCCCTGGTGACGACCGTCGGCATGCTCGCCTCGGGCATCGTCCAGGCCCTGCTGACGGCGTCGATACTGGTCACTATGGTCGCCGTCGCGCTCCTATGACTCGGTGTGCCGAGGACGACTGCGGGAACGAGGCCGCAGTCGAACTCCACATCCCCTGGGACGCGAACCGCGAAGTGTGTCCGAACCACGCTCGCGTCTGGGCGCAGAAGGACGGCGTCGTCCCCGCGCCGATGGACGGCCACGAGGACGAGTGGCCGTAGGCTGTTGTTCTCCCGATAGACAGATTAGTTCACACGAAGGTATCGGTTCGGGTGGCTGTCAACCGTTCACGAAGAAAATATAATAATAATTGGGATTGAATACGACAAGTGAGGCGTGTTATCATGAAACGCGAGATGCTCACCACCGACTTCATCGACCGTGCAGCGGACATCTACGACGACGTGACCGGTATCGTCGCCCACGACGGCACCGAGTACACGTACGCCGAGGTAAACGAGCGGGTCAACCGGTTGGCCCACGCGCTGTCGGACCGGGGCGTCTCGAAGGGGAGTCGCGTGGCCGTCCTCGCGCCGAACACACACTACTTCATCGAGACGCTGTACGCGACGAACAAACTCGGTGCCGTGTTCGTCCCGCTGAACTACCGGCTCGACCCCGCGAAAATCGAGTATATTCTGAACGATTGTGAAGCGGCGACGGTAATCGCCGACTACGACTTCGCGGAGAAGGTCCAGCCGGTACGGGACGACATTCCTGCGGAGACGTTCATCGGGTACGAGCCCGACCGTATTGACGGGGAATGGGAAGCCTACAGCGGTATCCTCGACGGGCAGCCGACAGCCGAACCGGACCGGCCGGACATGGCCGAGGACGACGACGCCAGCATCAACTACACGTCCGGCACGACAGGGGACCCGAAGGGCGTGGTCAGAACCCATCGGACAGAGAGCTGGCACGCGCTGGTGCTCAATCAGCACATGGAGATACGGGACGACGACACGTACCTCTGGACGCTCCCGATGTTCCACTGCAACGGCTGGGGCCACACCTACGCCATCACCGGGACCGGCGGCACTCACGTCTGTCAGCGGACCTTCGACGCCGCGGACACCTTCCGGCGAGTGCGAGAGTACGACGTGTCGTTCATGTGCGGCGCGCCGACGGTGCTGAACAAACTCATCCAGCACTACCGGGCTCACGATGGCGACGTCGTGACACAGGGTGACCGCGAGGTACGGATCGCGACGGCCGGCAGTGCCCCGGCGACGGCGACCATCGAACGCGTCGAAGACGAGTTCGGCTGGCGCATCATCCACATCTACGGCCTGACCGAGACGGCCCCGATCATCACGACCAGCAACTCCCCGCGGCGCATCGCCGAGCGGGGCCGGGAACTCAAGGTCACGCAGGGGTCCCAGGTGCTGTGTACCGATATCAGGGTCGTCGACGAGGACGGGAACGACGTGCCACGCGACGGGACGACCATCGGCGAGATCGTGGTGCAGGGCAACCAGGTGATGGACCGCTATCTCAACAAGCCCGAGATCACCGAGGAGGCATTCAACGACCGCGTCGAAGGGTACTTCCACACCGGCGACCTCGCGACGTGGGACGAGGACGGAATGGTACAGATCATGGACCGCCGGAAGGACATCATCATCTCCGGCGGTGAGAACATCTCCTCTATCGAACTGGAAGACGAACTGTACGACCACCCCGATGTCCTGAAAGCCGCGGTCATTCCGGCCCCGAGCGAGGACTGGGGCGAGACGCCGATGGCAATTGTCGTCCCGACGGCCGACAGCGACGCGACCGAACAGGATATTCTCGAGTTCCTCAGGGAACGCGTCGCAAGCTACAAGGTTCCTGCAGGTATCGACTTCCGGGACTCGCTCCCTGAAACGGCGACCGGGAAAATCCAGAAGTACGAACTCCGCGAGGAGTACTGGCAGGAGCAGGAGCGGATGATTGGCCAGGAGTGAGGGTGCCAGGGTAGAAAGGAACGGCAGCGAGCTACCAACACGATTCTTTATTAGGTTTCCGGCGGTCGGTCACACCATGCATCTGGGAGTCGTCGTGCCACGCGTCGAGGACCACAGCACAATCGACCTGGCCGTCGAGGCCGAAAACTGGGGCTACGACTCGGTCTGGCTGAACGAACTGTGGGGTGCCAGTTCCGTCGTCGAACTCACGGACATCGCGACCCGGACTGACGACATCGAAATCGGGAGCGCGATACTCAACGTCTTCTCGCGGTCGCCGGCCGTGCTGGCGATGACAGCGACGACCCTCGACAGGGTCTCAGACGGGCGGGCAGTCCTGGGCCTGGGAACGAGTACAGCCCGATCCATCGAGAACATGCACAGCATGGAGTTCGAGCGACCGGTCCGTCGCGCCCACGAGACCATCGACATAGTCAAACAGCTCATGACGAGCGACGAACGGGTGACCTACGACGGCGAGGTTGTGTCGGTCAGGGGCGTTCCGCCGCTAGACCGCGACGTGCCGGTGTATCACGCCGCGCTCGGGCCGGCGAACAGGCGAGTCGTCGCCAGACTCGCCGACGGCTGGCTGCCGCACATGATTCCGTTCTCCGAACTGGAGTCGGCGTTCGACTACATCACGGAGACGGCACGCGATGCCGACCGCGACCCGAGCGAGATTTCCGTCGCCCCGTACGTGCCGGCGGTGGTCCACGAGGACTCCGAGCGGGCGACCGAGGAACTCCGACAGCACATCGCCTACTACGTCGGCAGCGGCGAGGGGTATCGCCGGGCCGTCGCGGAGACGTATCCGGACCGGGCGGAGCGCATCGCCGACGCCTGGCAGGCGGGTGACCGCGGGGAGGCGACGGAGCTCGTCACTGACGAGATGACGGCTGACCTCGGCATCGCCGGGACGCCGGCTCAGGCCCGCGAAAAGAGAGATTCGATAGCGGAGAGGGAGATAATCGACAAACTCCTGCTGACAGTGCCACAGCAAGTCGACGGTGACCTGGCTCGGGAGACAATTCGGGCGCTGGGTCGGACGGAGTCCTAGAGGTCGACTTCCATCATCACCTCGTCGGCGTACTCGTCGCCGAACTTGTAGTGGTCTTCACGGACGGCTTCGGTGTCCCAGCCGTGGCCTTCGAGGAACTCGATCGCGTCCTCGTTCGTCGATGGGACAGAGTTGTACAGCTTCTCGTAGCCGTTCGACGCCGCCCACTCGGTGCCCCGGGCGAGCAACTGTGAGCCGATACCGTGGCCCCGATAGCGGTCAAGCACGCCCAGCGTTAGCTCTGCGGTGTGGCTGAGTTTCTCCACTTCAGGGTGTTTGAGGTGGACCCACCCGACAACGTCGTCGTCGATGCAGGCGACGAAGAAGATGCGCGACTCCAGTTCGTTGTGTCGGAGCAACACGCCCTCGCTGTCCACCACGTCAGCGACGGTCTCCGCGTCGACGTACTCGCCGCCGCCGATAGCGGCTCGGATGGCCCCGACGAGGCCGGTCAGGTCCTCCTGACGGGCCTGCCGAATGGTGAACTCGATGTCGTCGGCCTCGAACTCCTCCTCGACGGTGTCGTTGTACGCGATGCGGAGTTCCCCGTCGATTTCTGCCAGCACGCCGTCGCGTTTGAGTATCGCGACGTGGTGGCCGAACGGGCGCGGGTCTATCTGCAGCGACGTCCGTGCGGCTCGTGGCTCAACTGACCCGTGCGATTCGACGTACTCGTAGATGTCCCGTCGGTCCTCGTGGTCGAACTGCAGTGGCTCTGTTAGCTCCATGGTATCTGCTACCACGACACAGTACTTAGTCTTTTATCAAAGATCGTGTAATTCACAGTAGACAGTCGCTACTGCTCCGGAACGCCGGTCAAAAGAACCGCCACGTCGCGGGCGTTGTGCGTATCGACGAGCAGCTCTGCGGCCGCTCTGACACTGTAGGTGCCGGCTAACTCCACGCCGTAGCAGGTGGCGTAGCAGTCAAGCCAGTCGTTCATCGTCCGTTCCAGCCGCTCGAACTCCGCTTCGGAGAACCGGACCCACGACCCGCCGGTCCGGGCCTCGCAGTACAGGGCTACTGTGGGACCGAACCCCTCCCGAACGATTTCCATCGCGCGCTCCTCGTCCGGCGGGTCGGGGTCCAGCGACTCGTGGGCCTCCTCGGCCCGGCGGGAGAGCGCCCGGATTCGGTCGTCGTACTGGCCGCGCATCGCCGAACAGGTCACCCCTGATTGAACTCCACCCCTTTCCCGCCAGCGGGGTGCTCCCACTCGGTGTCGGCGACGATGGCGCAGGTCCCGCACTCGACGCAGGGCTGGGTATCGAGGCTCACGAGGTGTTCCTCGCTGCCGTTAGTTTTGACCGTCTCGTCGCGGTAACAGCCGCCGCCAAAGTCCTGGGCACTGACCGGGCAGGCCGTGACGGCGGTCCCAGACGCCTCGAAGGAGTTGTCGACCAGTTCGATGTGGGGGTCGCCCACGTCGTAGGTCAGGTCGCCGATGCGGTCGGCCAAGTCGGGTGGCGAGACGGTGTTCTCGTCGGTCACGGGCTCGCCCAGTTCCTCGGCGATGACCGTCGGCAGCGTCACGTAGGGCAGTTTCGTGTCGGGAATCATCGACACCAGCCGCGGCGACGAGTAGGCCCGTTCGAGCAGGCCGCCTGCCGCGCGGACCCCGAACCGGCCGACGGCGGACTCGGCGATAGCGTTCGAGAGGTCGTCGACGGGACCGAGTTCGCCGAGCTGGCCGAACACCCTGTACCCGGTCGGCCGGAGCTTGTCCATCACGCCCTCGTCGTGGAGTTTCTTCTCGTACAGCTCACCGGCCTGGGACGGGTCGTTCCGCGCCCTCGCGTCGGCGAACGCCTCGGCAGCCAGCGCCCCGGCGGTGACCGCGTGGTTCATCCCTTTGATGATGGGGCCCTGAGCCTGCATCTGGCCGGCGGCGTCGCCGACCAGCACGAGGCGGTCCTTATGCGGCGAGGGATGGGCCGCCTTCTTCGAGTCGGGGACCAGTTTCGCGCTGTACTCGCGTTCGTCGTACTCACCGCCGAGCCACTGGGCCATGAGCGGGTGCGTGAGCAGGCTGTCGAGCAGTTCGTGGGGCTCGGCGTGCTCCTCGGCGATTGAGTCGAGGTGGAACACGGTCCCAATAGAGAGCGAATCCTCGTTGGTGTAGAGGAAGCCACCGCCGCGGACGCCGTCGAACAGGTCGCCCGAAAACAGGTGGGCCGCGCCGTCGTCGGGAGCCACGTCGAAGCGGTCGTTGATGACTCCGGGCTCCATGTCGACGACCGCCTTGACACCCTGGAACCACTCGTCAGGGTCCTCCCAGTCCATCAGGCCGGCGTCGCGGGCGAGTTCGGAGTTGACGCCGTCAGCGGCTACCACGAGGTCGGCCTTGATCGGATCCAGTTCCTCGGTCGTCACGCCGACGATTTCGCCCCGCTCGCGGAGCAGGCCGGTGACGTGGACCTCGGTCAGCAGGCCGCCGCCGGTCTCGCGGGTGCGCTCGTGGACCTGCTGGGCGAGCCACGAGTCCATCTTCCGGCGGAGCACGGCGTCGGCCCACGCCGTGTCGTGGTGGTGCAGGTCGCCGATGTCGAACGATTTCACCTTGTCGCCGGCGATGTTGTGGATGACGTTCTCCGTCACCGGCCGCTCCGTCGCTTCCTCGCGGAAGTCCGGGAACAGCCCGTCGATGGTGTAGGGGGCCGACTCCTCGGCGTAGATGAGCCCGCCCGAGACGTTCTTCGAGCCGGCGTCGACGCCGCGTTCGAGCACGAGCGTCTCGACGCCGTTTCGCGCGAGCGTCGCCGCCGCGGCGGCCCCGCCCGGTCCGCAGCCGACGACGACCGCCTCGTACTCCTCAACGGCGTCAGTCATCGCTGGCCTCCATCATCGCACCCAGTTCACCGGCTTCGACCGCCTCGGTCAACTGCGGGAGCACCTCGAACAGGTCCCCCTCGATGAGGTAGTCCGAGAAGTCACGGATGTCGGCGTCCGGATTAGTGTTGACGGCGATTATCGTGTCCGACTCGTCGCAGCCGACCTTGTGCTGAATCGCGCCGGAGATGCCCGCCGCGATGTACACGTCAGGTTCGACTTCCTGCCCGGACTCGCCGATCTGGCGCTCTTCGGTGACGTACTGCTCGACGTGGCTGTCGAAGGAGTACGACGAAGTGATGACGCCGCGGGACAGTCCCAGGTCAGCCTCGTCGAAGGCGTCAACGAGGTCCAGCGCCTGCTCGATGCCCTGTGTCGGGTCGTCGCCGATGCCCCGGCCGACGGCGACGACGACGTCGTTGCCGGTGAGGTCGACGCCGCCGGAGAGGCGGTCGTACTCCTCGACCTCGACTGTGAACCACTCCTCGTCGAGGTCCATCTCGTAGTCGACGACCTCGCCGTCGCGCTCGTAATCTGGGTCGGGCATCTCGAAGCTCCCCGGAATCACCGACGCCCCTTGCGGGTGGAAGTCCCGGTTGGGCTTGTCGATACAGAGAATCGTCGAGTACTCGAACCCGGAGAAGTCCGGGCGCTTCATGTGCAACACCCGTTCGAACTCCTTCTTGTCACCGGCGGTGCCGACTTTCGCGGGGTTGGAGATCATCGCGCTCTCGATGTACAGCCCCGAACAGTCGGAGGCCAGCCCGGAGTCGAGTTCGCCCTGGACGAGCGCCGAGAGGTCCCGGCCGTTGTTCGTCGCCGGGAAGACAGCGTAGCGCGGCTCGTGGTAATCCTTCCACGCCACCTCCTCGCGGCCCTCGGCGGCGAGTTCCCCGCCAGCGCGGGCCATGTCACAGAAGATTTCGGTGTAGGGCTGGTGGCGGAACCGTTCTAAACGAGGGTCCTCGTGGTAGACGACGAGGTCCGCGCCGTAGGCGATGACGTCCTCGACGTGATCACTTGCATCGGCCCCGATGAGGACGGCGACGACGCGCTCGTTCTCATCGTAGTCCTCGTTGTACGTGTCCATTAGCTCCCGAGCCTTCCCGAGCATCTCCTTCGACACGTCGACGAGTTCGCCGGCCTGGGTCTCGCAGTACACCCACATGTCGCGGTACTCCGCGCCGACGGTCCCCTCGACCCACTGCTTGTCGTTGGTCGGGTGGTCGAGGTCCGGGTATTTCTCTTCCGGTGGGACGTACTCGACTTCCGCCGTCTCCTCACCCTCGTCCTCCTCGGTTCCTTCGACAGATTCGATTCGGCTCTCAATCTGCGATTTCGCCGTCTTGCGGTCCTCACCCGCCTTCTCGCGTTCGAGCAGGTCACGGAGGACGTCGGCGTCGTCGATGTCCCGCACCATGTTCGCCACGTCGGCGACGGTGAGGTCCGAAAGGTCGACAGCTTCCGGGTCGATTTCGCCGTCGTCTTCGGCCTCGACC
Source organism: Haloarcula sp. CGMCC 1.2071 (assembly GCF_037078445.1). Taxonomy (NCBI): domain Archaea; kingdom Methanobacteriati; phylum Methanobacteriota; class Halobacteria; order Halobacteriales; family Haloarculaceae; genus Haloarcula; species Haloarcula sp. CGMCC 1.2071. Next base: position 314,165 of record NZ_JAYMGY010000003.1, read on the forward strand.
TTCTCGATGCGGTCCTCGATGAGCGTCTTGACGGGCATGCGGTCCTCGCCGTCCTCCTCCAGTTCCAGCATCGCCCGCAGTTCGTCAGCGTCGTCGACGTCTTTGATTTTCGGTCCCAGCTCGGCGATCTCGTGGTCTGTGGGGTCGATGTCAGGCATGGTCAGTCACCTGCCGCGTACGGCGTGAGTTCGTCCAGTACCGGTTCCAGCGCCTCGCTATCGTCGGCTTCGATCATCGTCGCCTCCCGCTCGGAGGGAGCCTTGGGAATCGGGTCGACGCCGGAGACGATGGTCGGCGAGCCGTCCAGGCCGATGTAGTCCGGGTCGAGGTTGAGGTCTTCGTGGTCCCAGACCGTGAGATAGTCCTCGTACTCCTCGGCCCGTTCCTGAGTCTCATCGCGGAGATCCTTGTGTTTCAGCCGGTGGCTCGCCTTCCGGTAAGTCGGTTCGAATTCGGGGTCGGCGACGATGAAACACGGCATCGGCGCTTCGACCGTCTCGATCTCGGAGATATCGCCATCGACCAGCCGCTTGGCCCGGACGGTGCCGGCGTTCTCGTCGATGTCGAGCGAGACGACGTGGGTAATCATCGGCCAGTCCAGACACCAGCAGGTCTGTGGGCCGGTGTGACCCGTCTCGCCGTCGGCCGTCTTGAACCCGGCAAACACCAGATCGGGCTGGTCGTCCAGTTTCTGCAGGCCGGTGGCGACGGTCATCGCAGTGGCCCACGTATCTGCGGCCCCCATCTCACGGTCCGAGAGGAGATACAGGTCGTCGGCGTACACGTCCCGCATCCCCTCCTGTAAGACCTCTTTGTATCCCGGTGGCCCCATGCTCATCAGCGAGACGTGCCCCCCGTTGCGGACTTTCGTCTGGAACGCCGCCCGAAGCGCGTGCTTGTCGTTGGGGTTCATCACCGTCGGTGTCTTCCCGCGTTCGAGATGGCCATCCTCGTCGAACGATACCTGTCCCTCGCGGAAGTCCGGTACGCCTTTTGTCATGACGACTGTATGCATGGTATCACGACCCTCGTGAGTGTATCTCACACAAGAATCTATAATAAATGTATGTTTACAAATCTGTATGACAGGTCGGCGTCTCTGTCTCAGGTGAGGTAGAATCCGGCAGCACGCTGTATGACGACAGGCTGACAGCTACAGGGCGTTTATATCTGGGGTGTAGAACGCTGCAATCCCGCGGAAACAGGACAGTCCGATAGTTCAGATACGACCGGCACGGCCTGGGTCCACGTCGATGGCGTCGACCGGACACACGTCGACACAGAGCATGCAGTCGATGCACTGCTCCTCGTGGGCGGGGTCGGCCTTGATTTCGCTCTCCGGGTGGTCCGGCGTGTCGACCCACTCGAACACGTCAACGGGGCAGTCCTCCAGACACGCGCCGTCGGCGATGCAGATGTCGAAGTCGACGGCGACGTGTGTCCCGTGGATGCCCAGTTCCTCGGGCTCGTCGACCGGCCCCCAGACGTCGTGTCCGTCGTGCTGTTCGACAACGTCGCGGTTCTCCTCGAACTCCGGATCTATGGCCATTGGTATCTTATCTCACTTTTGCGAGCTACTTAACTTTTCGACCTAACCGTCAGAATCCGGGGCCGTCGCGGCGATCCGGGCCCCGAGTGTCCTCCGGTCCGAGATCGTCGATACGGTCGGCCGGTCCCGGCAGGTCGCCGCCGGGCAAGCCGGTTTTCTCGCCTGTACCGGCCGTTTCATCCGTATCCGGGCCGCCGACTCCGACTCGCCGGATGAACTCGACGGTCCGTTCGTACACGTCATCGTAGTGCGTCCCGTGGAAGGGGAAGCCGTGATCCGACGGCACCGTCTCGTGGACGACATCGGTCATCGGCCCGAGCGCGTCGGCCAGTAGTTCGGACTGGGCTGGCGGGATGACGTCGTCGTCGGTCCCGTGGAGCAACAGCGTCGGCGGAGCGTCGGTGTTCACCTGTCCGACCGGCGAGGCGAGGTCGTAGGCCGCGGGTTCGTCATCGGGTCCGCCGCCGAGATACGCGCGATGGCCCTCGCCTGCTGGGACGTCGGTGGTGCTGTCGAGCGCGTGGAAGTCGTAGACGCCGGCGTAGCCGACAGCGGCCGACAGCGCCGAAGACGCGCCGGGGTACAGTTCGGGTTCGAACCCGGGTTCATCCGCCGTCAGCGCTGCCAGGACAACGAGATTCGCGCCCGCCGAGTGGCCGACGCCGACGATGCGGTCAGTGTCCGCGCCGTAGTTCTCGCCCTCCGTTCTGGCCCACTCGATAGCGGCTTTCACGTCGACCAACGCCGCCGGGAACGTCCACTCCGGCGCGAGCCGATACTGAGGCTCGATAACCAGAAAGCCGTCCGCAGCGAGGTCAAGCGCGTGCCGGGCGAACTCGCCCTTGTCGCCGGACGTGAACGCGCCACCGCGGACAAGCACGGCGACCGGTTTCGGGCCGCTGGCCGCTGGCGAGTCGTACAGATCGAGCGTCAGCGTCTCGCCGTCCCCCTCGTGGAACGGGATGTCACGCTGCACTGTCACTGACTCCGGGGCGCGGTCTGTCACGGGCTACAGTCGGGCCGTCGCGGACATAAGCCCGACGCTATTCGCTCTCGACGCTGGAGTCGAGCGAGGCATCGGCATCGCGGGCGGCCACCGACGCCGCAGCCCCAACCAGCGCCATCACAGCCGCTGGGCCACACGTTCGCGATACCCGACTGGTCACTGCTGCGTTCCTGCAGGCGAACGAAGTCACCGCTGGAGAACCCGCTGTCCGCCGGAGCCTGCTGGCCGATGACTGCCATCCCACTCGCCGGCTCTCTGTTCTTGAGGGATTGACAGTCAGTTACATCGTTCTGAACGAAGCGAAAAAGCTCGGTTATCGGGCGGTACACCTGCGGCCCGACGGTTAGCCTTCGACCTCGATTTGCTTACCGCGGGCCGTTGCGCCCGTCTCGACGGGCAGGCGCACTTCGAGGATCCCGTTCGTACAGGCCTCAGTCGGGTTAGAAGGAATGATGCGGATAATGGTGGACCGGCTACAGGCAAGCGCTATTTTTACTAATAATACCCATCTACCGATAAGATAAAGTGGGAATAGGCGTATCGTTACTGGAACGATGTACGGCCGCTTCGTGACGGCCCTGTGGGTCCTGACGGGCCTTTCCGCGGTGTTTTCGCTGCTCGCGTGGCGCAAGCGGGAGGACCCTGGCGGGACGCCGATGGTGGTGTTTCACCTCGCTCTATCAGTCGGTGCTGCCAGCTACGCCGTCGACATCACCGCGACGACGCTGTCGACCCAGTTGCTCGCCCGACAGGTCGCGACCATCGCGCAGGGCGCAGTCGCCATCGCCTGGCTGTACGCCGCGTTGCAGTACGCCGACTTCGGCCGGGCGGTGACGCGCCGGGCCGTCGGATTACTGTTGCTTGACCCACTGATGCTGGTGGCCGTGTTCGCCTTTCCGGGCGTCTCGCTGTTCGACCTCCCGCCCAGCGGCTCCGTGGGGTCGCTGATGATGACGCCCGGGGCCGGCCTCACAGCAGTGTTTGTCGCCCACATGGCGACGATTCTGATTGCGGCGCTCGCCGGGACAGTCGTTCTCGTTCAGTTGTTCGTCCGCTCGCGACACCTGTACCGAACACAGGCCACGGCCGTCCTCATCGCGGCACTGGCTCCCTGGACCATTGCGCTGACCCAGCAGTACTTCCTGCAGATCCCCGAGGACGCCACGATTTTCGCCTGGGCAGTCTCGGGAATAGCGATGACGACCGGCCTCTACACGTTCAAGACACTCGATCCGGTGCCAGCCGCCCAGGAAACCATCGTCGAGCAGATGGGCGACGCAACGCTCGTCCTGGACGTCGACGGCTGTATCAGCCACGCGAATCCGGCGGCCGAAACCCTCCTCGCTGGATCCGAGGAAACGCTCGTGGGGAAGCAGGTAGACGCCGTCATCCCGACCTGGGACAAAGTCGCGGTCGACGACGACGGACAGTCAGACTGGTCGGAACTCGCCCTCTCCGTGGACGGCCAGCAGCGGTTCGTCGAACTCGAAGTGACGCCGTTTACCGACCGGTTCGACGCGCTCGTCGGCCGGCTCGTCGTCCTCCGGGACGTCACGGAGCGAAAGCAACGCGAACAGCGGCTGGCGCAGTACAAGACGATTTTCGAGGGCGTCAGCGAACCCGTCTACGTCCTCGACGAGCGCGACCGGTTCCTCACGTACAACGACCCGTTCGCCGAACTGGTCGGTACTGTCGAGGACAGTCTCGTCGGCGAACGCTTCGAGACGGTGCTGGGACAGATGGAAACCGAACCGATGGACGACGGGCCGGGGGAGTTCCTGATCCGGACCGCGTCCGGCGAACAGGTCCCCTGTGAAGTCGACGCGGCGGACATCGAACTGGCCGGTGGTGAGTCCGGCCGCGTCGGTATCGTCCGTGACATCTCACAGCGAAAGGAAATCGAGTCCGAACTCGCAGTGACGACCGAGCGCCTAGAGACGCTCGTCGAGGCCGCCCCGCTCGCGATTGTGGCGATGGACACCGACGGGGTCGTCGAGGTCTGGAACCCCGCCGCGACAGAGCTGTTCGGCTGGTCTGCTGACGAGGTTCTGGGCGAAACAGTCCCCGTTATCCCGGCCGAGAACCGGCGGCGGACCGCCGAACTCCACGCGCAGGTACTCGAAGGCGAGCGTCTGGCAGGCCACGAAACGGAACTCCAGCGAAAAGACGGAAGCCGCGTCGACGTGAGCCTTGCCGCGGCCCCGATTCGCGGCCTCAGTGGCTCTGTGGTCGGCAGCGTCTCCGTCATCACGGACATCACCGACCAGAAGCGGCGGGAGCGACAACTCCAACTCCAGAACGAGCGGCTGGACGAGTTCGCCAGCCTCGTCAGCCACGACCTCCGGAACCCCTTGCAGGTCGCCAGCGGCCATCTGGAACTGGCGTCACAGGACGCTTCGGCGGACGTACGCGAGTCGATAACGGCCGCAACGGACGCCCTCAATCGGATGGAGACGCTCATCGACCACACCCTGACGCTGGCCCGCGAGGGGCGTGACATCGGCGACCCCGAACCGGTGTCGCTCCGAGACACGTTCGCTCGGGCGTGGGACGCCGCGCCAACGAGCGCGGCCGAGCGCCGGATTCGGGACCCGCCGGAGCGCGTACTGGCCGACCCCGACCGCCTCGTCGAACTGTTCCAGAACCTCGTACGAAACGCCGTGGAACACGGCAGAGACGGTGCTACTCCCGAATCCGGGCCAGCGGTCGACGGGGCAGGGGCGGTCACCATAACGCTCGGAGCCACGCCGGACGGCTTCTACGTCGCCGACGACGGCCCGGGGATTCCGCCGGACCAGCGCGACGCCGTTCTCGAATCGGGCTACAGTACGAGCGATGACGGCACCGGGTTCGGCCTGTCGATAGTCGAAACGATCGCTGAGGCCCACGGCTGGGAACTGAAAATTACCGACAGCGAGGACGGCGGCGCCCGGTTCGAGTTCAGCGGCGTCGAGATCGAGACACAGGGCGAAGAACCGACCGCAGAGTCGTCGTGACGGCGGCCTCAGGGATGGGTGAAGTACGCGACGGACTCCGTGTCCGGGTCGTCCGCGACCTCGTCGAGGCGGGCGAAGCCGATACGCTCGAACTGAACCACCTCGTCAGCGTCGTAATCGAGCAGTCCCGGTTCGGCCACGCCTGACACGTCACCGTCCATCGTCCGGAGGCGGACCTGTGGCCCATCAGCCGGTGCCCAGTGAATCACGTCGACGCCCTCCTCGCGGACGGCGTCGATGTCGTCGCCGGTGTACTCGAAGGCGTCGCGGGTGTGGCGCACGCAGCCGTACCCCTTGAGCCAGATACGCTCGCCGTGGCTCGGCAGGTCGTCGCCCTCGACGACGACACCGCTGGTCACGGGAATCTCGCGGCGGCCACGCTCCTCGAAGTCCGGGTGCAGTGGCGGTTCGCCGGCGTCCGGCCCGCCGACGACCTGCCGCTCGACGAGGCCGCCGTGGTCGTCGCTGTTCCGGACGAAGAACGCCCGGTCCGAGTCGTCGTCGATCAGGTCGCGGTTGTTCGAGTAGATCGAGGACATCGCCAGATCGACGTTTGACGTGGAGGTCCCGAGTTCGATCATCGCGTCGACGACGGCCTCGCCGCGAATGCCGCGCCGTTCGAGGCTGGCGACGGTCGGCGCTCGCGGGTCGTCCCAGCCCGCCAGTTCGCCGTCCGCGATGCGTTCGGCGATGCTCGACGTGGAGAGGGGCACGTCGTAGGCGTCGACCTGAACGTGGCCCCAGTGGATGACCTCGGGGTACTCCCAGTCGAAGTAGTCGTAGACGAACTGCTGGCGCTTCGCGGAGTCCTGCAGGTCGATGCCGCGGATGATGTGCGTGACGCCTAGCAGGTGGTCGTCCAGCCCGCTCTGGAAGTCGAGCATCGGCCAGCAGCGGTACTCCGCGGCCGCCTCGCGGGGGTGGGGCGTGTCGACCATCCGGAAGGCGACGAAGTCCCGCAGCGCGGGGTTCTTGTGCGTGATGTCGGTCCGGACCCGCAGCACCATCTCGCCGCTGTCGTACTCGCCCTCGACCATCGCCTCGAACTCCGAGCGCGTGGTCTCGGCGTCCTTCTCGCGGTGGGGACAGGCCTCGCCGTTGTTCTTCAGGTCGGAGAACTCACCCTGCGGGCACGAGCAGGTGTAGGCCCCGCCTTTGTCGATGAGTTCCCGGGCGTACTCGTAGTAGGTCTCGACCCGGTCGCTGGCGTTGACCACCTCGTCGGGCTCGAAGCCGAGGTAGTCGATGGCGTCCAGAATCGCGTCGTAGGCGTCCAGGTCCGGCCGCTTGGTCTCGGGGTCGGTGTCGTCGAAGCGGCAGATGAACTCCCCGTCGTAGCGTTGCTTGTACGTCCCCACGACGGCGGCCATCCGCGCGTGGCCGATGTGCCACGGGCCGTTGGGGTTGGGCGCGACCCGCATCCGGACGGTGTCGTACTCGTCGGCGTTGGGCAGGTCCGGCAGCGGGTGGTCCTCGCCCTCGTCCTCGCTCTCCAGTTCTTCGAGTTTATCCGGCGCAAGTTCGGCCAGCCGCTCGCGGCGTTCAGAACTACGCATCCCGTTGACCCGCTCGACGACCGGCGCGATGACGCCCGGAATCTCGTCGCCGTACTCGCGGAACTCCGGGTTCTCGCCCATGAGTGGCCCCATGATCGCTCCGACCTGTGCCTCGCTGTCGTGTTTGACCGCGTTCAGGAGGGCGCTTGTCTCCGCCGCCTCCGTGATTCGGTCTCGCAGCTCGTCGTCCATTACCGGGACCTGCGACTGGGAGGGTCAAAACGCCGTCGGACCACCTTTTTCAGCGTCGCCGTTCCTCGCTCGCTTCGCTCGCTGCGGGACGGCTCTCTGCTCACGGGCGCGAAGCGCCCGTTCGCATGGTCAGCGGGACCTTCGGTCCCGCTCGACTCGAAAAACGTGGGCGAAAAAGGCCGGAAGCGCCGCCGGCGCTTCCGGTGAACCGCGCTCGCTCCGCTCGCGCGGATGCTCGTCCCTGCCTGTCGTGTTTTTACCCACCAATATGCGTCCCTATCTTCTCTAGCGCGTCGAGGCCGGTCACCTCGCCGGACTGGTCGGGCACCGTCCACAGGCCCAGTTCGGGCAGTGACTCCCGAAGTGTAGCAATAGCCTCCTCCTGCACGGCCTGCTTCCCCTGACAGCGCTGGCAGTCGCCGGGGTCCTCGATGACCTTGTTGACGACCAGCGTCGTCACCGGCACGTCGAACTCGCGGAGCTTCTGGACGAGTCGTTCCGTCTCGCGGACGGCCATCGTCTCGGGAATGGTGACGACCCGGAACGCCGTCTGCTCTGGGTCTCGCAACACTGTACCGACCCGCTCCATCCGCTCGCGCATCGCGGTGAAGTCGTCCGGACCGTCGTCGCGTCGGCTCGCCATCGGGCCAAACATCATTGTCCGGGCGGTGTTGACCTTCCGGCGGACCTGATCCCGGAGGTCCATCGCCGTCGCGACGCCGCGGTCCATCACCGACGGCAGGTCGAGCAAGCGGAGCGTGTGGCCGGTCGGGGCGGTGTCGAACACCACGCGGTCCCAGCGGTCGCTCTCGATATAGGTCGCCATGCCCTCGATGGCCGCCAGTTCGTCGCTGCCGGGCATCACGCCGGCGGTGAACAGTTCGGCGATTTCCTCTTCGTCCATGCGGAGGCCGGCGTCGTCGAACTCCGTCGCCAGCGCCTCGAACAGCGACCGGTAGCGGTCGATACCGGTCTGTGGGTCCACCTCGACGCCCCACAGGCCCGCCCGGATTTCTGTGGGGCCGCCGCCGACCGCAGTCTCGACGGCGTCGGCCAACGAGTGCGCGGGATCGGTCGAGACGACGAGTGTCTCGTGGCCCGCCTCGGCCAGCCGATGGCCGGTCGCCGCGGCTACAGTCGTCTTGCCGACGCCACCCTTGCCGCCGTAGAGGAGGAATCGGGTCACACGACGGCCTAGGGACTGAGATGTCTTAGTTGCTGACCAGCACCAATCAGGGTCGAAAAACGCGGGAAAAACGGGCCGCCGAACTGCCCTCAGTAGTCGCGTTCGACGAGGTAGTTCGCGATGCCTTCGAGCAGGTAGCGCGACTCGTTGTCGGGCAGGACTTCGAGGTTCTGCTTGCCGCTAGCGATGAGGTCCTGCCCGGTCTGGCGGGCATACTCGATGGATCCCACCTCTCGCAGGCGCTCGACGGCCGCGTCGATTTCGGCCTCCGAGACGGCGTCAACGGAGTCCGTATCGATCAGGTCGCCAACGTCGACCCCCTGCTGGCGAGCGTGGAGCGTCACAAGCGTCTGCTTGTTCTCGACAAGGTCGGAACCGCGCTGCTTGCCCAGTTTCTCGGAGGGCGTCGTCAGGTCCAGCAGATCGTCCTGGATCTGGAACGCACGGCCCACGTCGATCCCGTAGTTATACAGAGCGTCGACCGTCTGCGCGTCGGCCCCGAGCAGCGTGGCCGGAATCGAGGCGGCTGCGCCGTACAGCACAGCGGTCTTGAGTTCGACCATCTCCAAGTACTCCTCGGGCGTGACGACATCGCGTTGCTCGAACTCGATGTCGAGCGATTGGCCCTCGCAGATGCGGGTACACGTCGTCGCGAGTCGCTTGTTCGCGTCGACGGTTCGCTCTGGGGCCGCGCCCGTATCGAGCAGGAACTCGAACGCCTTCGAGTAGAGCGTGTCACCGGCGAGAATCGCCGTCGAGAGGTCGTACTCCTTGTGGACGGCGGGCACCCCGCGACGGAGCGCGTCGTCGTCCATGATGTCGTCGTGGATGAGCGTGAACGTCTGGATGACCTCGATTGCGAGGGCGGCCGACATCACGTCGGCCGGCCCGCCGTCGAGTGTCGGGAACTCGCGGTAATCTGCCGTCAGCGGGTCGACATCCAGTAACGACTCCGCGACCAGCAGCAGGACTGTCGGGCGGAGTCGCTTCCCGCCAGCGTCCAGCAAGTAGCGCGACGCCTCATAGAGGTGGGCCGGTTTCTTGACCGGCAGGTCCTCGGGAAGGGCGTCGTTGACCCGGTCCCGTCGGGCGACAATCGCGTCTTCGACCTGCTGATGGCGTTCGGACATCGGTTTACTCTGTGAGCTTGATCATGTTGCCGTTGCGGGTGATGTGGAGGTCCCGTCCGGCTTTGTAGCCCATGTCTTCCGCGAGGTCGACGTACGGTGCGAACCCTTCCAGGCTCTGGTGGGCCGGGATGACGTTCTTGGGCTGGAGCGCGTCGAGCATCTCGTAGTGGCCCTCGTTCCGGAGGTGGCCCGAGACGTGGATATCGTCGTAGATGCGCGCACCCTGCATGCCCAGCAGTTTCTCGGACTGGTAGCGCTGGCCCTCGTTGGTCGGCTCCGGAATGACCCGGGCCGAGAACAGGACCTTGTCGCCGTCGTCTAGCTCGTAGGGCGTCTCGCCGCGGCCCATCCGTGTGAGCATCGCACGGGGTTCGCCCTGGTGGCCGGTGACAATAGGGAAGAAGTTCTCCTTGCCCTCGTTCATGATTCGCTTGAACGTGCGGTCGACGGACTTGCGGTGGCCGTACATCCCGAGGTCCTCCGGGAAGTCCACGAAGTCCAGCCGTTCGGCGGTGCCGGAGTACTTCTCCATCGAGCGGCCCAGCAGCACCGGCTGACGGCCGATGTCGTCGGCGAACTCGACGAGGGTCTTCACACGAGCGATGTGTGAGGAGAACGTGGTGGCGACGATACCGCCGTCGTAGTCCTCGATGCTCGTCATGACGTCCTTGAGGTGGCGGCGAGCGACGGACTCGGAGGGCGTGCGGCCCTTCCGTCCGGCGTTCGTACAGTCCTCGATGTAACAGAGAACGCCCTCGCGACCGATCTCCCGGAACCGCTTCATGTCGATGGGGTCGCCGATGACCGGCGTGTGGTCCATCCGCTTGTCAAGCCCGTAGACGACTGCGCCCTCCGGCGTGTGGAGGACTGGGTTGATCGCGTCGATGATGGAGTGAGTGACGTTGACGAACTCCAGTTCGTTGCGCTCGCCGATGGACATCGTCTCGCCGGCTTCCATCTTGACGAGGTCGTTCTGAACCCCGAACTTCTCCTCGCTTTTGATCTGCTGTTTGACAAGCTCGATAGTGTACGGCGACGCAACGACTGGGGCGTCGTAGCGATGGGCGAGCTTGGAGATCGCGCCGATGTGGTCGAGGTGGCCGTGTGTCGGCACAATGGCCTTCACGTCGCCTTCCAGGTCGGACATGACCCGGTCGTCCGGGATGGCACCCATATCTATGAGGTCCAGCGAGTGCATCCGTTCCGTCTCGACGTTGTCGTGAATCAGTACCTTCGAGAGGTTCAGGCCCATGTCGAAGATGACGACGTCGTCCCCTGCACGGACGGCCGTCATCTGTCGGCCTACAGCCTCGTAACCGCCAATTGTCGCGATTTCGACTTCCATGGTTGTAGCTCCGAGTGGAAAGCCGGCCGCGGGTCTGCGGTGGGGCACGGCAACGACGGTATCTGCAATGTAGGCGACCTCGTCCGCGTCGGCGCTCCAGGCCGGTCGGGTACGCCCGTAGCCTGTGCAACCGCAGTGGGAGGGACTTCCGTCCCGCAACTTACATCCGCCGTCTGCCGGCCGCCAAACCGCAGTCCGCGGGCGGCCGTGCGCTCGGTTACTCCGGACTACAACGGCGCTTCTTAAAACGGTGTGGGTTCGTCGCTACTCGTCGTCTAAGGCGTCGGAAAGCGGGTCGTCGTCACTGGAAACGTCGAAGCCGGTGATGCCGTCCTCCGCGAGCGTCGACTCCTCGTCAGCGTCCGAAGTGGCGTCCGTCTCCGCAGTTGCGTCCGAATCCGATGGTTCCGTTTCGGCCGGGGCGCTCTCGTCGGTCCCGTCGCTGGTCCGCTCGTCGTCAGCGTCGTCGCCGAACAGGTCGTCTGTCGTTCGCGGACCACTCGATGTGTCCGAATCCCCGGACTCGTCAAACAGTCGCGTGTCTTCTGTCACGGTGTCGTGTAGGCTCGTCCCGTCAGCTTCCGCGTTACCGGTCTCCACGGACTCGGACTCTGTCCCGGCATCGTCACCAGCCTCGGTGTCCCAGTCGTCTGTCTCCGCTGATTGGTCGGCTCCCCAGTCGTCGGCCGCCACCGGCTTCTCGGTCTGTGTGTCGAACTCCTCGGGATCCGGCGGCGTCCATTCCTGTGGCTCTGTGCCTGTCTCCGGCTCCTCGACTGATTCTTCCGCAAGCAGGTCGCGGTCCGACTGCTCGCTGGGTTCGGACTGAGGCGCTGCCGTTTCCGAGTCGACGGAGGGTTCCGACAGGGACGACTCCGCAGTGGAAGCCTCGTCCGTCGTCTCTGGTTCTGGGCCGGCGACGTTTTCCGCCGGCTGTTGGTTCGGTCGCTGTTCGTCCTGATCCGCCGCGGCTGACGGCATCGCGTCTCCGTCTGTCACCTGCGGCATCGTGTCATCAGCCGCAGGCGTCGGCGATGTGTCCTCGTCGACCACCGGAGTGTCGTCATCCGTCACTGGTCGATCAGCTGCTAGCGGGCCAGCATCTGCCGGTTGACTATCATCCGCCACAGTCACCGGACCCTCGTCCGTTTCGGCCGCCGCAGGATCGGAAGCCTCGGACGGTGCTTCTACGTCGGACTGGGCAGAGCGGTGCCCTGTGGCCGCCCGTATTCCCGGCTCACTGGAGGGGTCGGTGTCCGGATCGGCTTCAGCCATCGGTTCCGACCCCTCAGTTTCAGCCGTTGCCGGCTCGACAGCCCCTGAGTCGACAACTGGCTCCGGCTCCTGGGGAATCTCTGGCTCGGACTCCGCTAGCTCTGAAGCCGATTCATCGGCTTCCGTATCCGATTCAACAGATTCCGTATCCGATTCAGCGGCGGGTACAGCACTATCGTCGGTTGCTCCAGTTTCTGCCTGGTCGTTCGCTGCGGACTCCGCAGTTGACTCACTGCTCGCATCACGCTGTGCGGTCTGCGCTGCGAGCACGCCCGCCATCGTCGCGTCAGCGACGAGTTTGTGAACCAGACCGAACAAACCAGAGAGCAACAGGAACCCTCCGAGCGCGCCGACAACGATACCGAGCACCGCGCGATAGCCCGCGTTCCCTCCGAGTGCATTGAACGAGCCGTTCTGTATCAGAACGTACCCTGCAGTGATGAGGCCGCCACCGACGCCGGCGACGACGAGCAATGTCCCGAAAAACTTCGTTCCGTATCGATAGACGTCGGTCAGACCTACTGCAGACATAGTCGCATAATTGATAACAGAGGACAAATATGTTACGCCGGGTTTCGAAGTGATATTTAGTTTACTTGTCCCGGAATGGTGATCGAGAATATAGCGATAACAAGCACCAGTAGACCTCTACGGCCGAGTAGCGTTCGGAAGCGGACGACCGTTAGCGACTGGTACCGCAAGTCCTGTCAGTCGTCGTCATCACCAGCGATAGTCGTCCCCGGACTCTCACCAGCGAGAAACGCGGGGAGCGCGTCGGGGCCGAACACGACGGCTGGAGCCGAGAGTGCGAGGAGCGCACGGACCTTGCCGGCCATCCCGCCCGACACGTCCGTCGCGTCGCTCCCGCCCAGCGCCGACGCCACCGCATCGAAAGACTGGATTCTGTCTATAACAGTCCCCTCCTCGTCAAGGACGCCAGGAACGGTCGAGCAGACACCGATGCGATCCGAATCGACGGCGGGCGCGAGTTCGACGATTAGTTCGTCGCCGCTGAGGACTGTCACGCCCGCACCGGCGTGGGCGACGAGGTCGCCGTGGAGGACCGGAACGAACCCTTCGTCTAGCAGCGTCGTGACCTGGGCTGTCGGCAACGAGAGGCCACCGTCGGCATCGCGGGCGGCCGCGGAGAACGGGTGGACCGGAACGGCTGGCACTCCCTGGTCGGTCAGTTCATCCACGACGGCTGCGTTGAGCCGGCACATTGCGCCGTGAATTGTCTGTACGCCGGATACGTCGTGGGTCCCCTCGGTCGTGCTGACGCCGTATTCGGCGGCGTGATGGTGGCCGAAGCTCCCGCCGCCGTGGACGAGAATGATGTCGTCACTAACTGCCGATTCGGCGATAGCCGAGACAGCCGCCGACAGGGCCGCCTGGTCGACCGTCTCCGGTTCGTCTTTCTCTGTGATGACGCTCCCGCCGAGTTTGAGGACGACCGTCATTCCCGCCGAACCCCGTCGGTGTCCAGTTCGGCTCGGAAGACGTTCTCACACCCCGGTGTGTACTTCAGCGCCGTGAGGGCGTCGTCCGTCTCGTCCAGCGCAACGATACAGCCACCGCCGCCGGCTCCGGTGAGTTTCGCGCCGTGTGCGCCGGCGTCGCGGGCCGCCCACACCATCGAATCCAGCGACCGCGAGGAGACGCCCAGCGCCGAAAGCAGTCCGTGGTTGAAGTCCATCAACTCCCCCAGCGTCTCGTAATCGTCCGTTCCCAGCACTGCCTCGCCCTCGCGGACGATGTCACCGGTTGCCTCGACGGTGTCGGCGGCGAAATCGTACTTCTCTCGGAGGTCTCGAACGCCGGCGACCAGCGCCCCGGTGTCGCCGGCTCCGCCGTCGTAGCCGATGACGAAGGGAAGGGTATCGATACCGTCCAGCCGCCGACAGTCGTCACCCTCCACGCGGACCGCCCCGCCCATCGCCGAGCAGAACGTGTCCGCCCGCGAGGCCTGCCCGTCCTGTACCTCGTGTTCGACCTGATAGGCACGGTCGGCGATTTCACTGGCCGGCAGTTCGACGCCGAGTTCCCTGGTCGCCGCGTCTATCGCCGCGACGACGAGCGCGGCAGACGACCCCAGCCCTGCCCCGAGCGGGATGTCGCCCTCGACGGAGATCTCGAAGCCCGCTTCCGGCGCGTCGGCCGCGTCACGGGCCTGTGCCACTGCCTCGTTGACGTACCCCATGCCGGCTTCGACGAGCGATTCGGCGACGTCCACGTCCGGATGGCTCTCCCCGTCACCGGAGTACTCGACGGTAAAGCCGTCCAGTTGCAAGTCGTTCGCGTGGATTCGCAACCCCTCGTCGATCTCGGTTGCCGTCACATGCACTCGCCGCTCGATAGCGCAGGGCACCGCCGGCTCACCGTAGACGACCGCGTGCTCCCCGAACAGGTACACCTTCCCGGGAGCGCTCGACGTGACCATACCCGCTCGTGTGCACCCAGGGCGTTAGGCGTTTTCGGAGTCGTCGGTCAGGAGAACGCCGGGGGACTACTCGGACACAGTGTCGACGTCGGTGAACTCGAACCGCGCGCCGCCGTCGGCCCCGCTCTCGATACGGACCGTCCAGCCGTGGGCGTCAGCGACCTGTTTCACGATGCTCAGGCCGAAGCCGGTCCCTTCGGCTGCTGTCGAGTAGCCGGCGTCGAACGCGTCTCCGCGGTCGGCCACAGGGATACCGGGACCGTCGTCCGCGACGTAGAAGCCGTCGGCCAGTTCGCCCACGGTCACGGTCACGTCGTCACCGCCGTGTTCGACCGCATTGCGGACGAGATTCTCGAACAGTTGACGGAGGCGGCTCTCGTCGGCGCGGATGGGGCGGGCTATGTCAGTGCGGAGCGTCGCGGCTTTCGTGTCGACGTTTTGCCAGCACGTCTGGACGAACGGTTCGAGGTCAACCACGACGGGCGACGCGGGTGACGTACCGTCGCGTGCGAGCGTGAGCAGGTCGTCGATGAGCGTATCCATTCGCTGGTGTGCGCCGTCGATAGCGTCGATGTGCTCGCTATCGGACTCCTCACGCAGTAGTTCGAGGCGTCCGCGGGCGACAGTCAACGGGTTCCGGAGGTCGTGACTGACGACGCTGGCGAACTGTTCGAGCTGTTCGTTTTGCTGTTCGAGTTCCTGCTCGCGTTCCTTGCGCTCCGTGATATCACGGCTGATCGCCAGGAACCGGTCCTCGCCGTCGAGGCTGAGTCGGAGCAGATGTACTTCGACCGGCATCGTCGACCCGTCGCGGCGTTCGTACAGGCCTTCGAACTTCCGGCGCTCGTCGACACTGAACCCGGAAAGCTGGGTCTGCACGTCCTCGGCGTCGAACGTCAGGTCGAACTCCCAGATCGACCGTCCGAGCACCTCGCTCTCGTCGTACCCCAGCTCCGCACAGAACCGCTGGTTCACGTCGCAGATCGTCCCGTCAGCGTCAAGCACGTCGATCATGTCCGGTGAATTCTCGAAGAGGGCTTCCAGCCGCGACGACGTTTCCTCTAATCGTTTCTCGCGTCGTTTCCGCTCCGTGATGTCCTGCTGGAACCCGACGTAGTTGACGACTGTCCCGTCGTCTTCGTCTCGAACCGGCGCGATCCGAACCCTGTTCCAGAACTCGGTCCCGTCCTTCCGGTAGTTCCTGAGTTCGACCGTCACCCGCTCCTCTGCGTCAATCGCGTCCCGCATTGTAGCGACGGACTCCGGATCGGTGTTCTCGCCCTGTAGCATTCGGCAGTTCTTCCCGAGTAACTCCGGAAGCGAATAGCCAGTCAGGTCGCGGTAGTGGTCGTTGGCGTAGATCAGCGGATTGTCCGTCTGGCCAGGGTCGGTGATAACGACACCGACCGGGGCCTCGTCTATCGCGCGTTTGTTCCGGAGTAGCTTCTGTTCGCGCTCTTTCCGGTCGGTGACGTCCCGAGCGACGCCGACGATGCCGTCGATAACACCATCGACGACCAGCGGCGTTAGCTGGTACGCGACCACCGCGTGTCCGTGGCCGGGGAACTCCGCTTCGATTTCGCCGCTAAGCTGCTCCCGCGTTCCGTCGAGCAGTTCCTGGTAGCGGTCTGTTTCACCCTCGGCTCGAATACGCGGAACGAGTCTACTGGTCTGTCCTTCGAGCGCAGCGCGCGTCGTGTCGTACCACTCTGCTATGGTCTCGTTGACGATTTCGAACCGCCCCTCCGCATCGTAAATACAGGCGGCCTCCTGCATGGAGTTGACCATCCGCTCGTAGCTCCGGAGCGCTCGGTTCCGTTCGCTGACCGCCTGCTGTGATCGGGAGTGGTCGACGGCGTCAAAGATTCGGTTCGTCAACTCCACATGCTGTTCGGTGCCCGGCTCTTTCCTGAGGTAGTCCGTGACACCGGCCGAAATCGCCTCGCTGGCGACCGCTTCGCTCCCCTGTGCGGTGTAGATAATAAACGGGAGGGTCGGGTGCTCGTCACGGACCGTTTCCAGAAGCCCGATACCGTTCTGTTCGGGCAGGTCGTAGTCGGAGACGAGACAGTCTACGGTATCGTCAGCCAGCCTCGCCACAGCCTCGGGAGCAGTGCGCACCGTTTCGACCGTGAAACGGCCGTTCTCGCGTTCGAGCGCCGTCGACAGCGTTTCGGCGTCGTCCGAATCGGTGCCGACGTAGAGGACCTGAACCCTGTCGTCCCCGTTGACAGCGGTCTCAGACGTCATTCGGTATCCCGTTCGAGTCCGGCCGTTGCGCCGGGATAGATATCGTTCCCTGCTCAAGAGCAGTCGAAGCGATATGGCTCTGGGAACTGTCTCGGGACAGGTCCGGTCGCAGGACAACTGCAAACGGCGCGGGACGATTGCCGCCAGTGGTGTTCTGCAGCAGTGTCATGATGGTCGAGTAGTCGGCTGTGAACGGGGCCCTCCCACCGTGACCGCGGCTGAAATCGGTCACCGGAGAGACGTTCAGCCCGCTGTTCTTGTACGCTTACACGGGGTTCTGCAGTAAATAGCTGATGACCAAGTCCCTGTCACGTCGAACCCGCACTGTGAGGCGACGACGGCACCGGAGTGGTCCCATCGGAGTCCGTGCTACCGTTCCTGCACGCGCATCGACATTTCCTGCCGAGGATGGGCGGTCAGCGACGGCAACAACTCCAGAGGCGTCTCCCCCTGAAACTCCAGTCGGTACTGGCTAGCCGTCGTCGCGGTGATGAGTTGTGCTTCGAGCATGGCAAGATGCTTCCCGATACAGTGGCGCGGGCCACCACCGAACGGGAAGTAGGCGAACCGGGGCCGCTCGCTGGCTCGTTCGGGCTTCCAGCGCTCCGGGTCGAACGTCTCTGGGTCGTCGTAGAACCGCTCGGAGCGGTGGACGCCCCACTGCGGGACCATCAGCGTCGTCTCCGCCTCGACCTCGTAGCCCGACAGCGTCACGTCCTCGGTTGGCTCCCGGAATATGGTGTACACCGGTGGGTAGAGCCGCATCGCTTCCTGAATCACCCATTCGAGGTAGTCCAGTTCGCGGACGTGCTCCATCCCCGGCCGGTCGTCGCCGATGACGTCGTCGAGTTCCTCGTGGACCCGCTGTTCGACTTCGGGGTGTTCCGACAGCAGGAACCAAGTGTAGGTCAGCGTCAGCGCCGTCGTGTCGTGACCGGCAAGCAGCATGGTCATCATCTCGTCGCGCAGTTGGTCGGGCGACTGGTTCCCCTCGTCGCGGGCACGCAGGAGCACCGACAGGAAATCCATCGGGCCGTCCTCAGCCGTCCCAAGCGAGTCCTCGCGGACCGCGATGATGTCGTCCAGTACCTCGTCCAGCGTCCGCACGGCGCGGTCGAACTCGGCGTCGTCGGGCATCGGCATCCACTGGGGCATGGCGAACCGGATAGGGTCCGGCTCGAACCGCTGACCCAGCGGCAACAGTTGCTCCTCGATAGTCTGGACTCGCTGCTCGGAAAGCTCGACGCCCATCATCAGGTCCAGAATCACGTCCAGCGTGACCCGGGTCATCGACTGCTCGGCGTCGATGACGTCGCCGTGAGACCAGTCGGCAATCCGGTCCTCCGCGTGGCCGGTGATGCGGTCGGCCATCCCAGACAACCGAGCCATCGAGAACGCGGGGTTGGCGAGCTTTCGCTGCTGCTCCCACGTCTCTCCCTCGCTCAGCAACAGCCCGTCACCCAGCAAATCACCCAGCGCATCGCCCTGGAAGTCGGGCTTGCGGAACTGGTCGGCCTCCGAGACCAGTACGCGCTCGATTGCCGTCGGGTCACACAGCATGACCGTGTCCATCGGCCCCATGTCGAATCGGGCAACGTCGCCGTATGCTCGCTCCAGCGCCGAGATAAACCGGAACGGGTCCCGAGCGTACGTACGGCTACTGCCGAACAGCGGTTCGCCCTTCGGTCCGGGCGGCGTCTTTGACATCGGCTGACGTTAGTGTCGGACACGCTTGAATGGCATGCCAAATGTCGGGAAGAGCGCGGTTCAGGCACGTTTAGAGCCAGCGGTTGGCGTCTAGGTTCCAGTCGGTGTGTCCCCTTACCCAGACGCCGCCGAGACCACCGAGGGCGCTGAGACCGACAGTGTACAGCAGAAAGAAGCTGAACACGAGCGCCAGAAACAGGTCGTACCCCGGTGCGCCGGGTGGAATCCCGAACCCGAGGAGACCGGCGATGTACAGCGCCGGGAGAAAGAGGGCGAGCAGCGGCACCATCGCGCAGACGCCGGCCAGCGCCCCCAGCCAGAGGCCGGTCCGGTAGCCGCCGCCGTGGTTCGCCGCGGCCACGGCACCCCCAGCCACCGACGAAAAGGGAATAAAGGACAGGGCAACCGTGACGAGCGCCCCGATACCAGCGTTAGTCACCGACTCACGCATATGCGTTCTCGGTAGTGGCGTCCCCCGTGATGTAGTTACCGACAGCGCGGCTGGCCAGTCAGTCGCCGATGGTCGTGTCGTACTTGACGTAGTTGCCCAGCCAGCCGCCGAGTGCGCTCAATCCGAGGAAGTACGCGGCCGTCATTACCGTTCCGAGGGCGAGCACGAGCAACCCCATCGCACCGAACACACCCAGTGCTTCGGGAACGAACGCCAGAAACGCGGCCAGGAAGACGAACACGACCACGAAGAAGATCAGCGAGATCGCCAGCCCGATGACGCCGGACAGGAACCCGACCCGGACCCCGTCGTCTCGCTCGCCACCTTCGAGATAGCCGGCGATACCGCCGCCGAGCAGCGGCGCGAGCGGGACGAACCCACTCAGCAGAGCGGTCGCGACGGCACCGATGACGGCGTTGACGAACGTGTCTCCCTCTTCCATTTCCCGGTGGTACTCCGGGCCTCGTGGTAGGTCTTGTGTTGGCGACACCGGCGTCGCCACTTGTGCGTCAACGGGCCGGAAAACGAAACAGTTCAGCGACGTTAGATGTCGGACTCGAAGTCGTCGAGTCCGTACGTCGGCTCGGCACCGCGGCGGTCGAGCGTCTCGTTGGCCAGCAGCCAGTAGACGACCGACAGCGCCTTGCGCCCCTTGTTGTTCGTCGGGACGACCAGGTCGACGTTCGACGTGGTGTTGTTGGAGTCACACATCGCGATGACCGGAATGCCGACCGTGATGGCCTCCTTGACAGCCTGGGCGTCACCGATCGGGTCGGTGACGACCACGATGTCGGGTTCGATGTAGCCGTCGTAGTCGGGGTTGGTCAGTGTGCCGGGGATGAACCGGCCGGTGCGGACGCGCGCGCCAATCGCTTCGGCGAACTTCTCGGCCGGGAACCGGCCGTACTGGCGCGACGACGCGGCCAGGATCTGCTCCGGCTCGTAGTTGGCCAGGAAGTCCGCGGCGGTGCGGATGCGCTCGTCGGTCATCGAGACGTCCAGCACGTAGAGCCCGTCGGTCCGGACGCGGTGGATGAACCGCTCCATGTCCTGGGTCTTCTGCTGGGTCCCGATGTGGACACCGGCGCCGAGGTAGTCCTCGACGGGGATGAGGAGGTCGGCCTCCGACTGCTCGTCGGGCATGACGTCCTCGTCCAGCTGTGGGCCGGCGGCCTCGTCGGCCTCGGCCGCTTCGTCGGCCTCTGTGTCGGCATCGGTTGGTTCGGCCTCCGTCGCCTCCGCGGCGTCGTCGGCGGGCTGTTCGGCTTCCGTTTCGGTCTCCGCGTCGGCCGCTTCGTCGTCCTCGTCGGACGGATCGAAGTCGGAGTCGGACGCGTCGAGACCTTCTTTTTCGTTGCCGCTCATACTGCGTTGTCCTCGATACGGATTAGTTCGTTCAGCTTGGCTGTGCGCTCGCCGCCGACCGCACCGGTCTTGATAAACGGTGCGTTAGTGGCGACAGCGAGGTGTGCAATCGTCGTGTCTTCGGTCTCGCCGCTGCGGTGGGAGACCACGGATTCGTAGCCGTTTGCCGTCGCCAGTTCGATGGCGTCGACGGCGTCGGTGAGCGTCCCGATCTGGTTCGGCTTGATCAGGATGGAGTTGCCGGCGTCGGCGTTGATGCCGGCCTGCAGGCGCTCGACGTTCGTGACGAACAGATCGTCACCGCAGACGAGTGTCTGGTCACCGACCTGTGCGGTCAGGTCCGCGAAGGCCTCGTAATCGTTCTCGTCGAGTGGGTCCTCGACGTAGACGAGGTCGTACTCCTCAACCTTCTCGGCGATGTACTCTATCTGCTCCTCGGTAGACTTGATACCGTCGTCGTAGACGTAGCCGTCCTCCTCGTCGTCGTAGAGTTCCGCGCCGGCGACGTCGAGGCCGAAGGAGATTGCGAAGCCGAAATCGTCGGCCACGGTCTCGACAGCCTCGTCCATGATCTCGAACGCTTCGTCGTCCGAGATGGATGGCGCCCAGGCCCCTTCGTCGCCCTTGCCCGCGGGCAGGTCGCGGTCGGCCAGGATGTCGTGGACCTCCTGGTGGACCGCGGCGTTGGCGAAGACGGCCTCTTCGACGCTCGGTGCGCCGACGGGGGCCGCGAGGAACTCCTGGATGTTGGTCGCGTCCGCGGCGTGCTCGCCGCCACCGATGATGTTGCCAAGCGGCGTCGGGTACTCGTTGCCCCGGAAGGTGCCGCCAAGATGCTGGAACAGCGGTGCGCCCAGCACGTCAGCACCGGCTTTCGCGGCGGCCATCGAGATGGCAACCGCGCTGTTAGCGCCGATACCGGAGAAGTCGTCGGTGCCGTCGGCGGCGTGGAGTGCTGCGTCGACGTCACGCTGGTTCCCGGCGTGGACTTCACCGATGAGCCGCGGGAGCGCTTCCTCGCGGGCGTTGGCGATGGCTTCGTTGGCGGGGAGTTCGATAGCTTCGTACTCACCCGTGCTCGCACCGCTCGGTGCCTTGCCACGACCGAAGCCCCCACTCTCGGTGAGAACGTCGGCCTCGACGGTCGCGTTTCCACGCGAGTCGAGGACGCGGCGGAGTCGTACGTCAGTGATGAGCGTCATCGTTAGTCACTCCTGTTGACCGTAAACGGTAGGACGCCAGCGTCGTACTCCTCGGCTGCGATGAGGATGGG
Source organism: Haloarcula sp. CGMCC 1.2071 (assembly GCF_037078445.1). Classification (NCBI taxonomy): domain Archaea; kingdom Methanobacteriati; phylum Methanobacteriota; class Halobacteria; order Halobacteriales; family Haloarculaceae; genus Haloarcula; species Haloarcula sp. CGMCC 1.2071. Next base: position 335,886 of record NZ_JAYMGY010000003.1, read on the forward strand.
CTGGGTGTGTTCCGTCTCGATGAGCACAGGCGCACCGTGGGCTAGCTGCAGCGCTCGTGCGCCGAGTTTGCGAGCCTTCTCGTAGCGGCTTTCCTGTGCGTTCATTGGTATGGTGAGACGATATCGACGAGGTCTTTATGCGAGACGAGCATCCGGCGACAGCAGTGCCGCTCGACGCCGAGTTCGTCGAGAACCTTCTCCGGGTCCTCGGGCTCTTCGGCCTCACGGGTGCGTGCCTTGAACTCCTCCCAGTGCTCGCCGACGACGTTACCGCAGGTGAAACACCGGACCGGTACCATCATGCTTGAATCACCTCAGCGGTACGATTTCTGGTAGCGGGCCCGCGCACCGGGGCCGCCCCACTTCTTGGGTTCAGACTGGCGAACGTCGTTGACCAGCAGCGAGCGGTCGAACTCCATGAACGCATCACGGAGTTCGGCGTCGTTGGTATGGTCGACGAGCCCGCGAGCGATGGCGGTTCGGGCGGCGTCTGCCTGCCCCATGACGCCGCCACCTTCGACGGACACTTCGACATCGACCTCGTCGCGGAGGTCGTCCTCAGCGATGCGGAACGGTTCCAGCATCTTGAGCTGCGCCAGCTCGGGGTCGACGAGTTCGACCGGCTGAGAGTCGATACGCACGCGGCCCTCACCCTCGCGAACGGTTGCGCGGGCGACGGCGGTCTTCTTCTTGCCAGACGTGTTCGTTACCATGTCTTGTTCGCTCCAAGTGTTTCGCTGACCTCGCCCAGCGTGACGAACTTGATGTTCGACAGTCGGTCGAGCGACGTGTCGTCGAGGACATCGCCGTCCTCGTCGTACGGGTTGCCGAGGTAGACACGGACGTTCTCGAACGCCTCGCGGCCACGCTGCTTCTTGTGGGGCAGCATGCCGCGGATGGTGCGCTTGAAGATACCGTCCGGTCGCTTGGGGTAGAAGTACCCGTTGTCGGCACCGTTGTCGACACGCCGCTTGTACTTCTCGGTGATCTGCTCCGCTCGGCCGGTGATCACGGCGCGTTCAGCGTTGACGACAGCGACCGTCTCGCCGTCGAGTGCCTGTTCGGCGACCTGTGATGCGACGCGGCCCATGATACAGTCGCGGGCATCAACGATGACGTCTGCGTCGAACTCTGCGACGCTCATCGGATCACCCGGACGTGGGAGCCTTCTGGGTTGTTTTCGATTGCCTGTTCGAGTGATACAGCCTCTCCAACCTGGTCGATCTTCGTCTCGGCGGTTCCGGAGAAGTCGACGGCGGCGACGGTGACGTCCTTCTGCAGGACACCGGAGCCAAGCACTTTGCCGGGCACAACGACGGTTTCGTCTTCCTGGGCGTATCGTTCGATACGGCCGAGGTTGACTTCCGCGTGTGTGCGCCGTGGCTTTTCTAAGCGCTCGGCGACGTCGCCCCAGACAGCACCGCCCGAACTGCGGGCGGCTGACTTCAGGTCGGCGATGAGACTACTGAGTCTCGGGTTCGTCTTGCTCATTTGATTCCTCCGTTGTAGGAAAAGTGCAGGGAGCAGGATTTGAACCTGCGGACCCCTACGGGACAGCGCCCTGAACGCTGCGCCGTTGGCCAAACTTGGCTATCCCTGCGCGCGAATGTTCGTTTTGCGTGCCCCGTAAAACCCCTTTCGGTCCTCGCGCTCGGGGAGCGGGCGGTCATCGGCGCCGTGGGGTTGTGTTGGGACATTGTATCGTTACAGTTGGACTGCGTCTTTCAGTTCGGTCGCGCGGTCACGCAGCGTCTCGACCGCGCGCAGGACCAATTCCTCGGTGGTGAACGACCCGTCCGTCTCGACGTGGAACACGAACGCGTTCGGCACGTCAGAGACCTCGACGTCCTTGCCGGGGTAGCGGTTCCGGAGGTCGTTGTCGAACTCGTCTGTCGCAACGAGTTCGCCGTTGGTGGCGTCGCCGGCGGCGTGGTCGGCCGCCTGCTCTTCGATGACGCCACGCAGGATGTTCGGGTTGTCGTCCTCGAACTCGCCGAGGTCACCGACGACCTCCACCTGCTGGAGATGTCGGTAACCGACAGCCACGCCGCCCTGATGTTTGGCGTGTTCCCGACCAGTGTCGAGAACGGCGTCGGCCTCGACTTCGAGGCGTTGGCCGTCTTTCAGGTCGATGATCGGAATGTTGTCGTCGGCCGCCTCGACCATCGGGTCCGAGGAGACGAGGTCGCTGGAGTAGGCCGTGCTCGGCCCGTCGACGGACAGCGACAGCGTCACCTCGTCGCCGATCTCGAAGTCGTCGAGGTCGGTCGTCAGCGGGACCAGTCCCAGTCGGAGACCGATCTGCTCGTTGAACATCACGCTGGTGTTCTCGATGACGCGGACGGTATCGATACTGAACGTCGGTACGTCCGCGACCATCGCTCGCCGGATGCCGTTGGCGAAAGCCGGCGTGATGCCGCGCACGAGGATCCGTGCCTCGCGCTCGCCGCGTTCGACGAACTCAACCTCGTAGTCCTGTGTCATTGGTTAGAATCCGGAGTTCTTGGGTGCACGAGTACCGTCGTGCGGGGTCGGCGTGACGTCCTCGATGCGACCGATCTCCAGACCTGCTCGGGCGAGTGCGCGGATCGTCGCCTGCGCACCCGGACCGGGCGAGGTCTGGAGGTTGCCGCCGGGACCGCGGACCCGGACGTCGACGCCCTCGACACCGCGGTCGAGGGCTTTCTCCGCAACGACCTCGGCCATCTGCATCGCCGCGTACGGCGACGCTTCGTCGCGGTTCTGCTTGACAACCGTCCCGCCGGAGCTCTTTGCGAGCGTTTCCGCGCCGGTCTGGTCGGTGATGGTGATGATCGTGTTGTTGAACGATGCGTGTACGTGGGCGATGCCCCAGATGTCTTCGGTTTCTTCGCTCATTCTTGGGCCTCCGCGCGCTCAGGATGGAGTTCGTCCGACAGCGAGCTGTGCTCGTCGAAGCCGACCGAGCTCTCGACGGCGGTCTCCACCGTCATGCCGGGTCGGGTGACGCGAGCGTCGTCCAGCACGATGTGTCCGTGGACGATGAACTGGCGGGCCTGCTCGGGCGTGTTTGCGTAGCCCTTGCGGTAAACGACCGTCTGCAGGCGGCGTTCCAGCACGTCGGTCACGTCGAGCGACAGCACGTCGTCGAGCTGGTCCTGCTCGTTGAGGATGCCGTAGCGCTTGAGCCGAGCGAGGAACTCCTCGGACTCGGTCTCGTGCTCGCCGGCGCTGCCCAGCAGCTTCCGGGCCTCGCGGCGGTAGCCGCGGAGCTCGGACTGTGCGCGCCAGAGCTCTTCTTTGTTCTTCAGGCCGTAGCGGCCGATGAGGTTGGCCTCGTCGGCGATGCGTTCGCCCTGGAAGGGATGATTCGGCGTCTCGTAGAACTTCGTGTTTGAACCAAGCGCCATTATTCGTCATCCTCCGCGGCGGCTTCCTCAGCCTGCTCTTCTTTGATCGCCTCGACGTTGACGCCGATGGTTCCCTCCGTCCGGCCGGTGGACTTGGTACGCTGTCCACGGACCTTCTGGCCGCGTTTGTGGCGGACACCGCGGTAGGAGTCGATCATCTTCATGCGGTTGATGTCCTGCCGGCGGGTGAGCTGGAGGTCGTTGCCGGTCTCGTGGGTGGTCTCACCGGTGAAGTAGTCCTTCTGGTGATTGGCCATCCACTCGGGCACCTCGTCAGCGAAGTTCTCGACGTGGTCGACGACGCGCTCGATGACGTCGTCGTCGAGCTTGCCGAAGACCGCGCGCCGGTCCACGTCCGCCTTCTGGGTGATGATTCGGGCGGCCCGGTGGCCGATACCGTTCAGTTCTGTCAGTGCTCGCTCGACGGATTTCGTCCCGTCGAGGTCTGTCTGTCCGATACGGACGAAATAGCGGATGTCCTCCTCCTCTTCGGCATCCGCGTCCTCGCCCGCGTTGGGGTCTTCTGCACTCATATGTAGGTACTGATGGGTGAGCGTCGTGGCGGGGATTCGAACCCCGGAGGCTGTACGCCACAGAGTTAGCAACCCTGCGCCTTGGGCCAGGCTTGGCTACCACGACACGCGTTCTATGACACTCGCGCCCGCAGCACGCGGACTCGGGGGCTGGTCCCCCTACACGAGTCTATCCGATTCTATTCCGGGGTTGTATTTAAACGCAACGAAGGGGCCCGACAGCGTGACTTCGGGACATACCCACAGAGACATGGAATCGCAAGCATCGCTGCACTTGTCAGGTGCCAGCACAACACATTCATCGATAGGCGCCCATGTCGACGTATGCGCCGGCGCGTTACCGACGGCGGCAACAGCGTCGACCCGACCGACCGAACAGCGGTCCGTGACCATCTGGAACGGTTCTCAGGGTCCGGCACGGTTACCGAAACGGACGACGGCACCCTCCGGGCCGACTTCAGCGGCCGAACCCACGTCGCAGTGGCCCCCGACGGGACATTAGATACCGGCATGCCGCTGCACTCGTTTGCCGGGACGCCGGAGCGACTCGTGTTCGACCACGACAGCGGCGAGTTGCGCGCCGAGTTGGACGGGGAGAGCGTCTACGTGTTTCGACGTCCATAGAGAGATAGTGTTCTTCGCGCACGCGAGAGTGACACATTAGAGCTTATCCGCTGTTGCGGGGCCGGGGCAGCAGACTGCCCGCATTCGACGGGTCACAATCCTTATCGCACCTCCGGGACCTACTCCTGTGCATGAATACAGACGACGTACGCGAGCGCCTGCGAACGGTCGAGGACCCGGACCTCGGAGCTGACATCGTCTCACTCGGGCTGATAAACAGTATCGACGTGACCGACGACGAGGTCAGCATCGACCTGGCGCTCGGTGCGCCGTACTCGCCGACGGAGACGAGCATCGCGAACGAGGTCCGCGAGGCGCTGGGTGACACCGATCAGGAGATAGACCTCTCGGCGAGCGTCGACCGCGGCGTCCCAGAGGCCGAGGACCCGCTCCCGAAGGTCAAGAACGTCATCGCGGTCGCCTCGGGGAAGGGTGGGGTCGGCAAGTCCACCGTCGCGGTGAACCTCGCCGCCGGCCTCTCGCGGCTCGGCGCCCGCGTCGGCCTGTTCGACGCCGACGTGTACGGCCCGAACGTCCCGCGGATGCTCGACGCCGACGAATCGCCGCGCGCGACCGAGGACGAGGAGATAATTCCCGTCGAGAAACACGGGATGAAGCTGATGAGCATGGACTTCCTCGTCGGCAAGGACGACCCGGTTATCTTCCGCGGCCCGATGGTCGACAACGTGCTCACACAGCTCTGGGACGACGTGCTGTGGGGCGAACTCGACTACATGGTCGTGGACCTGCCGCCGGGAACCGGCGACACGCAACTGACGATGCTCCAGCAGGTGCCCGTCTCCGGAGCCGTCATCGTCACGACCCCGGAGGAAGTCGCGCTCGACGACGCCCGGAAAGGGCTCCGGATGTTCGGCCGCCACGAGACGCCGGTCCTGGGTATCGTCGAGAACATGTCCTCGTTCGTCTGTCCGGACTGTGGCGGCACACACGACATCTTCGGCAGCGGCGGCGGCCGCGAGTTCGCCGACGAGACGGAGATGCCGTTCCTCGGGGAGATCCCGCTCGACCCCGAAGTCAGGGAAGGGGGCGCGACCGGGGAACCGCTCGTCCTCGACGTGGACAGCGACGTCGGCGAGTCGTTCCGCGACATCGCCGCCCGCACCGCCAACATGCAGGGCATTATCCACCGAAAGCGCCAGAGCGACAGCCAGCGCGCCCAGCCAGAGCAGTAAGGGTTCAGAGCCGATACAGCAGCGGCTCAGTCACCGGCAAGAAACAGAGAGAAAGAACCGAATTACGCTTCGACCGGGTTGTTCATCTTCCGGGTGACGTAGCCGGCGATGCGGTTGCGGACACCCTTGGATTCGATGTTGGTCAGTTCCTCGACGACGTCTTTGTTGTGTTCGAAGTCTGCACCGAAGGCGTCAGGGTATCGCTCCATGAGGAGCGTCCCGGTCTTCTTGACGTAGGCGGGTTTGATTGCCATGCGCGCTACTTGCTTGGTCGCACTCAAAAAGGGTTCGGAACGGACCACGCACGCGAACGTTTATCAGTAGGGGTGGAACGACCCGTTACCGTGCGCTGAACGTCGCCGTGGCAGGGTCCGCGAGAGTGCGACACAGTCTGTCACGAGTCGTCGTGTGTCGCCTGTGTGCCCCTCATTCCGTGCGGCGTCCCTACCACTCGGCGTCGACCAGGTCGCGTACGCGCTCGAAAGCCGCTCGCTCGCGTTCGCCGCCGGCCGTTTCGACCACGGATTCGAAGTACGCGAGACGGTCTAGCAGCGTCTCGCTGTCGTAGCTGAGCACGTCAAGTCGCGAGGCCGCGACAGTCGCCTCGACGACGGCGGCGTGGCCGCGGTTCGTCGTCGGCACGACCCGCCGCGTGACGGCGCTGTCAATGGGGTGGAGCGCCCACTCAACCCACTGCGTGTCTCCCTTCGAGCCAGAGTCACGCCGCTCCACATCGACTTCGACCCACGCGTCCGCGCTATCGAGGACAGGGTCGTCCTCCTCCCGGACCGACAGCGCCGCCTCGGCGAAGTCGACCGGGTCGCGCGTGAACTGGACGTAGCCGCCCCCACGCTCCCGGAAGTTCCGCCAGGTCCGGGTCCGGCCCCACGTCGTCGCCGTGGCTGGTCCGTCGCCGTCCGGCGCATGGACACCCAGCGCAGCCACATTCCAGCGCTCGTTCGGCCCCAGGGTAGTGACGACGGTCTCGGAGACGCCGGCGAGCGCGACAGGCCACTCCTTCCCGGAGCCACCGGAGTCCGGGCCGCCATCTCCAGAGGAATCCCCGGTCACACTTCGAGCCCCCGTTCGAGCGCGACGAACAGCGCGCCCGCAACGAGATCAGCAGTCGTTCCGGGGTTGATATCCCGCTCGACGAACTCCTCGGCGAGGTCGGTCGCGGTTTCCGCACCGTCGAGAACGGCCTGTGCCCGTCGCTGGACCTCCTCAGCGGTTTCGCGGTCCTGCCGCGTGACGATAAAGGTGTCCGGTTCCGCCGCGAGCAGTTCGATGAACACGTCCGATGCGCGGTCAGCGACTGGGCCAGACCCGTCCAGTAGCCACTCGCTGGCCTCGAACACGCGCTCGAAACCGGACACCCACTCAGCGGCCACGCCATCGACATCCGCGCTGGACGCCATCACGTCGAACAGCGTCATCTCTCGCGCGCGGAGTTCCAGAATCGCGTCGCGTCCACGGCGAACATCGAGCGGCTCCAGCCCGTCGGGCGGGTCGTCGACGGCCACGTCGACATGTTCGAAGGCGCGGTAGAACGCCGCCGCGTCGTCGACAGTCGTCTCATGAACCACAGCATCGACATCGGATGGTGACAGTCGCCTGTCCGCGGCCGCGGCGGCAAGGGGCGTGAGCACCAGCAAGGCCCCGAACTGGGTGTTCCCGCCGGATTGGGCGGCCATCCCTTCGACGGCTGTCTCGAACGCGGGACCGATAGGGTCGGCGGCAGCCGCGCGGTCAAGCCCCGGCCGCGCCCCCACAGCCCCGGCCATGAAATGCTCGAACCGCAGGTCATCGTACTCCCGCTCGCGGTCGACGTTGCCGGGCTTCGGCGTCCCGGAGACCTCCAGCAGCAGTGCAAGCTGGGCGTTCTGTGCAACCGACCGTTCGCTCACGGTGACACCTCCGACCCGAACCACGCCGCTGTCGTTGCGCGGACTTCGTCGAGTACCGCCGGCTTGTCGCTCGCGCGACCGACGCTGACGGCGTCAGCACCGTACGAGAGGTACTCCTGTGCTGTCTCCCTCCCTCGAACGCCGTTGTTGGCGACGACGAACAGGTCGGTGGCGTCGGCCACGTCAGCGATGACCGACTCCGAGTCCATCGCGTCGGCGTGGAACAGGTCTCCACCAGCGTCTTCGATGGCTTGAGCAACGGCTGGGAGCGAGACGCCATCGAGTTCGGCGCGGCCCTTCACCGACACCGTCGCACCCGTCGACGCCGCAGTTTCCACGAACTCGGCCAGGCGGTCCGGCTCCCGAAGCAGCGCCTCGCCGGCACCCATAGCGCACATCTCGTCCTGCCGACAGTGGGCGTTGATCTCGATGATGGCGTCGTGGCGCTGACAGACGGCGGCGACACGCTCGACGGGGCCAAGCGTCGCGCTCCGGACGTTGAACGCCGGGCGCAGTGGTGCGTCCGCAAGCGCGCCGAGCTGGTCGTCGACGAACGCGACCGGGTCATCGGGCAGGAACTCGGAGCGGTCGCGGTCCGTCATCGCTCGGGCGGCCTCGCGCGTCCGGTCGTCGAGTGCGATACCGCCGAGGAACGCACACCCGACGTGGGATTCGACCGCGCGGGCCCACGACGCGTCGGCCTCGCCGCTCAGACTCGCGAGGGCGACGCGCGGCTCGAACATCAGGCCACCTCCGAGAGGGCCGTTTCGACGGCACGGTTCACCCGCTCAGCGTCGGCCGCGTCGTCGAGGGTCGTGTCGGTTCGGACGACCGGCACGTCGAGCGGCGTGGAATCGTCGTCGTCCAGTACGAACGCGTCAGCGAAGGGGTACGCCTCGGCCACGCCGGCAGTGCTGGGCTCCAGCCCGACGCCGGCCATCAGGTCCGCCGCCGGCCCGGAAAACACCGTGTCCTCGATGAACGGCGAGACGGCGACGACTGGTGTCTCGTGTAGCGCCTGTTCGATGTCATTGATGGCGAGCATCGGTCCGAGCGAAGTCACGGGGTTCGACGGGCCGATGACAACCGTATCGTCGAGTGCGGTCAGGACGGCATCCGTCGTGCTGGCCGCCTCGGAGCCTCGGAACTCCACGTCCTCGACCGACGGCTCCCCGTTGCGGCCGACCCACCACTCCTGGAAGTGCATCGGACCGCTCGGCGTGTGGATGATCGAAGCGACGGGGTCGTCGCTCATCGGTAACAGCGTCCGGTCCAATCCGAACGCGTCGGCGAGCGTCCGAGTCACGGCTGTCAGTGATTGGCCCTCGTCAAGGAGCGAGGTGCGCGTGACGTGGACCGCGCGGTCCCGGTCGCCGATGTGCATGAACTCCGCAACGCCGGAGAAGCGTCGCCAGCGGGCGATATCTCGGCCCTCAGTCTGCGCGTCGTCGGGGAGGTATCGTGGGCCGCCATCGAGCCCGGCGGCGTCGGCGAGCCGCGTCAGTTCACTGTGTGTCTCGGCGGTGTCGTCGGCGATACCCCACCAGGTCTCCCGGTCGAGGACCTCACCGTCGAGAAACAGGACGGTATCGAGGTCCGGGCACACGAGGTGGCCCCCCAGTTCGATATCGTCGCCCGTGTTAGCGACGACAGTCGTCGCCGCCGGCGAAAACACGTCGTCGGCACCGGCAAGGAGCTTCGGCGTTCCCGTCCCGCCGGCGAGAAACGTCACCATGTCTCGACGTAGGGGGAACTGACAGTATAAACGTGGTCACTGAAGCTGGTCAGGGCTGGAAAGCGGTCTCGTGGAGACCACCTTCTATTCAGAGAATCACAGCTGAGAACTGGGTGGGTAGAATGAAGGGGGTCGGTGGGATAGGCAGGGTAACGGGTGCTATGCCCATCGTGAATCCACACCGCTTCGCGCCTGCAGCCTCCAACGAAGAGTACGTCTACGGGTCCTGTGCGCCGGGCTGGCATTCGGCCGCCACGCATCAGGACGCTCTCGACGATTGGATCGCACATATGCAGGCACACGACATCGAGCGGGTCTGCTGTCTGCTTCCCGGACAACAACTCGACGACGCTGGGGCCAACATCCAGCGCTATCGGGAGGCCTTCGGAGCGTCATCAGTCCGCCACGTACCGGTTCCCGATCACCAACTCATCCCTCAAGACCGCCTCCACGACGATATTCTGCCGTTCCTGGTCGATGCCTGTGAGACAGGGGAGCGAGTCGTCGTTCATTGCTTGGCCGGCATCGGCCGCACCGGGCAGGTACTCGCCGCATGGCTGGTGTATCATTACGACTACGGCCCCGACCGCGCCATCGAAACCGTCCAAGAGATGGGACGTGACCCCGAAGACGCTATCAAGTCGGGGAATGCGACTGAAGCGGAGCTGTCCAGTCTGCTGTCGTCGGTCGCACGCTTGTAAAAGGTCCCGTCGGTTCTCAGTCCGTCTGTGGGAGGAGCCGCGCACCGAGCACGAAGCCGACGACGGCACAGACTGTGAGAACAGCGAGCGGGCCGAGCGCATCCCCAGTTCCGGTCGTCGCCGCACGGACGCCACGCGAAAAGTACGTCAGCGGCGAGAGCCACGTCGGCAGCCACGCGGGCAGCAGGCTCTGCGGGACGAACGTCTCCGAGAGAAAGAGCAGCGGGAGCGCGAGGCCGTTGCTCGCCGCGATGACGCCATCCTGCGAGTCCGCAAGGCTGCCCAGCATCGCACCGACTGCACAGAACAGCGCGACGCCGAGGCCGACAAAGGGGAGCAGGAGCCCCGACGGGCGGATGGTCGCGCCGGTCAGCCACACCATCATGCCGAGTATGATGAGGCCGGCGATGCCGATGATAACGACGTTGACGAGTGTCTGTGCCAGCAGCCACTCGGTCCGGGTCAGTGGTGTCGTTGCCAGTTTCTCGAAGCGGTTGCCGTCCCGATGCCGCGCCACCTCACTACCGACGCGGGAGAGTGGCGTAAACAGGACGACGACGGCCAGATACCCCGGCGCGTAGAAGCTCGGCGGCTCCGTGAACAGCCCGCCGCCACCCGGCTGGGTCTGGACCAGCACGCCGAAGATGACGACGATGATGACCGGGAAGAAGAACGTGAAGAAGACGGCCGTCCGCCGCCGGAGGAAAGCCAGTGACGCCGCGCGCGTCTCCGCTGTGAGTCGCCCCACTCGGCTCATTGGACACCACCCGCGGCCGGCTCCGTCTGCTTTGGTTCACCGCGCTGGCCGACAGCCGTCCCGGTGAGTTCGAGGTACACGTCCTCCAGGTCCGGCTGTTTCCAGGTCAGGCTGTCGTACTCGATGCCCGCCTGCCCCAGTTGCTCGGTGATGTTGCCAATGGACTCCGGGCGGATCCCGTAGACGACCAGCCGGCCGTTCCGGAGCGCCGTCTCCGCCGGGTAGTCGATGACCGAGGCGGCGGCCTCGTCGAAGGTCCCGTCGACGATGAGTTGGCTGTCGCCGCCGTGCTCCGCCACGAGCGCGTCCGGCGAGTCGAGTGCGATGAGTGTCCCGTCGGCAAGGAGGCCGACGCGGTCCGCGAGCCGCTGGGCTTCCTCCATGTAGTGTGTCGTGACGAGTATCGTCACACCGCGGTCGGCAAGCCCCTCCAGCAGTCGCCAGAGGTCACGCCGACCGGCTGGGTCGATGCCGGTGGTCGGCTCGTCCAGCACGAGGAGGTCAGGGTCGTTAATCAGCGCCGTCGCGACGCAGGTCCGTCGCTGCTGCCCGCCCGAGAGATTCTCGTATGTCGTGCTGGCAGTGTCGGCCAGACCGACGTCGTCAAGGACAGCCTCGACGTCGCGAGTGTCATCGTACAGGCCGGCGTAGTATTCCAGCAGCTCCCGCGCCGTCAGCCGCTCGTGGGGCGAAAACGACTGTGGCAGCAGACCGATTCGGTCGCGGGCGACCGTTCTGGGCGACTGGCCGAACAGCGTCACCTCGCCGGTCGCGTCCGTCGTTCCGGTCAACGCCCGTACCAGCGTGGTCTTGCCAGCCCCGTTGGGACCGACCAGCGCGAGCACCTCTCCGGTGGTCGCCGTCAGCGAAACGCCGTCGAGTGCGACCGTATCGCCGTACCGCCGCCCGACATCCGACGCGACCAGTACCTCGTCCATGCGCCCTCGTCCGGTCGGGTGGCCGAAAGCAGTTCCGTTCTCGCGCGGCTATCGGCTACACGTTACGGCCACATCTCAGACAGACGGCCGGAAGCCACGGCTTGTCCGTGACGACTGGTTGAGTGTCTTCGCAGTGGTCACAGAACTCGGTTTTCGTCGCCATTTGCCGAAGATGTCACAGCAGAACAATAAATAGTTTGTTGTACGGTAGACCGTCTCAAACCGATGGCAGCTCCGGTACGGGATTCCACTGACATCACGATACCCTGTTACATGACGTGCGACCGGACCTCGCGTACGATAGCGTCTACGTCGAACTCCTCACTGGCCTCGGCTTTGTCGTAGACGGTCTCGTCGTCAACACTGATTCTGAACACGCCGTGGTCGCCCATGACCAGCCGGACGCTGTCGAGTTCCCGCTCCAGTCCGGATAAAACCGCCTGCTGAACATCTACTGCTCGCTCGCGGAACCCACACGGGACGCAGTATTCGATTTCGACAGAGCTCATACCGGCTTTCACGGCTGTCTGCGTGAAAGCTCTATGGTCGGTCGACCAGCGTTCGGAGCCGACCGACGAGCGTCACGTCAAAGCGGTGGACGCCGTACAGCAGTCCGACCGAGGTGACGAACACCACCGTCGAGAGGCCGTACGACTGGGACAGTGCCGCCTGTGACAGCGTCGCCCCGATGCCGACGAACCCGCCCAGTATCGACGCGATAATCGGGAGGACACAGGAGACACACGAAAAGAGGCCAACGACCCCGCCGACCGCGCCGCCGCTCGCGTCGACGGCAGTCACGAACACCAGATACGAGAGCGCCAGGTAGCCGGCGACTTTCCACGGGATGAGCACCACGCTGAGAGTCGCGCCGCTGAACACGACCGTCGGCGAGAACCCGGGCGGGGCCTGCGTGACTAGCCGGAACCCCGTCCCCTGGCCGCCTGTCCCGTACACGCCGCCGACGTACCCCAGCACGAGCAGGTAGCCCAGGGCGACGACCGCACTGCCGAGCGTTCGCCGGCGACTTGTCAGTTCCGGGCGCACCCGCAGGACAACGAGACCGGCGATGTTGAGCCAGATGAACGGGAACAGCAACAGGAAGGGGTCCGTCGCGGGTTGGGCCGTGTTGAGGACGTAGCCCAGAACGAGGATGGCCTCCGCGTTCAACACGGCTGCCCAGGTCACCAGCGAGCGTGTGTCCGGGATTGCATCTCTGAAGGTTGCTGTCGTGGTGCTCATAGTGCGAGTGCATCAACGACGATGGCGATCAGGACCGCCCCGAGGTAGGCGTTCGACGCGTGGAACGCCCGGAACGCCGCCGCTTCGGTCTGCTCACGGTGGAGCAGGATGACGGCCCAGAGGAACACTGCACCCAGCAACACCGACGTGACGGCGTACAGCCAGCTGAGTGACGTGAGCACGCCCAGAACGCCCGAGGCGATGAGCGTCGCCCCGAGATAGTAGACGATGTGTTTGCGCGTCTCGGTCTCGCCGCGGACGACCGGCATCATCGGGAAGCCGCCCGCCTCGTAGTCGTCCTTGTACGCGAGCGCGAGATTGTAGAAGTGTGCTGGCGTCCAGAGAAAGATGACGATAGCGAGGACGACGCCCGGGAGGCCGATCGACCCGTCAGCGGCGACCCAGCCGATGAGCGCCGGCAGCGCGCCGGCGGCCCCGCCGATGACGGTGTTCTGGACGGTGTTGGGCTTCAGTACGAGCGTGTAGATGACGCTGTAGAACAGGATCGCGGTCAGTCCGAGCAGCGCCACGAGCGCGTTCACTTGCCAGAACAGCCCCAGCGACGCAAGCGACAGGAGCAGTCCGAAGGCCAGTGCGTGCCGGACCGGAATCTGGTGGGTCGCGATGGGACGGTCCGAGGTCCGGTCCATCCGCTTGTCGATATCCCGTTCGAGGACGTGGTTGAACGTCCCCGACGCGCCGATAGAGAGGACGCCACCCCCGAGCGTGAGCAGCACCGTCCGAACGGTGAGCGTCTGCCCGGCGGCGAGTGCCATCCCGGCCGCGGCGACCAGACACAGGAGCCACATCAGCCGGGGCTTCATCAGGCGGAAGTACGCCGATGCGGTCTCGACGATGCGCTCGCGGGTGGAGAGCGTCGGCGACCGTGCCGGACCGTCGTCGGCTGGCTCCGGCGCGAGTGTCGGGTTCTTCACGGGGGTCTCGTCATCACTGCCCGTCTCAGCTTCGAGGTGCCACGCCAGGGCCAGCACGAACGAGCCGAAGATGCCCATCCCCAGAGCGAGGTGGGCACCGGGGAGCGCCGTCTCGGTGCTCGTCGCGACGACGGCACCGAGCGCTATCTGGACCGGGTACAGCGCGGTGCCGAGGAGGATAGCTGCCTTGACGCGGCCGCGACAGCTGGATCGGAGCCCGATAACGGCCACAGCCACCACGAGGAGTCCGACGGCGGCTGCGACGAGTCGGTGTCCCCAGGCGACCAGCAGGGCCGTGTTCGTCACGTCGACCGGTCCGTCACACAGCGGCCATGTAGTACAGGCTGCTGCCGCATCGGTGAGCGTTGTCGTCGCGCCGGCGAGAACTAGCAAGTACACGCCGACGGCGGTCGCGGCGAGCAGCCCGGTGAAGGTCCGGCTCTCTGCCATTATTGTATCCTTCGATGCTGGCCACTTAGACCTCGCGATTCCGCTGTCTCCGTCCGGAGCCGTTCCGCTGCCCTATCGCTGCAAATCGGGAGCCTGCGGCGAAGACAGCAGTTATTTATCCCCGAAATCCTAAGCCGCATCCATGACCCGGAAACGCGCCGGTCTGGTCGCTCTGTTCGGTGCTGCGTTGCTCGCGCTCGCCGCCGAGCCGGCCGCCGCCGCACAGATTCAGGACTCGACGACGGATAGCCTCATCTGGGGGCTGAACATGAACCTCCTGTACGTCGCCCTCCCGATTACGGTCCTCGTCGAAGGGATTCTGATCTACACCGTCTGGCGGTTCCGTAATCAGGAAGAGGCGCTTCCCACGCAGGAGAACCGCCGACTCGAAGTCACCTGGACCATCGCGACGGCGATCATTCTCCTGTTCGTCGGGGTCGCCTCCTACCAGGTGATGGCGAGCCCGTACGTCACCGCCGAGGCCGGTGACCAAGCCGAGCTGCAGGAGCAGGACACTGAACTCATTACCGTCGAAGCCCAGCGGTACGGCTGGACGTTCTACTACAACGAATCGAGCTGGGACGGCGAGGCGGAGGTGTCCACCACGACGAACATGAAGATACCGGCCAATCAGGACGTGTCCTTGCGGGTCACGTCGACCGACTGGCTACACGCGTTCCACGTTCCCGGACTTGGACTGAAATCCGACGCGTTCCCCGGCCAGTACAACCGTCTCCGAACCAACGCGGGTAACACCGGCACGTACCAGCTCTACTGTGCCGAGTACTGTGGCTCTGGTCACTCACAGATGCTCGGGACCGTTGAGGTCGTCCCGCAGGACGAGTACGAGGACTGGCTGGCAGAGCAAAAGAGCGGCGGCGACGACTCCGAAGGCAGCGACGAGTAGCGCGGTAGCTGGGCGTCTTTTCGCTTCGAGAACTGCCGAGTTACGGAAGATTATTCTCAGCCAGCAGATCGCGAATTTCCGGCAGGGTGAATGGGAGTCACGACCAAGTCGAGGTATCAGAAGTCGGCCGAAGAGGCCTGCCAGTCCGTTACTGAACGATCCATCTTCCAGTTACTTCGCCGTTCGAATCCACTGTCAGATCCACGCTTTGGTGGCTTCCGACCCGATCACGGAATACTTGCTTGCCATCGACATATAAGCCGATTCCACAGACCTCAGCGTCCGCCTCGCGGTTGATCCGGACTGATTCGCCTGGTTGAACTGAAAACTCCTTGTTCTGACAGGTGGCAGTTAGCACAACGTCGCCCGAGAAACCACCTGCGACTTGGACCGCCACGAGTTTCGATCCGGCACACATCGACGGCCAACATTCCGGTGTCGATACATCGGAAGGCGGCGTCCCGGTTTCAGTGGCGGTGTCGTTCGGCGTTTCTGTCGCCTTCGGTGCTGAAGAGTTGTTTTCGGTTGTACCGTCAAAATTCCACTCAACACAACCGGAGAGAGCTGGAAAGTGCTGAGATTGAGAGAAACTGTCGGCGATTCATGGTAGCTGGAGAGATCGGTTGTGTAAGTGTCTTGTGAGGGGCAGGAGAACAGCCACTGGTTTAGCCACGCTATGAGAGGCAGCAGCATACCGGGGAACGCTATAGTCAGATTGAGTACTGCCACCAGCGATTCCCCCGACCACAGAGAACAACGGGACAGCGACGGCACTGCTTGCATTTGGACGAAAAGCGTAGAATCTGAACAGAGAGAGGACGGTGGCAGTAAGACAGCACTCACGGGCAGCCCGGCGGTCAGAACAATTGCCGCGTCGGTCGTCCAGTCCGACCGCTATCCACAGATGTTGGCAGTCGCGTACACGTTGCCGGTATCGGTTATCTCCACGCCGATGCCGACGAGATTAGCGTTGCGGAGCGTGAGCCGTTCGCGGTAGTCCGGCCATGCCATCCAGTCGTCGACGATCTTTCTGGCGACTTCCTTATCGGTGGCGTGGAACCGCTCTTTGCCGTCCTCTTCGTACGTTTGTCCGGCGACTGTCTGCTCAACCGCCTCAAACCGGTTTCGGTCCGGTTGCTCTATGTACTCACCCTCCGCAGAGTCGAACGTACACCGGTCATAGAGCCCGGTGTTTTCGTATCGGTCTTTGCTGGAGACGCCGTCGATCTTGTGGATCGCCTGCCCTTCGACGGCCATCTGCTCGCTGTGGCCCTTTGCCATCTCGTTCAGATCCTCTTCGGTCCGGAGTCCCGACTCGAACGCTGGGACACCTGCAGCCTTACGTTCCTCGTTGAGGAACTGCCGGACGTAGTCGGAGACGTTCTGTTCATTGAACTTCCGTGCCGGGATCGACTCCTGTTTCGGGGTCGCAGTCTCGGCCGGTGTCGCCGTCCCGTTTGCTCCTGGCGTCGGTGTTGGCGTAGTGCTATTGCCCGCCGTCGCCGTCGTCGTTGAGCCACCGCTACCGTCGTCGCTCTGTGAGTCAGTTGTCTGTGTCGTCGTATCCGCTGTCCCGCCCGCGAACTGTGCTCCGACAAGCACTCCCGTCCCCAAGACCACGAGGAGCACCACGGCGGCGATAGCGAGTAACCCTTTCTTTACCATATGCCACGGATAGATTACAGAGGTATGTAAGCTTGATTCTTCATATACTTCATCTGATTTTCATTTCGTCTACTGTCGCCGGTGACGATAACCCATATATGCCACGGGCGGCCACTGCCGGTATGGTCGAGAACGTTATCTGGCCGGCGGCACTCGACGCCAACCGTTCGCGCAGCGACGGGCGTCGCGTGTCACTGGATCTGGCCGTCGAGGACCCGACTGTCGACGAGATCGCCAAAGCCGTCCAGCAGGTCGGTTACGACGCGGTCATCGAGCGGGACAAGACGTATCCACGCGAGTACGAGGCCCGCGGGCGAGTCGTCGTCAAGGACGCAGACGACGCGACGAAAAGCGACCTGCTTGGGGCTGTGGCGGCCTACATGCAGGCGCTACGTGAATGAAACGCATCGGCACTGTCTCGCGGGTCGCACAGGGACTGGCCGTCGTCCGGGCACCCGGCGACGAATACGCGTCCGTGGGAACCGACGTGGTCGACGAGGAACTCCAGACGGTTGGCTCCGTCGTCGACGTGTTCGGTCCGGTCGAGCGCCCGTATCTCGCTGTCTCGCCGAACGACAGCGTGCATCTCCCAGCGCTGGTCGGCACAGTCCTGTACGCGCGGTAAGAGCCCTCCGAACCGCCGACGTCTGTCAACATCTGCTTCGTAACGCTCAAACCGGTTCCTGCAGGACGTGTGTGCATGGAGCGACGGTGGCGAATCCTCGGCGGTTGTGGCCTTATCGCTGGTATCTTCCTGTTCGTCCAACTCGGCGCGCTGGCGCTGGTCCAGCCCTTCGAATCGGCTGGCTACCAAGCCGTCGAAGACCCGTCTGACCCCACGAACAGCCTCATGTACGTCGGGGCGATCCTGGTCGCAACGGCAGTTATGTTGCTTGCCTTCCGCTACGACGTGGACCAGCTCATTCGCGGGCTCATTGTCTTCTCCTCGGCCTGGCTCTCTCTATACGTGTTCCAGGTGCTGGTGCCGCCGGTGCTCACGTACGCCGGCCTCAACGTCGTTGCCGTCCTGTTGGCGCTGGGCCTGGGGACGGCACTGCTGGTCTATCCCGAGTGGTACGTCATCGACGCCGCCGGTGCGGTGATGGGGGCTGCCGCCGCCGGCCTGTTCGGCATCAGTTTCGGGGTGTTGCCAGCGCTCGTCCTGCTGACTGTACTCGCCGTGTACGATGCGATCAGCGTCTACGGAACTGAGCACATGCTCACGCTGGCCTCGGGCGTCATGGACCTCAAGGTCCCCGTCGTCCTCGTGATCCCGATGACGCTGTCGTACTCCTATCTCGACGCAACGGCGGCGGACTCGGTAGCAGAAGACGAGACTGACGACGACGCAACGGCGGCGGACGACGCGACCGAGGAGCCGGCGACCACAGAACCCGGAGCCGACGCGGACAGTCCGGCGGTTGCGGATGGGAGCCAGCCGGGGGAACGCCCCGACGAAGCGACGGGCGCCGGCGAAACAGACGAGAGTGACAGCAGTCACACTGACCCCCTAGAGCGCGACGCGCTGTTTATCGGTCTCGGTGACGCCATCATCCCGTCGATACTCGTCGCCAGCGCCGCGTTCTTCGCTTCGTCGGACGTACTGTCGGTGTTCGGTGTCCCGTTGCCGGCGCTGACCGCGATGCTCGGGTCCTACGTCGGCCTGACGATACTGCTCTGGATGGTTCTGAAGGGGCGCGCACACGCAGGACTCCCGCTTCTAAACGGTGGAACCATCGCCGGCTACATCGTCGGCGCACTCGCCGCCGGTATCAGTCTGGTAGACGCCCTCGGTCTCGGCCCGTACCTCTAATTCTCCTGTAGCCGCTACCGTCCGGTCAGGGCCTTGCTCGCGGGCGAGAAATCGATCTCCTCACCGCGACCCTCGGCCTTCGCCCGTTCGTACAACATGTGGCCCGCAGCGACGGTTTCGATGGCCGTGCCGCCGGAGTCGAAGACTGTAATCTCCTCGGGTGACTGCCGCCCGGGCGCGTTGCCGGCGACGATATCACCTAGCTCGGCGTGGACGTGGTCCTCGTCGATGACGCCCGCATCGAGGGCGTTGATGAACGACCCGGCGTCCTGTGTCACCCGCTCGCGCAAGTCCGGAACGTACGTGGCGCGTTCGATCGTCGTCGCGTCCAGTTCGTGCTTCTCGGGGTGGTACTGACCCATCGCGGTTACGTGAGTTCCCGGCTCGAGCAGGTCGCCGTCGAACACCGGGTCGCTCGCGCTGGTCGCCGTGATAACGACATCGGCCCCCTCGATTGCTGCGGCCGGGGACGCGACGGCAGCCACTGTCGGGTCCAGCGCGTCGTTCATCTCCGCGGCGAAGGACTCCCGGCTACTGGCCGTCGGGGAGTACACCTCGATGCGGTCGAAGTCTCGGACTGTCGCCGTCGCACGGACCTGGCCGCGGGCCTGTGCGCCACTGCCGATGACTGCGAGGTCGCTGGCGTCCCGGCGGGCCAGTGCGTCGACACCGACTGCCCCGGCCGCGCCAGTCTTGTGCGGGTTCATGCTCGCACCGTCGAGAACAGCGAGCGGGTCGCCACTGTCGGAGTCGAAGATCGGGAGCGTGAAGTGCGCGTCTCGCCCGCCGAAACCGGCCGCGTAGGTGTACCCGCCCATCGCGCCGGTGTCGGGGAGGATCGCGAGATAGCCCGTCAACATTCCCGCAGGCTCGTCCGAGAACAGCGTTGTTCTGGGAGTCGCCGGGGCACCCTCGCCACGCTGGCGATACCCCTCTCTGACGGCGTCGACGTACTCGGTGGGTTCGGCGAGGTCAGCTACTTCGTCGCTCTGCAGGAACAGCGCTGTCGCATCTGTCGTCATACTCCGTCGTTTGGGCGACCGACTCTTATACTGCCCGGCGGTGCCAATCTGTACGACCGGGGACCGGTTACCGGATATCTATCGAAAACGGGAGAGTAGACGGGCAGGAAAGCGCCTAATCCGCAGTCTGTAGCGGGTCCGACTGCGGGTTCTGTTGGGTCGACGTGTCGTTCGGAACCGGGTCGACGGGGGCACGGACGAACATCGCGTGGCCGATGAGGCCGACTGTTACGACAGAGGCCATCGGAATCGCCGTCGTCAGTTCGAAGCCGACAACGAACAGAGAGGCGGTGATGCCGGCCATGGCGAGCGGAATGAGTCCGAGAATGATGTCATAATATCCCGTCATAAGTATGAATTATTCTACGGTAGCGGAGTATATGAATGTTTCCCTAAAATACGGGATAATACACTCAATGGCCCCTACGAATTTATTCAGTACCCGCTGAGTAACAAACTCATAAGTTATGGATTGGATTTTGGGGAAAGATTAATATAGGCCTATTCTTGTGGACTGTTCACAATATAAGGGCAGGGACGACCCGTTGTTGCTGGCCCGCAGTCGTACGCAGGATATGATATTTCACCACAAACTGGAATGCGGTGTTTGCCGGCCGGGATACGATGACTGCTGTGACGGTTCTCTGTTTCTCGGGATAGAGCCATCCGAATCACCTGTTTTCAGAATTTGAGAACTAGATTAGGGGATTCATGGTGTGGTAATGCCCCCTATTTTCTCCGATGATAACTGGGTCCATGTGCTTATTAGGTACGCCAAGAGACGTTGAATCGGAGAAAAACGGAACGCCGATTCCCAAACGAGACAATGAGCACGAACGCAACGGACAACACGACGGACGCCGCGACCGACGATCAAGAACGACGATACGCAGAACTGAACATCGGCGACGAAGAGTTCGTAATCTACGACCGGGAGAACCACCAGGCATGGATTCAGTCGACAGAATCGCTCGAAGTCGCCGACCTGCGATAGTCCGTCAGCGACACCGCAGCTCTGCTACAGGCCGCCCTATTTTGCGACTGCAACTCCACCGCGCCAGAGCAGCAACAGCGTGCCACCGACGAGCACGGATACGAGCGCGAACGTCACTGCCGCATTGCCGGGGAATAGCGCCGTCGAACGGAGTCCCTGCGCGATTCCGACTGCTAGTACCCACCCCACGATAGTGCGGCCGAGAGCCGCTCGAACCGTTCCGGTCGCCGCGGCGGTGTACAGCCCCCCGAATCCGGCGACGAGGAGCCAGCCGACGTAAAAGGGGGTCAGCGTCCCGGCGAACCGACCCGGGTTGAGTACCGGATTGATACCGTGGGTCAACTCCCCGATACCGACGAACAAAGCAATCGCCAGCAGGTCACCGACGGCGACCAGCGCCGTCCGAGCGGACAGTTCGATACGACCGTTCCCCACCGTCGAGACGCTCATACAGGTAGTTCCGGCTCCGGGCACTTCGCTCTCCCGGATTCGACGACGGCGGTTGGTACCTTAGAACAGGGACCAGCACTGATTACAGTGGGCGGCCCCAGTGTCGGTGTATGGAGTTCACGCTGCTCGGCTGGCCCGAGGACGGCCACCGGCTCCGGCTGGACCACGAGCAGTTCGCGTACGCGGGCAAGTTCGTGATGACCTCGACCGGGAAGGCCGTCGTCGGGGACGATGGCGTGGTGGCCGCGGCCGCGTTCGACGCCGACCGGACCGACCCCGACACGCTCTGTGTCCGGTATATCACCGTTCGGCAGGACCGGCAGGGCGACCGGCTCGGTGCCCGCCTCCTCCGGTTCGTTCGGGACCGCGCTACGGAGCGGGACTTCGAGCGCGTGTCCATCGGCGTCAACAATCCGTTTTCCTACCAGGCCGCCTACCGGGCCGGGTTTTGCTTCAGCGGCGCGGAGTCGGGGATGGCCGAACTCGACCTCGTCTGGCCGGGCGACCGCAGTACCGAACGGTATCAGGCCGGTCTGGACCTGTTTCGGGAGCGCGATCTCTCGCCAGAGGAAGAGTCGTTTCTCGCGGCGAAGGCCGACGCCGACCCGCCGTCGGTTCTCGACGACTGGGCCGAACCGCCGTCCGGACGGACAGCCACATCAGGCTGATCGGCCCGATCGAGTCGACTGGCCTGCCGGAGCCCCGTGCCATCTCCGGGAAATTCAAACGGCTGTCGGCCAAAGGCCTGCCAATGGGAAACGCTGATTTACGGTCGCTCGCGGCGCTATCGGACGTGTCGTTCGGCGACCTCGGCGGGAGCGTCGTCGCCGTGGACGCCCACAACTGGCTCTATCGCTATCTGACGACGACGGTGAAGTTCACTAGCGAGTCGAAATACACCACCGGCGACGGCGAGGAGGTGGCGAACCTCATCGGCGTCATCCAGGGGCTACCGAAGTTCTTCGAACACGACCTCACGCCGGTGTTCGTCTTCGACGGCGCGGTCACGGACCTCAAAGACGACGAGGTCGAGAAGCGCCGCGAGCAACGCCAGAAATACGAGTCCGAACTGGAGGCAGCCCGGGAAGCGGGCGACAGCACCCGCGTTGCCAAGCTCGACTCCCGGACCCAGCGGCTGACCGAGACCATCGTCGACACGACGCGGGACCTGCTGGAACTGCTCGACGTGCCAATCGTCGACGCCCCCGCTGAAGGCGAGGGGCAGGCGTCGGTGATGGCCCGGCGGGGTGACGTAGACTACGTCGGGACGGAGGACTACGACGCGCTCCTGTTCGGTGCGCCGATGACGCTCCGCCAGATTACGTCGAAGGGCGACCCCGAACTGATGGACTTCGAGGCGACACTCGAACAGCACGACCTCACCTGGGAGCAACTGGTCGACGCCGCCATCCTGATGGGGACGGACTTCAACGAGGGGATCTCCGGCATCGGTCCCAAGACCGCCGTGACGGAACTCCACGAGCACGGCGACCTCTACGCCGTTCTCGAAGCCCGGGACGAACACATCGACCACGCCGACCGCATCCGGAACCTGTTTCTCGACCCCGCAGTCACCGACGACTACGAGATTCCGGACAGCATCGAGCCGGACGTCGACGCCGCCCGCGCGTTCGTCACCGAGCAGTGGGAGGTCGACGCCGAGGAGGTCGCTCGCGGGTTCGAGCGCATCGACGAGTCAGTCGTCCAGACCGGGCTTGACCGCTGGGCGTGACAGCGAAAACCCACGACTGACCAATAGCGCACTAAAAACGACCGCGGACGATTTCAGCTCAGACGACCGATTCGACCGTCTCGATTTCGTCGAGCGTGCGGTTCCGGATAGCCTGGCCGCTGGCCGTGTCGAAGAGGTGAATCGCGTTCTCGGGGAACCGGACTTTGACGCGCTGTCCGGCCTTGAGCTGTTTCATGCCGCCGACCGTCGCGATGAACTGGTCGTCCATTGTCTCGTCGAACTGCAGGTGGGCCGTGTTCTCGTTCCCGCGTGGCTCGACGACGTTGACCGTGGAATCGAACACGTTCGGGCCGGTGTCAGTCTGGACGAACTCGATGTCTTCGGGCCGGATGCCGAGCGTGATGTCGGTCGTCCCCTCGACTTCGGCGACCGTCTCGTCGCTGAGTTCGTACTCGAACCACTCGCCCCGTAGCGTCGACCCCTCCAGAGTCGTTGGGAAGAAGTTCATCGACGGCTCGCCGATGAAGCCGGCGACGAAGAGGTTGTTCGGCTCGTGGTAACACTCGAGCGGCGTCGCACATTGCTGGAGGACGCCGTCGTTGAGAATGGCGATACGGTCGCTCATCGTCATCGCCTCCGTCTGGTCGTGGGTGACGTAGACAGTGGTGACGTCGAGATCCTGCTGGAGCTCCTGGAGTTCCGTCCGCATCTCGGCTTTGAGCTTCGCGTCCAGGTTCGCCAGCGGCTCGTCCATCAGGAACACTTCGGGGTCCCGGACGATAGCGCGGCCGAGCGCCACGCGCTGTTGCTGACCGCCGGAGAGTTCCCCGGGCTTGCGGTCGATGAGTTCGAAGATGTCCATATCTCTGCACGCCTGCTCGACGCGCTCGTTGATCTCGTCGTCGGGCATGTCCGTCGATTCCTCCAGCCCGAACGCCATGTTCTCCCGCACGGTCATGTGTGGGTACAGGGCGTAGGACTGGAACACCATCGCCACGTTCCGGCGGGCCGGCGGCTGGTCGTTGATGATCTGACCGTCCAGTCGGATCTCGCCGCGCGTGATGTCTTCGAGCCCGGCGATCATCCGCAGCGTGGTCGATTTCCCACAGCCCGATGGGCCGACGACACAGAGGAACTCGCCGTCCTCGATGTCGACCGATACCTCGTCAACCGCGATGATTTCGCCGTCGTCGTCTTGGAACGTCTTCGTTACCTCGTCCAGTGTGAGTTGTGCCATTGTGAATACCTCCGTGATTACTCTCCAGCGACGCCTTTCGCGAACTGTTCGCCGAACACGATGTAGACGAGCAGCGTCGGCAGTGCTGCGACGATGGCCCCTGCCATCGTGGTGTTGAACGACTGGACGACCCCGCCAGTGAGCGCCGCGAGGCGCTGGGTCGCCACCTGCGAGGCCGGTTCGTTGATGAGCACCAGCGCGAACAGCAGGTCGTTGTACACCTGCGTGAACTGGTAGATGAGCGTCACCGCGAACATCGGCAGCGACAGCGGGAGGATGATGTTGCGGTAGATGCTGAACGCGCTCGCGCCGTCGAGGCGAGCGGCCTCGATCATCTCCTCGGAGATGCTCTGGTAGTACGACCGGAACAGCAGCGTACAGATCGGAATCCCGTACGCCGCGTGGGTAACCGACAGCTGCAGCAACTGTACGTAGCCGTTACGGCTCGGATACTGCCAACTGCCGCCCGTAATGAAGCCGAAGAGGGTGTTGATGAACCCTTCGGCCAGACCCGGGAACACCCGGAACCAGAACTGTGAGAGCGGGACGAGCACGGCCTGGTAGGGGATGAAGATGCCCGCGATGATGAGGACGACGACACCGACCTGGCCGCGCCAGCTAATCGTCGTCAGTCCGTACGCGGTCAGGCTTCCCAGCAGCGCCGACATAATCGTCGCCGGAATCGCCATCAACAGCGAGTTTATCAGTCCCGGGCGGAGCGTGTTCCAGGCGGTACTGAGCGCGTCGAGCGTGAAGCCGTCAGCGCCCGGCGGCGCGAACGGGAGCGTCCGGGCGAACGCGCTCTCGGTCTTGAACATCGTCATCACGGCCGTCTCTACCGGGAAGAGGTAGAAGGCGATGCCCGCCAGCAGGAGGGCATACAGGCCGATACGACTGTTCTCTGTACTGCGGAGTTCGTCGATGAAATTGCCGCCTCTGATACTCATAGTTCACCCCGTCGGTATTCGCTGTAGAGGTACGGGCCGATGACCAGCAGCGCGAGGGCAAACAGCACGATAGCGACGGCTGACCCGTACGCCCACTGGAGGCTGTCGAATGCGACCCGATACATCATCGTCGCCAAAATGTCCATGTTCGCCCCCGGCTGTGAGCCACGGAGCGCGTAGATGAAGTCGAACGCTTTCAGCGCAAACACCATCAGCACCACCGACGCCGACACCGCGGAGGCACGGAGCTGCGGGATGATGACCCGCGCGTACAGACGAACCGTCGACGCACCGTCGACCCGCGCGGCCTCGTAGTGTTCGGTCGGAATTGCTCGAAGGCCGGCGAGGAAGACGACCATCGCGTAGCCGCTGAACTGCCAGATCAGCGCGAAGATGACCGCCGCCAAGGCGGTCGTGTTCCAGGAGAGCCACTGAATGACCTCGGCGTTGACCCCGGCCGGGCGGAGTAGTCCCACGATGGCTCCTTCGAGATTGAATACCCGGAGAAGTTGATTGAGAACGCCGTTGCGGGCGTTGTACACCCACGCCCACATCGTCGCTGTGACGACGAACGAGAGGCTCATCGGGAGCAAGTATATCGTTCGGAACGTGTTCTCGAAGCGTATCTGCTGGTCGATGAGGATGGCCACGAACAGGCCAAGCGCCAGACAGAGGACGGTGAACACGACGAGTAATACCACCGTGTTCTGTGCCGCCTGCCAGAACGCCCCGTCGTTCAACAGGCGGCTGTACATGCTGAGGTCGAAGGTCTCGTACTGTGCACCGCCGAGGCCGTTGTAATCGGTCAGCGACAGGAGGAAGTTCCAGGCGATAGCGCCGTAGACGAAAAAGCCCGCAAACAGGACTGGCGGGAGCCAGAACGGGGCGGATTCGACGAGTTCCCACTCGACCGGCAGTGAGTTCCGGAGCGAGTCGCCCCGGGTCGTCTTCACGGTCGCCCCCCCGTCTGTTGCCAGTTGGTCACCGTCCGATTCGTCTCTCGATACCGCCGACCGGAGCCGACCCCCGGTGGCGAGGAGTCTGCTGAGTATCTCGCGCATGGTTGTGTCAGTCGTTCGCCGACGTGAGTTCGCCGTCCATCGTCCCGACGGATGTGTCGTCAGTCACATAGTCTCGCCAGCCAGCACGCGCGTAGCCCACGCGACCCGGCCAGCCTGTCGCACCAACACAGGCTGGCAGGTGGCGTGGGAACGCACGGTGACGGGTGTGCCATCCCGTCGTCGTGCCGAGCGGGCGAGCGGTTGCAACGCGGCGGATACACCGGCTGCGAGTGTTCGCGATGTGTCACGTCCGTCGGTGTCCCATCGGGCCCCGACAGCCGACGACGGCAGCGACACACCGCCGTCACCGGACATTGTGGGGCATCAGTCATGAACGTCTCTGTGGCGTCGAACTCATGGTAAGTGGAGAGAGATTCTACTTAATATTTCCGAATGATAATACACGTTTATCTAGGTCACGGGTTCTGAGCCCCACGGTCTCCGCTGTCGGACCGGGGACCCGTGGTGCTCAGTGAGCGACTGTCCCGGCAGCCCCAGGCCTGTGCCGAGTGGTGTCCCGACTCGTACCGGTGGGTTTTACGACCGGGCGGACCACCCCCCGGACGTATGACCGACGAGTACCGGACAGAGCAGGACAGTCTCGGTGAGATGCAGGTGCCAGCCGACGCGTACTGGGGCGCACAAACGCAGCGCGCCGTCGAGAACTTCCCGATCAGCGACGTGACCTTCGGGCGGCGGTTCATCCGAGCGCTCGGCGTGGTCAAGAAAGCGGCCGCACAGGCGAACCGCGACCTCGGAACGATACCGGAAGACAAAGCCGACTGTATCGTCGAGGCCGCCGACGAGGTCATCGCCGGCGAACACGACGACCAGTTCCCCGTCGACGTGTTCCAGACTGGCTCGGGCACGTCCTCGAACATGAACGCCAACGAGGTCATTTCCAACCGCGCCACGGAACTGTACGGCGGTGACATCGGGACCCGGGAGATCCACCCCAACGACCACGTCAACTTCGGCCAGTCCAGCAACGACGTGATTCCGACGGCGATGCACGTCGCCTCGCTGGAAGCCGTCGAGAAGGACGTCATTCCGGGCCTGAAGACGCTCCGTGACGAACTCCAGGCCAAGGAAGACGAGTTCGAGAACGTCGTCAAGACCGGTCGAACCCATCTCCAGGACGCGACGCCGGTGACGCTGGGCCAGGAGTTCTCCGGCTACCGCACGCAGGTCGAGAAAGGCATCTCCCGCGTACAGGACGTTCACGGCCGTCTCGCCGAACTCGCGCTCGGCGGAACCGCGGTCGGAACCGGCCTGAACACCCATCCCGAGTTCCCGGCGAAAGCGGCGGCGTACATCAGCGAGGAAACCGGCCTGGAGTTCCGCGAGGCCGACAACCACTTCGAGGCCCAGGCCGCCCACGACGCGATGTCCGAGGCCCACGGTGCGCTCCGGACGGTCGCCGGCTCGCTGAACAAAATCGCCAACGACCTCCGACTGCTCGCGTCCGGACCTCGCAACGGGCTGGGCGAGATAGACCAGCCAGAGAACCAGCCCGGCTCTTCGATCATGCCCGGGAAGATCAACCCCGTCGTCGCCGAGGCAGTCAATCAGGTCCACAAGCAGGTCGTCGGCAACGACGCCGCCGTCTCGGCCGGCGCGGCGGAGGGCCAGATCGACCTGAACCTCTACAAGCCCGTGCTGGCCTCGAACTTCCTGCAGTCGGCCAAGCTTATCGCCAACAGCAGCGCGGTGTTCGGCGAGAAGTTCGTCGCCAAGCTCGAAGCCGACGCCGAGCACTGCGCCGAGCGCGTCGAGCAGAGCATGGCGCTGGCGACGGCGCTCAACCCCGCCATCGGCTACGACAAGGCGAGCAAGGTCGCCAAGAAGGCCCTCGCCGAGGAAAAGACCATCCGCGAGGTCGTCCTCGAAGAGGGCTATCTCGACGAGGACGAGGTCGACGACGTACTCGACCCCGAGAAGATGACGAAGCGTGGAATCCTCGGCGACGAGTAGCGAGGAAGCGACCGTAGGGAGCTTCCTCGAAAATGCGAGCGGGGAACGGAGTGACCCGTGAGCAGCGAGGGGCGCGAACGGAGTGAGCGGCCCTCGTACCGGAACGGCGACGTGAGGAGCCGCGAACAGCAGAGAGTTCCGCTGTGACTCAGTAGTTTCTGTTCGGTTCTGCTCGGATAATCAGCGACACCCCGACCTGACCGTATCGGTTATGTCCTATCGTGTCAAAAGATAATACATGAGCGCCACAGTGTTCCTCGACAGTTCGATGGACGGCGATACCAGTATCGAGTGTACGACAGCCAAAGTCATGGGGAACGTCGTCTGGGCCGTACCGGAGGACGACGGCCGGGAGCGCGTTGTCCCACTCTCAAACGTGACGGGCCTCGCCGGTGACGTCGTCGAGCAGGAGGTCGACGAGGTCGAGTACCCGGGTGGCCGCGTCACGGAACTCGTCACGCACCTCTCGTGAGGTGAGAGCCTTCGAGAGCGGCGGCGCTGCGAGCGATTCGTCGCTCAGGTCCACGACTCGCCGTCGAGAACGTACCGGCTCTCGGGGTAGCGCTCGCCGCCGATTTCGGTTTCGCTCTCGTCGGCGAACTCGAACCCGAACTGCTGGTAGAACTCGACTCCGGGCTCGTTCGCCGAGAGGACCATCGCGTTAATCCGGTCGATGTCGTGCTCGAACAGTTCCTCGCAGGTCCGTTCTAGCAGCGACCGACCGATCCCCTCGCGCCGGTAGTCGGGATGGACGTACAGCCGGAGGATGTACCCCGCGCGGTCGGTTTCGTGCCACGTCGCGTGTGCGAACCCGACGACGTGCTCTTCGCGCTCGGCGACGAACAGAAGGGTCTGCGATTCGACCAGTTCCGATTCGATCTGTTCGGGCGAATACCAGTCGCCAACGCCGTCTTCGACTGTTTCCTGGGTGAGCAACGGGTAATCCGTCTCCCAGGCAGCCGTCGCAACCTGGTTGATGGCCGTCACATCGTCCGAAGTTGCTGGTCTGATTGTCATGTGAAAGTATATGTCATTATCAGTGATATGTTTTCCCCGCAAAGGGATACTGAGGTATTTGGTTTCGCCTTCGCCGCCAGATCCGACTGGCAAAACCAATCACCAGACAATTCATATTCATAATGCTTTTTAATTATGAACTTGGGTATCTGATACAGATGCGTTACTCCGAAACGTTACAGTTGTTCGACCAGGCCTGTGATTTTCCCGCGGACCACGCCACTATCGTCCACCAGCTCGGCGACGTCGAGCTGGTCGCCCAGAACGGCGACTCCGTAGAGATGAGTGAGGTACTGGCCCGGACCAGCGAAGCCACGTACCAGTCCGCAGAGGGGCTGTACAACTCTCTCGTCGGGAACCTTGACGACGGTTTCATCGGCCGGAAGTACTACGACGACCGGGCCGGGAGCACGTCCGGAACCGACGAAGTTCGAACCGAAACGGACCGCCTGTAGCCGCTGGGTGTGCGGTGCCGCGTGCTGGCCCCACTCAGTTCGTCGATGCGGATTCGTTGAGCCACGCCGGCCGCTCCGCCGTCGTCTCGCCGATATCCTCGTACCAGAAGCTGTATTCGACGATGCGGTCTTCGGTGCGATACCAGACGCTGAATCGGCGGACGAGGCCGGCAGGTTCGACCAGCAGTTCGATTCGGAACTCCGCCAGCCGTTCTGTGGTCGGAATCTCGCCGCCGGAACCGCGAATCCGGTAGGTGCGGCTGCCGTCCCGTGTGACGACGGCCGTGGCGCTCTGGTTGACCACGGCGTAGCGGTTCAGGTAGAACGCCGTCCGGTAGGCGTACTTGTCGCGGGTGAATCGGACCTCGCCACGCTGGCGCTCGACGGTGCCGTCGTCCCGTCGTTCGTACCAGTTGGTGCCGTCGGCGTAGGTCGACTGTTCGTACCGCTCGACAGTCCCGTTCGAGTCAGTCGTCAGTCTGACCATCTCGTCGCGATACCGCGTCGGTGATTCGACGGCGACAGTCTCGGTGCGCCGGACAGAGGTGCTGTCGTTCCCGATTGTGAGTTCGGTGTAGCGTTCGTTCAGGGTGTAGGTAGTGCCGTTGAGCGCCTGCCGGTGGGCCGCTGACAGGAGCGCGACGTTTTCGAGCCGTTCCGTGGTAACGCCGGGCGGCGAGTCCAGCGACGTTGCCGTGTCCGACTCCGCCGCTGTCGGAACCGGTGCCGGCGTGACGGTGCCCCCTTCGGTGTCGTCAGCGCCGATGAGGGCGCTACAGCCGGCTGTCAGGAGAAGGACGGCCACCGCGGCTGTCGACAGCCAGCGCATACTGACAGTGAGGGAGACACGGCCAAAAGCACGGCGGCGAGCGCGGGAAGGGTGCGTTTTTTGGCCCCCGGTCCCGGACACCTCGACAATGACTGAGTACGACTACGAGGAGCTGGGGCTCGTCGCCGGGCTGGAGATCCACCAGCAACTCGACACCGCGACGAAACTGTTCTGTGACTGTCCGACGGCGATCCGCGAACCCGAGGAGAGCGGGCGCTCCTTTACCCGCTATCTGCACCCGACCAAGAGCGAACTCGGGGAGATCGACCAGGCGGCCTTAGAGGAGAGCATGGTCGACCGGGAGTTCGAGTACCTGGCCTACGACACGACCTGCCTCGTCGAGGAGGACGACGAGCCGCCCCACCGGGTCGACCGCGAGGCGATGGAGACGACGCTCGAAATCGCCC
The DNA here is from genome assembly GCF_037078445.1 of Haloarcula sp. CGMCC 1.2071. Taxonomy (NCBI): domain Archaea; kingdom Methanobacteriati; phylum Methanobacteriota; class Halobacteria; order Halobacteriales; family Haloarculaceae; genus Haloarcula; species Haloarcula sp. CGMCC 1.2071. The sequence continues at coordinate 366,761 of NZ_JAYMGY010000003.1, forward strand.
AGCTACTGGACATGTCCGTCGTCGACCAGGTGAACGTCATGCGCAAGATCGTCGTCGACGGCTCGAACACCACGGGGTTCCAGCGCTCGATGCTGGTCGCCAACGACGGGGCCATCGAGACGAGCGCCGGCCCGGTCGGTATCGAGGACATGCTATTGGAGGAGGAGTCCTGCCAGCGCGTCGAAGAGACCGACGACGGCGTCCGGTTCTCGCTGGACCGACTCGGCATCCCGCTGGTCGAAATCGGGACGAAACCCGACATCAGTTCGCCCGAGCAGGCCCGCGAGGCCGCCGAGCGCATCGGGATGCTCCTCCGTTCCACCGGGAAGGTCAAACGCGGCCTCGGGACCATCCGCCAGGACGTGAACGTCTCCATTGCGGAGGGCGCACGAATCGAACTGAAAGGCGTTCAGAGCCTCGACGATATCGACGACCTCGTCCGCAACGAGGTCCGTCGGCAGGTCGAACTGCTGGACATCGCCGAGGAACTCGCCGACCGTGACGCTTCGGTGGGTGAGCCACAGGACGTGACCGAGGTGTTCGAGGACACGGATTCGGGTGTCATCGAAGGTGCACTCTCTTCAGGCGGCAAGGTTCAGGGCCTCCTGCTGTCCGGCTTCGACGGTCTCGTCGGCCACGAGATTCAGCCCGACCGGCGGCTCGGGACGGAACTGTCCGACCACGCCAAGCGCCACGGCGCGGGCGGCATCTTCCATACCGACGAACTGCCGGCCTACGGCGTCACTAAGGCGGAAGTCGAGGCGCTGCGGGACGCTGTTGTGGCCGGCCCCGAGGACGCTGTCGCCATCGTCGCCGACGACCCCGAAACCGCCGAACTGGCTATCGACGCCGTTGCCGAACGGGCCGAGACGGCGCTCGAAGGCGTCCCCGAGGAGACCCGCGATGCGAACGAGGACGCCACGTCGCGGTACCTCCGTCCGCTCCCCGGCGCGGCCCGGATGTACCCCGAGACGGACGTGCCGCCCGTCGAACCTGACGTGACCGAAGTCGAGACCCCGGAGCTACTCACCGAGAAGGTCGACCGGTACGAGCGCGAGTTCGACCTCGGCTCCGGCCTCGCCGAGCAGGTCGCCTACGGCCAGCGATGGCCGCTGTTCGAGGCGCTGGTGGAGGGCGAGGGCGTCGACCCGACGCTGGCCGCCGGCACGCTGGAGTCGACGCTGACCGAACTCCGCCGCGACGACGTGCCTGTCGGGAACCTCACCGACGAGCACCTGCGGGACGCAATCTTGCTGGTCGACGGCGGAGACGTGCCGCGCGAGGGGATGGAAGCCCTCCTGACGGCACTCGCCGAGACCCCGTCGCTGACGGCCGAGGAAGCCGTCGAGCAGGAGGGGCTGGGCGGCGTCGACGAGTCGGAGGTCCGGGACGCCGTTGCCGAGGTCGTCGAGCGCCACGAGGACCAGGTCGCCGAGGAGGGAATGGGGGCGTTCTCGGCGCTGATGGGCGAGTGCATGGGCGCACTCCGTGGCAAAGCTGACGGCGATACAGTCAGTGACGTGTTGCGCTCGGAGATACAGAAGCGGGCTTAATTGCTCCGCTCGGGCTGTAAGGAGTCGATATCGACAGGGTCCCGTGACAGGCCGTCACCGTTCGCGGACAGGTCGTGTTCGACCGTCGACTCGAGCAGCGGGACGAGGGTCGGCGCATTCGGCCCGATATCGACCATATCTTCCGACTGGTCGTACTGGACGACACCGGCATCGACCAGCCGCGGAAGGTGGTTGTGATAGAGGGCCGTGTAAATCTTGAGTCGCTCGTCGCGGTGCTGTTCGGCCGGTGTCCCGTGTTCGAATTCGGTCACCGTATCCGTGAGCACGGCTAGTGAAACCGGCGTCGTGTACTGTGAAAGCCCGTACAGGAGGTACCGCCGGTAGTGCGACGACAGGAGCGACAGTCGGTCGTCCAGCGGGAGCGAGTCGGGGATCTCAGTTTGTTTCGTATTCATTTTGATTGGTATGGTGCTGGATGGGGACAGTTATCGTGGCAGGTTCGGGGCGGTTCGAACGCTATTGTACCACGGTACGCTCGTGCTCGAGTTCGTCGGCTAGGTCTGCGGTATCCGCGAGACGGTTGACACGGTCGGTGACGCGGTGGACCGTTCCATCCCGCGTACAGGGGGCGACGTGCGTGAGGTCATCGTCAACGTATTCCGCGAGGGCAAGCGTCGGCAGCGTGATCACGCTGACCGATTCGTCAGAAACCATGTTCGTCAGCGGGTGCTCCCAGTCGAAGGCGGCAAGCGAGGCATCGGCGTCGCGCTCCCACTGTTCGAACATGGAAAGCCGCTCCAACAGGTGTCGTCCCTCCGCAGTCCGCTGTGCGAGCCGCGGTTCGATCCGGCGCCCCCAGATTAATATCGACAGGTCCTCGATATAGCCCGCGTCCTCGAGAGCCTGTAACCGGTCGATCAGGTAGTTCTGTTGTTGCGTTGCATCTCCCGGACAGAGGGACCGGACGAACAGTTCGACGCGAACCGGATTGGCAGTGGAATCCATAGTGAGATGTTGAGTATCCTGTGCCTCGCTACAGCGCTGACTGTCCTAAGCACTCTCTCTAGGCCCCTAGAATAAATCGGGGCGAATCGGATTCATGGATGATATATCTGGGTCAATCGGTAATTGGTTAGTATATGAATATCTGATAGTTGTTTTGCCAAGCTTGTGTTCAAATCAGCTCGAATACAGCTCTGGAGTTCGATTTCTGCATAGTATTCACCACAGACGTGTGCCCCGACCAAATATTACTATTCTAACCAGACACCGGGCGTTAAGTAGCTCGCCACCACACTTGACTCATGGTCCCAAGTGTCATGGATGGCCATGATATCCCAGCCCTGTACGGGCCAGCCATGGATACACTCCCACTCATGTTTGCGATCGTAGACGAGTCCGGGGTGATCCTCTCGACGAACGAGACGTGGAGCGAGTTCGGCCGGGCAAACGGAACAGAGCTGACACCGAATACGCTGGGCGTGAACTACCTCGACGTCGCTGACATGGCTGACGACGTGACCGGGCAACAGGCAGCCGACGGGATCAGAACCGTCCTCGCCGGCGACCAGTCCTCGTTCGAACTCGAATACCCGTGTCACACCACGTCGGCGAAACGGTGGTTCCGGTTGTGCGCCGCTCCGTTCACCATCGATGGGGCGAGGTACGCCTCCATCGCACATATCGACATCACGGCCCGGAAGCAACGAGAGTCAGTGCTCGAAGCGGCCTACGATATCTGTACCGACGCGAACCGGACGTTCACAGAACAACTCGACGCGCTGCTAGAGCTCGGCTGTGAGACGCTCGATACGTCGTTTGGGACGCTCTCCCGGGTCCACGGCGACGAGTACGTGTTCGAGGCAGTCACTGCACCGGCGACTGCCGACCTCGAAGCCGGCAGCACGACCAGCATCGAGGACCTCCCGAACTGCAGACACGTCGTCGAACACCGCGAACCGCTCGCGATCAGCGACGTTGCTGCGGACGCGCCGGACCTCGCTGACCCGGAGTGGGGAATCGCGAACTACATCGGCGCGCCCGTCGTCGTCGACGGGGCCGTGTACGGGACGTTCTGCTTCTACGGGCTGGAACCACGCGAGACAGTGTTCACGCAGTGGGATCTGACGTTCGTCCGGTTGCTCTCGGACTGGGCGGGCTACGAACTCGAACGACAGCGCCACACGGAACAGCGAAGCGCGTTGAATACTGCCCTCCCAGACCCCAGTTTCATCATTGATGCGGAAGGGCGATTTCTCGACTGTCTGACCGACCCCGAGACGATGGTGACGGTCGACGATACGGACACGCTTGTCGGTCAGACGCTACACGAGTGTCTTCCACACAAGACCGCTGATTCGCTACTGGCGACTGTTCGTGCGGCCCTGCGGACCGGGTCGTTCCAGTCCGTGGAGTACACACTGCAGGTTCCCAGTGGCAAGCGGTGGTTCGAGGCGCGGGTCGCGCCGCTGGAAAGTCGCGCGTACGACCTCGACACCGTCATCTTCGTCGCTCGGGACATCACTGCGCACAAAGACCGACAGGCCGAACTCGAACGACAGCGTGACGAACTCGAACAGACACAGCGGCTCAACGTGCTGGGCAGAGAGATCGCGAAGGCGCTACAGGACACACAGACGCGTGAGGAAATCGAATCGGCAGTGTGTACGCATCTCACTGAATCGGACCTGTACCAGGCCGTGTGGGCCGGGAGCCGCGGGAGTGCCACGAGGATAACACTGAGTGCCGCCGCTGGGATCGACACGGCAACGCCGGAGCAGATTTCGCCCGGCGAGCACAGTCTCGCCATCGACGCCATCGACACCGGCGAGGTACAGGTCGTCGAGGATATCACCGACGTGTCGACGCCCTCGGACACCAGGATGGACCGCCCACTACTCACAGACCGCTGCTCCGTCGCGGCTGTTCCCCTGACAACTGGCGAGACCACGTACGGCGTCCTGATGGTGTACGCATCGACAGAAGCCACGATTGGCTGCCGTGAGTCGAGTATTCTGGCCGATCTAGGGCGACTTATCGCGCTTTCTATCCAGCGCGTCCACAGTCAGCAGTCACTGCTGGCGGCGACGACGGTCGAACTCGAATTCCTGACGCCGGACTCCGACGACGTCTTCGCCGGCCTCTCGGCGATGCACGACTGTTCGTTTACGCTCGAACGGCGCGTCCCGACCAGTTCCGGGAACTGCCTCCACTACGTTCGCATCAGCGGTGTGGACATTGATCGGGTGTGTCAGGCGCTCACTGAGACGCCGTCGGTCGAGTCCTGTACCGTCGTGGAAACGGCGGCGGAGAACCGAGCGCCCCTGCTCGAAGTCGCGCTCGACGAGATATCCGCATCGCCGCTTGACACGCTCACAGATTACGGCGGGGCCGTGCGGCGGGCCGTCGCAGCGGACGGCGACCTGCGGTTCACAGCGGAGATGGCACCGGATATCAACGTCCGCGCCGTCGTCGAGGCGATTCAGGAGGTCGCGCCCGGGACAGAACTGCGGAGCAAGCAGTACGTCGACCAGCCAGTCTCGACGGCCACGGATTTCCAGACGCGGATACGCGACCGGCTGACGCCGAAACAGGCCGCCGCACTCAAGACTGCCTACGCACGCGGCTACTACGACTGGCCGCGAGGGAGTTCCGCCGAGGAACTGGCTGAGACACTCGACATCTCCGCGCCGACCTTACACTACCGTCTGCGGAAGGCTCACGACGCCGTCATCGGCGCGCTGTTCGACTCCGGAACCGGACCTGAGAAACACGACTGAACCTCACTCGTCTTCGGCACGCTCGATTCGCTGTCGGGCCTGCCGGAACAGGCCGCGAAGGGTCTTCGTCTCCCGGCCAGTGGGTTGTGCACGCCCGAGCACCCGGCGGAACAGCCGCCGGGCCTTGTGCTGTTTCTCTTCGGGGTGACCGATAGCACCGAGGAAGCGGTCGAACTCCTCGTGTAGCCCCTCGACGGACGGCGTCTCGGCGAGCGTGTGCAGCCGTTCGGGGTGCTGGGTCTCGTCGACAGTTAGCTCGCGGAGTTCGTAGAGCACGATGGTGGCCGCCTGACCGAGGTTCAACACCGGGTACGACGCGCTGGCCGGGATAGAGCAGATGACGTCCAGCCGTGCGAGTTCGTCGTTCGAGAGCCCGACCCGTTCGCGGCCGAAGACGACGCAGATGTCGCCCTCGACATCCTGAAGCGAGTCGGCCAGGTCGGCTGGCGTCGTCGCCGGATACCGGACGTGGTTGGCGGGGTCCTCGTTCGTCGTCGCCGTGCAGGCGACGGTGTGATAATTCTCGACGATCTCGTCGAACGTCACCGTCCGGGCGTTCGGGAGGATGTCGTCGCGGGCCTGTCCGGCAAAGCCGTACGCTTCGCCATCGGGGTCCAGTTCCGGCGGGTCGACAAGTAACAGCTCCGACAGGCCGAAGTTCTTCATCGACCGGGCGATGGTGCCGACGTTGCCCGGCGTCTCCGCGTCGACGACGGCGACCGATATCATACGTCCAGGTCGCTGAGGTCCATATCAATCGTGTCGAGGTCTTCCTCGTCCATCTGCTCGACTTCTTCTTCGAGTCCCGGAATCGCTTCGTCCCTGTCGGGGGCCTCCGGCAGCGCTGTCGGGTCCTCCTCGACGTGTTCGAGGCCGACATATCCCTCGGGAGCTCGGTTCCCGTCGAGGAACCACTCGTGGAAGGCCGAGGCCAGGTCCGTCTCTCCGGCGTGGGCCTCGCCGCCCTCCTCGCGGAACCAGTAGATGAAGTCCGTCTCGTGGTCCGAGCAGACGACCACCTCGCCCATCGGCTCCCCGTAAATAGCATCTGCGACGTTGCACTGCTCGATGTCTTCGTCGCCGTGAATCAGCCAGCAGGCGTCACAGGGGTCGACGACCCGCTCTGCGAGCACCAGCAGCCGCTGCCGGGTTTCCGGTTCCATCGTCTTGAGCGGCCGGACCCGTCCGTCCGGCCCGAGTACGTCCTCGTCGAAGCGCCAGCCACGAAGCCCGATATTGACCTTGCTCATACGTCAGAGTGGGAGAGTCCCGGACTAAAAGAGCGCGATATGCCGGTCGACCGCTACCGATCCGTCCGCGCTCCATCATCATCGCGGAGTGTAAACGGGGTGTGTCAGCCGGTTACACCCACCGCTCGTTCGAAACATAGACAGTTCTAGCTAAATTTAACATGATTATTCCAGCTAGCATCCGCGGCCAGCATCCAGATCCGGCAAATCTGTTGGTCTCGCCCAAACATTTATACGTGATTGGCTTTTCTCCGTAAAAGAACACATGGAACGGCCGACGCGCCAGCGGGATTCTGACCAGGAGGAACGCGAGGAGGAGTCCGAGAGCACGGGCCAGCAGACCTGCCCCGAGTGTGAGTCGGAGTCCATATCTAGCGACGGCGGTGGTGAACTCGTCTGCGAGGACTGTGGCCTCGTCATCGAGGACGAGAACATCGACCGCGGGCCGGAGTGGCGGGCGTTCAATCACTCCGAACGCCAGTCCAAGTCACGCGTCGGAGCCCCCACGACCCAGACGATGCACGACAAGGGGCTGACCACACAGATCGACTGGAAGGACAAGGACGCCTACGGTCGGTCACTCTCCTCGGAGAAGCGGAGCCAGATGCACCGCCTCCGGAAGTGGCAGGAACGCATCCGAACGAAAGACGCCGGCGAACGGAACCTGCAGTTCGCGCTGTCGGAGATCGACCGCATGGCCAGCGCACTGGGCGTCCCCCGCTCGGTTCGAGAGGTCGCGTCGGTCATCTACCGACGCGCGCTCAACGAGGACCTCATCCGCGGTCGCTCCATCGAGGGCGTCGCCACGGCCTGTCTGTACGCGGCCTGTCGACAGGAAGGTATCCCACGGAGCCTGGAGGAGGTCTCGGACGTCTCCCGGGTCGAGCAGAAGGAGATCGGGCGGACGTATCGGTACGTCGCCCAGGAACTCGAACTGAAGATGGAGCCGGTCGACCCCAAGCAGTACGTCCCGCGTTTTGCCTCCGAACTGGAACTCTCCGAAGAGGTCCAGTCCAAGGCCAACGAGATCATCGACACGACCGCCGAGCAGGGCCTGCTCTCGGGGAAATCACCCACCGGCTACGCCGCCGCGGCCATCTACGCCGCCTCGCTGCTGTGCAACGAGAAGAAGACCCAGCGCGAGGTCGCCGACGTGGCCCAGGTGACAGAGGTCACCATCCGGAACCGGTATCAGGAGCAGATCGAAGCGATGGGCATCCACTGACTGGCCGCGTTCCCTGTTGTGCGGTAGCATCGTTCTCTGTTCGCTCTCATTATGCAGGTACTGGCACCGGTAGTGCAGCTTATACGTTCGTTACCGGACTGGGAACGACAGGCGTGCAGAACTATCTGTCTGGACACCGATACCGTAAGTATGCCTGTCTCCTCGTCGCAGAAACGGATCGCACTTCTCGTCATCGGACTCGTGATCCTCTTTGCACCCGCGCTGTTCCTCGTCGCCACGCTGGAGTTTCTCATCCTGTCCGGCGACCTCGCGCTCAACGAGATTTCGCTCCTCGAATTCGTCGAACTGTATCTCATCGACCTGGTGCTGTTCGTCCTGCTCGGGTACGGCGTCTACCGGTTGACGTTCTGGCTGATTGAGAACCAGCTTCCGGAGGCACTCGATACCGTCGAGGAGACCGAGGCAGCCGACGCGACTGACGAAGCAGAACCGTCTGGTGGCGTCAATGAGGACCGGTCCTGAAAGACCGGCACTGTTGAGGCGACACAACGACGTGCCGTGAGTTTCTCGCAAAGTCGGGACCGCTCGCGGGTTTTCGGCCGCCGACCGCGTCAACGAGGCCGACTCAGTGCTCGCGGGTCGTTCCTCCCCGCTCGCGACAACGAGGGCCGCTCACTGCTCGCGGGTCGTTCCTCCCCGCTCGCGACAACGAGGGCCGCTCACTGCTCGCGGATCGTTCCTCCCCGCTCGCGACAACGAGGGCCCCTCGCTTCGTTCGCGCCCCTCGCTTCGTTCGCGCCCCTCGCTTCGTTCGCGCCCCTCGCTTCGTTCGCGCCCCTCGCTAGTCCCCTGCAACCGCTGTCGGCTCCTCGGCAGTCTCGCCGACCGACCCGAGGTCCATCATCGCTAGCAAGGCGATGACGCCGAAGCCGACTTTCGTGACCACGTCGAGGTAAACGATCACGAGTGTCGCGGTTTCGACGTCCATTAGCCCCAGGCCTGCCGCACCGAGCAGCCACACGACCGGGTACACCATCCAGAGGACGACGACGAAGTTCCGGAGCGTGCGGTACAGGCTGATCTCTATGTCGGACAGGGTCGACTTCGCAGCCGCCGCAATGTTCCGGTAGAGGAGGTAGATGACGCCACCGAACAGCGCTGCGCCGACCGCGAACAGCGCGTAGCTAATCGGCGATGGCGTGACAGCACCGGCGAACCCGAAGACGATAGTCAACGCCTGCAGGACGACGAGTTTCACCGTGTCCTCCCGACTTGCACCGGCGAGGAGCGCCAGGAACCAGACGTTGAGCGGCGTCGTCAACAGCCAGTCAATGTAGCGGATCACGTACACCGTGTGGCCGCCACTCTGTATCGAGCCGAAGCCGAGCGCCATCAGGGCGTAGGCGACGATGGCGATACCTGGGATGGCGATCAACAGCAGGTATCGCTTCCGCATCTCTTCGGGGACGAGCGTGTAGCCGTACGCCAGCACGGCCGTCCCGAGCAGTTCACCCAGTAGTCCCAGCGTGAACCAGGTCGTTATGGTTGCCATTGTTAGTCGTCCCCCACCGCAGCCGTGCTGTCGGTGTCCGTCCCAGCTGAGTTTTCGACAGTGAAGCGGTCCAGGAGCGATTCGAGGTCGTCAGCCCGCTGCCTGAGTTCCGTTGCGGAGTCCGACACTTCGTCGATGGACGCGGACTGGTCCTGTGCCGCGCCGGCCACAGTATCTGCCTCCGTCGCCGTCTGCTGACTGATCGTCGTCAGGTCGTCGATTGTCCCCATCACGTCCTGTGCGGTACGGGCCTGCTCCTCGGTCGCCCGGTCGATTTCCTGGATGCCGGTGTCGACCTCTTCAGTGTACTCGACGATGGTCTCCAGCGCGTCGACGGTCTCCTCGACCGTCGAGACGCCTTCAGTAATCCGGTTACTGGTCGACTCCATCGTCTCGACCGTGTCGCCGGCCTGCTCTTGGATGCCCGCAATGCGCTGCTCGATGTCGGCGGCGGCCTCTTTGGTCTCCTCTGCGAGGCCCTTGATCTCGTCCGCGACGACGGCGAACCCTTCGCCGTCACCGTCAGCGTGGGCGGCCTCGATGGAGGCGTTCAGCGCGAGCATGTTCGTCTGCTCGACGATGCTCGTGATGACGCCGACGATCTCGCCGATCTCGTCGAGTTCGTCGTCGAGCGCGTTGATCTCCTCGACGGTCTCGCCGGTCTCGTCCTCGATGGCGCTCATCTCCGCGATAGCCTCCTGTGCGGCTTCGCGGCCGTCCTCACCGACTTCGGCGGCCGACTGGGACGTAGTAGCGACCTGCTGTGCGGAGGAAGCGACCTGTTGTGCGGTCGCCGAGAGGTTCTGCATCTCGGCGGCCGCCGATTCGAGCCCCTCGTTTTGCTCGGTCGTGCCTTCGAAAATCTCGTTGATGGACTTCGACACTTGCTTGCTGGCCTGGTCGACCCGCTCCGCGTTCGAGTTGACGCGGTCGCTGGACTGGATGACGTTGGCCGCGAACGCCTTCATGTCGGCAATGGTGTCTTCGAGCGCATCCAGCGTCGTGTTGATGTCCTCGCCGACCTCCGCCATCGCTTCGTTCATACTGTCCGTATCTACCCGTGCGGTGAGGTCACCGTTAGCGGCGGCGGCGAGCGCGTCGCTGTACTGCTGTGCCTTGAGTTCGAGGTGGCCGGTCAGCGCCTCCATCTCGTTGCGTTCGGATTCGACCTCCTCACGGGCCGTCTGTGCCTGCTCTTTGGCCTCCTCGGCTTCCTGCCGTGCGGTTTCGGCTTCGGATATCTGCGTCCGGAGGTTCGCCCGCATATTGTCGAAGGCGGCGTACAGCGTTCCGAACTCGTCCTCGCGTGACGTGCTGAGGTCGACGTCGAGTTCCCCCTCGGCCATCGCTTCGGCCTTCACCGAAAGCCGTCGCAGCGAAGCGATCGTGTTTCCGCCGATCGTGACTCCGATGAGTCCGAGGTTGACGACGGCAAGCAAAATGAGCCCGATGAGGTCGGAGTTGATCTGGTCGCTCAGGGCGTACGCGTTCTGGCGATCAGCGTGGACCATAACGACCCAGTCCTGTGATTCGAGTCGGTTCAGTCCCATCAGCATACTGTCCGTTTCGTGGAAGGCGCTCTCGCCGGGTTCGAGCGTCCCCAGCGGGTTCGACTCCATCTCCGAGATCGGTGCCGTCGACCCGATCATCGAGGTGTTGGGGTGGGAGACGAACTCGCCGTCAGTGTTGACGACCGTGGTAAACGACCCATCGCGCTGGTTCGATATCTGATCGGCCTTCTCCCGGAGGTCGATCATGTACACGAGCGCTCTGTCTTCGTCACCGGGGACCGGCGAAACGACGGCCACTATCGGATGGTCGACGACCGAGACAGAGAACGGCTCCGTCACATGCGTGTCGTCGGGACCGTCGAACTGCGGCGGGTCCGTAGCGAACGGTGCGCCCTGCTCGGCAGCGTTGACCCCGATGAAGTCCTGGTTCGAACTGGCGCGAATCTCGTTTGTCTCGGTGTCGAAGTAGTGCACTGCGACGACACCGGGCGGGAGTTCATCGTTGGACCGTAACTCCTCCAGTCGTTGCTGTTTCTCCGTGTTCGTCCCGTCAGTGAACACGGGGAGTCGCGACGTTGATCGGACATCCCGCTGCGATGTCGTCAACCATTCGTCCAACTGTGCGGCCTGCGTCTCTGACAGCGCCGTGATGTCGTCCGCAACGTCTTCCTCGAGAGTGGCGGACGCCTGCACGCTTGTCAGGACCCCGGCAGCGATAATGATAATTATCGCGAATGAAAGCGCCAACCCAAGTCTAGCGGCGTAACTGCCAGCAATAAAACCCGGGAGTGGCGAGTCCCTATCTGATTCCATCATCCAGTGCTATGCAAACGTGCTAATAAAGGGTTGTTACGCAATTTTCACCGATGATAAACGCTACGGCTAACTGTGGAAACCCATAGCCACCAGCACGGCTAACGGTGGTTAGTTATGTTGTTTTGATAGTATCCTCCGCAGTCACCGATATGAGTACTGACCCAACTCGTTCGCTGTCGGCACTGTCACTCAACGTACCGCGATATGTTGAGAAGCGTATTCGGGACCGCTCAGTCCGTGGGGAAAGGTTTTGCCGGTACCACCTGACGCATACCCCAATGCGTGCTGTACGATTCCACGAATACGGCGGGACGGATGTGCTCCGCGTCGACGACATTGAACGACCCACACCAGGTCCGGAGGAGGTCCTGCTAGAAGTCGAGGCAGCGGCGGTCAATCCGGTTGATACGTACTTCCGGAGCGGCGATTACGAACCGGGCGAACTGCCCTGGATACCCGGCTCAGACTGCGCCGGGACCGTCGCCGCGACCGGTGAGCGCGTGGCCACCGTCGCCGAGGGCGACCGGGCGTTCGCGACCGGGCTGGGCAACTGGCTTCAGGGAACCTGCGCGGAGTACGTCACCGTTCCGGAGTCGCATCTGGCGCGGCTCCCCGACGGGGTGCCCGCCGAGGCGGGCGCGGCCGTCGCGCTCGTCGGCGTCACCGCCTGGCAGACGCTCGTCGACGCCTGCGCGCTGGAGCCGGCCGAGCGAGCGCTGATTCACGGCGGGAGCGGCGGTGTCGGCCACGTTGCGGTCCAGTTAGCTGCGGCGAACGGGGCGCGGGTCACGACGACGGCGTCACCGGCCTACCACGACCAGCTGGCCGGCCTCGGGGCGGACGACGTGTTCGACTACAGCCGAGACGACCTCGCCGACGCGGTGATCGACGCCGGCGCGCCGGACGTGATTCTCGACCACCGGCTCGACGACTATCTCGCGTTCGACGCCGAGGTGGCCGCCCAGGGCGCGCGAATCGCCGCTATCGGGAACACCGATCTCGCGGCGACGTTCGAGAACGTCCCGCGCTGCCGGGCCAAGGCCCTCAGCGTCCACCATGTCTCGATGTTCAATACGCCCGAGTTCGGCGCGGTGCTGGACCGGCTGGCGACGCTCATGGCCGACGACGACCTGACGCCGGTCGTCGCCCGCCGGTACGACCTCGACGACGTCCCGGCCGCCCACGACGACGTACTGAACGACAGCTTCCTCGGCAAACTCGTCGTCACGCCGTAGACCGGCTACTGCGGACCCCGTCGTCGGTTTACCGGCCCGCCCCTCGCGTTTCCGGGGATGGGCATTTATCTTCCTACTATCCGTTGACAGATGTATGTCAGCCGAATTTAATTTCGACGGCGAGGTAGCACTGGTTACGGGTATCGGCGGGGCGCTGGGCAGCGCGGTCGCAAACGCGTTCCTCGAAGCCGGGACGACCGTCTGTGGCAGCGACATCGTCGAACCGAACACCGAGGACTTCCTGTTGTCCGATCCCGACAGCGTGGATTTCTACCAGGCGGACTTCAGCGACGAGGAGGCTGTCGCCGAGACTGTCGACGCAGTCGTTGACGAACACGGGCGACTGGACTACTTGCTGAACATCGCCGGGACGTGGCGGGGTGGCACACCGATCCACGAGACGGACGCGGACACGTTCGACTTCCTGTTCGACGTGAACCTGAAGACGATGTTTCTGGCGTCGAAACACGCGATTCCACACTTGCGGGCTGCCGAGGGCGCAATCGTCTCCGTCTCCGCGCGGTCGTCACTGGAGGGCGGTGACGGCGACGGTATCTACCGCGCATCGAAAGCCGGCGTCCGACTACTGACCGAGACCATCGCGGCGGAGAACCTCGGGGCCGTGCGAGCCAACGCCGTGATGCCGAGCGTCATCGACACCCCGATGAACCGCGAGATGATGCCCGACTCCGACTTCGAAACGTGGGTCGACCCGAAAGACATCGCGGACGTGATGTTGTTCCTCTGTTCGGACGCCGCCACCGTGACCAGCGGCGCAGCGGTGCCGGTGTACGGCGAGGTCTGATACTGTTAGCTAAACCGTCGGACAGTGTCGTCTACCGGCAGTACGGTCCACCACGTCACGGGTGACTATTCTGGGTATCGATGTGATTGCCTGGTCACCCACCGATATCGTGTCCAGAACGGCGACCGGGAGTCTGGATGAGCGGGAGCAATCGTCAGAAGGAGACGGTAGATTCGTCTCTGATCTCAGTTCCGATTGCGATCCCCCCGCGATCATCATAGTACTTGCGTCCAATGAATGTCTCGTCGAGATTGCCGATAATCGAGGTGTAAAGCGCATCCGCGGTCAGATAACTCTCCTCTTCGACCGGGTCTAACGTCTCTTGAATAGTCACCGAGTTACCGGAGGGAGACGTTATTTCAATGGCACCGATCTGTTCAATCACAGCCGTATGCGTCGCTGGGAACTCGAGCGATTCATCAACAATCCGCTCTGTATCTGAATAGTCCATGTCTGTTGTCCGAGAACCGGAGGTTCGGTCTCTACGTTCCACAGTACGCGGCGAACATGAATCAAACCCAACAATTTTCATCGTGGATTTGTTTTTGATTATTTGAGATACAGATTCCAGACGTGGTCAGATAGGTAGATTCGAAGTCACATATCCGCGCTGTCGAGAAATGACCAGCAAGGAGGTGTCAGTGTGGACCTCTCGGCTGCTGCTGTTCGCCGTCGCAAATGATGTCAGACTGTTCATACTATCGGATGGTATTGCGAACCGGAATCACGGTGGTTTTTATACCCCAGAAGAATATGCCGCATCACAATGAGTGACAGAGAAACGTGGGCCTCACGGCTCGGGTTCCTTCTCGCAGCGATCGGTAGCGCAGTCGGTCTCGGAAACATCTGGCAGTTCCCGTTCAAGACCGCGACAAACGGCGGCGCAGTGTTCCTCGTCTTTTACCTCGCCGCCGTGTTGCTCATCGGCTTCCCGGCAATGCTGGCGGAGTTCATCATCGGTCGGCGAACGAACCGTAATGCCGTCGACGCGTTCGCAGAACTCGGGTTCAAGCAGTGGCGGGTCGTCGGTGGCCTGGGCGTCTTTACGGGATTCTGGATCCTCTCGTATTACAACGTCGTCGGCGGGTGGGTCATGCGGTATATCCTCGGTAGCGCGACGGGCGCATACTTCGGCAACTCCGCGGAGTACTTCGGCGCTATCTCCAGTGGTCCAGAGGCCGTCGCCGGGCAGGCGCTGTTCCTGCTAATCTGTGTCGGCATCGTCGCAGTGGGTGTCGAGGACGGTATCGAGAAGGCGACGAAGGTGATGGTCCCCAGCATCGTCATCCTCATGATCGGGATGGCGGCCTGGGTCACCACACTCGAGGGAGCAGGCGCTGGCTACAGCTACTTCCTCTCGCCGGACTTCTCCACGCTGGCGGCGAACGCCGGCGACCTGATCCCGTTCGCAGTTGGACAGGCGTTTTTCACCCTCTCGCTGGGGATGGCAGCCATGATCACCTACTCCTCGTACATCGGTGACGACGAGAGCCTCCCGGTCGACGGTGGCATCATCGTCGTGACGAACACGCTCGTCGGTGTGCTGGCGGGTCTCGTCGTGTTCCCGATTCTCTTCGCCATCAACATCAGTCCCGACACCAGCGGCCCGTCCGCCATCTTCGTCGCGATGGCGTCGGCGTTCCCACAGCTCCCCGGGGGGCGACTCCTCGGTATCGTGTTCTTCGGCGTTGTCCTCATCGCCGCGATCTCCTCCGCGATCAGCCTGCTCGAAGTTGCAGTCTCCTACGGCGTCGACAACACGTCGTACTCGCGAGTGTCTCTGTCGGCGATGCTCGGAGTTGTGCTGTTCGTTCTCGGATTCCCATCAGCCTGGGACCTGGCGTGGTTCGGCTGGTTCGACACGCTCGCGTACAAGCTGTTCCTCCCGCTGTCGGTGCTGCTCGTTCTGGTGTTCGTCGGCTGGGTGCTCTCCTCTGACGCAGTTGCCGAGCTTCGACAGGGGACGGGTGGACTCCGGGCGTTCGGCCCGACCTGGCTCTGGATGGTCCGAACGGTGGTCATCCTCGGCGTCATCCTGACGCTGGCGCTCGGCCTGCAGACGCTGTTCCTCGCCGAGGACCCGGCGATCATCCCGCCGATATAACCGACGTACGGTATCGGTTTCCGGCGGATGCAGACCCGCTTTTCAACAACCCGGCTGACCGGTTGACAGCAGCTATACGACACCCTAACAGCCAATCTCAGTCGGATTCGAACCCGCGTGGTTCGTCCGCGATGCCGAGACTCTCGGACGCAGTGTCACCCTCGTCAGCGGTACCCGGGAGCAGTGCGTGGATATCGACCGACTCGCTGCCAAGCACCGCGAATCCCGTGAAGATGGTCAGAAAGCCCACCACTGCGGTCGAGGTGATAGTCTCACCGAGCACGGCCCACCCGCCAAGCGTCGACACGACGGGGACCACGTAGAAGATGAGGTTGGCCTGGATCGCACCGGTGACATCGAGCAGGCCGAAGTAGGCGATGTAGGCGATTGCCCCGGCGAAGATACCGACGTACAGCAGGGCCGCTATCGCGGTCGGAGACCAGACCGCCGTGGCCGCCGATTCGCCCATGCCGATGCTCAGCGCGTGAGAGAGCGCGGCGGCGACGGGGAGCGCCCACGCGGTCCGGACCGTACTCGACAGGTCGCCGCCGGACCACCGGATGAGGACGCTGCCCAGCGCGGCGCTGGTCGCGCCAGCGAACAGAATGAGCTTGCCGATGCCCCCGCTCAGGAGCATCGCCGGGTCGGGGCTGACGACGAGGCCGACGCCGAGCAGGCCGATGACCATCCCGAGGCCGCCGCGGGCCGAGAGCCGCTCGTCGGAGAGCAGAATGGCGGCGAACACCGGCGTCAGTATCGGGTTGAGACTGAACACGATGGCCGCGACCGCGCTGGTGGCGGACTGCTGGCCCACGAATATCAGCGCGTTCGCGAGGCCGAGCGCGAATAGACCCGTCGAGAGAATCGCCAGCACGTCGCCACGGGTTCGCGGGAGCAGTTCGTCCCGGGACCGGGTCACGACGACGTAGCCGAGGAGCACGACGGCGGCGATGTCGAACCGAAGGGCGACGAACAGAAGCGGTGGGAGGTACGAGAGGCCTGCCTTCGCTCCGACGAAGGTCCCACCGAGCAGGACGCTGGCAACCGTAGCGAGGGCGAGCGTGCGGCGCGAAATCATGCCGCCACCTCGTATTTAATTTCTGAAATATCTGCACAGCCGACAGAGAGAGGGCGTGGAGAAACCTGAGTCATCGTACTCTACGGTACGGGATCGAGGCTTATAGGGCCGTTTAGAAAATCTTACATAACGCGAAACGGCCGAACACCCGTGGCGGATATTCACGGTGTGAAATTATTTCACACTGCGAAAGCGCTTTAGGACGGACTCCCCAACGCGGCGGTATGGAATCGGCGCTCGAAGAGATCGAGTTCCTCGCGCTCTCGTCGAACCGGGTCGAGGTGTTACGGCTTCTGGCGGCGGACCCCCACTCGCGCGGGGAACTCGCGGCCGAAACCGGTGCGTCACAGGCGACGCTCGGGCGTATCATCGCGGACTTCGAAGAGCGGTCGTGGATACGCCGAACGGGCGGCGAGTACGTCGCAACGGCGACGGGCCGCATCGTCGCCGACGGGTTCACCGACCTGCTCGACAGCCTCGAAACCGAGCGCCGGCTGCGCAACATCGTCCAGTACCTTCCCACCGACGCGATAGACTTCGACCTGCAACATCTGGCCGACGCCACGATAACCGTCCCGAGCCAGACGCGCCCGAACGCGCCGGTCCAGCGGCTGCTTGACCTGCTTCGGGACGCCGAGGAGGTCCGGACCTTCTCACACGCGTTCAACGACCAGGCGATTCGGGTCGTTCAGGAACGAGTCAGCGCGGGGGAGCAGCGGTTCTCGGGCGTGTTCTCGCCAAGCGCCATCGACGCGCTCGCGGCGGACGACCGACTCCGGCGTCGGCTCGAATCGCTCCGTGTCGAGCCGGACGCGTCGGTCCGGGTCCGGAGCGACGGCGTGCCACTCGCCGTGATGATTGCCGACGACGTGGTCCACCTCCTGCTGCGGGATGGCAACGGCGTCCTGCAGGCGTCAATCGACACGACCGCGCCGGCCGTCCGCGAGTGGGCTATCGAGACGTTCGACACGTACTGGGCGTCCGCGGACCCGCTCTCGGACGAGTGGTCGCTGTAATTCCGTTGTTTCGAGTCACCGGGAACCGCGACCGCCAGAGAAATCAGTCGAGGCGCAGCTACCGCACCAGATACGGGTCCTCGCCCGGCATGAACCGTCCGAGGTCCGCCTCGCGGCGGTAGTCCGTCTCCAGCAGCGCGGTCAGCGCGTCGACGAGGGCGTCCTCCTCGTCAGCGGTCCACTCCGCGGGCTCTTTGATGGGGTAGACGAGCCAGCCGCTCCCGACGACCTCCGTGGCGTGGCGCGCGTCCATGTCTATGGACTCGGTCGGCTCCGATGTCGTGTTCGCGAACACATGTCGCGTGGCGCGCTCGCCGACGGGCAGGAGAACGTGGGCGGTGATGGCCCGGAGTTCCGTGTCGAACAGCGGTTCCAGGTCGTCGTAGTCCGACTCGGTCGGCGGTTCGCCGCCGCACATGTACAGATACGACAGATACGTCTTTTCGACGGTCGGTGGCGCACCGGCTTCGGCCAGCAGTCCGGCCTCGACGAGCGCCCGCTGGAGACGTTCGCCCGCGGCGTTGTCGGTAAAGGGGATGCCGGACGTTTCGCCACCGTGGACACCCGGATGGTCGCCGATGACGTGGAAGTGGGCGTTGGCGTCGCCGTACCCGGGCACGAACGGCTCACACGGTGCGTCGAAGCCGAAGGGGTTGTGCTGGCGGGCCGTGACGTTCTTCACGCGCGAACTCAACGGGCCATCGCTCAAAACTCCGCCGGTTTCGGTTATCGAATACGAGAAATAATGGTGAAGTTTGATAACGCTTTTCTCGGATGCCCGCAAGGAGTCGGATATGCTCCGGTCCGGGAGAAGTGATATCGCGTGAGCCACGATGACCGTGTCGAGGACCTTCGAGAACGAAAAGCCGAGGCCGAGCGGGGCGGCGGCGAGGAACGGATCGAGGCGCAACACGACCGCGGGAAACTCACCGCTCGTGAGCGCATCGACTACTTCCTCGACGACGGTACCTTCGTCGAGATCGACTCGCTCCGTGAACACCGCTCGACGAACTTCGATATGGCAGACAAGAAGGTACCAGGCGACGGCGTCGTCGTCGGCTACGGAAAGGTCGACGGCCGCCGGGTGTACGTCTTCGCCCACGACTTCACCGTCTTCGGTGGGTCGCTGGGCGAGGCGTTCGCACAGAAAGTCTGTAAAGTGATGGACAAGGCCATCGAGACGGGTGCGCCCATCATCGGCCTGAACGACTCCGCCGGCGCGCGGATTCAGGAGGGCATCGACTCGCTGGCGGGCTACGCCGACATCTTCCACCGCAATCAGCAGGCCAGCGGTGTCGTCCCGCAGATTTCGGCCATCATGGGGCCGTGTGCCGGCGGCGCGGTGTACTCGCCGTCCATTACGGACTTCGTCTACATGGTCGAGGAGACCAGCCACATGTTCATCACCGGGCCGGACGTCATCGAGACGGTGACCGGCGAGGAGGTCGGCTTCGACGAACTCGGCGGGGCGAAGACCCACGCCTCCGAGTCCGGGGTGGCCCACTTCACGGCCGCCGACGAGAAGGACGCGATGGACGATATCCGGTATCTCCTCTCGTATCTCCCCCAGAACAACGTCGAGGACCCGCCGCGGGTCGAGCCCTGGGACGACCCTGACCGCCGGGACGAGGGGCTGAAGACGGCCGTCCCCGACGCACCGCAGAAGCCCTACGACATGACGGACGTCGTCGGGCACATCGTCGACGAGGACTCCTTCTTCGAGGTCGCCGAGGACTTCGCGCGCAACATCGTCATCGGGTTCGCCCGCATGGACGGCCACAGCGTCGGCGTCGTCGGCAACCAACCGCGGGTCAACGCCGGGACGCTGGACATCAACGCCTCGCGGAAGGGCGCGCGCTTCGTCCGGTTCTGTGACGCGTTCAACATCCCGATTCTCACGTTCGTCGACGTGCCCGGGTTCATGCCCGGCAAGGACCAGGAGCGCAACGCCATCATCAACCACGGCGCGAAGCTCCTGTACGCCTACTCGGAGGCCACCGTCCCGCTGGTGACCGTCATCACGCGGAAAGCCTACGGCGGGGCCTACGACGTGATGGCGTCGAAGCACATCGGCGCGGACATGAACTACGCCTGGCCGACCGCCGAAATCGCCGTGATGGGGCCGAAGGGCGCGGTGAACGTCCTCTACGACGACGAACTGGAAGACGCCGACGACGTGGAGGCCCGCCGGCAGCAACTCATCGACGAGTACCGCGACGCCTTCGCGAACCCCTACACGGCGGCCAAGCGCGGCTTCGTCGACGACGTCATCGAACCGCAGGAGACCCGCCCGCGGCTCATCGACGACCTGGACCTCCTCAGGGGGAAACGCAAGGACCAGCCTGACCGCAAGCACGGCAACATCCCACTGTAACGATGGCGGCAGACACTGACTCGGCTGTCGACGCCGAACTGGTCGCGGAGATCGCCGCACAGCTCGACGACGCCTCGACGGACGAGGCGGCCGCCATTGCCGTCGCTGTCGGCGCGCATCTCACTGACCGCCAGCGCGCGGCGGCAGCGGCCGCGGCGGCTGCGGCGGCAGACGACGGGGACTCCTGGGACGGCAAACAGTGGTCGTTCTCCGGGCGCGTCGAAGCTACGCAGAAACGGTCCGTTCGAGTCCGCACGGACGCGCCGACCGACCCCTGGAGCGCCGCCGGCCGCACCGAACGGTTCTGACCACGGACAGTTCTTCTGTTATACGGATTGGTGGAGCGATTTATTGGTATGCTCCGACCCCGGTGTCGGAGCTATCCGGAAATAATCTACACCAATCCGTATCAGTTGGCGGTGCCCTATCTGGATTTGCGGCCATGTCCCATACTAACATGATTATATATGTAAGTTTGGCCGCTATCTGCGCATAGTTTTATGGGCCGACTCTCAGTATGAGGGCGTATGTTCGATAAGGTGCTCGTCGCTAATCGCGGGGAGATAGCGGTGCGCGTGATGCGCGCATGCGAGGAGTTGGGCATCGGCACAGTGGCCGTCTACTCTGACGCCGACAAGCACGCCGGGCACGTCCGATACGCTGACGAGGCGTACAACGTCGGTCCGGCCCGTGCTGCGGACTCCTATCTCGATCAGGAAGCGATTATCGACGCTGCCAAGCAGGCCGACGCCGACGCCATCCATCCCGGGTACGGCTTCCTCGCGGAGAACGCCGACTTCGCCGCGCGCGTCCAAGAGACGGACGGCGTCACCTGGGTCGGCCCCGAGAGCGAGTCGATGGAGGCGCTGGGCGAGAAGACGAAGGCCCGCAAGATCATGCAGTCGGCCGACGTGCCAATCGTCCCGGGAACGACCGACCCGGTCGAGGACCCCGAGGAGGTCGTCGAGTTCGGCGAGGAAAACGGCTTCCCGGTTGCCATCAAGGCCGAGGGCGGCGGTGGCGGCCGTGGGATGAAGATCGTCCACGATCCCGAGGAAGCCGAGGAGCAACTCGAAAGCGCAAAGCGGGAGGGTGAGGCGTACTTCTCGAACGATTCGGTGTATCTCGAACGGTATCTTGAGAACCCCCGCCACATCGAGGTCCAGATCATCGCCGACCACCACGGCAACGTCCGGCATCTGGGCGAGCGTGACTGCTCGCTCCAGCGCCGCCACCAGAAGGTCATCGAGGAGGGGCCATCGCCGGCCCTGAACGACGCTCTCCGGGAGAAAATCGGCGACGCCGCCCGCCGCGGCGTCCGCGAATCGGACTACTACAACGCCGGGACCGTCGAGTTCCTCGTCGAAGAGGACACCGACCGCGAGCCGGGTGAACTGCTCGGCGAGGACGCGAACTTCTACTTCCTCGAAGTGAACACCCGTATTCAGGTCGAGCACTGCGTCACCGAGGAGATCACCGACATCGACATCGTCAAGTGGCAACTACGGGTGGCGATGGACGAGGAGATCACTTTCGCACAGGACGACGTGGAGATCGAAGGTCACGCGATGGAGTTCCGCATCAACGCCGAGAACGCCGCGGACGACTTCGCGCCCGCGACCGGCGGCAGCCTCGACACCTACGACCCACCGGGCGGTATCGGCGTCCGCCTCGACGACGCGCTCCGGCAGGGCGACGACCTCGTCACCGACTACGACTCGATGATCGCGAAACTCATCACCTACGGTGGGGACCGCGAGGAGTGTATCGAGCGCGGGAAACGGGCGCTCAAGGACTTCGACATCGACGGCATCCCGACCGTCATCCCGTTCCACCGCCTGATGCTCACCGACGAGAAGTTCGTCGGCGGCACACACACCACGAAGTACCTCGACGAGCAACTCGACCGGACGCGTGTCGAGGAGGCCCAGGAGAAGTGGGGCACCGTCACCGAATCCGACGGCGACGAGGACGAGGAAGTCGTCGAGCGCGAGTTTACCGTGGAGGTCAACGGCAAGCGCTTCCAGGTCGACCTCGAAGAGCGCGGCGCACCCCCGATCAACGTCGGCGACGTGGACGCCGACGGCGGGAGCCAGCCACAGCGGCCACAGGGCGGCAGTAGTTCCGACGGCGGGGGCGGCAGTGCCACCGCCGCTGAGGGGCAGGAAGTCGCCGCGGAGATGCAGGGGACGATTCTAGAGGTCAACGTCGAGGAAGGCGACGAAGTCGAGGCCGGCGACGTCCTCTGTGTGCTCGAAGCGATGAAGATGGAGAACGACATCGTCGCCGAACGCGGCGGCACGATCAACGACGTGGCCGTCAGCGAGGGCGAGTCCGTCGACATGGGCGACCTGCTGTTCGTGATTAGGTGAGGTCGGGGCCGGGCATCACGCCGCCCCATTCCGAATCGCTTCTGCAGACGCCTTTTATTCCGGCCGGTCGAAGCCCCGCATATGAACGAGACACGCCACCGGGTGCTCGACGCACTGGCGGACGGCCCCGTCTCGGGGCCGACCCTCGCCGACGAACTGGATATCTCGCGCTCCGCGGTCTGGAAGCACGTCGAAGCCCTCCGCGACGAGGGGTTCGAGGTCCGGAGCGACGACGCGGGTTACGTCCTCGATTCGGTACCGGAGTTCGGGGCGAGCGCGGTCGAATACGGCCTCGATGCGCCGTTTTCTGTCGAGTACCACGACAGCATCCCGAGCACGAACGCTCGTGCCCGCGACCTCGCGGCGGAGGGGGCGTCGGACGTCGTGGTGCTGGCCGACGAGCAGACCGGCGGCCGGGGGCGACTCGACCGCGATTGGCACTCGCCGAGCGGCGGGGTCTGGCTCTCGGTGCTGTTCCGGCCCGACGTCCCGATGGCCCACGCGCCGGTGTTTACACTTGCGTCGGCCGTGGCGGTGACGCGGGCCGCTCGCGAGGCCGGTGTCGAGGCCAGCATCAAGTGGCCAAACGACGTGCTCGTCCGGCGCGGCGAGGAAGAACGCAAGCTAGTCGGCATCCTCACCGAGATGGAAGGCGAGGCCGACCGCGTCTCGTGGGTCGTCGTGGGCATCGGCGTCAACGCGAACGTCGACCCCGCGGACTTACCCGACGAGGCGAACCCGACGAGCCTCTCGGCCGAACGCGGCGAACCGGTCGACAGACGGCTGTTCACCCAGCGATTGCTGGAGGAGTTCGACTCACTGCGCCAGGACACGGAGCAGGTCGTCGAGGCGTGGCGGGAGTACGCGACGACGCTGGGACAACAGGTCCGGGTCGAGACGCCGGGCGGCCCCATCGAGGGCGAAGCTGTTGATATCCAGTTCCCGGGCGCGCTCGTCATCGAGACAGAATCCGGTACAGAAGTCGTTTCAGCGGGAGATTGCGAACATCTCCGTCCGGTTACGGAGTGAGGGCGACGACAGGAGACACGTCACTGTGGGACGCCGGTAGGCTGTTCGTCCTCCGAGATATCTTGCAGCGTTGTCTCCACCGGAACGGTAACGACCGGGACGTGGGCCGACCGGACGACCCGTTCGGCGACGCTCCCCAGCAGCAGGCGGTCGATGCCGCCACGCCCGTGGGTTCCCATCACGATGAGGTCACAACCGTGCTGGTTCGCGTAGTCGACGATTTCCTGGCTCGGGCTTCCCTCGGCTGTGGCTCGCGTGACAGTCACGTCGTCGGCGACGAGACGCTCCACCATGTCCAGGGCCATCTCGCCCTCGCGGTGGAGCGAGTCGGTGACGCTCTCCCACGTCGGTTCGTGCGGGAGCGTCGAGAACCGGCCGGTGTCGACGACGTACAGCGCGTGAATCTCGCTGTCGTGGGTCGTCGCGAGTGTTTCAGCGTGTGTGAGTACCGCTTCCGACCCCGGCGAGCCGTCTGTCGGCACCAGTATCCTGTCGTACATGCCGTACTATTGTCTGGCTGAGGTGATATAGTTTGGTAACAGACAACATACAACAACCGAGCAGGATAGAGCTCAGTTCAGCTCTCGGTCCCGTTCGTACTCTGTTGCCCCGGAGCCATCCAGCGCCGGTTCGTCGAGGGCCTGTTCGAGCCGGCGTTCCAGTTCGGTTTCGGTTATCTCCCCGTTAGCGTAGCGTTCGGAGAGTCGTTCGACGGAGTCTGTCTCGTCGGCGCTGGTCACACCTGCCGTGTCGGTAGCCCGCGTCTCTGACACATCGGTGGTCGACGGCGTCGCCTCGTCCTGACCGGTGATGCTCGAAGCGAGCCAGTACACGGCGTAGCCGATAGCCGCCAGGACGCCGATGGTGGCAGCCAGAGCAACGATACCGAACAGGAGCCCGATAAGGCCCCACAGCAGTTCGAACACGAAACTCACGACGGTGAGGACGACGATCAGCGAGACGACGCCGAGCAGGCCGTACAGGAGTATCTTCGCCGGTGTGCTCAGGGCGCGGTCGGTGGTGGAGGGCATCGTCCAAGGATACTATTCCCGCAGTGATAAGAATTATTCAGTCTTGGGGTGGACGACCCGCCGAACGTCGGCCGTCTCCGCCCGGCGAACGACAGCCCGGACGGGATTTTGCGCCCCGGTGAGGTTATCCGAGTCACCGTCGAGAACGAGCAGGCGTGCTGGCTGCCCGGGCTTGACCAGACCGCCGCCAAGCCCAGCGATTTCGGCCCCATTGACCGTGGCCATCCGTAACACCTCTCGGGCGGAAATGTCGTACAGCTTCGCGGTGAACTCCATCTCGCGGAACATCGACGGGCTGTTGAGCATGACATTGTCCGTCCCGAGCGCGACTGTCGTCCGGTCGGCCAGTTCTTCGACCGGCGGACGGCCAACGTCGGTGACGATATTCGACCGGGGACAGACGACGACGGGGATCTCGCTGTCGGCGACCCGTTCGAGATGCAGCGACTCGGCGTGAACCATGTGGACGAGGAAGTCCGGGTCCAGATCGAGCGCGGGGTTGATGTCGGAGCTGTCGACCTCGCCCGCGTGGATGCCGAACAGCTTCCCGGCCTCCTGGGTCGTGCGCCGCTCCGCCCCGAACTCGCCGTCGTTGGCCCCGCTCGCGCCGAACCCGTCGGCCAGTTCCATCGCATCCGTCGTCTCGCGCCCGAGAATTACGCTGTCAAGGTCTGAACCCGCCAGCGCGTCCTGTATCGCGCGGACGCCCTCGACGCCGCCCTCCCGGAACTCGATGAACGCGCCAGTCCCGGACTGCTCCATGAACGACAGCGTCCGTGCCATCGCGGCCACCAGTTCGTCCCGGCTGGCATCGCGAAGCAACCGGTGTTTCAGACCGTCCGGCGGCGCGACCAGTTCTTCCAGCGAGAGTCCCTCCCCAGCCTCCTTGGCGATTGAATCGCCGATGTGGGTGTGAGCGTTGACGAACGACGGGACCACGATGTCGTCGCTGTCGACCGCGGTCTCCTCGACGGCGGCTATCTCCCCGTCTTCGACCACGACACGGCCCTCAACAGCCTCGAACGACCGTCCCGTCAGAATCGTCCCTTCGAGAATCATACTCTCCGTTCGCCTGTTCTCTCAGTTAAACTCATCGAGGGTGGCATGGATGCCCGTCCGCACGTCCCGGACTCTGGCCCCGTCGAGATCGAGTCCGAGTTCGCGGATCGCCGCCGCACCGACCCGCTCGCTCTCGTCCGCCGGCGCGTAGACGCCGAGCCGCCACTGGTCGCGCTGGGCGGCGCGGATGGCGTTGACCAGTGTCGACTGCTCGCCGAGCCGGCGGACGTCGCCGTTGACGAGGACGCGGCTGCTCGACTCGGTCATCGACGGTTCGGGCGGGATATCGAGCACAACAGCGTCGCTGTCGACGTTCGCTTCGTCGGCGATAGCCTGCTCCATCGCGCCGACCGCTTCGTGGTCGGCCGCCAGAACCTCGTCGGGCACGGCCCCCCACTCCGCCCAGACGGCGCGCTTGTACAGGTCCCGCTGGGTCAGCCGCCGCGCGTACGCCGCCGTCGCGTCACACTGCCGGAGCGCCACGAGCAGGTCGCTGTCGTCCCACCGGCGCAGCGTCTCGGCCGTCGCGTCCGTCGCGGCGAGCAGTTCCTCCGTCCCCCGGCGCAGCATCGACTTGGCGATTCGGGCGACGTGGTGCTGGTAGACGGTGGGGTTCATCAGCGCCCGCGCGAGCAGGAGCGACTCGGCTGTCTGGACGTTCCCCTCGTCCAGGACGAGTTCGCCGTCGACGAAACACAGCTCCCGGACCAGCCGCTCGTGGTCGATCGTCCCGTAGGGCACGCCCGTGTGGTGGGCGTCACGGACAAGGTAGTCCATTCGGTCGACGTCCAGTTCGCCGGAGACGAGCTGGCCGAGTTCGCCCTCGCCGGCGACCAGACCGGCCACGCGGTCGGGGTTGAGGCCGTGCTCCGAGAGAACCCGCGCGACCGGACCGTCGCCCAGCAGTTCGTCCACGTCGTCGTGGTACTTGCCTGTCCGACGGTGGATAAGCGCCTCGACGTTGTGGCTGTACGGCGAATGTCCCACGTCGTGGAGGAGCGCCGCCGCGCGGACCCGTTCGGCCTGCTGGCCCTCGATTCCGAGATGCGACAGCGCCCGGTCCGCGAGGTGGTACACCCCAAGCGAGTGCTCGAATCTGGTGTGGTTCGCCGAGGGGTAGACGAGCGTCACCGTGCCGAGCTGTGAGATATGCCGGAGCCGCTGGACCGGCGGCGTGTCGAGCAACGCCGCCGCGACGCCCTGAACCTCGATGTGGTCGTGGACGCTGTCCTTGATTGTGGTCATTGCCGTGGCCTACGACGGCGGCCGGCAAAATCGTTCGCCACCGAACGCGTGTAGTGTTTATTAAGCAAATCAGTGTGTGGACAGTCAGAAAGCCCCGGCTGGCTTCGGTCGAGGGCCTCGCTGTGCTCCTCACTGCGTTGCGGTGCTTACTTCGGCCGTCTTCCCGAAGCCAGCCGCCCCTTTCAGTCCCACCCGTAGCCGGTTGGTCAGCCGGTATGGGTAGGGTTGAAAGGGGGTCTTCTGGCTCTTTGCGTCCAGTCCTGCTAAACGAAACACAACTCGAACACGCGCCACGACTCCTGTTGCTACCGGGGAACCCAGCCGTAGATGTGGTTCAGCATGACGTAGGTGACGAGCCCGAGAAAGAGGCTCAGCCCCCAGGCGGAGACGGCGATGCGGCCCACGCGGGCGTGGACCGTCTCCCTGAGTTCCGCAGGGGAGTGTGTCAGCCCGAGGACGACGGCGTGAACGACGACGGGCACGGACACCGCGGACAGCAGGATATGGATGGCGAGCATCACGATGTACGCCGTCCAGACGAACCCTTCGGCGACGATTTCCTTCTCGAAGCCGCCGCCGACCTTGAGGATGTACAGGGCCAGAAACACCATGATGAGGGTGAAGGCGGTTAGCATCGCCGCGCGGTGTTTCTGTACTTGGTCGTTCTTGATGAAGTAGACGCCGGCGACGATTGCGAGCAAGGCGATACTGTTGACGACGGCGATTGCGTCACCCAGCAGGATGACGGTGTCGTTCGAGAACTCGGGGAGGGGTAATACGCCACCGAACGCGCCGAACACGAGCGCGTAGCCAACGACCGAGACGACAGCGGTGACGAGCCGCGGACGAGCGCGGGCACGCGACTGGAGTGTGTCTGCGACGGCCATAGCAACAGTTCAGGACCGGAGTGGTAACTGTGTTCTGAAACGGACGAGAACGACAGCGCGATTGCGGGCCGGAGCAGTGGCTGCTAACTCGGAAAACAGAAAAGAACTGCAATAGAAGCGTGGCCGAATCAGGCGAAGGTCCGGGAGACGTCCTCGTCGTCGGTCTCCTCCTGCTGGATCTTCTCCCAGGCGTTGTGGAAGTCCGCCATCGTGACCTCAGTGCGGTCGTCGCGGATGGCGAACATCCCGGCCTCGGTACAGATGGCCTTCACGTCAGCACCGGAGGCGTCCGTTATCTCCTCGGCCAGCGCCTCGAAGTCTACGTCGTCGGCGACGTTCATGCTTCGGGTGTGGATCTTGAAGATCTGCTCGCGGCCCTCGACGTCGGGGTTCGGGACTTCGATGAGGCGGTCGAAGCGGCCGGGGCGGAGGATGGCGCGGTCGAGCATATCGAAGCGGTTCGTCGCCGCGATGATGCGGATGTCGCCGCGGTCGTCGAAGCCGTCCATCTCCGAGAGCAGCTGCATCATCGTCCGCTGGACCTCGGCGTCGCCGGAGGTCTTTGACTCCGTTCGCTTGGCTGCGATGGCGTCGATTTCGTCGATGAAGACGACGGCGGGCTCCTCCTGACGGGCCAGTTCGAACAGGTCGCGGACGAGCTTCGCGCCCTCGCCGATGAACTTGTGTACCAGCTCGGAGCCGGCCATCTTGATGAACGTCGCGTCGGTCTCGTTGGCGACGGCCTTCGCCAGCATCGTCTTCCCGGTGCCGGGCGGGCCGTGCAGCAGGACGCCGCTCGGCGGGTCGATGCCGACGTCTTCGAACATCTCGGGGCTCTTCAGCGGCATCTCGACGGTCTCGCGGACCTCTTCCATCTGCTCTTCGATGCCGCCGATGTCGGCGAAGGTGACGTCCGGCGACTGGTCGACCTGCATGACGCGAGCGCGGACATCGGTCTCGTCGTCGAGCTGTTTGACGATAGAGAGGGAGTTGTTGACGGCGACGCGGTCGTCGGGTTCGAGGTCCTCGCGCATCTCGTCGGTGACCTCTGTCAGGGCCTCCTGATTGTTGCCGTGCTGTTTGATGATCACGCCGTCACTGGAGAGCTCCTGCACGGTCGCCACAAATAGCGGTGACTGCTTGAGCTTCTTGTTCTCGTGCGTGAGCCGTTCGAGCTTCTGCTGGTACTTGTTGTTCTCCGCGTTCGCGTCCAGCAGCTTGTCGCGCATCTCCTCGTTCTGGGATTCAAGCACCTCAAGCCGCTCCTGCAGCGCCTCGATCTTCTGTTGCTGAGACGCGTCATCGTCGTACGGCATATCGACCTCGTCGACGGTGTCGGTCATTACGACGCCTTTAGTGGGTGTATCGTTATGAGGCTTCGGGTAGTCTCAGAAACTGTATCGCCCGGCGTGTGCCCTGAGGAGACCGCTACTGGCCGCTTTCTGTCTATAGGTCTCAAACCGGCACGTTTGTTGGCCCCCACTGGGAACATCTGTCCATGCCAACCGACCGCGAAGAGGTCATCATCGTGGGCGGGGGCGTCGCCGGGCTCTCGGCGGCGATCTACACCGCTCGCGCCGACCTGTCGACTCGGATCATCTCGACCGGTGAGTCGATACTGAACCGCAATGCTCACCTGGAGAACTACCCCGGATTCCCGGCGGGAATCAACCCTCGGCTCCTGCTCGAACTCATGCGGGCACAGGCGCGTCGGGCCGGCGTCTGGTTCATCGACGGCGAGGCCGAGCAAGTGGCGGAAACCGAGGGGGGCTTCGAGGTGACCTGTGCCGACGGTGAGTCCTACGACGCGACGTACCTCATCGCCGCGTCCTGGTCGGACCCCTCGTATCTGGACGGACTGGAAATCGGGCTCATCGACCGCGGGTCGAAGCAGTTCATCTCAACCGACGACCAGGGGCGGACCGACATCGAGGGGCTGTACGCGGCCGGTCGGCTGGCCGAGCAGCACCACCAGACCATCGTCGCCGCGGGCCACGGCGCACAGGTCGGGCTCACGCTGCTGGAGGACGCAGACATCGACTTCTACCACGACTGGACCGCGCCGGAGGGGTATTTCACCGGCCGCGACCGCCCGGTTCCGCCGGGCTGTGAGGAGATCGACGAGGCAGAGCGCAAGCAACGCGAACAGGAGTCACTGGAGGTCATGCGGCGGTACTTCGAGGAGCCGATGCCGGGCGAGCCGACGATGCACCCGAGCGTCGACCAGGACGAGCTATCAGACTGACGCCGGAGAGACAGGGGCTTTTACCCCAGCACTGCGAACCGGCTGGTATGCTGACCGGAGTCAACGTCGTTCTGGGGGTGTCGGGCTCTATCGCGGCCGTCAAGACGGTGGAACTCGCACACGAACTCCGACGGCAGGGCGCGTCCGTCCGGGCGGTGATGACCGACAGCGCGACGGGCATCATCCACCCGTGGGCACTTGCGTTCGCGACGGACAACGACGTGGTGACGGAAATCACGGGCAGCGTCGAGCACGTCGACCTCTGCGGGCGCTCGGGCTGGGGGGACGTGCTCCTGCTCGCGCCGGCGACGGCAAACACCGTCGGGAAGGTCGCCGCCGCAATCGACGACACGCCGGTGACGACGTGTGCGACGACCGCCCTCGGCGCGGACGTGCCGGTTGTCGTCGCGCCGGCGATGCACGAGCCGATGTACGACCACCCCGGCGTACTGGACGCCATCGACCGCGTCGAGTCCTGGGGCGTCGAGTTCGTGGACCCGCGAATCGAGGAGGGGAAGGCCAAGATCGCGACTGAGGCGGCCATCGTCACGGCGACCGCACGGGCCGCGGATGACCGGCCGCTGGCGGGCGAACATGTTATTGTGACAGCGGGCGCAACTACGGAATCAGTCGACCCCGTGCGGACGCTCTCGAACCGCTCTTCAGGCCAGACCGGGCGTGCGGTCGCGCGGGCCTGCTACGTCTGTGGGGCCGACGTGACGCTGGTCCACGACGGGCCGGACGTGCCCTACGCGGCCGTCGAGCAGGTCGAATCCGCCACGGAGATGACCGAGGCCGTGTGTCAGGTCGCCGACTCGGCCGACGCGCTTGTTTCGGCAGCGGCTATCTCGGATTACACCGTCGAGCAGGCTCCCGAGAAGATCAAGAGCGGGCAGGAAGGGCTAACGCTGACGCTTTCGCCGACGCCGAAGCTCATCGACACCGTCCGGTCGGCCCACCCCGACCTCCCTATCGTCGGGTTCAAAGTCGAAACCGAGGGCGACGACGAGACGCTGATCGAGCGCGCCCGCGAGATACGCGAGCGGGCCGGGCTGACTTTCGTGGTCGCCAACGACGCGAGCGTGATGGGGGCCGACGAGACGCGCGCCCTGCTCGTCGACGCGGACACGGCCACGGAGTACGTCGGAGAAAAGGAAGGGCTGGGCGCTCGTGTCGCCGACGAACTCGGTGACCATCTGTCCAGTCGTGGCTGACCGCGTAACCGATTACGAAATAGTTTTGCGTGTTCCGTTGCTCCGGTCCGATAACGACAGTACTGCCCGACGAACCGCTATTCGGAGTTTCTAAACAGATACTGTGACTGTACCACCACCCCGTCGCCTGCTCGTGCCAGTAGCCGATTCGGTGACGGTCCGTAACACCGTCGCCTACGCCATTGAACAGGCCGAATCGGCGGCCAGTGAGGGACAGCAACAGGTATCCCTGCACCTCGTCGCCGTCGCAAGCACGCGCGCCGTCGACCCCGACGCCCAGACGGAACTCGGCCAGGCCAAAGACCTGCTCGACCGAATCGAGGTCTGGCTCGACGAAGATCTGGGTGCTGACCCGCCGTCGAACCTCGACGTGGAACTGGGCGTCATCGGTGCCGACCGCTACCTGTTCAGCCCCGGCGATTACGCCGACGTGATACTGGCCTACGCCGACGAACACAGCATCGAACGGGTCGTCCTCGATCCGGAGTTCAACCCGGGCGGCACGACGCCGATGCTCCGGCCGCTCGAAGTCGAACTCGTCCGGGGCGATATCGACGTCGAGACCGCACCCGTCGAGCGGCCGGCACGGTCGACCGCGCTCGCTCGCGCCGCGACACTCCCGAAGTATCTCACCATTTTCGGGGCGTCCTACCTGTTTTATCTGCTGTTGAGTTCGTACAAACCGCTGGATTTCCTCACTGGCGCGATAACGGCGACTATCGTCACTGCATTGCTTGCGCCGATCGCGTTCAGTCGCCAGCCGTCGCTGACACGGGTTCCGGGGCAGTTCGCCCGGATGGCCCTCTACATCCCGTACCTCCTCAAAGAGATCGCGGTTGCGAACCTCGAAATCGCCTACGTCGTCTTGCACCCGTCGCTGCCAATCGACCCCGAGATGGTCGAACTGGAGGCGGCCATCTGGGGAGACGGACCGGTGACGACGCTGGCAAACAGCATCACGCTGACGCCCGGGACGCTCACCGTCAGCGTCTCCGAACAGGCGTTCGATATCCACTCGCTCACAGGGAGTGCGCGCGAAGACCTGTTCGACGGCGGCCTCGAACGGGCCGTCCGGTTCGTCTTCTACGGCCGGGAGGCCGCAGCGATTCCCTCGCCGCGCGAACGGGGGCAGGGGGACGGCGACGGCACAATCGAGAGCGACATCGACGACCCGGAGGTGGCAGACGATGATTGAGTTCGAGGCGGCGCTGCTGGCGATCGCCAGCGCGTTCGTCCTGTTCGCTATCGTGTCGCTGTACCGCGTGTTCGCGGGGCCGACGGACCACGACAGAGTCATCGCGGTCAACGTGATGGGGACGAACACCGTCATCGCTATCGCGCTCGTCTCCGGCGCGCTCGATAAGCCGCTGTTCCTCGATATCGCGCTCGTGTACGCCCTGTTGAACTTCCTGCTCTCGATAGCGTTCTCGAAGTTCAACGTCGAACACGGGGGTGTGCTATGACGCCGCTGGAGTGGGGGATCGTTGTACTCGCACTGGTCGGTGCGTTCTTCGGTGGCGTCGCCTCGGTCGGCATCGTCAGACTGCCGGACGTGTACACTCGGACGCACGCGGCATCGAAGAGCGATACGCTGGGTGCCGTCCTCGCTATCGGGGCCGCCGCGCTCGCGATTCAGACCGACCTCGCGACGATCAAAGCCGTCTTCCTGCTGGTGTTTATGTTTCTGACGAACCCCACCGCCGCCCACGCCGTCGCCCGGGCGGCACAGGACCAGGGTATCGAGCCGTGGACTGCCGGCGATGAGGAGGGCGAGTCATGACGCTCTCACTTATCGAGGGAGTGTTACTGGTGTTCGTGCTGTGCTGTGCTATCGGCGCGGCCGTACTCCGTGACGTGCTGGCGTCGCTGATGGCGTTTGCCGCCTACAGCCTCGGCATCTCCATTATCTGGGTGATGCTCGAGGCCCCTGACGTGGGGCTGACCGAAGCGGCTGTCGGGGCCGGCATCATGACGATCCTGTTCATCCTGGCGCTGGCAAACACCGTTCGGCCACAGGAGAACGGCCTGTTCGAGTCGATCAGCGTCCCGACCGTCGTCCTGGTCGGTGCGTTCGTCGTCGTCATGATCGCGACGGTCCCGTCGCTGCCCGCCGTCGGGGCGGACGGCGCGGCAAACCCCGTCGTCAGCGGCGAAGTAACGCAGTACTACATAGACAACGCGTACGCGGATACGGAAGTCAAAAACGGTGTGACGGCCGTGCTCGCGGCCTACCGTGGATTCGACACGCTGGGTGAGGCGGTCGTAGTCTTTTCCGCCGGCGTGGCGGCACTGACCGTCCTCAGACAGGAGGTGTTCGCATGAGTAGCGACGAGCGAACCGGACTGTACGTCGAGAGCACGATCATCATGACGACGGTCCGCGTGGTGTCGCCGTTCGTCCTCACCTTCGCCCTGTTCGTGATGTTCCACGGCGCGAACTCCCCCGGCGGGGGATTCCAGGGCGGGGTCATCGCCGGGTCGGTTGTGATGATGCTCGCCTTCGCCTACGGCATCGACGCGGCCCGGGACTGGCTCGACGTCCGCGTCGTCGCCGCGCTCGCGTCCGGCGGCGTGCTCACGTTCGCGGCAATCGGCCTGGGAACGATGCTCCTGGGCGGGAACTTCCTCGAATACCACCTGTACGAACAGTTCATCTCGCATGTGGTCGCCTACGCCATCGAGCTCGTCGAACTGGCCATCGGTGGTATCGTCGCCAGCGTTGCCATCGGCCTCTTTTTCCTGCTCGCGGCCGGGTTCGGCCACGCCGTCGACTCACCGGAGGATGAGAGCTAATGTTTGAACTGCTGAACTCACACTACAACTACTTCGCGGTGATGCTCCTGCTGGGTATCGGCCTCTATATGCTCATCGAGTCCCAGAACCTCGTCAAGAAGGTCATCGGGATGAACATCTTCCAGACGGGCATCTTCCTGTTTTTCATCACGCTCGCGTTCCGGGCCGGCGGGAACCCCCCGATAATCAAGGAGGGCGGCGGCCCCTACGTGAGTCCGCTGCCACACGTCCTCATCCTGACCGCTATCGTCGTCGGGGTGAGCCTGACCGCCGTGGCGCTGGCGCTTATCATCCGCATCTACACCGAGTACGGAACGCTTGACGAAGACAAACTCAAACAGCTCTACTATGATTGAACAGCTCCCTGTGTTGCTGGTCGTCCTGCCGATCGTCGGCGGTTCGATACCGCTCGTCGCCAGCCTCGTCAGCGACCGGGCAGGGTGGCCAGTCGCGACGCTGACGCTCGTCGGCCAGGCCGGTCTGGCCGGGCTGCTCGCGTGGACTGTCAGCGCGAGCGGAACTGTTTCCTACGCGGTCGGTGGTTTCGCCGCCCCGTACGGCATCGAACTCGTCGTCGACGGGCTCTCGGGGGCCGTCGCCCTGCTCGTGGCCGTCGTGTCACTGGGCGTGCTCGCGTACGCTCGACAGGCCGGCCCGCACTCGAACGCCTTCTACGGCCTGTACCTGCTGCTGGTCGCCGGCCTGACGGGGATGACCGTCACCGGCGACGTGTTCAACCTCTACGTGTTCCTCGAAATCACGGGGCTCGCGGCGTACGGCCTCGTAGCCAGTGGCCGGGACGCCAGCGCCGCCGTCGCGGCGTTGAAGTACCTCATCATCGGGACCGTCGGGGCCTCGCTGTATCTGCTCGGCGTTGGCTACCTGCTCGCGGCGACAGGGACGCTCAACATGGCTGACCTGGCGAGCAAACTCGGGGAGATGGCGGCCTACGACTCGACGCTCGTCCTGACTGCGTTCGGGCTGATGATCGGCGGGCTGACGGTGAAAGTCGCCCTGTTCCCGCTGCACACCTGGCAGCCAGACGCGTACGCGAACGCGCCGGACACCGTGAGCGCGTTCATCTCGGCGCTCGTCTCGACGGTGTCGGCGTACGCGCTCGCCCGACTGCTGTTTTCCGTGTTCACCGTGGAGTTCCTGGCGGCCGTGCCCGTCGCTCGCTGGGCGCTGGTCGGACTGGCTTGCGTGAGTATTATCGCCGGGAGCGCGCTCGCCGTCTCGCAGGACAGCGTCCAGCGGATGCTCGCGTACTCCTCGGTGTCGCAGTTCGGCCTCGTCATCGCCGGATTCGCCATCGCGACCCCGCTGGCCGTCGTCGGCGCGACCGTCCACCTGCTCGGCCACGCAGTGATGAAAGGCGGGCTGTTCGCCGCGACGGGGGTCATCGAGCGTAAGACGGGCGCGACGACTGTGAACGGCTACGCCGGGATGGGAAGCCGCGTCCCGCTCTCGGCGTTTTCGTTCGCCGTGCTCTCGCTGGCGATGGTCGGCGTTCCGCCGGCGGTCGGGTTCGTCGGCAAGTGGTACATCGTCCTCGGCGCGGTCAACGCCGAGAACTGGCCCGTGGTGGCCGTGCTGCTCGCGAGTACCCTGTTGACGCTCGCGTACTTCGCCCGCCTCGTCGAGCGGCTCTACTTCGCCGAGGCGACCATCCATTCGGAGGAGACACCTGCCGAGGCTCCCGTGACGGACGGGAGCGGACAGGCGGTCTCGTTCGGAATGATCGCCGTCGTCGTCGTCGCGGCCGCGCTCGCGGTCGCGCTGACCGCAGCCGTACCGGCGTTCGAACAGGTGCTTCGAGACACGCTTCTACCCATTCTAAACCAATGACTGAATTACGACCCATCCTGGCAATACTCGTCTCGGCGGTGGCCATCCCTGCGATTCTCTCGCTCAAAGGCCGGCCGAACGTCCGGGAGGGAGTGACCCTGGCCGTCGCGTTCGCGAAGTTCGGGATCATTGCGAGTATGGTTCCCGGCGTTCTGAGCGGGACACGATACGGTTTCTCCTTCGGAGAGTTCGCAACCGGTATCGAACTGGCGTTCACCGTCGACCCGCTCGGGTTGCTGTTTGGCCTGCTCGCGAGCCTACTGTGGATCGTCACGAGCTTCTACAGCATCGGCTACATGCGCGGACTCGACGAACACGCACAGACGCGGTATTTCGCCTCCTTCGCCGCCAGCCTCGCGTCGGCAGTCGGCGTCGCGTTCGCCTCGAACTTGCTGACGCTGTTCGTCTGTTACGAACTGCTGACGGTGTCGACGTACCCGCTCGTCACCCACGACGAGACCGACGAGGCCCGCGCCGCCGGCCGGAAGTACCTCGCGTACACCTTCGGCGGTGGCGTCGCCGTGCTGGGTGGAACGGTGCTGGTGTTCGTCCTCGCTGGGACGACCGCATTCACGCCCGGTGGCCTCGAAGGCCTCACGACGGCCGACCCGACGCTGGCGCGGGCGGCCTTCGTCCTGCTTGCGGCCGGTTTCGGCGTCAAGGCCGCACTGATGCCGATGCACTCCTGGCTCCCGGACGCGATGGTCGCGCCGACGCCGGTGTCGGGCCTACTCCACGCCGTCGCCGTCGTCAAGAGCGGTGTGTTCGGTATCGCTCGGGTCGTCCTCGACGTGTACGGAACCGGGACGATGGAGCAACTCGGCGTCGGCCTCCCGCTCGCCGCGATTGCGGCCTTTACCCTCCTGACCGCGAGTATCATCGCGCTCAGACAGGACAACCTCAAGCGTCGGCTGGCGTACTCGACGATCAGCCAACTGTCCTATATCGTGCTCGGGTTGGGACTGCTCCACGGGCAAGCGCTGACCGGCGGCCTGCTCCACATCCCCGCCCACGCGTTCATGAAGCTCACCCTGTTCTTCTGTGCCGGCGCAATCCACGTCGAAACCCACACCGACGACATCAGCGACATGGCCGGCATCGGGAAGCGGATGCCGCTGACGATGGCCGCCTTCGCCGTCGCCGCGGCGGGGATGGCCGGGATTCCGCTGGTCGCCGGGTTCGTCAGCAAGTGGTACCTCGTCATCGGCGCGCTGAGCCTCGATGGCGGGCTCATCTTCGCCGCCGCGTTGCTGGTCTCCGGCGTGCTCAACATCGCGTACTTCTGGCCAATTGTTTATCAGGCGTACTTCGAGTCGCCGGAGGACCACGACGAGAAGCCCCTCATCGGGGGACCACTTGGCGGGCGAGACAAGGTTCGGGCCGACGGCGGTGAGGACCACGAATCGGGCGCTGCCGACGGTCACTCCGACGAGGGCGAGGTACCGAAGCCAGAACACGTCGACCACCTCGGGAAACACGACGAGGAACACGAACACCACGGCGGCCCGCCCGCAGGCGGCTGGGACGACCGCGGCTGGCGCGGCGGCGAGAGTACGTGGTTTATGCTCGGGCCGATACTCACCGCAGCCACGCTGTCGCTCCTGCTCGGGACGGTGCCACACACGGCCGTCTTCCTGCAAATCGTCGATGCTATCGTCGAGAACCTCCCGGGGGTGGTTGTCTAATGTCGATGCTGACGACGGTTCCGCCGGTGGTCATACTGCTCGCGCTGGCAATCGTCGTCTCCCGGCTCCCGCGGCGGGCCGGACACGCCATCGGTGCGCTCGTCCCGGCGCTGGCGGTGCCGTGGGCAGTCATGGTGCCCGAAGGCGCACACCTCCGGACCCAGTTCCTCGGGTTCGAAGCCGTCCTCCTGAACGTCGACCCGTTCTCACGGTTGATGGGTATCATCTTCGGGCTCATCGCCACCGTGGCTGTGCTCTACTCCTACGCCAGCGAGGCTGACACCACACAGACGGCGTTCGCGCTTTCGTATGTTGCGACGAGCTTCGGGGCCGTGTTCGCCGGCGACTGGCTCACACTCATCTTCTTCTGGGAGCTGATGGCCGTCACCAGCACGCTGCTGGTGTGGCACTACGGCGGCAAGGCGGTCCGGGCAGGCTTCCGGTACGCCCTGCTGCACGGCCTAGGCGGCACGCTGTTGATGGCCGCCATCCTCCGGCACTACGTCGAGGTGGAGACGTTCCTGTTCGCATCAGTACCGGGTGGCCCGGAGACGGCCGGTATTTCGTCCGGGCTGGCCGCCGCGCTGGCAGCTATCGGTATCGGCGTCAACGTCGGCTTCATCGGCCTGCATGCATGGCTACCCGACACCTATCCGCGCCCGCACATCGCCGCCAGCGTCTTCCTCTGCGTGTTCACGACCAAGACCGGCGTCTACGGTATGTACCGCGCGTTCCCCAACGGCCACGAAGCCATCGCCTATATGGGCGGTGCGATGGCGATTTTCGGCGCGCTGTTCGCGCTGTTCCAGAACGACATGCGTCGGCTCCTCTCCTATCACATCCAATCCCAGGTCGGGTACATGGTCGCCGGCGTCGGTATCGGCTCGCCGCTCGCTCAGGCCGGCGCGTTCGCGCACGTATTCAACCACATCCTCTACAAGGGCCTGCTGTTCATGACCGCCGGTGTCGTCATCTACCGGACCGGCACGGAGAGCCTGAAGAAACTCGGCGGCCTCTGGCGAGAGATGCCCATCACCGCTGGGGCGTTCTCCGTCGCTGCGCTGTCTATCGCCGGCTTCCCCGGCTTCAACGGCTTCGTCAGCAAGGGCATCATCATCTCTGGAAGCCACTACACCTTCGGAAAGGGACCGCTCCCGCTCGGTGAGTTCTATACGCTCGAGTGGATGCTGCTGCTGGGCGGCGTCGGCACGTTCATGTCGTTCATCAAGTTCGGCTACTACGCGTTCTTCCACGGCGAGTACGACGGGAGCGTGCCGGACGCGAACCGTCTCCAGAGCGTCGCCATGGTGTCCGTAGCCGCGCTCTGTATCATCTACGGTGTGTACGATACAGCCCTGTTCACCATCCTTCCGTTCGACGTGACGAGCGGGGCCGTCGTCGACCACGTCTACGAGACCTACACCATCCCCCATCTCATCGAAGGAGTCGTGCTCGCTGTCCTCGGGCTGATCGGCTTCGCGGTGACAAAGAAGCCCCTCTCGAAGCTCGGCCGCGTCCCGGATATTGATAAACTGTACAACCCCGCCGTCTTCTATGGCTCCCGCGGCCTCGTCGTCGGCGTGACCGAACTGTACGCCGCCGTGGACCGCACAGTGGTTCAGGCGACGACCGTCGTTACGCGAACAGTGACTTCCCCGAACGACGTGATTGCCCGATTACGCGACGACGACAGCCTCGTACATCCGATGCGGGCCGGTATCGGACTCAGCATCCTCATCCTCGCGGTCTTCGTTACGGTGGCACTGCTGGCCCTTTCATGATGTTCTAAAAACATCTTCTGTGATAATTGAGGGCACAGTCAGGGATATTTGGGTTCAAACACCTCAGAATAGGTGTTAACAGATGAGGTAATTACAGGCTCTGATAATACAGGTGCAGACTTATATATCTCCATAGCCACGATTCGATAAGCACGGCATAACAGGGGGACCTGTTGATGCGTGCGGACACAACAATGGAACTCAAACGATTCTTCAACGACGACGATGCTGTGTCGCCGGTCATCGGGGTCATCCTGATGGTCGCAATCACGGTCATCCTCGCGGCCGTTATCGCAACATTCGTCCTCGGTCTGGGCGATCAGGTCAGCAACACGGCTCCGCAAGCCAGCTTTAGTACGGACTACGATAGCACTGGTGGTGCGGGAAGCTCAGGTGAGGTAGACATTACTCACGACGGCGGTGATTCAATTAAAGGAAGTAACCTCTATGTTCGTGGGTCAGATCTTACCACCACAGGCGAGTGGATCAGTGACATCGGTGGTGCTACGAGCGGAGATAACAGTAAAGTAGTTGCTGGTGACCGGGCAACAGTTGGCGTTAGTTCACAGTCCTTCGAGCTCAGAGTGGTCTTCCAATCCGCAAATGGCGACAGCTCCGCAACGCTCGCCTCTGCAACCGGACCGAGCGCATAAGCTCGCGACATATCGTTTTTTCCGGCAGTGAAATCCGTGAGTTTATAACTGATGCACACTCTGAGTTTGGCTGTATTCCCTGCGATGGGTGGTGGGGAACTGGAGAATATGATATGAGTAAGCAGGTAGAACGGTCGGACTCCACGACGGACGAGGACCTTTCCAAAGGCGAGATATTCGACGTCCTGCAGAACGAACGGCGTCGCTACACGTTGCAGTATCTACGGGCACACGACGGGCCAGTACAGCTCGGCGACCTCGCGTCACACGTCGCCGCACAGGAGTACGACTGCCCGAACACCGAAGTCACGAGCGCGCAACGGAAGCGCGTCTACACCACGTTACAGCAGTCTCATCTCCCGCGGATGGACGAGACGGGTATCATCGACTACGACGATGAAAACGGGACGATCTCCAAGACTGCACACACGGAGGAACTCACCGTCTATCTCGAAATCGTACCGGGAAGCGAGTTCCCCTGGCGCGAGTACTACCTCTCGCTCGGCGCGGTCAGTCTGGCAATCGTGACGATCCTCTGGGTCGGCGTCTATCCTTTCACGGTCATTCCGCCGCTGGTCTGGACCACACTGATTGCGGTTGTACTCAGCGTCTCCGCGGGCTATCACACGTACGCCGGTCGTGAGATGACACTGACCGAGTATGTGGCACAGGAAGCCGAATCGGACGACTGACACACCCAGTTTGTTTCACGGCTTGCGCTGTTTCGTTTGTCTCAGTTACCGCTGAACTATCCACGCACCGCCATATCGAATTTCGGCGGTACAGCCAGCCTTGAAGGTCTTCAAGGCGACGTTGAACGGCTAAAACGTGTTGTGAGTATAAGTGGGCACATCTCATGTGGTTGAGTCAGCACACCCCGCGAGCCGGTAAGGAAATCCTTCGATGTATAGGGGGTTCCTACTCGGGTCACACTCGCGGTGTGCGTCGAACAAACCATGGATATCAAACAACTCATCCACGACGACGACGCAGTGTCGCCGGTCATCGGGGTCATCCTGATGGTCGCAATCACGGTCATTCTGGCCGCAGTAATCGCCTCCTTCGTGCTTGGTCTCGGTGACCAGGCGCAGCAGGCCACGCCGCAGGCTAGCTTCTCTTGGGAGTATGATGCAGGCCCCGGAAACAATACTGAGGGAGTCACCAAAATAACTCATGACGGTGGCGATACTGTTTCCGCAAATGAAATTTACGTTCGAGGAGATGGATTGACTGACGAGACAGAAGACAATACAGGGTTATCTGCAGGAGACTTCGAACTTGGAAAGAGTGGGGATAATGATTGGAATACCGCTACCGGTGCTACCGAAATAACTGCTGGAAACAGTGTAGACGTCGCTGTGCGGAGTGACTACGACCTCCGTGTCGTATACGAGACTGCCGAAGGCGATACGTCTGCGACGCTCTCACAGGACTCTGGACCAGACGCATAATCCGCTTCCAATTTCTTGTTTTTCACCCAGTGAGCAGCAGCGTCGTCTCCGCTGTCATTACACAGATATGAAACTCCGAAACCTTGGGCCATCACGACTCGCCACGCACCAACCACTCTGATTACCCCAGTAGTCACGTCATCCCGAATAGCTGGCACCTCCCCGTTTTTAATTCCACACGGTGTGGATTGAACAGTCCGCTGTAAGGATGCCCCACCTATCAAAACCGTTAATCCAGAATCAAACCCGAGAAACCGTCACGATACTTTTATTGCCAGATATCTAGTGACTGGTAACAATGCAAAAAACGCGGGCTGTTGTCACCAGTGTAATCGCCATTATACTCGGCGTCACACTGCTCTCCGGCCCGCTGGTCCCCGGCGTCACACTGGCATCCGAGCCAGAACCAGTGACACTCGAATCGGGCAACGTCACGGTTTCCACAGTTGAAATGCCGGATGAAGTAACGCTTGAGAAAGGGTCTTACGGTGCGGCGAGCTACTACCTTGACGCGCCACCGGTCCGCATACAGTTCGCGAATCGGACCGGTCGGCCGACACTCGTCTACGAACTCACAATCGAGGAACTGGGGTACACGCGGACGACGAATCACTTCCTGGACGACTCGGCCGGTGACACGTACGACCTGACGCTGGCGTCGGACACGTTCACCGACGGGGAGGTAAAGCACGAACAGTACAACGGAACAGTGACGGTGAGCAAGCGCGACGGGGCGGGCCACGGCGTAGTGGCGACGCACAACGTCACGATATCGGTGGTCGAATGACGGCGACGGAGTTCGTCGGGCGTCTCCGACAGCGGACGACCGCGCTGTCGAACACCCGCGAGACGGCATACTCGGTGTTGTTCGGTGACCGGCTCGGCCTGACTGTGTTTCTCGCGACGGTCGTGCTGTTCGGGCTGCTGTGGCGGACGGCGTTCCTGATAAACGATTCCTACACGCTGGCAAATGGGTTGTACAGCCTCTCGAACGGACAGCTAGCGATGACCGAGGCGACCTACGGACCCGGGCTCGATACACCGGGAGCGAGCAGGTACGGCGGCCAGTGGTACGCGCGCAACTACGGTGTTGTTGTCCTCTCGTTGCCGGCCGTATTCGTGCTCGACCTGCTCACCGCCGTCGTTGAACTCCGCATCGCGCTGGTCGCGCTCTGGTCGCTCGCGCTGCTGGCACTGGTGGTCCAGTGCAGTCACTACACCGACGGCGACTGGGTCCTCTACGGCGGTACCGTTGCCGTGCTGGGACTGTTCGGGCTGAACGTCGCGCTGGCACAGCCACTCGACGCCGACCGAACCCATCTGTACGCGCTGCAACTGACGCATCTCCTCATCGCGGCGTTTACGCCGGTG
Source organism: Haloarcula sp. CGMCC 1.2071 (assembly GCF_037078445.1). Lineage (NCBI taxonomy): Archaea > Methanobacteriati > Methanobacteriota > Halobacteria > Halobacteriales > Haloarculaceae > Haloarcula > Haloarcula sp. CGMCC 1.2071. Next base: position 409,644 of record NZ_JAYMGY010000003.1, read on the forward strand.
GTTTTCTATCGGCTTCTCAGTCGGATGCACACACGCCGGCTGGGGCTCCTGAGCGCCGTGGTGCTCACAGCCGGGACACCGCTGGCCTTCTGGGCGACGGTGCCAAAGCGCCACGCTGTCACCGGGACGGTGGTCGTCTGCATCGCGTACTGCCTCTATCGGAGCCGCAAGCCAGCGGATGGGCCAGTTATCACGCAGCGGCGAACCTTCCGCGCGCTCGCATATGCGCTGGTGGGATTGTACGCGTGGGTACACGCTCCGGAAGCGCTCCTGCTCTGTGTCGCCCTGGCACTGGTCGATATCCCGACAGCCCCGGACAATCGCCCGCAAACGCTCGCGCGTATCGGCATCGTCTTTGCACTCTCCCTGCTGCCGTTCTTCATCACGAACATCGCCATCTCCGGGTCCCCGATTAAACCGCCGAGGTTGATCTCCGGTGGCGGCTCCCTCGGTGGCGATGCCGCGAACAGTGCCGGCGGGAGTGGGAGCAATGGTGGAGGAGGCGGGTCCGGTGGATTGCTCACCCCGCTGGCACCCCTGCTCGGGACCCTCGAAAGCGGGATGCGGCCACTGCTGCTGCTTGGCGGCGAACTCGTTTCGGGACTCAAAACACTCCAGCAGCAACCAGATGACGTGTATCACGCGTTCGTGCGGTCGGGAAGCGCGGGCAGTGCGCTCGATAACACCGGTGAGGAATCCGTCAATCTCTCGCTGCTCGAATCCGCACCGGTGCTCGTTGCTATGCTCGGCGCGCTTCCAGTCGTCCGACGGCTGCGTTTGCCCTCGTCGATGGCCGACCGGACGCTCAGCGCCGACCGTGTCGTGGACGCGTTCGCCATAACGGCGTTCGTCGGCGTCGTCCTGCTGTACAACAGCCGCTTGCCGCTGCACGCGCAGGTGACCGCCCGGTATCTGTTCCCGCTCTATCCGCTCGGCGTGTATCTGTTCGTGCGGCTCCCAGCGGTACGCGGGAGCCTCGCGGACCACTGGGACGTGTTCCTCTGGACAGTTGCGGGGACCGTGTTGATCGGCGGGCAAGTGACTGTGGTGTTCGTCGCGCTGACGGTGAACGGCATCGGCGAAGCGTTCCAGTTGCACGCGCTGCTCGCGCTTGGAATCGCTATTCCACTCGGGGTCTGGGCGCTGTGTGGTCGCTCCGAAGACCGAGCCGGGCAGGCCGGTGCAGTGCTTCTCGGTGCCGCAACGGGCGTTGCGACCGTATTTCTACTCCTAACCACCGTCGAGTACTACGCACTGGGTGATGCGCACCTCCTGCCGATGATGCGAGCGCTCGGTGAGTTGCTGGCGCTCTACTGAGTCGGTGACGGAGAATTTTAGTACGGGCTTGTAGTACCGCCAGCATGGACCGACTCAAGAAGTCCCTACTCGAAGCGCCAATTATCGAGAAGGAAGGCTATCACTACTTCGTCCACCCCATCAGCGACGGGGTCCCGATGCTTCGACCGGAACTTCTGCGCGAGATCGTCATCAAGATCATCCGGAAGGCAGAACTCGACGACGTCGACAAAATCGTCACACCGGCGGCGATGGGTATCCACATCTCCACAGCCGTCTCGCTGATGACCGATATCCCGCTCGTCGTCGTCCGCAAGCGCCAGTACGGACTCGACGGCGAGGTATCGCTGTCTCAGGTGACCGGCTACTCCGAGAGCGAGATGTACGTCAACGACGTGTACGAGGGCGACCAAGTGCTCGTGCTCGACGACGTGCTCTCGACCGGTGGGACGCTGGCCGGACTCACGGGCGCGCTCGAAGACATCGGTGCAGACATCCGCGATATCGTCTGTGTGATCAAGAAAGCCGACGGGACGAACAAGCTCGACGAGGCGGGGTACGACGCCAAGACGCTGATCAACGTCCAGGTCATCGACGGCGAAGTCACTATCGTCGACGAGCACGGCGACGACTAGAGCGGCTGTTGATACGGTTCCTGTAGCGAGTCGAGAGCGAGCCGCCAGTAGTCACCAGTAGGCTTACAAAAATCTGAGCCGATACCGGCTGTTGTGTCCCCCTCCATTCGGTCCCGCACAAAGGATTTCGCCGCACTGTTTAGTTCACTTGCTTTGCTTGGGCCACTGACGCTCGGGCTACTCGTCCTCGCAGGCAGAATTATCGCCGATATAATAGGAGTCGCGGTTCCGGACCCGCTTGGAACCATCGGCTTCAGCGTGGCCGCACTGCTGGCACTCTGGCTGGCGCTGGAGGGGGCGATGGTACAGCGATACGGGCTCGCTACGCTGGACCGCGGCGGTTCATTTCAGCGTGCTGCCCGGTATCTGTTAGTCACCGTCACGACACTCGCCGGACTTATCGTCTCTATCGGGTTTTTAGCGCTGTCGCTCCCGTGGGCATTCGAGACGCAGAATACGGCTGCACAGGTCCTTGGCGTGCTGCTCGTCGTTGCGTTAGTCGCCGCACTGTACCGAACACTCACAGCGGCCAGAGAAGGGTACCTCCACAGCAGTGAGCAATAGCGGTGAACAGGCTGAAAGCAGTCTGCAGCGCGAAAACATTGCGGGAGGTAGATTTGAACCACGTTCACGTCGCTCCCTTTGGTCGCTCGTGACCTACTTCAAATCTACTGGACTATTCCAGTCGTTCACGGATTTGTGAGCGACAGAATATAGCGGGAGGTAGATTTGAACTACCGATCTGCGGGTTATGAGCCCGCCGGAATCTCCTGGCTATCCCATCCCGCTACCTTCTCGTAGTCCGGTCCCCTCATTAAGGGTTGTGATTCGAGTGCCGTCCGTGAGTTAGTAACGCGCTATTCTCACTCGTCCGCGTGGACCTGCCAGGTGAAGATACTCTCGGCGACGTAATTGACCAGCATCGCGACTCCAATCGCGAGCGGGCTCGCAGCGATGAACCACAGATCAGTTCCGGCGACGACGAGTTCAACCGTCAGCCACTGCGTAAGCAGCCAGTAGACGGCGAGCTGTACCGCGACGCCGCCGGACCGGACCAGATGGGATTTCCCGAGCCGTTTGGCGAACGAACGGCGGCCGGTGTCACCCTGGCCGGCGAACGTCCAGTGTTCGTTGACCAGAAACATCACGAGGATCGCCGTCTCGACGCCGGCGGCTTTGGCCCACATATCGCTGACGCCGAACGCCAGGCCGAGTACGGCGAGGACCGTGTTGTCGCTGATCGCGCCGACGACACCGACGGAGACGAACTGGCCGAACCGGACGCCCGACACGAGTGACTCGAACCGGTCGGGAACGACGCGGCGAACCTGCTGTTCGATGTCCATCATCGGTCTTTCTCGACAAGGGCGGTTGGTTCGTCGAGGTGATCGGCCAGAGCCGTGTGGAAGCGATCATCGCGCAGTTGCTTCGACCGGTGACGGGCCGTCAGCAGTGCCTCGAGCAGGTCTATCGACGTCCGTATCGGCGACACCGTCGAGCCTGGCTTGTCCTCCCACTCAATGGGGACTTCTTCGATAGACAGGTCCAGCGCCGCGGTGATAGCTATCAGTTCGACGTCCCACGCGAACCCGGGTTCGTACAGATGGTCGCGTACACGCTCCCAGGCGGCCGCATCGATGGCTTTCGCACCACACTGATAGTCGTACAGCCGCGCGTCGAGCAACTGGCCGGCGAGCCACGCGAAGCCGTCGCCGAGGAACCGCCGGGCGAACGTCTGATGGGTGGCGACCGTCGCGTCCGGGTGACGTCGGGAGCCAACAGCGAGGTCCGTTCGGCCGTCGGTGACCGGGCCCAGTATCCGTTCGAGCGAGCGGACCGGTGTCGACCCATCGGCGTCGACGAAGGCCAGCACGTCCGTCTCCAACCGCTCGAATCCGGCGGTGATCGCTGCGCCCTTCCCGCGACGGTAGGGCACAGTGTGGACCGTTGCCGGGAGCGACCGGAGCTGTGCAGGGACGCCGTCTCGTGGCGCATCGAGTTCGACGACAATAGTCCGCGGATCGAGGGCATCGTCGATAGCGGCGATATAGGTCCCGAGCTGGTCCATGTCGGGACGGTAGGCTGGGAGGACAACCCCAACGGTCGGCGACATTGCCGAGTAATCGGACAGGCGGAAGTAAAAACAGTTCGAAGCTACCGGTCCCTAATCAGTCGATAAGTCCGGGAGCAACGAAAAAGCGTATAGGCCAGCGAACCGGTCCCTTCACTGATGGAATACGGGCTCCTCGCCTCCTGGCTCGCCCTCTACCTCCTGTTACTGTACGCTGGCGGGACCGTCGCTGGACTGCTGTTCCCTCGCTTCGCCGACCGCGGGCTCGCCTTCGGCGTCCCGGTCGCCGTCTCGATACTGTGGCTGGTCACCTACTTCGCCGGTCGCCTCTCGCTGACAGTCGGTGTCTGGCTCGGCGTCGGCGTTCTCGCTGTGAGTACGCTAGCTGTCTGGTGGATTGATGGCGGACCGAACGCTCGAACCTATGCCGAGACGGCCGGCGTCTTCACAGTCGCGTTTCTGTTCGTCGTCGGCATCCGCGCGCTTGACCCCGGGATCGTCCCCATTGGCGGCGAGAAGTTCCTCGATTTCGGACTGTTGCAGTCGCTCGTGCGGGCCGACAGCCTCCCGCTAGAGGACATGTGGTTCGCCGGCGAACCGGTCGCGTACTACTACGGCGGGCACCTCGTCGCGGCGATCCTCACCAGAATAACGGGAACCGCGGGACAGTTCGCGTACAATCTCGCGCTGGCGGGCTTCTACGCGACGCTTGTCACGGCGGCGTACGGACTGGCGGGCGCTGTCGCGAGCGAACGCGGTCTCCCACGACGACTGGCAGCCGGCCTCACGGCGTTCTGTGTGGGCATCGCGAGCAATCTGTCGACACCCGCCAAGTTCGTCATCTGGCTTCTGCCCGATGGATTGAGCCAGACAGTCGTCGAGCGGGGCGGTTACGAACTGGACGGCCTCGCATCGGGTCCGGACTCGTTTAGCTACTGGGACGCGAGCCGCGTCATCGAAGATAGCGCGGCCGATTTCGGAACATACGAGCCCGGCGCTGCGCTGGTCATCGACGAGTTCCCGCTGTTCGCCTGGCTCAACGGCGATATGCACGCACACATGATGAGCACGGGCTTTCTGTTGCTGGCCGCCGCGCTCTGTTTCAGCTACTACCAGACGCCGGCCGCCGAACGCCGCCGACGGGTCGCACTGCTGTTCGGCGCGCTCCCGGCCGTCGCCGGCATCATGGCCGTGACGAACACCTGGTCGTTCCCGTCGATGGGCGGGCTGGCCCTGCTGACGGTCACCGTCGCGCCGGCCGACCCGACGACGCTCCTGCCGAAGCATGTCGGACAGCGACTCCGGCTGAACGGGCCGGGCCAGGAGGGCGTCCGAGTCGGGATGGGGCTGGCCGTCGCTGGTGGCGTCCTCGCGCTGGGACTGCTCTGGTCGCTCCCGTTCTGGCTCGGCCCGGCGAGCGGACGCGAGATAGCGGTCCTGCCCGACCGAACCTCGCTGCTGGAGCTCCTGGCCGTCCACGGCCTGTTCGTCGCCCCGTTCTGGCTGTACCTGTACGCCCAGACCGGGCGTGCCGTCGGGCGGAGTACGGCCCGAATCGTCGGGCTCGTGACCGTGGGCACGGCGGCGCTCGCGGCCACGCTCGACGTCGCGGCGGTCGGCCTGCTCGCCCCCCTGCTGGTCGGCGCGTGGCTGTTCGCGCGCTCGCCGACGCTCGACCGAACCGTCGATGCGGTCCCGGCGCTGGCTGACGGCGGCGACCGACCCGTCGGCTTCGAAGCCGTGCTGATTCTCGCCGGTGCGGGCCTCGTTCTCCTCGTCGAGTTCGTCTTCGTCAGGGAGAACATCGGCCGGATGAACACCGTCTTCAAGACGTACATGCAGGTGTGGGTGCTCTGGGGCGTCGCCGCCGGCCCCGTGCTAGCGTGGCTGCTCACCCGCTGGCGGCCGACCGACGACCGCGCACGAGCGTGGGCAAGCATCGGCGTCCGTGCGTTCGTCGCCTTGCTCGTCTGTTCAGCGTCGCTGTACGGCGTGTTCGCGCTCTCGAACCACGTCGACACTGCGGACGACCCAACGCTTGACGGGCTGGCCTATCTCGACAAGGACCACCCCGAGGAAGCCGAGGCGATACGGTGGCTCGATGAGACGACGACTGGACGGCCGACTATCGTCACAGCTGCACCCGCAGGCTACGAGTGGGACGCCGAGGACGGTGAGGGCGCGAGCGCCCCGTCGAGCCTGACCGGACTTCCGACCGTCGCCGGCTGGACCCACGAGGCCCAGTACCGCAACGACACGGTGTACGACCGCCGGATCGACGACGTAGAGACGATCTACACCGGGGACGCGACCGAGCAGCGCCGTCTCCTAAAAGCGTACGACGTGCGCTACGTCTACGTCGGCCCCGCCGAGCGGGCCCGCTACGGCGACGTGACTGTCGACCAGCTACAGGGCGTGACCGTGGCGAAGCGAACTAACGGCGTCGTCATCTATCAGGTCCGACCGGAGTACTTCTGAAAAAGAAGCGGAGTACTGTGGGCGAAGGACGATTTTTCAGGGAGCGTTGCGGGCCGGTCAGGACTCGGCGTTCGGCGGTGCGCGCTCGCGGAGGACGGTGACGGCCTCGGCCTCGATGTCGTCCGTGTCCAGATGCATCGGGATGTACTCCTGCCGTTTGAACGTCTCTTCCTCGTCCTCCGAGCCGATGGTACACCAGAGCTGTGGTCGGTCCGGGCCGTGCCAGTCGCCCTGCCGCGAGACCGAGAACACCTCGTACTCCTCGTCTTCGTACTCGATGCGGCCGCCCTTTCGCAGCCCCGGGTCGCCGTGGATAATGAGCTTCTTCATGCCCGTTCCTTTGCCAACAGCGTACTTAGTGACTTCGAAGGCGATTGCGACACGACGCACTAGCCGACAGCGGGCGACAGGTGAACTACCTGTGACTAGAATGACCTTATACTCTTGCCGATAGTGTTTAGATGGTAAACATCCTGATAGCGGATATTTATATATCCGGAATAGCGACAGTCGTGTATGTTGAAACAACAGCAGCGGTCGTGCGAGCGGGCCTCAGTCGTCGTCAGCCCGATAGACGACGACGGACGGATGGAACTCCGGGACGTCGAAGCCGACGAAGTCTACGAGGTCGTGGACTACATCGACGAGGAACTGGCGATGAAGCTGGGGTCGCTCTCTGCTGGCGAAGCGGTGAATCTCGAACTGGTGGCCGGGGCAGACACGTCAGACGTGTTCGGCGCGGTCCGAATCGAGTCGACCGGTCCCTCCGCGCGGTTCCGGTAACGGTGTGGGATAGCTGTCGTAGCGCCGGTCACTCAGTCACAGCAGCGGGGAATCGAGCGCCGCACAACAGGTGCGAACCAAACGGGTTTTAAGCGGCCACGTCAAATCGCTCGGTAAGGCCGATATCTATGCAGATGCCACGACGATTCAATACGTACTGTCCGCACTGTAACGAGCACCAGGAACACGAGGTCGAGAAAGTCCGTAGCGGCCGTCAGACCGGCATGAAGTGGATCGACCGCCAGCGCGAGCGTAACTCCGGTATCGGGAACGACGGCAAGTTCTCGAAGGTCCCGGGTGGCGACAAGCCCACCAAGAAGACGGACCTCAAGTACCGCTGTGGCGAGTGTGGGAAGGCCCACCTCCGCGAGGGATGGCGCGCTGGCCGACTGGAGTTCCAGGAGTAACGATGGCAGGAAGCTTCATCACCGTCGAATGCCCCGACTGCGAGAACGAACAGACCCTCTTCGAGAAGGCCGCGAGCGAAGTTTCGTGTGCCGTCTGTGGCCACACCATCGCCCGCCCGACGGGCGGCAAGGCCGACATCGAAGGCGAAGTGACCGCCGTCGTCGAGGCCCGATAGGATGAAATACAGCGGCTGGCCCGAACCGGGCGAACTCGTCGTCGGCAAGATCGACGAGATCGAGGACTTCGGCGTGTTCGTCGACCTCGACGAGTACGAAGGCAAGCGCGGCCTCTGTCACATCTCCGAGGTCGCCAGCGGATGGATCAAGAACGTCCGCGACCACGTCAACGAAGGGCAGACAGTCGTTGCCAAAGTGCTTGACGTCGACGAGAGCGCCCAGCAGATCGACCTCTCGATCAAGGACGTCAACGACCACCAGCGAAAAGAGAAGATTCAGGAGTGGAAAAACGAGCAGAAGGCCGACAACTGGATGGAACTGGCCTTCGGCGAGGACCTGGACGACGAGACCTACGCCGCCATCGCCAACGAACTGCTGGCGGAGTTCGGCTCGATGTACGACGGGTTCGAGTCGGCGGCGATCCACGGCAACGACGCCCTCGAAGACGTCGACCTCTCCGAGGAGGAGATCGACGCCATCGTCCAGACGGCCCGGAACAACGTCTCCGTGCCGTACGTGCAGGTCACCGGCTACGTCGACCTCTCCTGTCCCGAAAGCGACGGCGTCGACGTGATCAAGGAGGCGCTCCAGGCCGCGGAGGGCAACGGCGAGGTCCCCGACGAGATCGAGCTCGAAGTGACCTACGTCGGCTCGCCCGAGTACCGCATCCAGGTGCAAGCGCCCGACTACAAGACCGCCGAGGACGCGCTCGAAGAGAGCGCTGACCGCGCCGCGAAGGTCGTCGAGCAACACGGTGGTTCGGGGCAGTTCCACCGCGAACGCAGCGAAGACGACGAGTAAGCCGGTTGTCGCGCCAGTGATTCACCATCGATGAAATCGGATATCCGCGTCTGTGCCGCCTGGGAATCCGAACACGACCGGCCGGTGTACACGCTGGGTGACACCTGTCCGGAGTGCGGACACGAGGCGGTCAACAGCGCACCCGCGCCGTTCTCGCCCGAGGACAGCTACGGCGAGTATCGACGTTCTCTTAAGCGCCGCAGCCGCGAATAAGCCGTATGGACGAATTCGACATCGAGCGCGTAGCGGACCCCGACCTCGACGAGCCGGTACTGGTCGAGGGGTTGCCCGGCGTCGGCCACGTCGGCAAACTCGCCGCAGAACACCTGCTGGAGGAGCTCGAAAGCGAGCTCGTCCGTCGCGTCTACTCGACGCATTTCCCGCCGCAGGTCAGCATCGATGACGGCCAGGCACAACTCGCCTGCGCCGAGTTCCACGCTGTCACCCCCGACGAGGGCCAGGACCTGCTCGTCCTCTCCGGGGACCATCAGGCGCAGGACAACCAGGGCCACTACGGCCTGACCGACACGTTCCTCGACATCGCCGACGAGTTCGGCGTCCAGCGGGTGTTCGCCCTCGGCGGCGTCCCGACCGGTGAACTCATCGAGGAGTACGACGTACTCGGCGCGACGACGACCGAGGAGTTCAAGGAAACGCTGGAGGACGCTGGCGTGGCCTTCCGCGAGGACGAACCGGCCGGCGGCATCGTCGGCGTCTCCGGCCTGCTGCTGGGCCTGAGCAAGCGCCGGGACGTACCGGCCAGTTGTCTCATGGGCGAAACATCGGGCTATCTGGTCGATCCCAAGAGCGCGCAGGCCGTCCTCGAAATCCTTCAGGACGTCATCGGGTTCGAGGTCGACTACAGTTCGCTTGAGGACCGCGCCGACGAGATGGAGGAGGTCGTCCGGAAGATTCAGGAAATGGAACAGCAGAACTCCCCGTCGCCCGCCGACGAGGACCTCAGGTACATCGGCTGAGTCGGATTGCCGTTCCCGTGTCTCGGTATTGGTGACCGCGGAGTCGGTGCTACCGGAGAGCGGGAATTTCTTTACCACTGGAGCCTAACGGGGGGGCGTGCAGACAGAACCGGGCGTCCTACCGGAGTGGCTGCTCCTCGGGCTCGTCCTCGGTGTCGCCGGAACCCTCGTCGTCGCCGGGCTGTTCGTCCTCGCCAATCGTGTGTTTCCGGCCGAGCGGCCGAACCGACAGGCGACCGACGGCGGAGAGATGCGACGCCGCGCGGAGCTGCGGGAGTACCTCACCGCCATCGACGAGCAGTTCGCCGAGAACCACTTCGTCGAGGGGCAACACGTCGCCTTCTACCTGCCGAAACGGGACGTGGCGATCACGTTCGACGCCCGGGCGTACTACCGCATCGAGCGGTCGCCGACCGTTCCCGTACTGGTCGAACACGAGATGCCGGGGGTCTATCTCGGCGCACGCCTTCCCTTCGAGACACCTGAAGTCAACCTCGGCCCGGACCCGGAGGAGGAACCACACCCGACAGTGCAGGCGTTCAGCGAACTGGGACTGACACAGAATGCATCACTGGACGACGTGAAATCGGCCTACCGTGAGCGCGTCAAGGAGGTCCACCCGGATCACGGCGGCAACGAGGACGAGTTCAAGCGCGTCAGAGAGGCGTACACGACTGCGAAACAGCACGCGTCCGGCGCGTCGAGACAGCGGGCATCGTAGGATATCAGACAGCGGTTCTCGAACGCGTTGTTCACCCGAGAATCGGTCGATAATCCAGCGGGTATCGCCAGGCGATGACTGACCGGAGGGCGCTACCCGACAAGCGTGTCACTGCATCGGGACACAACAGACCGGTACAGCCGCATTACGGACAACGGTCTCAGTGACGCTTCCGGTCAGATATCGCGTGAGGCCGGATCGACCGTGTGTTCCCATCGCGATGAGGTCGATATCGTGTTCCTCGCTGTAGGAGAGGATAGTGCGTGCAGCCGGGCCGCTTGCGATATTACCCGCGACACTGACGCCTGCATCCCTGGCACGCTCATGGACCGTCTCGAGTGCCTCCTGGCCGGTCTGCTCAAGCGCGTCGTGAATCTCGGCTGCCCCCTCAACGCCGCCGAAGCGACTCGTATCGACGGAATACATCGTGTGTATCGTCGCGTCAAACACCTCAGCTAGCGTGATTCCCCACTCGATCGCGAGTTCTGCGCCCTCGCTGCCGTCAGTCGGGAGCAGAACGTTGTCGTACCGCTGGTCGCCGATTTCGACGATGTCCCCGTCCGGCGTTACCGTGACAATCGGGACATCTGCGGTCCGGAGCGTCTTTTCTGCGACACTCCCGAGGACAACCCGTTCGAACCCTGTCCGCCCCTGTGTCCCCATACCGATGAGATCAATGTCGTGGGTATCGACGTAGTCGTTGATCACCTGAAACGGGATGCCCGACTCGACAGCGGTCGTGATTTGCCTAGAGAGATGTGCCCGGGCGAGTCTGGCGATGGAATCTACCGCTCGTTCTGCCTCCGCTTCGAGGAGACGCTCCCGGTCAGTCTGCCCGTCAGAATTCAGATCCGGTTCGATGTCACGGGAGTCAACCGCTGACAGTACGTGGAGGTCGGCACCGATTGTGGCAGCGAGATCGATACCTCGCCGGGCACCGATCCGTGCGCCGTCACTGCCGTCGGTCGGCACGAGAATCGAGTCGATCGTTCGGCTCATGGACACAGTTTGACAGGCTATTGATTTAACACTACGTTCGATTCTCACCACGAAGTAGCGTCGTTCATTCGAGAATCATCTTATGCCGCGTACGCGTGCTGCATCTCGCACGCCTCGTTCAACCGACACAGTACCCGACAAAAGCCGTAGCGAGATAGAAGATCACCACAGTAGTAATACGTCGCTTATCCTGATACCGTCGGCTGTAAGTCTGTGAAGAATTTCGCCACCTCAAGGTAGCGAATATCTTGAAATAGTTACAGCCAACAGTATGAGACAAGCGCACCACCGTTTTATCAGCCACCTGACCGTAGTCGGGATATGATCTCACAGATTCTCGTTCCGATGGACGACTCGGAGATGGCCCAGCGGGCGCTCGAGTACGCCCTTGAGAACCACCCTGGGGCGGAGATTACTGTCTTACACGTCGTGGGCGGACCGTCACCGTTGGGGGGAGCGGCCACGGCACTGGCTCTTTCGGAAGACGTCGAAGCGGCCGCGGAGGAGCGTTCGGAGGCGGTATTCGACGACGCTCGGGAGATCGCTGCCGAGTACGATGTCGAAATCACCACCGAGGTACAACTGGGACATCCGGCTCGGGCGATTCTGAATAGAGCCGACGACTTCGATGCGGTCGTACTCGGAAGTCACGGCGGCGCGTTGGCCGATCGACTGGTCGTCGGGAACGTCGCCCAGACAGTGTTCCGTAACTCACCCGTTCCAGTCATCGTCGCTCGGTGAGTGGCGGCGGCTGAGGGATAGACTGACGGCCTCACATTTGCCCCGTTTCCACCGGAATCGGTCCGGAGAAACACCGTCCCGGGTCGCGGGGGTGACTACGGCGTCACGACGAACTTCCCGACGCCATCGCGGTCCTGCATCGCCGCAAACGCCGCACCGGTCTCCTCCAGCGAGTACGTCTCGTCGATTTCCGGGGTGAGGTTGCCGTCGGCGACGAGCCCGACGAGTCGCTCCAGGTCGCCCTGCGTCCCCATCGTACTCCCGATGACTCGTTTGTGACCGAGGAACAGGTCGGGAATATCGATCTCGGATGTGCCACCGGCCGTCCGTCCACAGACCGCCATCCGGCCGCCGCGTCGGAGAACGTCCAGACCGAGCTGCGTGTACTCGCCACCGAGATGATTGAGCACGCCGTCGACGGTTCCGATGTCGGTGACCGCCGCTCGAATCTCGTCCGGGTCGGTGCTCTCGATGGCGTAGTCCAGGCCGAGCGATTCGACCCGGTTCAGTTTCGCCTGTGAGGACGAGGTCCCGACGCTGTGAGCACCGAGAACGGACGCGAGTTGCACGCCTGCGACGCCGACACCGCCGGTCACGCCCGGGATGAACACCAGATCCCCCGGACCGGCCTCAATCCGGCGGAGCATATGGAAGGCCGTCATGTAGGCTGTCGGGAGGGCAGCCGCGTCGACCGTCTCCACGCCGTCGGGGAGCCTGACGAGGCGATCGGCCTGCACGCGGGCCGCCTCGGCGAGGCCGCCGTGGTACAGCGAGAAGTTCTCACAGAGGTTCTCCGGCCCCTCGCGGCAGTAGCGACACGTCCCGCAGGTCTCGTTCGGGCAGAGGACCACACGGTCCCCGGGTTCGACGGCAGTAACGCCCTCGCCCACAGTATCGACGGTGCCGGCGACATCAAGGCCGCTGACGAACGGCAGGTCGTCCGTGTCGACCATCGCGGAGTCTCCCTCGAGAACCCAGAGGTCGTGGCGGTTGATGGCACACGCCTCCACGGAGACCACCGCTTCACCGCGTCCGGGTTCGGGGGTCGGTTGGTTAATAATCGAGACGCCGTCCGGCCCAGTGAGTTCACGGAACGCTGCAGTGCGCATCGGGCCTGTGTTGTGCCACGACGGGCTAAACAACACCGAATCGTGGGATGTTGTAACACCCCCGCATTTCGGCCGGTTGCTCAGATACCTTGGCTCATGAGGTGGCTGCGCAGCAGGTCCGCCTCCTTGCTCCCGGCGACGGGATTCACGAGGACCACGACATCGTTATCGTCGAAGGCCCCATCGTTGGCCAACGCTCGCGCGCCGGCGATGGCTGTCCCACCGGTCGCGCCGGTTTCCGGCCCCATCTCACAGCCATCGACCGCGCCGGCCAGGATGTTCTTGTCCGAGACGGCGACACCGCCGCCGCCCGAGCGGTCGAGCGAGTCGAGTGCCGCCGCGCCAGCAGCGGGGTCGGGGACCTCCAGCGGGCCGACGATGGTGTCGGGGTGCTCGATGGTCGCGGGTTCGTCGTCGCCCGCGCTCGCGGCGTCAGCGATGGCGGCCGTCGAGTCCGGCTGTGCGGCGTAGATTCGTGGGACTGAGTCCGTGAGGCCGCTGTCGGCAGCCGCCCGGAACCCACGTTCGAGGCCAACGAGAGTCTCACCGTGGCCGGTGGGGTGGACCACCGCGTCTGGGGCCGTCCAGTCGAGGTCGTCGGCCGTCTCGAAGGCGACGGATTTGGCTCCCTCGATGCGGAAGGGGTGGCCGGGCGCGACCGGGACCCACCCGTCGGATTCCTCGGCCAGTTCCTCGTCGAACGCCGAGACGGCGTCGTCGTACCGGCCCTCGACGACGCGCATATCGCCGCCGTGGACGTTCACCATCGCCTTATTGAGGAACGGGCAGCGCGAGGGGACGAATCCCTTCGATTCGATGCCCGCGCGGGCCGCGTAGGCGGCGTTGGCCTGTGCGCCGTTGCCCGTCGAGGGCGTCACGACGCGCTCAGCCCCGCGCTGCGCGGCGGCGGTGACCGAAAGCGAGAGCCTGCGGTCGCCCAGCGAGGCCGTGGGATTGCGCCCCTCGTCTTTGACGTACACCGAGTCGACGCCGAGTTCCTCGGCCAGGTCCGGAACCGGGACCAGCGGCGTCGCCCCCTCGCCGAGCGTCACCGTCGCGTCCTGCGGGAAGGGCCGAAGGGACTCGTACCGGCCCGGTCCCGTCGTGTCGGGCAGCGCTTCGGGCGTCAGGTCAGGAACGTCGTAGTCGCCGACGAGAACGCCGCCGCAGTCGGGACAGCGGTCGCTCGTGCTGTCGGTTTCCGCGCCACACGCCGTGCAGATGAGGCCGCGAAACGCCGCAGTCGTCTCCATGGTTCTCTCTGTGGACGGGACGACCAAGTGTGGTCCGGTCCCGCTTCAGCACGCTCTTGTCCCGGGCGGTCGAACTGGGAGGTATGACAGATGTCGTCGTCGCCGGCGGGGGGCTCTCCGGGCTAGTCGCCGCCAGGCACCTGGCTGCGTCGGGCCGAGACGTGACCGTCTTCGAGCAGCGCTCGGACGTTGGCGGTCGCGTCCGGACGACCCACGAGGACGGCTACACGTTCGACCGCGGGTTCCAGGTCATGTTCACCGCCTACCCCGCGGCGAAGCGCGAACTCGACATCGAGGCGCTGGCTCCGCGGACGTTCACGCCGGGCGCGACCATCGCCAGCCCGAACCACCGCTCAGTGCTGTCGGACCCCCTGCGGAACCCCTCGGCTGCGCCACAGACGGTGCTCAACACCGACGTTCGCACGGCCGACAAGCTCCGGCTGTTCCGGCTCCAGCGCGAGCTGGCCAACGTCGAGCCAGTCGAACTGCTCTCCCGGGGCGGAAAGACAATCCGGGAGTACCTCGCCGACTACGGCTTCTCACAGCGGTTCGTCGAGCGGTTCGCCGCGCCCTTTTACGGCGGCATCACACTTGACCGCTCGCTGGGAACGGACAGCAGCATCTTCGAGTACACCTACAAGATGCTGAGCGAGGGGGAGATATTCGTCCCAGCCGACGGGATGCAGGCGATGCCGCGACAGCTCGCCGACCGCGCACGCTCAGCGGGCGCGACCATCGAAACCGACGCGGCCGTGACGGACCTGGAAACCCACGAAGGCGAGGTCACTGCCGAAGTGGGCAACGAGACGGTGACGGCCGAGAGCGCCGTCGTTGCGACGGACCCGCGAACCGCGGCGGAGTTGACGGACATCGACGCCATTCCGACCGAGCCGGTCGGCTGTGTCACCCAGTACTTCGCGCTCCCGACGAATCGCGCACCGACGACCGGACAGCGCATCATCCTCAACGCGGCGGACGACCGGCCGAACACCGTCGCGCCGCTGTCGGCGGTCGCCAGCGAGTACGCCCCCGCCGGCATGGAATTATACAGTGCCACGTTCCTCGGGACGCCGGCGGAAGACGACGCGGAACTGGCCGCAGCGGTCCGGGATGCGCTTCGGTCGTGGTATCCGAACGCGAGCTTCGAGGCGCTGGAACTGCTCCGGACCGACCGCGTCCCGTTCGCGCAGTTCGCCCAGCCGCCGGGGTATCGGGACTCGCTTCCGGACCCGACAGCGCCGGACGGGAACGCCGTCTTGGCCGGCGATTACACCCGCTGGTCGTCGATACAGGGCGCGCTGGAAAGCGGTAAGGTCGCCGCTGATCTGCTTCGATAAGGAAAACGCCGATACGACTGCAGGAAGGGAACGGCGGCCTATGCGGCCGGACCGCCGCTATTCGTGTTTCCCTCGTGGTCGTGTCCCTCCCCTTCGAGGACTTCCGAGACGTACTTTATCGTCGCGAAGTACAGCAGCAGTAGCGAAAGCAGCGTAATCGCGATGAGACCCAGCGCGATTTCTGTCTGAACCATGTTCCAGCGTCCACCGTCGCAGGCCAAATATTTACCGTTATAACATTCGACGGAACTCACCCAGCGGCGGGAACGACAGGGTCTCCCGCCCGCTCTCGTCCCAGACGACCGGCTCAAGTCGGTCGGCGTCGGTGACGAGTGGAGACTGGAAGTCGCCGGCACGCATCTCGTTGACCTCGACGCCGGCGTTCAGCCTGTTGAACGACGGGAGCATCACCACGTCGCTGCCGCGGTACTGGCCGCTCCCGGCGAGATAGCAGGGCCGGCGCTGGCCCTCGATGGAGATGGTCGGGTGGTCGTGCCCGACGACGTAGCGCTCTGCGTCAACTTCGGGAGCCTCGTGACCGTGACAGACCACGGTATCGCCGACCCAGTACTCCGTCTCGGTCGGGCCGTCCCAGACACTGTCGAGCATCGTGTCGTGGTTGCCCGGCGTCACGACCAACCGCGCGCCGACTTCCTGACAGGCGCTCTTGAGCCCCGCCACGGTGCTCTCGACCGACCGAGGAACGGTCTGGAACGAGTGGAGGAGGTCGCCGGCGACGACGACCTCCTCGGGGCCGTGGCGCTCGACGAGCGACTGGAACCGCTGGACCATGTCCGAACCGGACCCGACCGGCAGTTCGAGATTCCCACCAGTACCCCGGCCGACGTGGAGATCCGCGACGACGAGCGTCTCCCCGAGCAGGAGCGCCCGGTCGTCGTAACTGGCTGTCATCGCCGTCCAGTCGGCGCTGGTGACGGTTATATTGTCGGTCACGGCGACGGGCCCCATCGCAGGCGGCCGGACCGCGGCCGAATGTCTCGGCCTGACAGTGTCGGTGGTATTTTTACCTGCGACTCCCGTGACTTCTGTATGGTCGACGTCCTGGAGAACAAGCGGGCCGCGACGCGGTTTCGGGTCCTCGTGGAGATCGCCGAGCGCCAGCCCGCGGTGAGTCAGGGCGAAATCGCCGACGCCGTCGGCGTGACGAGCCAGGCCGTCAGCGAGTACATCCGTGAACTCGTCGACGACGGCCTCGTCGAGAAGGAAGGGCGGTCGCGCTACCGCGTCACCAAGGAGGGCGTCGACTGGGTGTTCCAGTCCGCCACCGACGTGCGCCGGTTCGCCGACCACGTCACCGACGACGTGCTTGGCAGCGTGCAGGAGGACGCCGCCATCGCCACGGCGGACCTGGCTGAGGGCGAGACGGTCACGCTCTCGCTGTCGGACGGCCTGTTGCACGCCGACCCCGGCGGTGGCGACGCAACGGGCGTGACGACGACCAGCGCCGCGGAAGGCGAGGTCGTCGGGGTCACCGGCTTCGAGGGCGTCATCGACCTCGACCCCGGCCACGTCAGCGTGATACAGGTTCCGCCGGTCCGGTCGGGGCCGGTCGAGAACGTCGACGACATCGCCGCGGCCTGTGCGGACGTCCCCATCGTCACCGCCGCAGGCGTCGAGGCCGTCGTCGCGCTCCGCGATGCCGACATCGAACCGACGACGCACTTCGCGGCGGGCGAGGTGGCCGCCGACGCCGCATCTCGGGGACTCGATGCCGTCGTCGTCGCGACACAGGACACCGTCGGTCGTGTGACCGACGCCCTCCGCGACGCGAGCGTCGACTACGATGTGACGCAGTAACCAGCAAGTAGCGGGACTTTTCCGGTCGGCTACCGTCGGGACAGCCATGAGCGACCACGAGATGCACGAAGCCGTCGAAGCGTTTCTGAGCGAAGCCGACAACGCATACGACGAGTACGAGCAGGGCTACACCGACGCTGATGCGACGCTCCGGCGACTGGAGACGGCTATCGAGGAACTGCGGACGGCAACCGAGGATTGACCTCCTCCCACGCCTTCAGGCGCGGGATTCCCGCGGCACCGCACCGCTAGGTTGGGAGTTTCAGGTTTGTAGCCAGGTCGGCATGACCGGACTCCTGGCGGGGCCAAGCCGCCGTTACTCCTATCCCCGGTATGGGGATTCAGAGTTACCGTGTGTCGGAATCCACAGCCAGCGGCCCGAAAGGGATTCTTTTGGACGTAGCGTGGCCCGAATCCCGATATTATCCGTTTATCTGGGCGGCTGATCCGCCTCGGTGTGGTCATGCATACAGTGTCACCGGTTATAAAACTCCGGCTGAGTGAGGCTACAGGCGAAGCTGCCGGGTTGTCGGCTTCATCCACTCCCCTGAAGGGGTGGGCTTTCGCCTTGCTCCCGC
The DNA here is from genome assembly GCF_037078445.1 of Haloarcula sp. CGMCC 1.2071. Classification (NCBI taxonomy): domain Archaea; kingdom Methanobacteriati; phylum Methanobacteriota; class Halobacteria; order Halobacteriales; family Haloarculaceae; genus Haloarcula; species Haloarcula sp. CGMCC 1.2071. Next base: position 427,825 of record NZ_JAYMGY010000003.1, read on the forward strand.
TGTAAGACGCCGTCCATCGTCGGGCGAACAGTATTGTAGGATCAGGTTCATGTAGGCCGTATGACGGATGTGGTTCTGGTAGACGGCGCACGCACCGCACACGGTGAACTGCTGGGAGGGCTCGCAGAGCGAAGCGCGACAGAGCTCGGTACTGCAGCCGTCGAGGGACTGCTCGACCGAACCGGCGTCGACGAAGACAGCGTCGACTGGGTCGGCCTCGGAAACGCGGTGCAGGCGGGCGTCGGCCAGGTCCCGGCCAGACAGGTCGTCGTCGAGTCACCGCTACCTGACGATGTCGCCGCGACGACGCTGAACGAGGCCTCGGGGTCGGGACTGCGGGCGATCATGACCGCCGCCGACCGCATCGAGGCCGGTCGGGCGTCGGTGTGTCTCGCCGGCGGCATGGAGTCGATGTCGAACGCGCCGTATCTCGTGCCGGACATGCGCGGCGGCCGCCGGCACGGGAACAGCGAACTCGTCGACGCGATGATCTGGGACTCGCTGTGGGACAAGCACTACGACGCGCACATGGGCATGCTGACGGAGGAAATCGCCGCCGAGCACGACATCAGCCGCGAGGCACAGGACGAGTACGCTCGACGGAGCAACCACCGGGCCGTCGAGGCCATCCAGTCGGGGAAGTTCGCGGATGAGTTGGTACCCGTCGAAACGACGAACGGCCTCGTAACGGAGGACGAGGGACCGCGGCCGGACACGACAGTGGACCAGCTGGCGGCGCTCCCGCCGGCCTTCGAGGACGGCGGCACGATCACCGCCGGCAACGCCTCGAAGCTCTCCGACGGCGCGGGAGCGGTGGTGCTGGCCGACGCCGAGACGGTAGAGCGCGAGGGGCTGGGGCCGATGGCTCATGTCGAGGACTACGCCGTTTCCTACCGCGACCCGGCAGAGTTCTCCATCGCGGTTCGGGACGTCGTCGCAAAGCTCTTGGAGCGCAACGACCTCACCGTCGCCGACGTGGACCACTTCGAACTCAACGAAGCCTTCGCCGCCCAGATGGTGTACGTCGCCGACGAACTCGACATCCCCGCCGAGAAGCACAACCCGCTCGGCGGCGCGGTGGCGCTCGGGCACCCTATCGGAGCCAGCGGCGGTATTCTCACGACCACGATGCTGTACGCGATGGAGCGAGCGGATCATCACCGCGGTATCGTGGGGATGAGCGTCGGTGGCGGTGGCGCAATTGCGATGTCTGTGGTTCGCTAATGAACCGCCGCCATCGAAGTGAGTGAGCGTCGGCGGTGGCGGCGCGATTGCGATGTCAAAGCAGCGTGAAATCCCGCTGAACTGAAAGTGGAAGAGCGAGAGGGGCGCTACGCACTCAGTCGAAACGAGAGAACGGCAATTAAATTACGAGCCTGTTTTTCCGATTTCCTCCAGTGTAAGCGTGTAGTCTCCGCTTCCGCTGTAGACATACACGAGTATGCCGATCTCGCTGACCTGTGAGAAGTCGTCGATGATTATCTGTTCGCTACTGTCCTGCGTATAGGACGCGCGGTCGTAGTCGTTCGGGGTGGGTGTGCGACCGTCGAAGGAGACATAGAGGTCGAAGTCGGCGTCAGATGGGCCATCGAGGCTGAGGATCAGCTGCATGGGCGACTCCGTCTTGAGGGAGTACGTCTGCTTGTCGTAGTCAAGCATCCCATCGAGTGACCCGGACAACTCTTCGGTGAGACGGTCTTTCGATTCATCGGTGACGGAGACGCTGACTGACGTGGTTGCCTCGGCACCGTCGTTGTCAGTCGCAGTGACAGTAACGGTGTATTCGCCAGTATTGGCGTACGTGTGGCTGACCTCTGTTGCGTCCGCTCCCTCGACGGGGTCAGATCCGTCGCCGAACTCCCAGCGATAGTTCGTTATCGAACCATCAGGGTCACGGGAACCGCTGGCGTTGAATATAACCTCCTCGTTGACGGAAACAGTTCGCGAATCGTCCTTGAGTGTCACGATCGGCGGTTCGTTTTCGGTTCCGCCACCGGCGGTTACGAAGTTGTATGCATCCGCGAGGCCGAAACCGACGAACTGGCCGTCTGCATCCAGTGGCTGGGCGGTGTCGAGAAGGTTCTGTCGGGCCTGGCTGACGGACCAATCATGTCTGTCGAGCCCGAGCGCAGCGACGCCGGCGACAGCAGGACTCGCCATCGACGTCCCGGGGAACTGCGCGTAGTCTCCCCCCGGAACGGATGAGAGTATGTCATTGCCCGGTGCCGCAATGTCGACCTTCTCGCCGTAGTTCGAGAACTCGGTCGGACTCTTGTTGCTATCGACGGCACCAACGGCGACGCATTCTTCGTAGGCCGCTGGGTACGACACGTCCTGCTGGCTTGGTGGATCACTGTCCTTATGATTCCCGGCTGCACAGATGAGGAGAACACCCTGATCCCACGCGTTTGAGACCGCGTTTTTCATTGTCTGGTTGTAGCCGCCGCCACCGAGAGACATATTGATAATGTCCGCCCCCTGCTCAGTCGCCCACTGGACGGCGTTAGCGATATCGGCGGTTCGGCCCCCGTTCGGGCCGAGTGCACGGCAACTCAGGAGCCGAGAGTTACTGACGCCCGCAATACCGGTTTCGTCGTTCGTTTCGCCGGCAGCGATACCGGAGACGTGTGTCCCGTGCTGAGCGGATTGTGGGGCGGGATCGTCGTCGTTGTCGACGAAGTCACGTCCTTTCTGGCTCCCGAACTGCCCGTCGAGGTCGGGATGGGTGTAATCTGTACCGGTGTCTATGACGGCGATGGTGACGTCTTCGCTTCCGAACGTAATGTCCCATGATTTCGGGGCATTGACCAGCTGTGGCGCGTACTGGCTGTCGAACTTCGGATCGTTCGGAACCGTGGCGATCGGCTCGCGAACGTGGTTGAATTCCGTATATTTGACCCCGTCAATTCCTTCGACTGTCGGAAGGATTTCGCCCTTGAATTTCTGCGGGACTGCTGAGCGAAGATACGAAAGTGACTCGTTCACGTCGATGATATCGAGCTGTTCGAGGTCAGACCGTTCTTTTATTTTGTCATGAACATCTGAAGCATTCCTATCATTTGATACACCAATCAGATATTCTTCTGTGTCAGCTTCCTGTGATGCGCTGACTTCTCCACCAAAAGCTGCGACGGTTACAGCGGAGCCGAGTGCCTTGATAACTGATCTTCTGGACGGTTTCGGCAGGGTATGTCGGGACATCCGACTCCCAATAAATATGGGTGGGTTATAAAATTAATATATAATTCCTCATGCAACCCGGTGTCTAATAAACAAAATTATATATGCTACTTTATAAATACGTGTTTATTTTGCTTTCTGATATATAAAGGAATAGTTATAAACGTTATAGTAGTTTATACCGGTCGGCAATAGCAACAGAACAGACGGACGCCGCTAATGCTACCGAAGCACAAGGAAGAATTATCGGGCCGGCCGCCCCCAAACAGAATATGACTGGATTCTCCCGACGGGTAGAGCAGGTATCGATCTCTGGCATCCGCGAAGTGTTCGAGGCGGCGGGCGAGGACGCCATCAACCTCGGCCTCGGCCAGCCGGACTTCCCGACGCCGGAGCACGCCCGCCAGGCGGCTGTCGAGGCCATTCAGGCAGGGGAAGTCGACGCCTACACGTCGAACAAGGGAACCGAGGAACTCCGGGAAGCAATCGCCGCCAAGCACAAACGGGACAACGACCTCGATGTCGACCCCGGAGACATCATCGCCACGTCGGGCGGGAGCGAGGCGCTGCACATCGCACTGGAAGCCCACGTCGATGAGGGTCAGGAGGTCATCTTCCCGGACCCGGGGTTCGTCTCCTACGACGCGCTGACCCACCTCGCGGGCGGGACGCCGCGGCCGGTCCCGCTGCGTGAGGACCTCACGATGGCCCCCGAAACGGTCGAGGAGGCCATCACCGACAACACGGCGGCGTTCGTCGTGAACTCGCCCGCGAATCCAACCGGAGCGGTCCAGTCCCCCGAGGATATGCGGGAATTCGCCCGCATCGCCGACGAGCACGACGTGCTGTGTATCTCCGACGAGGTGTACGAACACCAGGTGTTCGAGGGCGAGCACCGCTCGCCGGCGGAGTTCACCGACACGGGCAACGTCGTCGTCGTCAACGCCTGCTCGAAGGCGTACTCGATGACCGGCTGGCGGCTGGGCTGGGTCACCGGCGCGACCGACCGTATCGAGCGGATGCTGCGGGTCCACCAGTACGCCCAGGCCTGTGCGTCGGCCCCGGCCCAGTACGCCGCCGAAGCGGCACTGTCCGGCCCACAGGACCAGGTGTCGGAGATGCGCGAGGCTTTCCAGGAGCGCCGGGACGTGCTGCTGGACGGCCTCGACGAGATGGGGCTCGACTGTCCGACGCCCAAGGGCGCGTTCTACGCGATGCCGAAGGTCCCCGAGGGCTGGGTGGACGAGGTCATCGACCGCGGGGTCGTCGTCGTCCCCGGCGACGCCTTCGGCGAGCACGGCGCGGGCTACGCCCGAATCTCCTACGCGACGGACATGGCGACGCTAAAGGAGGCCATCGACATCATGGCCGACGCGACGGCGGCGGTTCGCTGAGCGCTCACGGGGAAGCCGGAACCGCGCCGGACAGTTATCCCGAAATTGGAACAGTCTCGGAAGAGAGTGCGAAGAAACGCTTTATTTGCCGCCTGTCTTGACCCTCGTATCCCATCGTGGCACATGCATCCGAGTCCAGCGCGCTGTTCGACGGGGAGAGACAGGACTATAGGACGGGCAGACACAGTTCCCGGGAGGACAGTGGGATGGAGAAAGCGCTCTGGTATCTGCTGACGGCGACGCGCGGCGGCGCCAACCGGGCGCGCATCATCGACGCTCTCTCGGACCGACCGATGAACGCCAACGAACTCGCCGACGAACTCGACGTGGGCTACAAGACGGTCAGGCACCACATGGAACAGCTAGAGGACCACGACGTGGTCGAATCCGGCGACGAGGAGTACGCCAAACTCTACTTCCTAACGGATCGGTTCGACAACTACCGCGACACCTTCGAAGAGATCGTGGAGAAGATGGACGAATGACGGGGACAGATATAGAGAGGTGTCGCTGATGGCGATGGGACCGCTCATCACCGCCGCGGCGGCGCTCGCGGGGCTCAACGTCCTGCTGTTGCTCCCGCTGCTTGGCGTCTGGGTCCGTAACTACGCGACGTTCCGGACGGGGCTCGTCGCCGGCCTCATCGCTTTCGCCGTCGCGATGCTCGCCGAGAACGCCATCGCCGTCTACTTCTTCTTCTCGATGCAGAGCTTCTACGCCGGCGACCCACACGTCCAGCAGGCCGTGCTGGTCCTGCGCTCGCTGCAGTTCGTCGCGATTGCCGGACTGAGCTACACCACGCTGCGGTAGCGCGATACCGGGAGCACCACAGTGGTATTGGCGATCCGTTCGGGCTCGTACCACGGGGTACTGTCCCGCCATGGAGTCGAACACGTTCGGGACAATAGCCTGACTGGCGGGGACCGTCGTCGGACGTATGAGCACAGATCACCAGGAGTCGGTACAGGAACTCGACGTTCGGGACGTCGACGGAGAACCGTTCGAACAGATCATGAACGCCCTCGACTCCGTGGGCGAGAGCGAGGCGCTCCGGTTGGTGAACAGTTTCGAGCCGGTGCCGCTGTACGACGTCCTCACGAGAAAAGGATACCAGTACGACACGGAACAGGTCGCCGACGAGGAGTGGCACGTCACGATCCGACCGGAGTGAGATGCGTCCCGAGCGCGTCTCGCGGTGGTTCGTCACCGCCAGCGCGCTGTTTTTCGTCGGCTTCCACGCCGCAATGGCGGTCGCCGCGCCCCGCCGCGTCGTCGTCACGCTCGGCCTCTACGGGTTCGTCCTGCACGTCCTGTTCGGGAAGGCCTACGCGCTCGTACCGTCGTACTTCGACCGGGACCTCGCGTGGGATCGGGGGCCGGCCGTGCAGTTCCCGCTGTCGGTCCTCGGCACAACAGGGCTAGCGCTCGCGCCGCTCGGTCCACCGTGGCTCCAGCCCGTCGGAACCATGCTCTGGGCAGGCGGCGTCGCTGTCTTTCTCAGCACGCTGGGGTGGACGATTCGCGGCAACGTCACCGGCGCGGCGACGGGGACCGGCGGTCCGAACGCCCATCGGAAGCCGGTCGACAGAACCGCCAACGTCGCCGTCCCAATAGCGCTCGGCTACCTCGCACTTGCCGCAGGTGGCACGCTCACGACCGCTGTCGGCTTCGGATCGACGCTCCCCCAGCAACTGTCGCACTTGCTCGCTGCGGGGACGGCAGCGTTGTTCGTCTTCGGTGTCGGCTTCCGTCTGTTTCCCCGGTTTCTGGTCGCTGAAGCGCCGCGACCGGTCGTTACGGTTGTCATCGTTGCCGGCGCTGTCGGTCCCGCGCTGCTGGGCTTCGGTCTGTTCGACCGTAGACTCCTCCTCATCGGTGGCGTCGTGGAGGCGACCGCGGTCGTGGGCTTTGCGCTGTCGTATATCGTTCTCTTCCTGCGGTCGGAGCGCCGCCGCGTCGGGTTCTACGCGGTGCTGGTGGCAGTTGTGGCCGGTGTCGTCGGTATCGGGCTCGGGCTGACTCTCGCCGTAACCGGGCGGAGCCCGGCGCTGGTGAGCGCACACTATCGGGCGATGCTGGCGGGCTTTCTCGGACTCACCGTGGTCGGGGCGGCGTTCCAGTTCTACCCGCCGGCGGTCGGCGTCTGGCCCTACGCGAACGACCGGACGGCGCTGGTGACGATTGGACTGCTCGGTGGTGGGCTCGGCGTTCAGCTACTCGGTCTTATCGGTCGGTTCGGCTGGATAATATCGGTCGGCACAGCGGCTGGAGCTCTCGGTGCACTTCTCTATACGTATCTCCTGTTAGCGGCGTTCGCTCGCCGATGGCAGTAGTAGCGACGCGCTGTGGGCCTACTCCGCGATGATGCTGTCGAGCAGCTTCGTCTGGGCGGCGGCGAGGTGTTCCGCGAACGTCGAGACGGAGATGTCCAGTTCCGACGCCACGTCACCGGCGTTGGCCCCTTTCGGATACTCGAAGTAGCCCATCTCGACGGCGGTTTCGAGTACCTCCTGTTGCCGGTCGGTGAGTTTACTTCGGTCGACGAGGATCGAGTCCACCGGGTCAACGTCGCCGTTCCGACGCATCGACCGGAGCGAGACGCCGTCGTACAGTTCCTTCAGCCGTGTCACGATAGCGCGCACCCGGTCGACATCGGGAGCGTGGAAGGTCAGGTGGAGCTGTCCGCCCTCGGCACGGATATCAGCGACCGGACAGTCGTATGTTTCGACCGCCTCGCAGACGCACTCAGTTCGCGACCGGGAGAACTGGTAGCGGGAGCCGTTGCCCGTCGCGAACACTTTGTCCATGTCCTCCCGGGCCTCGATTGCCCCTTCGTCAGTGCCCGTCGCGGTGAACTCTTCGATGACTTGCCCGTCTGCATCTGGGCTGCTTCGGGCGACGTCGGTCACGGCCGCACCCGCCTCGTCCGAGACGCTCGCCACCGGACAGGCCCCAGGGGTGTCGACCGACAGCTCCACTCTAATGCCGGAGTCGCTCATATGAGTTACTGTGACACCACATTACAAAACGGGCGAGGCGCGTTCCCACGGAGTGAAAAACCCCCTCAATCTGCCGGGTGCTGGTCGGGAACCGACCCCTCGAACCCATCCGGCTGATAGTCACAGAGGGGGTCCGCCGCCAGCGGGTCCCCCGTCGTCGCGTACGCTCGCGACCGACTGCCGCCACAGACCGTCCGGTATCGACAGGCCCCGCATTTGCCCGTCAACGCGTCGTCGTCCCTGAGTTGCCGGAACAGCGACGACTCCCGGTAGATGTCCACGACGCTCTCCTCCCGAACGCTACCTGCCGATTTCGGCAGGAACCCGGAGGGGAACACCTCGCCGGTGTGGCTCACGAAGGCGAACCCTTTGCCGGCGCGTATACCCATCCGGCGTTTGAGCCCGCCCGCGCCCTCGTCCTGGTTCTGGATCGCGACGCGCCGGTAATGGGGCGCTTCGGTCGTCTTGAGGCCGAACGATGCCTCCTCGCTGACCTCGTGGAGCCACGACAGCACGCGCTCCGCTCGCTCGGGATCAATCGGCGTCAGCACCCGCCCGCGGCCGACCGGAACGAGGAAGAACACCGACCACAGCACCGCATCGAGGTCCGCGACGAGGTCCCGGATCACCGGTAGCTGTTCGACCGTCTCCGCGCAGACGGTGGTGTTTATCTGCAGCGGGATATCGAGGTCACGGGCCGCCTCGGCCGCCGCCATCGTCGCCTCGAAGCTCCCGGATTCGCCCCGGAAGGTATCGTGTGATTCGCTGTCGCCGCCGTCGATGGACAGGGCCAGCCGCCGGAGTCCGGCGTCGTCGAGTTCGGCCAGTCGGTCCTGCGTGATCGAGTTCGTCCCGCTGGGCGTCAGCGTCATCCGGAGGCCCTGCTCGGTGCCGTAGTCGACGAGTTCCGGGAGGTCCTCGCGGGCGAGCGGGTCCCCGCCCGAGAGGACGACCAGCTGGCCGTCGCCGAAGTCGCGGGCCTGGTCCAGCAGCGCCTTCCCCTCCGCCGTCGATAGCTCGTCGGGGTGACGGCGTGGCTGGGCATCAGCACGGCAGTGCTTGCACGCCAGTTCGCAGGCCTGGGTCACCTCCCAGATCAGCACGAGCGGCTGCTGGTCGAGATCGAGTTTCCCGCGCATCTATGCCTCCCGGTGGACGCGGGTGACATGGCCCCCACAGCCACACTGCTGGACGTACTCCACTGAGATGGTCTCGCCGAACGCCTCCGCCAGCGCGTCGAACAGGTAGGTTTCCGGATGGCCGTGGTCGGCGTGGCTCACCAGATTGACGTGGTTCCCAGCCGTCGTCATCTCGACGGCGTCGATGGCCTGTTCGACGACCACGTCGGGGTCTTCGGCGTGTGCGGGCGTCTCCAGGTTCGCCGACCAAGAGTTGTCGTGAACCTCGGTTGTAACCGGAGGCACGTCCTCGTGGGAATGGCTCATATGTACTGGTAATCCGTGGGTATCCCTCGGTCCTCTCCCGAAGATGTTCGGGTTGTTATACACAACGGATTGCAGAGAATAATTCGTCTGAGCGGCTTTATCACACGTAGTACTACGAGACCTGTTCGACCAGCCAGTCGAACTGCTTGTTCAGTTCCTTCTTGCGCTGTCGCGAGATAACGGTCGAATCGATCATCTCGCCGAGCACCGGGAGGTCGAGCGCGCTGTACTCCGTCGTCGCCGTGACTTCGGTCCCGCCGTCGACGGCCTCGACCGTGTATTCTGTCATCATCGACTCGAAGATTCCCTGCCGCTGCTCGTACCGCAACACTGCGTCAGTTTCGACGATTTCGAGGTCCAGTTCGATTTCGAAGAGTCCGACGCGATTCGTGATGCCGAGGTTGTCCCCGTCGAGTGTCACCTCGTCGAACCCTGCCGCAAGCATAAACGGCTCCACGTCAGTTATCAGGTCGGTGACTGTCTCTGGGTCGGCTGGGACCGTCCGAGTCAGCGAGACGCGCTCCATACCAGACGGCCAGCGGCCGGCGGAATAAGCGTTCGCCATACCCGGAGATGTTCGGCGTTCTGGTTTTGCGCGACCTGATCTCGTGTTGATAGTGTGTGACACCACTCCCCAAGTTTCTTATTCCTATCGCAACTGTACGAACATGTTCGGGATTACGGACGCGGGGGTCGGGCGAATATATTCGGATACACCAATGCCACACGCTGAACTCACGCTCACGATTCCGGATGAGATCTGGATCGGCGACATCTCGCGAGCGTACGACGACGCGACGTTTCGCATCCTGTCTGCGCTCCCCGGCGAGGACTCCGGTGTCGGGCTAGCGGAGATCACATCAGACGACCTCCCAGCGGTTCTCCGTGATATCGAGAACCGGGAGTCGGTCACGACCCTTGAGATACTTTCACACCGGGACGACAGCGCGCTGATTCAGTTCGAGACGTCGATGCCGCTCCTGCTCTTCCCAGTCCAGGGCTCGGGCGTCCCGCTTGAGATGCCGTTCACCCTGTCCAACGGCGAGGCCGTCTGGGAGATATCAGCGCCACAGGAGCGACTCTCCGAACTCGGCGAGCAACTGGAGGAGTTCGGTATCTCCTTCAGCGTCGACCGCATCCAGCAACACCTCGAAACCGAGCAGGTGCTCACCGAGAGCCAACTGGAACTGGTACAGGAGGCCATCGACGCGGGCTATTACGACACGCCGCGGGAGTGCTCGCTAACGGAACTGGCGGACCGCGTCGGTATCGCGAAGTCGACCTGCAGTGAAACCCTCCACCGCGCGGAGGAGCAGATCCTGAAACAGTTCGTCTCGGACCTCCCCGCGCGGTGAGGGGAAGTCGAAGCGCGTAATACGCGCCTCTGTGAGAGGTACGACATATGAGTTCCGACGCGGTCGACGAGACGCACGAAAACGCCCGACAGGAGGTCATCGCGGTGGACGCCGACGACAACGAGGAGGGGCTGGTCAATCGGCTCGACGCCCACACCGGCGAGGGGGTTCGCCACCGCGCGTTCACTGCCCTGCTGTTCGACGAGAACGACCGGATTCTGCTCGCCCAGCGCGCGGCGAACAAACGCCTCTGGGACACCCACTGGGACGGCACCGTCGCCTCCCACCCAGTCGAGGGCCAGACACAGGTCGAAGCCACCGAGGAGCGACTCGAAGAGGAACTGGGCATCGACCCCTCGCAGTACCAGAACCTCCGCGTGACCGACCGGTTCGAGTACAAGCGCTACTACGAGAACGCTGGCCTCGAATGGGAAGTCTGTGCGGTCCTGCAGGCCACACTCCACGACACCTCGCTGGAACCGAACCCCGAGGAGGTCGACGGCCTCATGTGGGTTCCCTACGAGCGACTGCGTGAACACCCCGAGTACTACCGCCAGCTCCGCCTCTGTCCCTGGTTCGAGATCGCGATGCGCCGGGACGAGGAACGGTAACGCCGACGGTCAGCATCAGCGCGGGCGGCAGGCATCGCAGTGACGCCGCCCCGACCCGTTTCCTTTTCGGCCCGGCCACCCAACCCCGGGTATGGACGTTCCGCTGTACGACTCTCTCGACGGCCAGGTCGTACTCGTCACCGGAGCCACGCGGGGCATCGGGAAGGCAATCACCGACGGACTGGTCGACCTCGACGCGACAGTGTACGCCGGCGCTCGCGATACCGGCGACATCGCGGCTACGGACCGCCATGCCATCGAACTCGACGTGACCGACGACGACGGGATGGTCGCCGCGGTCGACCGCATCGAGCGTGAGCAGGGACGGCTCGACGTGCTGGTCAACAACGCCGGCGTGATGGACTCACGGGAACCGCTGGACGAGATGCCGACCGACGTAATCGACCACACCCTCGAGACGAACCTCCGGGGGGCGGTCCTCATGACGAAGTACGCGCTCCCGCTGTTGCTGGCTGACGGTGGCGGCCGCGTCATCAGCATGTCCTCCGGGCTGGGGGCCATCACCGAGAGCCAGTCGGGCGGCACGCCGGCCTACCGCATCTCGAAGACCGGCGTCAACGGGCTGACGAAGTACCTCGACGGCGAGTACGCGGCCGACGGCCTCATCGCCAACTCGGTCTGTCCGGGCTACGTCCAGACGGACATGACCGAGGGGAGCGCTCCACGGACGCCCGAGGAGGGGGCCGAGACGCCGGTGTGGCTCGCTCGCTTCCGACCAGAGGCACCGAGCGGGCGGTTCTGGCGCGATAGGGCCGAAATCGAGTGGTAGACAGCCGCGATCAGTCAGCGTTCTCGCTTCGGGCCGTCGCTGGCTCGTCTGTCGCGTGGGCGGGCTCAGCCGCCGGCAGTTGCAGTTCCACAGTCGTTCCCGGCTCGGCCGTATCGGGGAACGACATCCGGCCGCCGAGGTTTCGGACGATCCAGTTGACGAGCCAGAGCCCGACGCCGGAGCCGTGTTTGAGCGGCGTTTCGGTTCCCGAGCGGATGACCTCGCGCTCGTGGTCAGTGATACCGGGACCGTTGTCGTGAACGGCCACACGGACGCCCGGCGTTCCGTCGGTCCGCGTCGCCGTAATCTCGACTTCGACAGGACCCCCATCGGTCGCCTGATGTTCGACGGCGTTCTCGACCAGTTCCTCTAGTGCGATGAGGATCGACGGACCGCCCTGTATCCAGAGATCATCCTCGCAGGTGAGCGTGATCGCCACGTCGGGGCGGCGATCCCGAGCATCGCTCACGACCGATTCCAGCAGCGTCTGAAGCGCTGTCGGGCTGTGCTGTTCGGTCTCCAGGGCCTCGGTGACTCGGCCGATCTTGTTACTGCGGTCGACGATGTCGTCGACTGTGCTGATAATACGGTCGAGTCGCTCGCGTTCGTCGGCGTCGGCCGTGTCCCGGAGCAGGTCCGCGTTCCCTTTGACGACGTTCATCTCGTTCCGGATATCGTGACGGAGCAAGCGGTTGAGTACGTCCAGTCGCTGTTCCCGTTGTCGCTGCTCCGTGATATCTCGGAGGCTGATGAGGTGGCCCGAGACAACGCCGTACGCGCGGTACAGCGGTATCACGCGCACGTCGTAGTACCGGACGCTGCCCTCGTGTTCGAGGGTCGTCTCGGTCTGCGTTCGCTCACCGGGGCCGGGGACCGTCTCGGCGAGTGCCGGTACTGTATGCGGTAGCGAACGGCCCAGCTGCGTGTTCTGGTCGCCGTCGAACAGCACCGTGGCTGTCGCGTTGATATCGACGATGCGGCGCTCGTCGTCGACGATGATAACCATATCGTCCATTTCGGTGAAGATCGCTTCCCGGCCCAGTTCCCGGGTCACCGGTGCCACGTCGAGCAGTTGCCCGCGGAGGATGGCGACTGAGAGGACCGCCCCCGAGGCGACGTACCCGAGACTCGTCGGGTTGAACGGAGTCGGTAGCGCACCGAGCACGAACAGCGACTGGACGACCGTCGGGACGGCGATGGCGAGCAACAGTGCGATCCCCTGGCCCTGAAACACCTGGTTCGACCGGAACAGCATCCGCAACAGGAGGACACCGCCGGCGAGGATCAACAGTAGTATGTAGGACATGTGCCCCCAGTACAGGACTTCGTACGCGGGAGCGAGCGCTACCGACGATGCGGAGACGGATTGTGTCCCATGACCGGCCCAGATGAGTCTGTGAGCGTGATTCGACCAGACAAGTGTGACGAACACCGCGGGTTCGACGAGCAACAGCGCTGTTCGGCGTTGCGTGAGCCAGTGTGGGTGTCCCGTGTACTCGATAATCGTCACGAGCCACGCGACAGGGATGATTACTGAGAGCGTCAACTGTACCTGGACGAGTCGCTCCATGGTAGACAGCCCCGGCACAGCGAGCTCGATACCGTACGTCACGGCCCAGAGGCTCGCCGCAACGACGAACACTGCCAGCGGTCCCGCTCCCGGCCGGTCCCGGTGGAGCCACACCAGAAAGGCGACGCCCATACCGACGACACCCGACAATAAAACGACAGTAAGCGGCGACAGGACCATTCAGTAGCGTAGTAATGGCGTCCCTGATATAACTATTCTCGGTCACTACGACTGCGAACGAACCGCGGACCACACGGCGAGGGCACCAAGTACGAACGCCGGAACGAGCGGGAGTGTGAGATATGCGTCCCGGAGCGTGAGCCCGAAACTGCTGATAACGCCCTGTGCGGACGGCAAGAGCAAGATTGCGCCGGGGACGAGCAGGAACGCCACGCCGATCATCCCGACCAGAATCCAGCCGCTCGTCCCGAACTCGGGACCGTCGGTGGCTTCCATACCCGTCTCACTGTCCGCAGATGGGGCGTCTGCGGACTGTGGCTCCGTGTCGGGACGGTGGACGTAGCCGGACTCGTCGTCAGCCATCGGCACACACCCCGTCGCGTCCGCTCGAACGGTGCGTTACGATGGGACCACCCCCAGGAATACCGACGAAACAACGTGGCTGCATGTCTCGGCATCAGGCAAGCGAGCGCAAAACGCTAACGGTCCCGCTACTGCGACAGACCAGGTGCTTCCTGGCTCGAGATGTCACGCAGGCTCATCCGATGGCCGCTGGATGAAGCGTGTGCGTCCCGCTGGCCCTCCGCAACCGACGAGTCTTCGTACAGTCCCTCGAACGCACACTCATGGCAGACGACGTGGTAGCTCCCAGCCATACATTTTGTTTCATATTGCTATATTTTAAGCCTATCGTTTTCAGATATTATATACATTACAGTCCCGCAAACGGTCGTCAGGGTATTTATCCACCGCGACCGATGGAGTAGTATGGTGGATTTCCAGTCCCGTGACACACGCCGGGGTCCGACTGACGGGGAAGACGACGAGACAGACGAGGGCGAGACGGGGGACGACGAGGAATCCGCGGCGGTCGATACTGACTCCGAGGCCACCACTTCAGAGCCAACCGATGCAGCGGACACAGCGCCGGGAAGCGACGACACAGCAGCAAGTGGGGGTGACGGAACAGAGACTTCGGCGGTGGACGACAAAACGGAGGACGGTGACGGTTCCACGTCGGAGCCTGAAGCCGACAGCGCCGTCGTAGAACGAATCGACGAGGCGGTAGAGCAAAGCAGCCATCCAGCGGCCGAAACACAGGACGCTGAAGGGACCGGCGGGGCGACCGAGCGACCCGACGAGGGACCCCACGAAGACCCCCTTTCTGAGACACAGGCAGGCGACCCAGCGGAAAACACATCGCAGGCTGAGACGCCGCCGACAGCGGATGAACCACCAGCGCAGACAGTATCCCAGGACGACGCGGCCCAGGAGCGGCAGGTGGCCGCCGCCGTCGTCACGGTCGGAACGGCAACAGAGGAGAGCGACCCGACAGGCGAGGCGGTAGAGACAGCACTCGAAGCGACCAGACAGACGGTCACCGCCCGCGAGCGCCTGCGAGGGGACTACGACGGCATTCAGGGTGCCGTCGACAGACTAGTCGGGCGCGACGACGTGGAGATCGTCGTCACCGCGGGGGGCCTCGGCGTCGCCCCGTCGGCGCAGACGCTCGAAGCAGTCCACCCACTGTTCGAAAAGGCCCTGCCGGGGTTCGAGGAAGTGTACCGGAGCCTCCTCTTCGAACAGCAGGGAACCGGTGTCATCGCCGTCCGTGCGACTGCCGGGATCGCTGGAGAGACGCCGGTGTTCTGCCTGCCCGCGGACCCAGCGGCGGCCCGTGTCGCTATCGACGAGATCATCGCGGCGGAAGCCCCGGCCCTCGTCGCTGAACTGTCCTGAGCCGACTCGGCGGACTCGCGGTATCAGTCTTGTGTCCGTTTAGCCGGCTTAACGTGATATTTGCCGATTCGTCTCGGGTCGCCGATTTTCCCCAATCCCAACCGGCTGTTCTCCCGAATATCTGCCGTTTAAACGTTTCAATCGCGGTGAAACGTCGTTAACCGCGGCCCCCATTGAAGTGGAGACAGTCCACAGGGTCGGATGTCATGTCCGATCGCAACGCGACACGACGCGGCGTGCTCACGGGTATCGGCGCGACAGCTGCAGCTGCACTGGGTGGGGCGGCCATCTCCGGGACGGTTGCGGCGGCCGGTCCCTGGGAGTCCGTCGAGTCCCCGACCGGGAACACCCTCCACGACGTCGAATACACGGCCACCGGCGCGTACGCGGTGGCGGGTGGCGGTATCGTCCTCGAACGGACCAGCAGGGGCTGGCAGAAGGTCGTCGGCGGTGGCCCGACCGGCAACGGGAACAGCCTCTACGGGGCCGACGTAACCGACGACGGCAAGGCCCTCTGGTTCGTCGGTGCCTCGGGCGCTATCGGCGAATACGACGTCGAGTCGGGCGTGCTCACCGACCACAGCGCCCCGATGGACGTGACCAACAACTTCAACGACGTGTCCGTGACCGGCACGGCCGGCGAGGCGAACGTCTACGTCGCCGGCGACTCCGGCAAGATGTACTACAGCTTCGAGAACGGCGCGAGCGAGACGTGGGACTACACCACGCCCGGCTCCGGGTCGGCGATCAACGCCGTCGACTTCCACGGCGTGCGCTCGGGCCACATCGTCGACGGGAACAAGAGCGTCTTCGCCACCGACGACGGCTCGACGTGGAACAAGGTCGGCCTCGCCGACGCCAACGTCAACTTCTACGGCGTCGACTCCGACGGTCCGGACGACGTGTGGGTGTCCGGCGGCGGTGGGATGATTTTCCACTGGAACGGCTCCGAATGGACGCCGACCGACACGGGCGACGCCGGCCTTCGAGATATCGAGGTCACTGACGACGACAGCGCCGGCTACACCGTCGGTGGCGGCAGCAAGGTGTACGCCCTCGGCGGTGGCGACTGGACCCAGGAGGAGACGCCCGCCGGCGAGAACCTGACGGCCGTCGTCCGCGGCGGCACGGATATCGCAGTCGGTTCGGGCGGGACCATTCTCGAAAAGTGACGACGACGCAGTAGCGCTGGCCGGCTTGGGACAGCGGCGCGTCGGAGCCACGACTTTTCACCGGCCCCCTCCAACACCCTGCATGGACGACATTCAGGTCCAGGGTACGTCGGTCCCCGCACTCGGCCTCGGGACGTGGCAGCTCACCGGCCAGTCCTGCCGTGAAACCGTCGAAACGGCTCTGGATATGGGCTATCGCCACATCGACACCGCGCAGGCGTACGGCAACGAGCGGCAGGTCGGACTGGGGATGGACGCCGCCGCGGTCGACCGCGAGGACGTGTTTCTGACGACGAAGCTCGACGGCTCCAATCGCGACGAGCGGAGCGTCCGACGGTCGACGCGGGAGAGCCTGAACAAACTGGGAACGGACTACCTCGACCTCCTGCTCATCCACTGGCCGAACACGCCGTGGATGGCATCCCTGTCGGAGACGCTCGGGGCGATGAACGACCTCGTCGAGGAGGGGCTGGTCCGCCATATCGGCGTCAGCAACTTCTCGCCGTCGCTGCTGGACAAGGCGCGGGACATCTCATCGGCTCCGATTTTCACCGACCAGGTGCAGTACCACCCCTACTGGGACCAGCGGAAACTGCTGGACTACTGTCGCATCCACGACGTGCTCCTGACCGCCTACAGCCCCCTCGCTCGCGGCGGCGTCCTCGACGATCCCGCACTCGTCCAGATCGGCAACAAGTACGGAAAATCTCCGGCGCAGGTCGCGCTTCGGTGGCTGGTCCAGCAGGAGGGCGTGGCCGCGATTCCGAAAGCGTCCAGCCGTGAACACCTCGAAGCGAACATGGCGGTCTTCGATTTCGAACTCACCGACGCGGAGATGGAGCGGATCCGGGACCCGTCGAAGGTGAAGACTGGCGTGCAATTCGTCCGGTCGCAGTTGCCGTTCTGAGCGGGAGCAGCGCCGTCCGATATCGACTTAAAGTTCCGTATATGGATTGATATCGGATTCTATGGAACGGACGCGAGATTTTACAGCATCTATAACATGGATTGTGGGCTTGTCCACCGCAAATATTACGAATCGCACAACTATCATAAGCCATCTGGACGCAGTTTTCGTGTGGTGTGTTACCAATAAATTCCGGCGCGGGAACACACCGCTGAATCCACAGCGAGGCCACTGTGTCAGTACACGAATCCGAACCGATACGACGGAGCATCGAAGTGGAGTACTGGGTCATCGACGACGCGGGCCGGCTGGTCGAACCGGGCGCGCTCGTCGACGCAAGCCCGGGGGCGGAGCGGGAGTTCGTCGAGCCCATGCTGGAGGTCAAGACGACGCCGTGCGAGACAGCGACAGAACTGCGCGAAGAACTCCTTGACCGACTCGGAGCCGTGCTGCGGCGGGCCGACGACCTCGGGAAACGGCTCGTGCCGCTTTCGACCCCAGTCAACGCTGACGAGATTCAGGAGATTCCGTGCGACCGGACCCGGATCCAAAACTGTGTCGTCGGAGACGATTTCGAGTACGTTCGCCACTGCGCCGGCACGCACATCCACGTCGAACAGCAGCCGGGGCGGGAGATCGACCAGTTGAACGCGCTGATCGCCATCGATCCCGCGCTGGCGCTCGTCTCGTCATCACCGTACTTCCGCGGTCGGCGGCTGGCCGACGGGGCACGCTCGAAACTGTACCGCTGGATGGCGTACAACTCGGTGCCACACCAGGGCTGGCTGTGGTCGTATCTCGACGACACTGCAGAGTGGGACCGCCGGCTCGAACGGCGCTACGACGAGTTCGTGACCGCGGCTGTCGACGCTGGTGTCGACCGCCGGACCGTCGCAGCGAACTTCGAGCCCGAAAGTGCGATCTGGACGCCGGTCCAGCTCCGGGCCGAGTTCGGCACCGTCGAGTGGCGGTCGCCCGACGCTGCACTCCCGAGTCAGGTCCTGCAACTCGCCGACGCCGTGGCGTCTCTCATGGACCACCTCAGGGGAACCGAGGTGCGTATCGAGGGTGAGACGGGCCGCGTTACCGACGACGAAATCGTGCTCCCCGAGTTCGATGCTGTCCTTGCGTACGCGAACGACGCTATCCGGGACGGGGTCTCCGCAGACAGCGTTCGGTCGTATCTCGACCGGATGGGATTCGACGTGGACGCGTACGAGCCGGTCGCGCCGACGTTCGATAGGCCGGAACCGGTCACGGCTCGCGACGCTCGCGAGATTCGACTGGAACACGCCGACCGGCTTCAGGACGACGTGCGACAGGCCGCGCCGGTCGCACTCGACTGAGCCCGGACCGGTTCACCAGCATAGCGCCGGAACCAACGGTTTTGATGCCGCCGTCCGAACAACGGGCTATGGTAACGGCGCTCGCCGATGATATCTGGTGGTACGATCTCACGGGCGTCAACGCGACGCTCGTCGACGACGACGGAGCGCTAACGCTCGTGGACGCGGGGCTACCCTGGCACGGCAACGCGCTCATCGCCGGCCTGAGCGACGCCGGCTACGAACTCCGGGATCTGGACCGAATTCTGCTGACGCATTTCGACTTCGACCACGTCGGCGGGCTGTCGGCCTTCGACGGCATCGACGTGACTATCTACGTCGGGGAGCGGGACGCCCCGCTGGTCACCGGCGAGCAGGCTCCGCCGCTGGGCACCCACAAGGGGGCGTTCCAGCGACTCGTCTCGCCGTTCCTCGACGCGCCGGACAACGACGTCGTCCCCCTCGCCGACGGCGACACCGTCGGCAGTTTCACTGTCTACGATACCCCTGGCCACACGCCGGGGCACGTCTGCTACGTCAGCGAAGACCATTCGCTTGGACTGCTGGGTGACCTCGTCCGGGAGGACAGCGGCCGCTTCGAGCCCTCGCCGTGGCTGGTGAGCTACGATACCGACGCCGTTGCTCGGAGTATCAGAGACTTCGCCGAGCGCGCACCTGACTTCGAGACCGCCGTGCCGGGCCACGGCGTCCCCTTCGAGGAAGGGGGTTCCGCGAAACTCAGTAAGCTGGCAGCGACGCTGTGAAACGGCTGGCCTAGTCGCTACTGAGCCGGCCGGCCACGAAGTCTTGGCCGCCCAGCCCGACCGCCAGCGCGAACCCGATCCCGACGGGGAACACGACCGCGAGCAACAACACGGCGAGCAGCAGCGAGTCGACGCCCGCGAGGTTGAGCGCGATAACGGCGGTAAACAGGTAGACGAGCGCCTGCAGCGTTCCCGAGAGGAGCGGCTTCGAGACCCACTCTTCGGCTGCATCGACCGACGTGACCACGTCGGCGACGTGGTCGGCGACCAGTGCCCCCAGGACGAGGACGACGAGGGCACCGACCAGGGTCGGCGCGTAGGTCAGCCCATCACGGAGCAGGGCCGCGACGGGAGCGATAGTGAGCGTCGCCGCAGCAACGTAGACGGCCGCCGCGTAGACGTAGTACTCGACGACTAGACCAGCCACTCTGCCAACGGTGCCGCTGTCAGCGTCGAGCAGTTGTCCGAGGTGCGTTTCCGGGAAGTTCTCCGTGAGACCGGGCCGGGAGACGAGGCCGGGGACGAGCGTGCCCAGCAGTCGGCCGAGACCGAACCCGACGACCAGGAACACTGCGGCGGCGACGATGTTCGGAACGTACCCGAACAGCGTCGCGGCGAGCGTCCGGAGCTCGCTGATGTTCAGCGTTCTGACCGCCGCAAGAACAGCGACCAGATAGACGAGATATCGGGCGAGCAGACCTGCTGCGGACGCGACCGGGTCCGACTCCGCTGTGACGGCCGACACCGGCGTTTCCTCGGCGCGGTCGTCGAGCCCGCGTTCGAGCGTCCAGTCGTACACCGCGCCGTCGAGGTACTCGCCGACCCCGTAGCCGATGGCAAGGATGACTGCCGCAATCAGTATCGTCCCGACGGCCGATACGCCGTCGGCGACGAGGGTTGTCAGGAATTCGACGATTCGGTCAGCGACGTTCGCTTGCAGCAACAGCGGTCGTTCCGTGACGGCCTGAATCGCTAGCATAGGTGTATCCAGAAGTTACTCTCTTAATCTATCTATTAAATCCGTCGAAGAATGTGTTAAATTATGCTCCTTCAACAGCAAGAGGGTGCGGCCGGACCGGCTGTTGGTACTGCTGGGCGGACACCATAGACACGAAAAGACCGGGCGAGCCTACAGTTCCTCGGCGACCGCCTCAACGCCGAGCAGGTCCGGGTCGACGACGAGGTCGGTCTGTCGGCTGGCGAAGTCCGGCAGGGAGCCCGCCGCGTAGACGACGACCCGGAGGTCGGGGGCGAGGTCCTTGGCGACGGCGATGGAGGTCGCCTGCGACATCTCGGTCAGCAGGTACACGTCGGCCTCGTGGATGCCGGCCTCCTCCAGCCCGGGACGGTTGCCAACGTCGGCGACCGACACCGTGTGGCCTTCGGCTTCGAGCGCGTCCGTGAGCCCGTTCGGGTCCGTGCCGACGAGAACGACGTTCATTCGTACTCGATAGTCGCTGGCGGTTTGTGGGTCACGTCGTAGACGACGCGGGCGACGTTCTCGTGCGCCCCGGTGATACGCGACTGGATGCGCTGGAGCGTGTCCCAGTCGAGTTCCTGTGCGCGGGCGGTCATCCCGTCCCGGCTCTCGACGGAACGGACGGCGACGACCCAGCCGTGGACGCGGTTGTCGCCCTTGACGCCCGTCGCTTTGCCGATGACAGCGGCGAGCGCCTGCCACGGTTCGTACTCCTCCAGTTCCTCTTCGACGACGTGGTTGGCCTCGCGGGCTACCTCCAGTTTCTCCTCGGTGACTTCGCCGATGATGCGGACGGCGAGGCCGGGGCCGGGGAACGGCATCCGCTCGGAGATGATCTCTTCGAGGTCGAGCGCGCGGGCCACCTCACGAACCTCGTCCTTGTAGAGGTCCCGCATCGGCTCGACGATGCCCTCGAAGTCGACGACCTCGGGGAGGCCGCCAACGTTGTGGTGGGACTTGATGGTCCCCTCGCTCTCGATACGGTCGGGGTAGATGGTCCCCTGAACGAGGTAATCAGCGTCGACGTCTTTGGCGACCGTCTCGAACTCCCGGATGAACTGCTCGCCGATGATGTGGCGCTTCTCCTCGGGGTCGGTCTCGTCGCCGAGCGCGTCGAGGAAGCGGTCCTGCGCGTCCACGATCCGCAGCGAGTCCATGTAGCTGAACGTCTCGCGGATCTGGTCGGTCTCGCCTTTCCGCATCAGCCCAGTGTCGACGTAGACGGGGGTAAGCTGGTCACCGATGGCCTCGTAGGCCAGGGCGGCGGCCGTCGAGGAGTCGACGCCGCCCGACAGTGCGATGACGGCGTTCTTGTCGCCGATCTCGTCGGCGATTTCGGCTTTCGCGTCGGCGATGAACTCGTCGACGTTCACCATCAGTGGCTCACCTCCTCGGTCGTCACGCTGTGTGGGTCGTCGCCGAGCACGGCCTCAAGCAGGCCGACGAAGGGCGGGCTGGCACGCGTCGGTCGGGAGCGGAACTCCGGATGGAACTGCGTCCCGATAAAGTACGGGTGGTCCTCGGGCGCGAGTTCGAGTATCTCCATACGGTTTTCGGCGTAGCCAGAGAACTTCAGCCCAGCGGCTTCGAGGTCGTCGATGTACTCGGGATTGACCTCGTAGCGGTGGCGGTGCCGCTCCGTGCAGGACTCGCCGCCGTACAGCGTCGCAGCGAGGGTGTTCGCGTCGATGTCGGTCTCGTGGGCCCCCAGCCGCATCGTCCCGCCCATGTCCTCGATCTCGTACTGCTCGGGCAGGATGTCGATGACGGGGTGTGGGGTGTCCTCGTCCAGTTCCGCGGAATGGGCGTCGTCCAAGTCCAGCACGTTGCGGGCGTACTCGACGACGGCCATCTGGAATCCGAGACACAGCCCGAGGAAGGGAACGTCGTTCTCGCGGGCGTACTGGATGGCTTCGATTTTGCCCTCCGTGCCCCGGGCACCGAAGCCACCCGGCACGACGATGGCGTCGGCCTCACGCATCCGGTCGGCGTGGTGGTCGCCCATCTTCTCGGAGTTGACCCACTGGACGTTCACGTCGACGTTCTTCTCCAGGCCGGCGTGTTTCAGCGCCTCGTGGACGGACATGTAGGCGTCTTCGAGGTCGTACTTGCCGACGAGGGCGACCTCGACCTCGCCCTCGGTCTGCTGGGTGACGAGGTCGCGCCAGCGGTTCTCCCGCTCGTCTTCGGGCAGGGCTTCGGTCGCGATGTCGAGTTCCTCCATCACGTACTGGTCGAGGCCTTCCTCCTCGACCATCAGCGGGACGTGGTAGATGTCGTCGACGTCGGGATTCGAGAAGACGGCTTCCGTCGGCACGTCACAGAACAGCGCGATCTTCTCCTTCGTGTCGATGTCGAGTTTGTCGGAACAGCGGCCGACCAGAATGTCCGGCTGGAGCCCGATAGAGCGCAGTTCCTTCACGGAGTGCTGGGTCGGCTTGGTCTTCTGCTCGCCGTTTTTCGAGTAGGGAACGAGCGTGACGTGGGTAAAGAGAATATCGTCCTCGTCTTCCTCGTGGGCGAACTGCCGGAGCGCTTCGAGATACGGCATCCCCTCGATGTCGCCGACGGTGCCGCCGACCTCGATGATACAGACGTCGTTGCCCTCGGCGGCCTCGCGGATGCGGCGTTTGATGTCGTCGGTAATATGCGGGATGATCTGGACCGTGCGACCGAGGTAGTCGCCGGACCGCTCCTTCTCGATGACGTGCTGGTAGGTCTTCCCCGTGGTGACGTTGTGGTCGAAGGTCATGTCGATGTCGAGGAAGCGCTCGTAGTTCCCCAGGTCGAGGTCGACCTCCCCGCCGTCTTTGAGCACGTACACCTCGCCGTGCTGGAAGGGGTTCATCGTACCGGCGTCGACGTTCAGATACGGGTCGATTTTGACCGCTGTAACGTCGAACCCGGCGTTTTTGAGTAATCTACCTGTGCTGGCGGCGGTGATGCCTTTCCCCAGGCCAGACATCACGCCACCGGTGACGAAGATGAACTTCCGACCCAGTTCCGGGTCGTAGTCCGTTTCGGGTTCGGTCGGCATACCGACGGTGAACCCCGCGTGGTCTAAACGGTTTCGGAGCGCGCACTGTTCGCCACCGCGTCGCAGTGTCAACGGGGCTACAGTGACGGCTGTGTGAGAACGCGCCATGCCGCCACGAGAACAGCCAGCGTCAGCGCCGAGAACAGCGCATCACCGGGACTAGAGCCGATGGCGATGAACAACAGGTAGCCGGCGACGAACCCACCCAGAAGCGAGACGACGCCGTGCCGTGTCGAGTGCGACACCGCCGCCCTGGTTCGTGTTGACATACTTCATTATTTATCAGTATATAGTATAAATCTACCTTCGGCTGGCCGTCAGGACTTGAGCACGCCGGACCTGATAGCGACGTAGGTCCCGAGACCCCCCAGCGAGGCGAGGACGAGCGCCCGGGCTGGTCCGCCCGCGACGAGCGCAGTCTGCATAAGGACTAGTAGCGCTACCAGTGTGGTGATAAACGAAACGGCAGCGAACGCGAGTGGGCGGTTCATGCTCGAAGATTGGGCCGACAGCGCCTCTGTCTTTCGATACTGTCCGGTAGTGTCGGGCCCCGGCAGTCGGATTCGACACCGGCTACAGGTGGTCACGGAGAAACGGCCCAACAGTCTCACCGACACGGCCGCTCTGGCCGACGAAGTGGTGGTCGGCCGGCAGGCGCTCGACGGCCTGTCCCAGTTCGGCAGCCCGGTCGACGACCGCCTCCCAGTCCACGGTGTCGTCGCGCTCGCCGACCACGACCTGGACCGGGCAGTCGATGGCGTCGAGCGCGGCGGTGGCATCGAGATGGTCGGCCAGTCCGGCCGGCGGCGCAAGCACTGATAGAACCGCTGGACAGACGTGGCTCTCGGCCTCGGCGGCCGCCCGCAGCGCCACGGCCGCGCCGAAACTGTAGCCGAACAAGCCGACGGAGTCGGCCCGCTCGCTCGCCCACGCCAGGGCGTTCTCGGCGTCGACCCGCTCGCCGCGGCCCTCGTCCCACGCGCCGTAGTCGAAGCGGAGACAGCCGACATCGGGGGCCAGCGCGTCGCTGACCGACTGCAGGCGCGTGTCCGACCGCTTGCCGCCGTACTGTGGATGCGGCGGGCACGCGACGACGACAGTGTCCGATGCCGGCCGGTCGAGCGACGCGGTTACGTCTCGTCCACCCGGTATCCCGACGGTAGTCATACGTGTTCACTCGCCAGCCCTCTGTAAGAAATTTAAGGTTGGAGAGACCAATGCGCATATATGGGAATCCTCTCGCGCGCGTCGTACGTCATCCGCTCGAAACTCAACGCCGTCCTGAACCGAGCGGAGGACCCGACAGAGACCCTCGACTACAGCTACGAGCAGTTGCGTGACGAACTGCAGGACGTCAAGCAGGGCATCGCGGACCTGACGACCCAGAAGAAACGACTGGAGATACAGAAGCGCCGCCTCGAAGAGAACGTCGAGAAGCACAACGAACAGGCACGCCAGGCCGTCGAGCAGGACCGAGAGGACCTCGCCCGTCAGGCGCTGGAGAAGAAAAAGCAGAAGATGAGCCAGATCGAGGATCTGGAGGGCCAGATACAGGACCTGCAAAGCCAGCAGGACCAGCTAGTCGAGCAGAAAGACGAACTCCAGAAACAGATCGAGCAGTTCCGGACCAAGAAGGAGACGATGAAGGCCCGCCACGAGGCCGCGAAGGCGTCGGCGCGCGTCAACGAGGCGATGACGGGCGCGGGCGACGAGATGCAGGACATCAATCAGGCTATCGAGCGTGCGGAGGAACGCACCGAGGATATGGAAGCCCGCTCACAGGCGATGGACGAACTCAAGGAAGACGGTGTTCTCGAAAGCCAGATCTCTGATGAGAGTTCGCTGGAGCGAGAGCTTGAGGAGGTCAGACAGAAAGGCTCGGTCGACGCCGAACTCGACACGCTGAAAGCCGAGATGGGGAAAGCCGAGGACGGCGACAGCGGGTCGAACGACGCAGACGTCTCCGAGGCCGAACTGGAGAAGGAACTCACGGACGAGAGTACGCAGGTCGACGTCGACGAGAGCGAGGTCGAGTCAGAACTCGACGAACTGAAAGAAGACGAGAAGTAACGCCGCCGCGGGACTTTTACAGCGGCCAGACGACAGACACCGAGAGCGTCGTGACGACGCACAGAAGGAGCTGTAGCGGGCCGCCGACGCGCAGGAAGTCGGTGAAGCGGTACCCGCCGGGGCCGTACACCATCAGGTTCGTCTGATAGCCGATAGGTGTCAGGAACGACGTTGCGACCGCGAAGGTCACGACGACGAGGAACGGGAACCCGGCGACGCCGATCTCGGCGGCAGTGGCGACGGCAATCGGAATCATCAGCACGACGGTCGCGGCCGGAGTGATGACGCTGGCGAGGACGGCCGTCAGGAGGTACACCAGCGCCAGCAGCGCGAGCGGCGGGAGGACGCCGGCCGCGTCGACGAGGAGGCCACCGACGAACGCGGCCCCGCCGGTCGCTTGCATCGCCTGCCCCAGCGGGAGCAGTCCGGCAAGCAGGAACACGATGTTCCAGCTCACCGCGTCGTAGGCCTTCGACGCGCTCAGCGTGCCGGTCGCGACCGTGGCGACGACGCCGCCGAGTGCGGCGATATAGATCGGAAGCAGGTCCAGCGCCGCGAGCGCGATGACTGCGAGCAGGGTCGCGAGCGGGACCGCCGCCGCGGCGTCGAGCGACGGCGGGCCGCCGTCGAGCGCGTCGAACAGCTCCGGGGGACCCTCGGTCAAGAACAGGTACCCCTCGTCCTGCAGGTGGCCCACCTCGTCGAGAGGCGTCTGGAGCAAGAGCAGGTCGCCAGCGGACAGTTCGACCGCCGCGAGGTTCTCGTGGATGATCTCGTCGCCGCGGCGGACGGCGAGGACCGTCACGTCGAACCGACTGCGCAGTTGCACGTCGGCGAGCCGTCGCCCGCGGAGCCGGGACTCCCTGTGAATGACGGCCTCCGCGAGAACGCCCGGATGGCCGCTCTCTGCCAGGAGGTCCGCCGTGACGGACTCGCGGGCGAGGTCCCGCAGGTCGAGCGTCTGGGCGAACTGATTGACGGCCTGTCGGTTCCCGCGGACGGTCAGCACGTCGCCGGGTTCGAGCGGTCGGTCGGTGGCCGTCGCGAAGAACGACTCGCCGTTGCGGTCGATCTGGAGCACATCGATGTCAAGCGGGTCGCTCGCGGCGAGGACCTGTTCGACGGTGGCCTCGGTCGGCAGCGACTCTCCCGCATCGACCACGTCCGCGACTGCTTCGACCACGTCGTCGGGGACGCCGCCTTCCAGTGCTTCCTGCACCGTCAGTCCGACCAGCGGCGACGACTCGCGCACCTGTAACTGCGACAGGTGGCGGTCCATGTCGAACTCCTCCGTGAAGTCGGCCGCGGGGTGGACCCGTTCGGGGACGAGCGCCCGACCGACCGTCAGCAGGTAGGCCACGCCGACGGCGAGGACGACGACGCCGACGGGCGTCAGCGTGAACATCGAGAACGGCCGGCCGAGCAACTGCGCCGAGAGGTCGCTGGCGAGGAGGTTCGTCGAGGTACCGACCAGCGTGAGCGTCCCGCCGAGCATCGCGGCGAAAGAGAGCGGCAACAGCAGGTTCGACGGCGAGATACCGTATCGCTCCGAGAGCCCGGTGACCAGCGGGATGAAGACCGCGACCACCGGCGTGTTGTTGACGAACCCCGCGCTGACGCCCGTCGTGCCCACGATGGCGGCCAGCAGGCGCTGCTCGTCGCCGCCGGTCAGCGCCGCCAGCCTCCCGGCCAGCCAGTCGACGACGCCGGCCGATTCGACGCCGGCGCTGAGGATGTACATCGCGACGATGGTGACCACCGCCGGGCTGGCGAATCCCTCGATGGACGTCCGTGCCGGGACACCGGTGTACGGTTCCAGCACGACCAGCGCGACGAGGACGGCGATGGCCGTCATGTCAGGCGGCAGCCACTCGGTGACGAACAGCGTCAGGGCGGCGGCGACGAGCGCGAAGACCACGAGCGCACCCATCGAGAGCGGGGGCATACCATTGCCCTCGATGGATGGGGGCAAAAGCGTCGGGGGCGATTCCGACCGATCACCCCGCCGGTGGACGGCTGGGACAGGCGACCGGTCTCAGTCCGGGTTCGGCGCGTAGCCCGCCCCGACGCGAAGCGTGAGGGCGCGCTCGCGCACCGACAGCGACAGCGCCTCGTGCGTGCTGAGTTCGCCGTCGCGGCTGAACGTGAGTTCGTCGCCGTCGCCGCTAACCGAGATCTCCTTCGCACGAACGTGGGTCACCCCGTCGGTATCGAGCGACAGGAGTCGCTGACCGATGGCCTCCGCGACGAGGTTCCCCGTTGGCATCTGTTCGACGATAGCCACGTCCAGCAGGCCGTCTTCCATGTTTGCTTGCCCGCCTTCCGCGACGAACTTACGGGCGTTGCCCACCAGGAGACAGGCGGCCTCGCCCGACCATGTGAACGGGCCGTCCTCGCCGACAGCCGCGACAGTGATGTCGAACCCGTCGAAGCGGAGCGCCTCCTGTGCCCCGGTGAGCAGAAAGGCCAGCGTGCCGAACCGCTCCTTGAGGTCGCCCGGTGTCGAGACGCTGGCGTCGGCGGGGAGACCGGCGATACAGGAGACGAGAAACGGCTCGTCGTCGGCGACACCGACATCGACCGGGCGCGTGTCGCCGGTGTCGGCGATTTCGACACCGTGTTCGATGTCCGTGACACCGATGTTCCCGGCCAGGAGGTTCGCCGTTCCGGCCGGGACGACGCTCAGCGTCACCGAGTCGAGGTGGCCGGCGTCGTCGAGCCCACGGATGACCTCGTTCACCGTCCCGTCGCCGCCACAGACGGCCACCTCCGAGGCCTCGGCTCGGCCCGCCTCGCGGCCGAGTTCGACCGCGTCGCCCGCCGCCTTGGTTTCGTACACCTCGAACCCGCGCGCCGCCATCAGCCGCGGGACGTAGTCGGCGTGCTCGCCGTCGCCGCTGACGGGGTTGAGGATACACCGACGCGAGCCAATCTGCATAGTACTAGCGAGTCCGGTCCGGCACTTATACCGTGGTGATGTGCGGCGGCGTCAGTCCCAGTCGACGTCGACGCGCCGGTCCGTCTCGCGGAGAATGAAGGGGCCGATAGCGAGCGTTCGTTTGGTTATCGTGACGATACGGAGGATGTACGATATCAGGACCGTGAACGGAAGCAGCGATGCTGTCGTCGTCACCGCGAGGAGCCACAACACGTCGGGGACGCCGGCCGTGACGCCGACGAAATCCTGCACATCGAGGAACAATAACGAGGTGATTGCGACGGTAAGCGCCGGGATGGCGACGTACAGCAATGTCCGGGAGAGGTCGGACAGCTCCCACTGGAAGTACAGCGTCTTGAAGTGTTCCCGGGCCGGGCCGAACAGTTCGAGCGTCTCGACGAGTTCCGCGAGCGAGTCGTCGATTTCGTCGGTGAGTTCGTCGGCGTAGGCCTCGCGGATGCGCCGACCGGCGTACAGCTTCCAGGAGTAGTTGTAGTCCAGCGCGGCCTTGACGACGTCGAATTCGCCGAAGGTCCCGTCTTCGAGCTGGTCGGTGACGCTGTCGGCGTTGGTCAGCACGTCCTCCAAGTAGTTCGACAGCAACGCCGCCAGGTCGTCATCGAGCGCAGTCTCGTCGGCGGCGTTCCGGGCTGCCTCGGCTCGTTCGGCGGTCCCGCGGACCAGCGACCGGAGGAACGCCGATGGCTCTGCCGGACTGACTGGCGTGTCGACGGCGTCGGCCACGTCGGCGCGGAACTGCATCGACCCGTCCATCCGCTCGCGCTGATCGCCCACTGCACCGAGTTCCTGTGACAGGACGAGCTGATTCAGTGTCAGAACCAGCGTAACGGCGGTTACAGTCCCCGTAATCAGCGCCTGAAACAGCGTTTCGACCGGGTCACCGCGAGTCAACAGCGTCAATGCCGGTGTGGGATGCAAAAGTCCGACGGCGAGAATCCCACAGAACAGGACACCGGAGAGGAGGGCGGTGACGAGCCAGCGATCCGCGTCGAGCAGGAGCCAGAGGAGTCGGGTGTCACCGGTGGCGCGCTCCCGCATGGTATCGCTCGACTCACCACTGTCAGTGGTCATACAGGTCGGCTCGCCCGCCGGGGATAAAAGGGCGCGCCTGGCACGCGCCGGTTTTGGCAGTGTGTTGTCGGCGAGAACTGATCGGGCCGGTCAGGCCGGCAGCGGCTACCGGCCGGCGAGGAACGTCACAGCGGTCCGCTGCTGCTCGACCTCGGTTTCGAGGTGGTCGCGGAACTCGGCGATGTCGATGTCCTTCTCTTCGCGTTCCTTGCGGTCCCGCACCGAGATGGTGCCGGCCTCCTCCTCGTTGTCGCCGATGACGCACATGTAGGGCACGCGGTCGTCGTGGGCCTGCTGGATCTTCTTGCCGACCGTCCAGGAGCGGTCCTCGATGGTGACACGGAAGTCGTCGAGTTCCTCCTGAATCTGCTCACAGTAGGCGATGTTGTCGTCGCTGACCGGCAGCAGACGGATCTGTTCGGGGGCGAGCCACGGCGGGAACTTCCCGTTGTAGTGCTCGGTCAGCACCATGAAGAAGCGCTCGTAGGAGCCATACAGCGCGCGGTGGATCATCACCGGGCGGTGCTCCTCGTTGTCCTCGCCGGTGTAGGAGAGGTCGAACCGCTCGGGCATATTGAAGTCCAGCTGGACGGTGGGGCCGTCCCAGTGCCGCCCCAGCGCGTCCTCGAACGCGAAGTCGATCTTCGGGCCGTAGAACGCGCCGTCACCTTCCTCGACGACATAGTCGATGTCCTGCTCGTCGAGGACGGCTTCGAGCTGGGACTCCGCTTTCTCCCAGATTTCGTCGCCGCCAACGGATTTCTCGGGCCGAGTGGCGAACTGGACGGTGTAGTCGAGGTTGAACGTATCAAGCGTGTCGAGGATGATGTCGACCGTCGCCAGCACTTCCTCCTCAATCTGGTCCGGGCGGACGAACAGGTGGCCGTCGTCGATAGTGAAGGCCCACGTCCGGGAGAGCCCGGAGAGTTCGCCGCGCTGTTCCTTGCGGTAGACCTTCCCGTCCTCGAAGTACCGCACCGGGAGGTCACGGTAGCTCCAGGAGTTCTGCTCGAAGATAGTGGCGTGGCCCGGACAGTTCATCGGCTTCAGGCCGTACTCCTCGTCGTTTACGTCGAGCAGGAACATGTCGTCGACGTAGTTCTCGTAGTGGCCCGATTTCTTCCACAGTTCGGTACGGAAGACGTGGGGCGTCTCGACCTCGTCGTAGCCGGCGTCGCGGTTGAGGCCGGCAACGTAGTCCGAGAGTTCGTTGAGGATCTTCTTGCCGTTGGGTTCGTACAGCGGCAGGCCCGGCCCGGTCGTCTCGTCGATGGAGAACAAGTCCATCTCCTGCCCGATCTTGCGGTGGTCGCGCTCCTCGGCCTTGCGTCGCTGTTCGAGGAACTCGTCAAGCGCGTCCTCCGTCGGGAAGGCGGTGCCGTACACGCGGGTCAGCGTCTCGTTCTCCTCCTCGCCGCGCCAAAAGGCCGCGGAGATTTCGAGCAGGGCGAAGCCGCCGATTTCACCGGTCGATTCGACGTGGGGGCCCTGGCAGAGGTCCTCGAACTCGCCTTGCGTGTAGAACGAGACCACCTCGTCGTCCGCGGCCTCGGTTTCGAGGATGTCCTGTTTGAACGGGTTGTCCTCGTAGCGCTCGAAGGCGTCCTCCCGGTCGAGGAGTTCGCGCTCGATGTCGAGGTCTTCCTCGATTATCTCCTCGGCTTCGGCCTCGATGGCTTCGAGGTCGTCCTCGTCGATGTCGACGCCGGTGATGTCGTAGTAGAACCCGTTGTCGGTCCACGGCCCGATTGTGAGCTTCGCGTCGGGGTAGAGTCGCTGCAGCGCCTGGGCGAAGACGTGGGCGGCGGAGTGACGCAACACGTCGAGGTACTCGTCACTGCTCTCGGTGACGATTTCGAGCTCGACGTCGGCTGTCAGCGGCGCGTGTTTGTCGACAAGTTCGCCGTCGACGACGCCGGCGACCGTGTCGTCACCCAACCCTGGCCCGATTTCGTAGGCGACATCCTCGACCGTGCTGCCACGCTCGACCTCTAGGGGGGTCCCGTCGGGCAGCGTGACCGTGACCGTACTCATATCCGAGGATACGACGGCGGCCGGGGATAAGTGTATTGAGACGCGGGCGACCCTGACGTTACTCTGGCAACAGCGGGTCCGAGTCCTCGTCGATAGCGTCGACTGCCGGCAGGTCAGACTGCGTCGGCGGTTGTGCCGCGCTCGCCCGCTCTAGCGGCGAGAACGTCGATTCTTCCTCTGCTTCAAGCATGGTAAGCCGGTCCATGACAGTCGTCGTTTCCCCGTCAGCCGTATGCGGCGTCACGCATCTGAGCTCCGACCCCTCGTACTCCGCCAAGAGTTGGACCGGAAACACAAGTGCCCGGTACTGTTCCCCCGAAATTTCCGAGTCCACCGACCGGACCTGAAACGCCGGCTCAAGTGAACAATCGTTTCGTTTCGCCCACTCCTGAAAGACACTAACTCGGTTGAGGGCAAACAACCCGAGTTCGGTCCGCGCCTCCGCTGGCGTGGACGGAATCTGCCGTCCGATAACCTCAACGGTGACTTCTGACAGAATGTCGGTATCTGACAGCCCGTCAAGACGGTCGATTACCGCAGCCTGTTGCTGCGTGTGCCCATCGGGCAGGAGTGAACGAACGTATAGTTCTGCCCGTGTGTCGTCTGGCTGCGTGCTCCCCTGCATCGTATAGAAGTTAATAGGCAGCAACTGGCAAAAGTATTCCTGTTGACAAATAATGGTTAGAATGATTATACACTGAACGACAGAAACTGAATCAAATAGTTTCGTCATCGGTTGGACAGCCACGGGCCGTGTCAGCGTGATAGGGACTACTATGTGGGCACAGTTCGCATGAGAAGCCGGATATGTACGATTCGGTGCTTGTAGCCACAGACGGCAGTTCGGGTACGACGGAGACGCTCGCGCACGCCACCTCGATCGCGCGCGACAACGACGCGACCCTTCACGGGCTGTACGTCGTGGACAAGCGGCTGTACGTCGCGGCCGACAAGTCCAATCAGGACGAAGTGCGGCAGTCGCTGGAGGAAGAGGGGGACATCGCGCTCGACGACATCGTGGTCAGCGGCGAGGAGTCCGGCGTCGAGGTCGTCACAACCATGGAAGAGGGCATTCCCCACAAGACGATTACCGACTACGCCGAGGAGGAAGACATCGACCTCATCGTGATGGGGACCCACGGTCGAACCGGACGGGACCGGGTCGCCAATCTCGGAAGCGTCACCGAGCGCGTCGTACAGAGCGCGCCTGTCCCCGTCCTCGTGGTCCACATCGAATAGCTCAGGTGGGGGTGCCGGTCCGTTCGCGGACGTGCTCGGCAGCGGACAGACCACCATTGACCTCCTCCCACGCCCTCAGGCGTGGGATTCCCGCGGCACCGCACCGCTAGGTTGGGAGTTTCAGGTTTGTAGCCAGGTCGGCATGACCGGACTCCTGGCGGGGCCAAGCCGCCGTTACTCCTATCCCCGGTATGGGGATTCAGAGTTACCGTGTGTCGGAATCCACAGCCAGCGGCCCGAAAGAGATTCTTTTGGACGTAGCGTGGCCCGAATCCCGATATTATCCGTTTATCTGGGCGGCTGATCCGCCTCGGTGTGGTCATGCATACAGTGTCACCGGTTATAAAACTCCGGCTGAGTGAGGCTACAGGCGAAGCTGCCGGGTTGTCGGCTTCATCCACACCCCTGAAGGGGTGGGCTTTCGCCTTGCTCCCGCTGTAACACCCCGTTCTGACCGGTATCTTTTCGAGCCGCCGACACGATGGGAGCAGTATGGACAGCCGAGAGTACGCGTTCGAGGGAGCCACGCCGAACATCCACGGATACGCCCACGTCAGCCGCGAGGCGACGCTGGTGGGCGACGTCACTGTCGGCCCGAACGCGAACGTCTGGCCCGGCGTCGTGTTGCGCGGCGACGTGGCCCCCGTCGAGGTGGGCCGCGAATCGGCGATCGGTGATGGGGCCATCGTCCACGCATCGACCGTCGGCGAGAAGGTGATGGTCGGCCACGGGGCCGTCCTCAACGACGCGGCGGTCAAGGACGGCGCGCTCGTTGGCTTCAACTCCACGGTCAGTGACGCCACCATCGGCGAGGGCTCCATCGTCGCGATGGGAACGGTCGTCCCGCCGGGCTACGAGGTCCCCGCCGAGTCGTTCGTCCGCGGGAGCCCAGCCACGGTGACACCGCTGTCCGAGACAACAATCGACCCCAACGAGGTGTTCGAGGCGTTCAGCTCCGGCGATTACGCCAACCTCGCGGCCCGCCACGAGGACCTGTTCGAGTAACACCGAGTATCAACGCTGGAAACGCACGACGGGTCACTTATAGTGGAAGAGCCCACACAGTACCGAGCATGGACGATATCGTCGACCTGGTGACCCGGTCGCTCGCCGACGACACTGCCGCGGAGTTCACTGAGCGGGTCGACGAACAGGCGATGCAGCTCCGGAGAGCCATCGAGGCCGGGGAGTTCGACAACGAAGCGTTCTCCGTCGGCCTGGAGATCGAACTGTACGCCATCAACGCGGAGCCGGACCCACCCGAGCCAGACGAGGAAGCAGACGACGAGGGAGTCGCCGAAGAAGACCTCGACGACGACCTGAGCGGATCGGGCGGGGCGGCCTGGAGCGGGTCGCTCGACGCGCCGGCGGAGCCAGAAGACGGCGCTGGCGCATCACTGGAACCAAATGGCGACGGGCCGTCGCTGGAGCCAGACGAGGGCGACCCGCTGGAACCAGCCGGCGGTGAGTCACTGGACCAGAACGCCGGCGAAACCGCTGCCGAGTCCGAGGATTCGTTCGGTCCCGGAGAGGGACCGTCGCTCGACATCGACCCGGACAGCCCGCTGGCCGAGGACGAACCGGAGACGCCAGAGGAGGAGGAGGCCGAACCGGCCGTCGAGTCGTCAGTCGAGGAAGAAAGTGACGAGCCGTACATGGACCCCGAGGACTGGGAGGGGCGGCTGACCCGCCTGCCCGACGTGGTGTTCGAGGGCGAGGCCAACAAGGAACTTGGCCTGCACAACGCCGAGGTCAACACCGAACCCAACAGCTTCGACCAGACCGGGATGGAGGTCCAGACGACGGCGGTGGAGATGCAGACGAAACAGGCCCGCCAGCAGGCGAGCAAGCACAACTGCGAACTCGTCCTCGACGCGATGTGGACCATCCCGCCCGAGGAGGGCAGCGAGCAGTACCTCTCGGCGCACGAGACGAACGACGGCGTCGTCCTCGCGGACAATATGCGGCAGGCCCCCAGATACGTGGCGCTGGACAACGAGGCGCTAGACCACGCCGGCGGCAGCATCGACTTCGACGTGCCGGGGCACAGCGGGTCGTTCCCGACGATTCTGTTCGAGTCGCTGGCCACCTCGATTCAGCCCCACCTCCAGGTTCCGAACGCCGAGGCGTTCCCCGAGTACTACAACGCCGCGATACGGACGCTCGGGCCGCTGCTCGCGCTCTCGGTGAACTCGCCGTTCCTCCCCGCGGACATGTACGGCGACACCGACGGCGAGTGGCTCTGTGCGAACACCAACCACGAACTCCGCATCGCGGCCTTCGAGCAGTCGGTCAACACCAGCGAGAACCCGAAGGTCCGGGTCCCGCAGGACCTCGACGACACGACGGACGTTGTCGGCCGCGTCGTCGACGATGACCTGTTTGCCCCGTTCCTCCGGGAGTTCCTGCACGACGACGACCGGGCGGCGTTCGAAGACGAGTTCTGGGAGTTCGACCACAAGCGCGGGACCTACTGGCGCTGGCTCCGCTGTGTCATCGGCGGCGCGGCCGTCGACGGGGCAAGTACTGAGAAGTCGCTCCGCATCGAGTACCGCCCGCTGCCGACCCAGCCCCACGTCAAGGACATGATCGGGCTGCAGGCGCTGACGGTCGGCCTCATCCGCGGGCTGGTCGTCGCCGACCACCCCGCCGCGGAACTGCCCTGGCAGGAGGCCAGGCGGAGCTTCTACAGCGCCGCGCAGGACGGCTCCGACGCGGACCTGTCCTGGGTGACAGCTCGGGGCGAGCGGACGGCCGACCACGACGAGATCTACGACGAGGTTTTCCAGTACGCCCGTCTGGGGCTGGCCGAGCAGGGCGTGCCCGAGGCTCGCATCGACGAGTATCTCGACCCGATTGAAGCCCGCTACGACGCGGGCATGACCCCGAGCGACTGGAAGATCAATCGGGTTCGACAGTCCCTCGATTCCGGCGACGACCTCTCGTCGGCCATCGAGGCGATGCAGCGGGACTACATCGAAGCGAGCCGCGAGCGCCACTCCTTTGCGGAGTGGCTGTAAGCGGCCACTCTCACGGCGGCAAGAAGTCGGAGTCGCCCTGCCGGATGGCGGGTATTTATTCGGGTGACGCCGTTATATTCGGGTGATGGTATCCACAGGCGACACAGCGCCGGACATCTCGGCGACAATCGCGAACGGTGAAGTAGAGGACTTCGAACTGAGCGACCACCTGGGCGACGGGCCGGTCGTGCTCGCCTTCTTCCCGGGCGCGTTCACGCCGCCGTGCTCCAACGAGATGGTGGCCCTGCAGGAGCACCTCGGGGACTTCCACGACGCCGGCGCGACGGTGCTCGGCCTCAGCGCCGACTCGGCGTTCTCGCTGAACTCCTTCCGTGACGAGCACGGGCTGGAGTTCGACCTGGTCAGCGACATGGGCCGGTCGGCGATTCAGGACTACGACCTCGAAATCGACATCGAAGACCTCGGGCTGCTCGGCGTCGCGAACCGCGCCGTGTTCGTCGTCGACGACGACGGCGAAGTCGCCTATAGCTGGGTCGCCGACGACCCGACCAACGAGCCGGACTACGACGAACTGCTGGACGCCGTCGAGTCGGCGTAAACGGGCCACATAATACTCCGAACCGGATTTTTTACCGGTACTGTCTCACAGCTACGCGTCTCGCGCCCGCCGAACGCCGGTACCGGCCGACACCGCAGTGAGGTCGAACACGGCACCGTCGAGCGGCACACCGGCGTAAGGGTCCGATGCCAACAGGAGCGCCCCGTCGAGGTCGACGTAGTCGACGAGCGGCGCGAGGTGGACCGCCGCGGCGATGCTGGCGTTCGACTCGACCATGCAGCCGAGCATCGAGTCGAGGCCGTGCGCGTCGGCGGCGTGGAGGAGCCGCATTGCGGGCCGGAGGCCGCCGCATTTGACCAGTTTGGCGTTGACGATGTCGCAGGCGTCGGCGACCCGCGGCACGTCCGACGCGGTAACGCAGGACTCGTCGGCCGCGACGGGGATCTCGGTCGCGTCGGTCACGCGGCGAAGACCGCCGATGTCGTCGGCGTCGACCGGCTGTTCCAGCATCGTGACGCCGGCGTCGGCGAGCCAGTCCGCCTTGTCGATAGCCTCCTCGGGCGTCCAGGCGGCGTTGGCGTCGACGCGTACCTCGGCGTCGGGGGCCGCGTCCCGGACCGCGTCCAGTCGCGCTCGGTCGTCGTCGGTTCCGAGTTTGACCTTCAGACGGCCGAAGCCGCTGTCGGCCGCCGTCCCGGCTTTCTCGGCCATCCGCTCGGGCGTGTCGATGCCGACCGTATAGGTGGTCGGCGGGACCGCGTCGGGGTCGAGCCCCCACTGGCGGTACAGCGGCAGGTCCAGGCTCCGAGCGGCGAGGTCGTGGACGGCGATGGAGAGTGCCGTCCGGGCGGCGGGCTGGTCCGGCGCTCGCTCGCCGAGTTCTCGTTCAATACGCTGCTGGGCGTGCGGGTCGCCGATTCGGGCGACAACCTCACAGAGCGATGGCAGCGTTTCGGCCACCGACGCTGCGCTCTCGTCGTAGTACGCCGACGGCGTGACGGCCCCGATTCCGGTGGTTCCCTCGTAGGTGAGTTCGACCACGACGGTTTCGCTGGTCTCACTGGTCTCCCGCGAGATTCCGAACGGGTTCGATAGCGGCAGGTCGTAGCGGTCGACGCTCCAGTTCATAGGATGGCGTCCAGTATCTCGTCTGAGACGCCGTGGCGGACGGGGTCAGTCGCCGGCACGTCCAGCGCGTCGCTGTACCCCGCGACAGCATCCGCGGCCTCGCTGTCGTCGAGATGGCGCGTGTTCAGCATCCCCGCGACGACTGACGCGTCCGAGATGGGCGCGGCCAGCCGCTCGTAGATGTCGACGTACTCGGGGAGCGGCGGAATGTCGAAGGACTCGTAGCCGTGAATCCGCTCCCGGCCGGCCTCGTGACACATGACGAGCGCGTCGGGGGCCGACCCGTGGAGGATGCTCGTCGTCACGCCCGAATAGGCCGGGTGGGCAAGCGCGCCCTGGCCTTCGACCACGAGGAGGTCCGCCGCCTGTGCTTCTTCGACCAGCCGTTCCACCGCACCGGCCGCGTAGTCGGCGATGACGCGGTCGACGACGATGCCCCGGCCGGAGATGGCGATGCCGGTCTGCCCGGTCGGGACGACGGCGGCGTCGAGGCCGCGCTCCCGTGCTGCGTCACGAATCTCGAACGAGGCGGTCATCTTCCCCGTCGAGCAGTCGGTGCCGACGGTCGTCACGACCGTCGCGTCCACGTCGCCGGCGGTCCCCGCCGCCACGGTCAGGTCTTCGGGCGGCTTGCGGAGGTCGTGCAGTTCGGCGTCGTGGTCGTCGGCGAGGCGAGCGAACTCCTCGTCGTCGGCCAGGAAGTAGTGCAGTCCCGAGTACACGTCACAGCCGCGTTCAAGCGCTGTTCGCACGTCGTCGCGCCAGGACTCGTCGAACTCGCCGCCGATGGGCGAGATGCCGATGACGAGCGCGTCGACGTCGGGTGCGTCGGCCATCGACGCGACGATTGGGGCGTCCTGCACGTCCGCCAGCGAGTCGTGGACGCGCTGGCCGGCCCGCTCGCGGTCGACGAGTGCTCGTACTTCCCGGTCGCCGTACCGCAACAGCCCGACAGCCGTCTTGGCTCGGTCGGGGAAGGCGTCGTGTGTCAGAATGGCTACGGCCATAGCCGGACAGAATCGCCGCCCCGCGAAAAAGCTACGGAACCGGCACCGACGGAGCTGGGATGACCGGGTCCCGAACTACGGCACGCGCAACCGAACAGTCCACAGCGACCGGACGGCGTCGTCGAGTGCGTCGTCCGGCTCCCCGGTCGCGTCGACCGGCTTCGTCGCCGTCGCGAGGTCCTCGAACTCGTGGATGACTGACCCCTCGCCGACGACGTACAGCCGGTCGGGGGACACCTCCTCGATAGCGGCCCGGCAGCGGTCGAGATGGGAGTCTATCTGCTGGTCCCGGAGCCGCTCGAACCGGCTCTGTGAGAAGCCGCCCTTCGAGTGCTGGCTTTTCAGCTCCGAGTCGAACCCGTGGAAGGCAGTCTGCTCCCGGCCGTCGTACTCGCCCAGGGCGAACAGGTCGGAACGGACCAGCGCGACGACGTGTTTACCGGTCGGTTCGAACCACGACCGCTCCAGTTGGACGGCGTCAGCCCACTCGGTGAACGGCGACGGCGGCGCGGGGACGGACAGACACGCCGACAGGAGGCCTGCGTCATCCGTAACAGCTAGGCACGGCGCGGCGCTGGCGACCAGCGACGCGCGGTCGCCGAAGGCCTCCCGGACCGGGGCAGGGAGGGAGTGCTCCCCGTCGACGTAGGCGGTAAAGACGCCTTCCGGCTCCGTCTCGACAGATTCCAGCCTGTCGAGGACCTCACTCAGCCGCGCCCTGCTGAGTGTCTCCTCGGTCCGGAACGTCGATTCGCCTTCTTCGTCCTGTAACCGCTCGACGCGGTCTTGGAGTTCGGCGACGCGGTCCTCCAGCCGGTTGACCTCGGCCTCGGCCCGCTGGCGCTCGGTCGCTGCGTCGGCGCGGCGCTCTTTCTCGGCGTCAAGCTGTCGTTCGAGGTGATGGTTCTCCTCTTCGAGTTCGGCCACCCGCTCTTTCAGCGACGCTCTGCCCAGCAACCGGTCAAGCATCGACTGGATGGCGGACGGGAACAGGCTTAAAAGTGGCTTCCCGGACCGCCACTGCAGCGAGAAGCCGTCGGTCAATCTGGCGGTTCGCTGTCATCCCGCAGGGACGAGATGATGAGTCGCTTGATGCCGCGTCGGAGGAGCCCGCTGGCTGCCGGCTGAGAGATATCCAGATCGGCGGCGACATCGCTGAGGGTCGCGTTCCGCGGTTCTTCGAAATATCCCGTTTCGAACGCGACGAGGAGCGCTTCTCGCTGGCTGTCGGTCAGCCCAGCGTCGGTATTCCCTAAACTGGCGTATTCGTTCACGCGCAGTAAATCGATATCAATCTCGTTCTGTTGTGCGTAGTCCCAGAGGTGAACCAGATCCGTTCGGTCGGGCATCCACACTGTTAGAATCCAGGCGCTCCCGTCGTTCTCCATGTCGAGAATGACACCGTTCGCGGAGGAAATTACAGGAGAGAGAATCTTCGCCTCGTCCGTGTACTCGAAGCTGTAGATGGCCTCGTCGTCTCGGGTTTCGATGACTCGTTCGAATTCGCCAATGGTACTGTCGTTCCGTAATCCGTCTTCGAACTGTTGGAAATCGGATGATTCGATGTGATAGAAGAATTTTCCCGATATCGGGTCTGTTCCCGCCTCTGACACCGACCTGACTTTCGAACTTCGGTCGTGAGTAACGGTCTCCGTGAGCACTATGTCGGGGTGCTCGGCTCGGACGACCGCCGTGATATCGGTCATTGTTCTGTATAGTGGTTGGTGCGCTAAGGCGGACAAGTAGGCGTTATAACGGTAGCCGTGCGGTAGCTTAACTGGGTCGGTTGGTCGTGGTTTCTGCGCACGAGACTACGGTCAGGGTTTGCGCGTCGATACGAGCCGGTCAGCCTGGGAGACCCGATCAGAAATCACCCCACTGTTCAGCACAGTCTCGCACAGCGATATCGATGGTTCAGACGCGATGATTGAACAGCACGGCCCAGAGACGCTCGAACCAGCCGGCTTCGGACGACGGGGTGGTCCCTGCGGGGAGGTAGAATTTGGATTCCGTAGCTCTGTCCTGATCGTCTGCATGGTTCCGCTGTGACATACAGGTGAATAGAAGCCACCTGCCCGCATTGCTCTGTAGCTTAAGCGTATAACCTACTTATACCGGCCCGCGAGAAGTCCCCCGCTTTCTGCCCGCTCGGTGGAAGCGGAGACCGTCACCAGAGCGGGGTTTTACGCCATCAGACCGCGGTATCGGGAAGTGTCGGCGTCCCCTCCGAGATAGAGAGCAGTTGTGCGGCGTGGTCCGCTTTCGCCAGAAACACTTCTTCGAGGCTGGGCGGGTTCCGAACGTTGGCGTCCGCAAGCATCGTTTCGGGAACGACGAGTGTGTCCGCCGGGACCTGCTCGTCCCCGTGGACGGCGAAGTGCTGGGAGCCGAGTTTCATTACCAGCGGATAGTCTGTGCGTTCGACCCCCTCGCCGGAGGCGTACAACTGTTCGTTCACTCGTTCGTGCTGCTCGCGACACATCGCGGCCGCCGCGTCGTCTCTCGGTTCGACGTAGAGGCGGCCGAGGTAGTATCCGCGCGAA
This sequence comes from Haloarcula sp. CGMCC 1.2071, assembly GCF_037078445.1. Classification (NCBI taxonomy): domain Archaea; kingdom Methanobacteriati; phylum Methanobacteriota; class Halobacteria; order Halobacteriales; family Haloarculaceae; genus Haloarcula; species Haloarcula sp. CGMCC 1.2071. The sequence goes on from NZ_JAYMGY010000003.1 coordinate 468,864, forward strand.
AACTGTTCGAACATCGGTGCAACTGAATGTGTGTCATTGACATACATAAGTGTTCGCCGGCAACCTTTTGCCGTCGTGCAAACAGCGCGGACTCAGTGGGTGGACGACGCGGTGTCGGCTCCCGTCCGACAGGGCTATGCCACGGCCGGCCCCGATTCGATCCATGAGCGAGCAGCGGGGGCCGTTGCCACGTCGGTACGCGCGGTACTACCTGGAACAGACGCCGAGTCTCGTGTGGCTGCTGGTCGTCAACGCCGTCGCGATGCTCGTCGGTATCCGGTATTACGTCGAGACAATGCCCGAGGTGTCAACGTTCCTCTGGCCGCTGTACGCCGACTCGCCGGCGGCGCTGTTCCTGATGACGCTGTCGGTTGCGACCCTCCTGCCGTTCCTCGGCAAGTCACTCGACGAGGTGCCGCTGACGGTGCCGCTCGCGTACCTCCACACTATTGCGCTGGTCTGGCTGATCAAGATGGGGCTGTGGACCGTCGTGGCGTTAAACATCGGCTTCGACGCCTACTTCCCCGCCCCGTGGGCGTATTTCGGCATCATCGTCACCCATCTCGGGTTCGTTGCCGAGGGGCTGTTAGTCCCTCACTACGCCCGGACGACGAAGGGTGCGCTCGTGACTGCGCTGGTTTTGGCGCTCGGCAACGACGTGCTCGACTACGGCTTCGGCTATCATCCGCCGTTGCGGTACGACCCAGGTCTCGTGTTACCGCTCGCCACCGTCGCGCTCTCGGTGCTGTCGGTAGTGATCGCCTGGCGGCTGCTGCCGATGGGGAAGCCGACGCAGAAGACAGCTTAAACACTCTTGGACTATCTGCGATTGTTTCAGGCGTCTGTGAACGACACGAACGAAGGCGTTTCTTTTTGATGTGGGAGGGCAGAAGTAGGGATAGGAATGAGCCCACGCCAGGCCACGCTCCTCACAGTGCTGGTCATCGTCGGGACTGTCGCTGTCGGCCTCCCGGCCGTGACAGCGCAGGAGACCGCGACGGAGACAGTGGCCACGCAGAACGACTCTGCCAACGGGATGGGAACGCAACTCACGGTGTTTCTCCAGTCGAACTCTGCCGCCGCGAACGACACGGTCGAGAACGGGATGTGGCGGTCCGCATACAACCAATCGAACGGAACCGAACGAGCCGAACTGGTCACGGAGCGAGCCGGCGCGCTCGAACACCGGCTCGAACGGCTACAGGAGCGCAACGCCACGCTCGAACAGCGATACGAGAACGGAAACATCAGTGAGCAGGCGTACGTAGCTCAGCAGAGCCGGCTCACGGCGGAGATCGCGGGCCTACAGACCGCGATTAACGACACCGATACGGCCGCCGAACAGACCGGTGTGAACGACACCGCACTGGAGCGACTGAAACAGAACGCAAGCAAGCTCTCCGGCCAGCAGGTCTCGTCGATTGCTCGCGGCATCGCCGGACCGCCAGAGACCGCCGGCCCAGGTGAGCAGGGACCACCGGACGACGCCGGAGTCAACCGAAGTGAGCAGGGGCCGCCGGACGGCGTTGGAACCAACCAGAGCGAACAGGGACCACCAGCCAACACGTCCGAACGGGGTGCAAACCAGAGCGAACAGGGACCGCCTGCTGACGCACCCGGACAACAACGAAACGAGAGCGACCAGGGGCCACCGGACGACGGGCCTGACGACAGCGGAAACGAAACCGGGGAGTCCACACAGGGAAACGGGGCTGAACAGGGCAACGACAGAGGCAACGGGAATGGGGACGGCAGTGACAGCGGCGACAATACCGCAGGAGACGACAGCGGTTCAGATGAAGCCGACAGTGGTGGGGAGGATGATTCAGCCGGTACATCGGACTCGGACGACAGTTCTGACAGTGGCCGTGCCGATGGCTCTGACGGAAGTTCTGACAGTGACAGTTCTGACGACAGTTCCGATGACTCTGACGGAAGTTCTGGCAGTGACGGTGCTGACGACAGTTCCGATGACTCTGACGGAAGTTCTGGCAGTGACGGTGCTGACGACACCTCTGATAGTAACGGTGCTGATGATTCTGGCGGCGCGTCCGGCGGTAACAACGGCAACGCGAATGACGGCGGAAAGGATAACGGGCAGGGGAACAGTGGCGGACAGGGCGGTGATGGCGGAAGCGGTCAGGGGAACGGGAACAGCGGCTCACAGAACACGTCGTGGATGGATCAGCTAGCGTAGCCGAGTGACACCAGCAAACCGCCCGACGAGAGTCATGCTTTTGAACCGTGACCCGCTACCTACGTATCGATGGACTCCGCCGAGTTACTCAATCTCCTTGGAAACGCCAACCGCCGGCGGATTCTCAAACTACTCGCACACAAGCCCTGCTACGTCACGGAAATCAGCGAATACATCGGCGTCAGCCCGAAAGCGGTCATCGACCACCTCCAGAAGCTCGAAGACGCCGGGCTCATCGATTCCCGGACGGACGACCAACGCCGGAAGTACTTCTCGATCGCCCGGAACCTCCGCCTGGAGGTCCGTGTCTCCCCCTACGAGTTCGGCACCAAGAGCGCCTATCCGGCAAACCCCGAGTTCGAGATGCCTTCCTGCCGCCATCTCTCGATAGACGTGGGGGCCGCGTCCGACGGGGACTTTCACGACTTAGCGCAGGAACTGGAGCATCTCCAGCAGCTAGAGAACGAACTGTCGCTGGCCCAGCGATGGGTCCAGGCCCGTATAACCGACGTTCGGGACCGCATCGACTCCGGTTTCGAGAACGGCGACGGACGGCTGTACGCAGAACTGGTCAGCGGACTCGCGAACGGTATCGACACCGTCCCGGCACTGGCCCGGGAGATCGAGGCCCCGCCGGAGATCGTCGAGGAAGCGCTCACTCGGCTTGCGGACGACGACGTGGTCGAACGGACCGACGACGGCTGGGAAATCGTCTAACAGGACACTGACTGCTGTTAGAGGGGTGGCAGCTAGCTCACTCTATGTCTTTCGTCAGCCCGCTCCGCAGGTCACGACCGAAGTAGTGTCCGACGAGCGCGAGCACGAGGCTGACACCGCCGGCGATAGCGAACAGTCTGGTGCCGTTCAGTCCCGCAGCTATTTGCGGGACAAGTGAGAGAAAAGCCATCGCACCGCCGCTGATACCACTTGCGATCCCCATTTCGAGATACCGGCGTTGGCTGGCGAGCAGTCCGTAGACGAACCCACCCAGCAGGATACCCAGCAGTTCGGTGGCAGGAATGATGGGTATCAGCCCACCGAGCACCATCCCACCGCCGACCGCGCCGAAGGCGAACAGCAGCGCTCGGAGCGAAAAGTAGCTTCCCGTCGTAGAATCTGCAGTAGCAGTAGGGTCGTCAGTAATCGATTCCCCGACAGCAACGTCCGTCTCCGCCGACTCCGTCGTGCCGACATCGACGCCGAGGTCGCTGCCCGACTGCGCGTCCGCGTCGCGGGTCCGCTCCTCGGTTCGTTCGGCCATACCGAGTGTGGGACCGCGAGTGGTATGGTCCTTGTGGGGTCCGCAAGCAGTCAGGGGTATGCGGCGTGTCGCTCAGATACCGAGCCACTCGTCGTTGCGCACCGAGTAGCCGTTCGACCGGCAGAACTTCGCCGCCTGTCGGCGGACGTCGCGGGACCCCGGGAGCTTCTCTTTCTCGTGGATGCGTTCGATAATCCAGTCGGCGATGACCCGGATGCCCTCGTCCTCGTCATCCGCATCGATAGCCCGCAGTTCCCGAAACGTCCGCTCGTAGCCGTCGCGCTGTGAGGCCCCGAACGACGCGCTCTGGTGTTCGTCGGCGGCCTCCACGACGCGTTTCATCGCCCCCGCTACCGTCGGCTGCTGAACCCGCGTCCGGACCTCGGTTGGCGATTCGAAGGTCTCGACGTCCGCGGCCGGCAGGAGGTCCGCTACGGCGAACGTGCCCTCCGTCGACTCGATCTCGTGGTCGCCGACCGCAGCGACCAACTCGGCCGCTGTCGCCGGGAACTCGAGCGATTCGAGTTCCGTCTCGAAGTACGCGAGCTCCGTCGGGTCGACCGGCGGTTCTGGTTCGTCCCCGCGCTCGAGTTCCTCGGCGATAGCGCGCTCCCGCTGGCGGCGCTCCTCGTTTTGGGCCTGGTTCTCGCGGCCGTTCTTGTCGTCTGCCATACTTGTTAGGTGAATGTCGAGTGGGATAACACTGTGGTCTGACAGCGTCTGTCACTCGCAGTAACGGATGTAGATATCCCGGACCGGAGCCGCGGCGTACACCACAGTCGCCGGCCGCTCGCCAGGTCCGGCGCGTGACCCAGAGCGCTCGTCGAAACGAGTGGGTTCAAGTCCCACCGGCGGAAAGTGCCGCGCATGAACGCAGGCGACCGGGTCCGCGTCGAGCGCGCGGCCCAGACCTACGAGGGCGTGATGCTCCCGTCGAGTACGCCCGACCACCTCGTCGTCAAACTCGACGGCGGGTACAACGTCGGCATCGACCGAGAGGACGCGTCCGTCGACGTGCTGGAATCGGACGTGTACGACGTCGAGAGCGCACAGGACGAACAGAGCCAGTCCGCCATCGAGTTCGACGACGACCTCCCGACGGTCTCGCTGATCTCCACCGGCGGCACGATTGCCTCGACGGTCGACTACCGCACCGGCGCGGTGACGGCCCAGTTCGACGCCGAGGACGTGCTTCGAGCGGTGCCGGACCTCGCGGGGATGGCGAACTACCGCGGCCGCGTCGTCGCCAACATCCTCTCGGAGAACATGACTCCGGCGGTCTGGCAGGACCTCGCGCAGGCGGTCCACGAGGAGATCGAGGCCGGCGCGGACGGCATCGTCGTCATGCACGGCACCGACACGATGCAGTACTCCGCGTCGGCGCTGTCGTTCATGCTCGACACGCCGGTCCCCATCGTCTTTACGGGCAGCCAGCGCTCGGCGGACCGACCGTCCTCGGACAACGTGATGAACGCCGTCTCCGCCGTCGAGGCCGCCACGAGCGACTGTGCGGAGGTGCTGGTCTGCATGCACGCCGACGAGTCCGACGACCGCTGTGCGCTCCATCGCGGCACTCGCGTCCGGAAGAACCACACCTCGCGCCGTGACGCTTTCGAGACGGTCGGCGCGAAGCCGCTCGGTGAGGTCGATTACGACATCGACGGTGAGAGCACAGTTACGTTCCACCGCGAATACGCCGAACGGGACGCCGTCGACCTGGCGCTGCACGACGACATCGAGACGGACGTGGAACTCCTGAAGTTCTCCCCCGGAATGGCCCCGTCGCTGCTAGAAGCCGCCGCCGAGGACAGCGAGGGCGTCGTCATCGAGGGAACCGGGCTCGGCCACGTCAACACCGACTGGATCGGGACCATCGAGGAACTCGACATCCCGCTGGTCATGACCAGCCAGTGCCTCGAAGGCCGGGTCTGTGACCGCGTCTACGACACCGGCCGGGACTTGCTCGACGCCGGCGTCATCGAGGGCGAGGACATGCTCCCCGGCACAGCGAAGGTCAAGCTCATGTGGGCGCTGGCAAACAGCGACGACGTTGCCGACGCTATGCAGGAACCCCTTGCCGGCGAGATTCAGCAGCGCTCGACGCCGTGGCTGTAGCACCGAACACGGTGTGGTAGCCTCGGCGGGACGGGCCGTTCCCGGCTGGCAAATCGACGCGACCCTTTTTTCACCGTCGCGGGAGAGTCTGCCCGTATGTCGCCGACTGTTCGGACGGCTCGTCACGACGACTACGACGATATTGTCGAACTGACAAGCGATGTCTGGGCCGACCGCGCGATGGCCGATTACATCCCCGACGTGTTCCGCGACTGGGTCGACGACGACGGCGCGGACCGGAAAACCCTCGTCGTCGACGTTGACGGTCACGCCGTCGGCCTCGCGCAGGCAGTCATGCTCACCGAGACCGAGGCGTGGTTTCAGGGCATGCGTATAGACTCGGACTACAGAGGGAAGGGATTGGGGTCGCTGCTGACCGACCACCTCATAGAATGGGCGGCCGATGCCGGCGCGTCAGTCGGCCGAAGCATGGTGTTTTCCTGGAACGAGGCCGGACTCGGGCAGTCGCTGGCTGCTGGCTTCGAGGCGGTCACGTCGTTCCGCTGGGTACACCCCGACCCGGCGGACGAGACGCCCGGGATGACTGTCAGAAACGACCCCGCGACAGCGTGGCGCTACTGGCAGGAGAGCGACGGACGAGACGTCCTGTCCGGGCTCGCGCTCGACAGCGGGGAGAGCTGGGCGCTCTCGACGCTGACGCGGGAAACGCTCGACCGGCTGGCGACTGACCAGGCGGTCCTGACCGTCGGGGATAAGCCACGCGGGATGGCGTGTCGCGTTCGGACGACCGAAGCTGACGGCGAACGGCTCTCGGAGTACGCGGTCGGGGTGTGGAGCGACGTCGACGCTGCGCGGGCGTTGTTCACTGCGATAGCCGCTGACGCAGCTATGCTCGGCGTTGACGGGACGCGGGTCCTCATCCCCGAGACACCGCGCCATGTGGCCCAGGCCGCGTACGCCAGCGGGAACATCGACGGCCGCCCGGACTTCGTGTTCGAGATAGACGGCCTCGGAGAGTTATCATAGCCGATAACGCGGACGCAACACTCATTCAAATACCCGCCCTATCACCGGTAGATGGATCTTGTTGGGAGTTCGCCGGCATTTCTCGTATACGTCGCGGCGTACGGCCTCGCGGCGGTCGGATGCGGCGTCGGGCTCTACAGAGCGACTCGCATTGAAGACCCCGATACCCGCCGCGGGATGGTCGGACTCCTGCTCTGTAGCGGCGGCTGGGCGGCGCTGCAACTCGGTTTCCTGATCACGCCCGGGACGCTTGGATACGCGTTCTACCTCGGCAGCCTCATCGTCGGTCTCGCGACGGTCGGTGCGTGGTTGTACTTCTGTTCGGCGTACACCGGGCGGGCATTCCACCGGAACCGACTATACCGCGTGGTCGCCGTGAGCGTGTACCTCGGTATCGTCACGGTGAAGCTGACCAATCCGCTTCACGGGCTCTATTTCGCCACGCAGTTCGTCTCTGACCCGTTTCCGCATCTGGCAATCACACACGGCGTGTTTCACTGGGTGGTGACGGGACTCTCCTACGCGCTCGTCACCGTCGGCTTCTTCATGCTGTTCGAACTGTTCCTCGAAGCGGACTACGACACCCGTCCGCTCGGCGTTCTGGTCGGTGTCACGGCGATCCCGGCGGTGCTTGATATCGTCGGGTACGTCAGCGATATCCTGCTCGACATCAACCACGAGCCGCTCGGCGTCGCACTGTTCGCGTTCGGTGTCCTCTACGTGTACGACGAGGCGTTTCTCGCCGTGCAGTTGACCGACGGCGTTGACGAGGCCGTCGTGTATCTCGACGATGATCGCCACATCAAGGAGTCCAACGGTGAGGCGCAACGGCTCTTCCCGGCACTGGCCGGAAGCCGCGGGCAGCAGCTTGATGCGGTGTTGCCGGCCGTTTCAGAGATACTGCAAACGGACGAGCAGATTCTCGAACGGAACCGGGACGGCGGGACGGAGTACTACCTCGTCAGCGACACCTCGTTTTCGCTGGGACAGGTCGATATCGGTCGGATGGTCGTGTTCACCGACGTGACCGAAAGCGAGCGGCGTCGCCGCGAACTCGACCGACAGAACGAGCAGTTAGAGGGGTTCGCCACTGCAATCAGGCACGAACTGCTGAACACGCTCCAGATAATCACCGGTCGGGTCTCCGTCGCCGGTGACGCCCTGAACCGCGGCAAGGTCGATCTGGCCAAAGAATCCCTCCAGTCGACGTCCGAGACGGCCGACCGGATGTCAGAAATCGTCGACGGACTCGCGACGCTGGCTCGACACGGGCAGACAATCGACGAAACGACGGCTGTCGACCTCCAGCCGGTCATCGACGGAGCCTGGGACCGTGCCGACACGAACGGCCTCACGATGGCGGCCGACGTGGAGGGACAGATAATCGCCGACCCGACTCGGTTGCGGGACCTCTTCGAGAGCGGGTTCACGTTCGCGGCGCACAACGGCGCGTCGACGGTCACCGTCGAGCGGGAGGCCGACGAGATCGTCATCACCGACGACGGGACTCCGGCGGGCGAGACGGCGGCGGAGGCCTTCTTCGAGTACGGCGGCGCGATGCCGGACGCCGAGGCCGGGATGACGCTCCCGAACCTGCGGATGCTCGCCCGGACCCACGGCTGGGACGTGACGCTCGATACCGAGTATCAGGACGGCGTTCGCATCGTCATCTCGAACGTGACGGTAGCGGGACCGCTCAAAAAGTGACCCGGCCGACAATCCGTATCAGCCGCCGCTGACCGGCGGGAACAACGCCAGTTCCGTCTCCTCGTCGACAGCTGTCGCCAGCCCCTCACCGGCGGCGAACGGGTCCTCGCCGTCGACGAGCACCCGGATGTGGTCGGCCAACTCCTCGTTCTCGTCGAGCACCTCCTCGGCGAGCGCCGGTCGCGACGCGAGCAGCGCATCGAGCGCCGTCTCGACCGTGGCGTCCCCCTCGATATCGACGCTGACGGACTGGCCGTCGGCCGCGTCCCGGAGGTGTGCGAACAGTTTCCACTCCATAGCCGCACTCCGGGCGTCCGGCAAAAGAGGGTTCCGGACCGCGCCGTGTCCGGCCCGTTCAGCCGCACAGGAGAAGGACAGTCCGCGACGGCGTGCATCTGGCAGTAACGGTACCCGCCTCTCAGTTTGGCTTCTCCGAATCGTCAGCAGCGGCCGATTCGTCGTCGACGCCGTCTCCGTCCTCGGCGGGCGCTTCGGAGTCCGCCGAGTCGCTGTCGTCGACCTCGTCGGCAGCAGACTCGTCGTCCGCCCCGCCGATCCGCTCTTCGGGGTCCCACACTTCGACGGTGTCGTCGCCGTCGTCTGCCGGCAAGTCCTCGAACGCCTCGTCCGCAGTCAGCTCGTCGTCCGCGTCCTCCACATCGGCGTTCCGAAGCGCCGCCAGCGGGTCGTCGTCCGTGGGTTCGTCTCCGGTCTCGGTTGTCCCGTCGTCAGCGCCGATATCAGCCGAGCCAGCGTCAGCAGCGGTATCAGCAGTCGCCTCATCCTCATCGGCGGTGCCAGTCGGCTCGTCGGCGGTGGTGGTGTCAGCCGTGTCTGTGTCCGCGTCGGCGTCGGTCGTGTCATCGGTCTCAGTCTCGGTCGCGTCGACATCCCCCGCGCTGTCGCGGGCATCGGCATCAGTCGTGTCGGCCGCTGGTTCCGCCGTCCCGCCAGTCCGCTCGGTCAGGTCAGCGGAGTCAGACGCGCCTGGCTGACCGTCCTCGGCAGCAGTATCGTCTCCTGGCTCGTCCGTCACAGTCGGCGTCGTGGCCGGTTCGCCCGTCCCTTCCGTGGCTTCCTCCAGCCGCCGCAACGCGTCCGGCGTGGCGATTGCGTAGATAGTGTCGCCGGCCGCCAGCACACGCTCGCGGGACGGGATCGTCTCCGGCGCTGTGTCGTCGCGGGTGATCGCGACCACAGTGACTGCCAGACTCCCGACCGCCGCACCGTCGAGCGCGCTCCCCGGTTCGACGGTGGCGGTGCCCATCGTCTCGTCGGCCGCCCGGAGCAGCGAGGCGAACTCCCGGTCGGAGCGGTCCTGCACCGGAAGCGTGACGAGCTTGTACTGCGTTTGCGGGTCGAGTTTCGGCGTGTCGGCGGCGTCGATAGCGACCGTTACCACGTCGTCGGCGACGCCCCGGAGTTCGCCGGTGAGCACGCGCTTCGCCGGCGCTTGCTCCCAGACCTGAACCAGATCGCCGGCGCTCGCGGCGTGGGCCGGATCGGCCTGGATGGCGACGGCGTTCGTCGAGGGCGGCAGCGTCGGGCCGATGCCGGCCGCCCGTGAGCCAACGGCGAGGTAGTCGACGTTGCCGTCGTCGGCCAGCTCGACGTCTACGTGGCCGACGCCGTAGTCGGTCTTGAGGCGGACGACCAGCCGGTCCCGGAGTTCGTCTTTCGTCAGCCGCCGCGGGAAGAGAAAGCGCCGGTTCGCGAGCGTCTCTTTGGTCTCGTCGGGCATCGGGTCGTAACCGATGATGTCGTCGATATCCTCGGGCAGGCGAACGGACGTGACGCGGCCGACGGTCTGGACGATCTCGCTCACGTCGGCGTCGATGTTCCGGCCGCCGGTCGCGGCGAAGAGGTCGACGCCCAGTCGGTCCCCGATACGCATCCCGCCGTAGGCCCCGACGCCGCCGGCGAGGAACGCAGCGAGGTTCAACAGGACTGCACCGGCCGCCAGCACGTCCTCACGCTGGGCGATGACCTCGCTGAGCGCCGTCGTCGCGCCGATAACGAGGACGACCGCGGTCAGGCCGAACAGGACCGCCAGCCCGGTCTGAATGCGTTCACGGACGTACCAGCGATAGAAGACGGCGATAGCGCCCGCCGGCGTCGCGGCGAGGAGCGTGATGACGAGGAGCCAGACAACGCCCTCGACCAGCGCCCGTGACACCGTCCCCAGTTGCAGGTTCGCACCGGCCTGTGCGAGCAGTGCCGGGCCGAGCGGCGTCATGCGACCGCCTCCGCGAAGGCGTCGAGGTCGGTACGGCGGCCAATCGCGTACAGTTCGTCGCCGGCTTCGACGGCCGCGTCGCCGCGTGGCGCGACCTGCCAGCCGTCCGCCGTCCGGATAGCGACGATGGCAACGTCGTAGGCCTCGCGGACGTGCGCGTCCCTGAGCGTCGTCCCGTCCAGCGGACCGTCGGCGCGGACCGTGAGCCGTCGAAACCGGCTTCCGGCCCGGCGGAGCAGCGAGACGAGTTCGTACTCCCGGTGTGTTCCGCGGGGCTCGACCACGACCTTCGGCTGGGCCGACCGCAAGAGCGGTTGCACGTCCGTCCGAGTAACGGCGACCGTGAGCCGGCCCTCACCGCCGTCGGTCGTCGGTGCTTGGACCGGTGCCGGGGATGCCTCGGCGTCGGCGATCTCCGGTTCCGTCGGCGTCTCGGCGGGCGTCCCGTCGGCCGACGGAGCCGACCAGGCACTGACGACGGTCCCCCGGACCTGTGCGTCCTCAGTCAGCACCGTCACCTCGTCGTTGCGGGCCAGCCCGGTCGGCAACAGCGCGTCCACCGAGACGGCGTGGCGGTTGTCGCCCACGCGCTTCGAGAGGCCCGAAAACGGCGGCGCGGCGACGACCGTCGCCCGCCCTTGCTCGTCTATCGAGACGGCAGCGTCGCCGAGATCGAACTCCGATTTCAGCCGCTCCTCCATCCGGCGTTCGAGTTCGCCGATACGGAGGTCCGCCGGGAACCGCCACTCCTCGGCGCGTATCTCGGCCCGGAGTGGCTCCGAAAGCGGCGGATACCCTTCCATGTCGGCCACGTCGCCGACGACGCGGATACGGACCTCGTCGCGGCCGCCGACGAACTCGACCACGTCCGCAGAGAGTTTCTTCTCGCGTAGCCCCTGGAAAGAGAGCCGCTTCGGGAACTCCGCCCCGAGCTGGTCGCCCTTGCTGTGAGCGTACAGCGACACCATCCCGACGAGGATAATTGCAGTAATGATTCGCTCGGCGTTGGGGGCCTGCGTAATCGACTTGTCAGCCAGTGCCATGAGGCCGCCGCTGACGCCGGCAAGTGCGATTGCCAGCACGACGACACCGAACCCCGGCACGGTAATGCCGGTAAAGTACTTGAAACTGAACCCTAGCGCCCACGACACGAGCGCCGGTATCACTCCCACCAACAGCCCCAGATAGATCCCCATCAACACCTCGACCGGGAGCGAAGCCATGTCCACATCCTGCGTGGCCGGTAGTAAATCGCTTCCGGCCCGCGGACAGTACATTTACACCGACCGCTGTAATCTGGATGGGTATGGACAGACCGCGGGACTGGCTGGGAGCGCGCGCGACAATCCTCTTGCCGGTGCTGGTGGCGGTGCTGTCGTTCGTCACTGGTGTGGTCAACATCAGTGCCGTGTCGATTAGCGGGCCGCTCGGGGACCTCATTCCGCGAAGCCTCCAGCGCACCGCCGGGTTCACCGGTGCGCTCACGGGGTTCACGCTGCTCGTCAGCGTCGTCGGACTCCGCCGTCGCCTGCGAGTCGCGTGGTACGCGACCGTCGTCTTACTTCCCGTCGCGGCGGTTCAAGGGCTGGTGCAGAACTCGGCGGTATCGATCCCGTTTGTCGGCCCCGTACCGAGTTCGGCGGTATCGATCCCGCTCGTTGCGCTCTCGCTGCTTTCGCTCCCGACGATGCTCCTGAACCGGCGGCGATTCGACCGACCGATCGACCTCTCGACGGCGCAACTGGCCGCGGGCGCGGCGCTCCTCGGTTCGCTCATGTACGGAACGGCGGGGTCGTACGCGCTCCGCGATGACTTCACCAATCTTTCGACGGCGACCGACGCGTTCTACTACACACTTGTCACGGCTAGTACCGTCGGATACGGCGACATGACCCCACAGAGCCAGCAGGCGAAACTGTTCGGCATGTCGGTGGTCGTCCTCGGGACGGCCAGTTTCGCTATCGCACTGGGGTCGCTGCTGGGCCCGGCAATCGAGAAGCGGCTTTCGGAGGCACTCGGAAACATGACTGACGCACAACTGGACTTGCTCGAGAACCACGTACTGGTGCTCGGCCACGGCGACCTGACGGAACCGATCATCGAGGAACTGACCGGCGCAATCGATTTCGTGGTCATCACGCCGGACACGGAGACGGCCACGCGGCTCCAGCAACGGGACATCGCCGTTCTGACCGCGGACCCGAGCGACGAAGAGCCGATGCAACGGGCCGGCATCGAAGACGCCGCCGCCGTCGTCGCGGCGACGAACGACGACGCACAGGACGCGCTGGCGATACTGACGGCACAGACGCTCAATCCGGAGGTCAACATCGTCGCCGCGGCGACGGACCGCGAGAACATCGAGAAGCTCCGCCGTGCGGGCGCGGACACGGTCATCAGCCCGGCAGTGCTGGGTGGCCATCTCATCGTCCAGTCCGCGCTGGGTCGCAAGGGGATGGAGAACATCGCCGACCACCTGCTCGACGTGAACGACGAGGACGACGCGGATATCTAGGCCCGGCCGCAGTCGACGATAGCGACGTCCGTTTCGACGTTTTCTAGCCGTTCGAACGTCGGCGGCGAGATGAACCGCGACGCCTTGCTCCGGTCGCGGCTCGCCCCGATCATGACCAGATCGTACTGCGGGGCGATGTCGGACAGGAACGTCTGGATGTCCGTCCGCGGAACCCGCGTCTCGAACGCGCCCTCGTACGGCTCGACGAGGTCCGCGAGCATCTCCTCGGCCCGCCGGCGGTCCCCGCGGGACCCGATACAGGTCGCGACGGCGACCCGCCCGCTCCGACCGGCCAGTCGCGTGGCGAAGTCGACCATGTTGTGGGCTACGTCACTGACAGACCGCACGGGGACGATGACCTGCTTCCAGCGGGTCCGGTCGCTCCGGGACCGATGGACGACGATATCGCTTTTACTGCGGAACAGCCGCTGTAAATACGACGTCAGCGCCCCGTGTCGGCTCTCGTAGGGCGCGACGATGAGGTCACAGCCGGTTTCGGCCGCGGTTTGCAGCGTCGTCTTCGCCGGCGACCCGTCGTCGCTCGCGACGACGACCTGACAGGAGACGCCCGTTCGCGTCTCGATGCGGTCGGCGTGGGTCTCCAGCCAATCGACCTCCGCTTCGAGGTCAGTCTGGTCGGGTGATACCGACGCGTTGGCTGGGTCACCGCCGTCAGCGACGCGACGAGTCCGGGCCGATGGCGAGTCGGACCCGTTCTCCGACCGGATGTCCATCTGTATCGTGTCCCGCATGAGCGACTGCTGGGTCGTGGCGGCGTCGCTGTCCGAAACCATGTCCAGCAAGACGACTTTCCCGGCTTCGTGGGCAGCCGCGAGCCGTGCGCCCAGCATCGCTGTCTGGCCCGCCGAGTCGCCGCGCATCGGGACGAGGACGTGGTCGTCGCCGGACATCGACTCGTACAGGTACGTCGCCCGCTGCTCGTAGAACTCCTCGCGCCAGACGACGAAGAGGGCTGCCACGAGCGAACTCGCGAGGAAGATGCTGACAACGAACGCCGCCCGCTGGCTCGGTTCGACCAGCAGCGCCAGCAGGGCGGTGGAGTACGACGACGGCTCCTCGATGTCGAGCGGCCAGGTGACCACGCCGGTCGCGAAGACGGCGAAGCCGGCACCGAGCGCGGTGACGCCGAACTGGCCGCCCGGGGCCGTGAGGTAGCTGTTCGAGACGGCGAGCGCGCCCAGCCCACAGACCGCACCGATGGTGAGTCCCGCGACGAACCGCTTCGGGTCGGAGTACTTACTCGTCGGATCGACAAAGAGCGTGTACGACCCCGCCGCAAGCGGCGGGAACAGTAGGAAACTCAACTGCGGGACGGCGTTCGCCAGCGTCGTCACCAGCACGATAGCCAGCGGGACGAACACCAGCATGGAGAGATGGACGAGGTTTTCGGTCACCTCGGCCCACCGTCTGAAGTCCTGTAGTTCGCGGCGCTCGACCCGCCGGAGCCGTCTGACCGCCGCGTTGAGTCGTTTCCGGAACTGGTCGAGCATACAGGTTCCCACGGGAGAATGTCTGTTAAGCCCTCCGCCGGGAAGCGGCGCGACCGGTCGCTCACACGGGACAGCCCCGACAGGCGCTCGCAGAATCCAGCGGTGCCGACGCTTACAGCGACGTGGTCGCCGTCAGACTGATTTTGATGGCGCGTTCGACGTTGTTCTTGGCTTTCTCGGGGAGTTCCTCGTCCTCGGTTTCGCCCTTCTGTGTCCCCTCGACGAGGTTTCCGTCGACGGTACAGATAGCGCCCGAGCGCAGGCCCTTGCGACGACACAGCGAGAACAGCGCGGCGGCCTCCATCTCGACGGCCAGCAGGCCGGCGGCCTCCCAGTCGTTGATGTACTCGTCCGTCTCGGCGTAGAAGGCGTCGTCCGTGGCGATGGGGCCGACGTGGACGTCCTCGTCGTTCGCCTCGGCGGCGTCGACCAGCGACGAGAGGACGTCGTAGTTCGGGACGGCCGGGACGGACTTGGATTCGTAGCGCTGGGACGTTCCCTCGTCCTTGGCAGCGCCGTTGGCGACGACCATATCGCCGATCTCGATGCCTTCCTGGAGCGCGCCGGTCGTTCCGACGCGGATGAGCGTCTCGACGCCGACCGCTTCCAGTTCCTCGACGGCGATGGCCGTCGACGGCGACCCGATCCCGGTCGAGCAGATCGTCAGTTCGCGGCCGTCGTAGGTCGCGTTGACGAGTTTGTACTCGCGGTTCTCCGCGACGACCTCGTGGTCGTCACAGAGGCCCGCGATGCGGTCGACGCGTCCGGGGTCACCCGGCACGAGCGCGATGTCTGTCAGGTCACCCGGTTCGACGAGTAGATGCGGTTGTTTCGCCATATCGGCCAGTCGGGCGGAACTATTTAGTAGTCAGTGGATTCCTGTCGGTCGCAACAGTGAGGTGGGACGGCCGCGAGAGCGGACGTATGGCAGACGATCTCTCGCTGTTCGATAGGCGGATGCGAGGGCCGGCGGGTATCGCTCTCGCCGCCGGAGTCATCCTCGGACTGCTGACCGGCTACACCGTCGGCGCGGGAACGCCGGACGGCCCCTCGTGGCCCCTCGTCGTCCCGTTCGCGCTCCTTGCCAGCGTATTCCTGTATCTCGGAGCCTACAGAAACCTCTCGAAGCGGGTCGAGGAGACGTAGCTTACAGCCAGGTGACGAGCACCGGGACGAACAGCGCGAGCGCCGTCCCGAAGATGAACGCCGTGAGCGCCCACTGCTGGACAATCTCGTCAGTGTCGTCTCGGAAACTGCCGCCGAAGCGAGGCATGGCCACGCGGGCGAAGAAGTAGTAGATGAACGCGGTGACGCCCGCAGCGCCGACGATGTGCGGTATCAGCGGGACGCCGTTGAGCGAGACTGCCGTCGGAAGCACGGACGAGAGGCCTGCAACGACCGCGCCGTAGAGCAGTGCCGCAACGAGGGCGGTGCCGTGATGGACAACAACGGCGAGGGGACGACTCACTGCCGCCGGGTCGGTGCGGGTGAGTCCGGCCGCGGCGATGTATGCTGGCAGGTACCCCTCGTCCTGTGTCACCATCGGGATGTTCAACAACAGGCCGACGACCGCGCCGGCGACGACACAGACGAACGCCCACTGCGAGAGGGGGTACTCAAGCACGTGTCGTTCCTCGCTCGCGGTGCCAATGAGCGTTGTGTCGCGTGGTCAGATGGTCGCCGGCACGACACGTTCCGGCCTGGGCCGTCTGGCACCAAGACGGACCGCTGGCCGAGACGTTCCGCTGTAAAGGTCGCTACATTCAGACCGGAATAAAGAGGAACAGGACGATGTTGTTGGTGGCCGGACCGATGCCAACGGCGGTCACGAGCGCGAGCAGGAGGCTCGCTTCGACCGGGTCCTCTTCGAGGTAGTCGTCGAGCAGGAAGACGACCGCAACCGCCACGAGCAGTTTGACGAACACGAACAGCCAGCCTTTGCCGAGATACGGCGCTGTCGGGAGCGTGCCAGCGAACTCCATGATGCGTGCCGGGATCGGCGTTCGCTCCGTGATGCCGATGACGTCAGCGCCGACCGCCGTCGAGACGCCGTCGAGCATATGCGCGAACACGACCGTCGGGGCCGCATAGCGCATCCGGACCACAACCGGTGTCCGCCACAGCGCGACCGCAAGCACCGTTACAGCGGTGACAACAGTCGCGACGACGACGGCGACAGTCGGCCAGATGAGCCCCAGCAGGCCGGACTCCAGTGCCATCACGACGGCGATGACGAGCAACACGGTCAGGAGTCCGATACCGATGTACCCCAGATTGCGCGATATCGTCTCGCTGTGGCCGCGCCGGACGCTGAACAGCGTCAGCGTGATCCAGACGACGCCCAGCGTGACGAACGTCGTGAGGTACACCGCCGGTGCGCCGAACAGCGGTGCGACCACGGGCCTGTACGCTTCAATCGGCGGCTGGTGGAACGCGTGGAGCGCGCCGCCGAGTGCCATCCACGGCGTCAGGGCGACCACGGTCCGCTGGTCGATCGGTGGTTCGAGGGCGTACAACAGCGCTGTCACCACGAGCGTGCCCGCAAGCAGCGCCACAGTGTACTCGAGCGGCGGGAGCGCTAACCCCGAAGGCAGTACCATGTCCCTCACGCCGACGCCGACGAGGGAAAACCTTCCGAACGAGACCGACGGCGGGCGCATCGGTACGAGCGGCTATCGCGGACAGCCACTACAGCGGGACACCCGACCCGCACCGTCCGCCGCCCGCCGTCTTTACGTAGACACCGCGTGTCACCCCGCGGTATGGACGACATTCCAGACCGCATCGAGCATACAGTCCTCGGCCCGACGACGACACCGGACGACGTACGGACCTGCCTCGACGAGGCGCTGCAGTACGGGATGCGAGCGTGCATTCCACCGTGTTACCTCCCGCTGGCGACGGAGTACGCGAACGTCCCGCTCACAGCCGTCATCGACTTCCCCCACGGGCAGGGCCAGACCGACAGCGTCTGTCAGGCGGCCAAACTGGCCTGGGACGCCGGGGCCGACGAACTGGATATGGTGTGCAACGTTGGCTTGCTCAAAGCCGGCGCGGACGACGCCGTCCGGGACCACATCACCGAGGTCGTCGCCAGCGTCCCGGTTCCCGTGAAGGTCATCGTCGAAGCGCCGCTGCTCTCTGACGACGAACTCGAACGGGTCGGCCAACTGGTCGCGGACGCCGACGCCGCGTATCTCAAGACCGCGACGGGGTTCAGCGAGGGCGGCGCGACGGTCCACGACGTGGAGATCCTCAGCAAGTACCTCCCGGTGAAAGCCAGCGGCGGCGTCGGGTCGTGGGCCGACGCCGAGGCGATGTTCGAGGCCGGGGCCGAGCGAATCGGGGCCTCCAGCGGCGGTACTATCGTCCGGGAGTGGCAGGCCGAGACAGAGGGCGAGTCGCCGACCGAACCGGAGAGAGAGCGGGACGACGCGGACACAACCGACGGCTACTGACCGGTCCAATCCGTCGCCCTTTTGCCGTCCTGGCGATAGTGTCTGGATGAATGGCCCGGTATCACATCGAGACGTACGGGTGCACCTCGAACAGAGGTGAGACCCAGCAGATCGAGCAGGCGCTCCGGGAGGGCGGGCACCACCCCGCCGACGGGCCGGAGTCGGCTGACGTAGCGATTCTCAACACCTGTACGGTGCTTGAGAAAACCGAGCGGAACATGCTCGCACGGGCCAAAGAACTCGACAAAGAAACGCCGGCCGACCTCGTCATCACGGGCTGTATGGCGCTCGCACAGGGCGAGGAGTTCCAGACCGCCGACGTCGACGCGGAAGTACTCCACTGGGACGACGTGCCCCAGTACGTCCTCAACGGCGAGTGCCCGACAATCACGCCGGACACCGAGACGGTGCTGAACGGCGTCGTCGGTATCCTCCCCATCGCCCGGGGCTGTATGTCCGATTGCTCCTACTGCATCACGAAGCAGGCGACGGGCCGAATCGAGTCGCCCTCGGTCGAGGAGAACGTCGAGAAGGCACGCGCACTCGTCCACGCCGGCGCGAAGGAAATCCGTATCACCGGCCAGGACACCGGCGTCTACGGCTGGGACACCAACCAGGGGACGAGCCTGCTGCCGGAGCTACTCGACCGCATCTGTTCCGACATCGACGGCGACTTCCGGGTGCGTGTCGGCATGGCGAACCCGAAGGGCCTCCACGGCGTCCGCGAGGAACTGGCTCGGGTGTTCGCCAAGCACGACGAACTGTACAACTTCATCCACGCACCGGTCCAGTCCGGCAGCGACGACGTGCTGGCCGACATGCGCCGCCAGCACGCCGTCTCGGAGTACCTGGAGGTCGTCGAAACGCTTGACGACCACCTGGACTACTGGACGCTGTCGACGGACTTCATCGTCGGCTTCCCGACCGAGGAGCCGGCCGACCACGAGCAGTCGATGGCGCTGCTGCGCGAGACCCGCCCCGAGAAGATCAACGTCACGCGCTTCTCCAAGCGGCCCGGCACCGACGCCGCCGACATGAAAGGCCTGGGCGGCCAGACGAAGAAGGACCGTTCGAAGGAGATGAGCGAGGCGAAGATGGAGCTCATGGCCGAGGCCTACGAGGAGATGGTCGGCCACACGTCCTCGGTGTTGCTCGTCGAGGACGGCACCGACGAGTCGCTGGTGGGTTACGACGAGGCCTACCGGCAGGTCGTCATCGCCGACGCCCAGGAGCGCGGCCTCGAAATCGGCGACACGGTCGACGTGGAGATCACGAGCCACAACACCGTGTACGCCTTCGGCGAGCCGGTCGAGCGAGCGCAGGTCGCGGACTAAGCGGGTCGGCAGCCCGAATTTTCAGTCGGAATCGACCGGGCAATCAGTCGCCACTGTATGCCTCGCGGAGGAACGCTATCGCTCCGCCGAACATCGCGAGGTTGCCGAAGAAGGCCAGGCGCTCGCCGCTCCGGTCGTCCGGGTCGGCGTTCCAGAAGTCGTGCATCGTCGGGGTCACGACGGCGAGGAACGTGGCGACGGCCCCGGTCGAAACCCGAGGAAGCCGCCAGAATGCCGTCCCCAGCCCGCCGACCAGCATCATCCCCGAGGCCAGCGGGGCCAACAAATCCGGCGCGGGGACACCCGCAGATTCAGCGTACTCGATTGCGTCCTCCATGTCGCGGAAGTCCTCGGCGGCCTGCAGAGCCACGCCGAGACCGAACAACAGTCGTCCGAGCGCGAGCCAGCTACGTGATGAGTCGTCGCCCATATGCTACAGCATGGCACGGAAGCTACTAAAACGTCACTCCAGATCAGCGAGCCGTTCCACTTCCTCGTCGTCTTTCCACTCGCCGAGTTCCTTCGGGTCGACGTGGATGAACGCGTCGTCGACCTCCGGGAGTTCCTCGATGGACTTGATGACCGCCGTCTCGATGTCGTGGGCCTCGAACAGCGTCAGGTCGCCCTCCACCTCGATGTGGAGGCTCACGTCGATTTCGGGGCCGACGTAGTGGGCGATAACGTCGTGTGCACCACGGACCTGCGAGTGGTCCAGCGCGCGGCGGAGGATTTCGCGCCGGAGGTCCTCCGGCGGTGCGCCGCCAACGAGATAAGTGACGTTTTCCTGTACGACCTCGATACCGGTGTAGATGATGCCGATGGCGACGACGAGCGCGGCCAGCGGGTCGGCGATGGGGTAACCGGCCATCGCGCCGGCAACGCCGACCAGCGCCGCTCCCGCGGTGAGGATGTCGTTGCGGTTGTCCTTCGCCGTCGCAACGAGCGCCGGGGAGTTACGGTCCGTGCCCGCGCGGAGACAGTAGCGATAGAGGGCGTACTTCGCGACGGCCGAGAAGGCGAGCACGAGCACGGCGGCTGGGCCCTGTGTCACCGAGATGTTCCCGGTCAGCAGGGCAGTACCGGCGTTCCAGAGGACGAAACCGCCAGCGGAAAAGATACCCGCGGCGACGAACAGCGAGACGAACGGCTCGATGCGTTCGTGGCCGTGGGGGTGCTCGAAGTCCGGCGGGCGCGTCGTCAGGTACAATCCAGCGACGATGACCAGCGAGTAGGCGGTGTCGGCGGCGCTGTTGACCGCCTCGGACTGGACAGCGAAGCTCCCGGTGGTGAGCCAGACGCTGGCTTTCAGCAGCACGAGGAGGAGATTGACGCCGAGAACGAGCAGGCCGACCCGCCTGAGCGTCGCGCGGCGTGACATTGCTCCCCCGTTGTCGGGCCGCCGTCAAAGCCGCTTCGACACTGAGCTATCCCCGACTGAACTTCCCCGCGACCGCCTCAATTGATGCGGACAGCCCCGTCGTCAGGAGCGGTTGTCCCGTCCTGTGATGCGAACGCAGCGTAGAGCCGGTCGTACGTCTCTTCGACGGCCTCGACGATGACTTTCGTATCACTGATGACCGGCATGAAATTGGTGTCGCCGTTCCACCGCGGGACGACGTGAGTATGGAGGTGGTCGTCAATCGACCCGCCGGCCGCAGAGCCACCGAGGTTCAGCCCCGCGTTGAACGCGTCCGGGGACAGCGCCGTTTCGAGGGCGTCGAACGTCCGCTGTTTCAGCCGGGCGTGATCGAGCAGGGTTTCGTCGTCGAGGTCGCCGTACTCGCCGGTGTGGGTGTGGGGAATGACCATCACATGCCCGGGGTTGTACGGGTAGTTGTTCAGGAGGACGAAGGCGTGGTCGCTTCGTGCCACGAGGTTGTTCGCCCGGTCGTCGTCCCCCGCTTGAAACGCACAGAACACGCAGTCGACGTCGGGGTTCGTCTCCTCGCGTTCGACCCACTCGATGCGCCACGGCGCGAACACCTTGTCCATACCGCCAGTTGTCGACCCACCAGCAAAAACGACAGGACTGATACTGCGAAAGAAGTATATAAAAGTGTTGGCCGTTCACGGTCGTAGACCGGATTCTATAGCCTTAGAGAGACTTTTAAACATTCTCGTCTTCTCTAAGGCAGCAATCCGAAAAAATCGGCCGCTATCTGGCGATAAACAGTGCTGAACGGACCAGAACTGAAGGTGGTTTTTATACTCCTTACCCGGCTTGTATCAGGCGGGATGGCAGCGATAAACGACGGCGTTGACATGGCTGAACACTGTTCGACGTGTGACCGCGAGACACCGCACGCCGTGCGTGTCCAGATACAGACAGAGTCCGATAAACGCGAGAACGCGGCGTTTTCCCGAGAGCCGTATCGGGTCAGCGAGTGTCAGATCTGTGGCACAACCACGTCCACGCGGATGAACAACGCCTGACCATCCCACACACCCCACCCCCACCCCACCGTTTCAGTACGCCACGCGGTCTTTGACTGCGTGGCCACACACCCCCCACCCCACCGTTTCCATACGCCACGCGGTCTTTGACTGCGTGGCCACACACCCCACCCATCACACCCTTTCACACCGGCCACAGAGAGATGTCGCTGTGGATGCTCAAGAAGCGGAGTCCGGTGTCAGTCCAGCGGGTTCGAAGCCGGTGTTCACGCTACCGCGAACGGGTCGTCACTTCACAGCCGTCCTCGGTGATGATAACGGTGTGTTCCTTCTGACTGACGTACGCGCCGTCCTGCTCTTTGAGTACCGGATAGCCGTGGATGATGTCCTGCTGTTTCAGCCGGCGAAGCGCCATCTCCGCTCGCGGCGAGTCAAGCCAGCGGGCGGCGAACGGCAGCGTACGGTACTCCTCGGTGATCTGTTCGAGGACCTGTCGGGCCTGCCGGTTCCGGACTGACCCTTCCCGTTCGAGGGCGAAAATCTCCTCATCGGCCCCTTCCTGCACCTTGCCGCGGCCGTCAGTGGCGAACGGCTCGATAGCGACCACGTCGCCCACGTTGAGCGTCGCGCCCTGTGCCACCTCGCGGTTCGGGATGTTCGGTGACGTGTGCTGCTCCCAGTGACCGAGTCCGTGGCCGGTGAGGTTCACGACGGGGTTGTAGCCGTACCCCTCGATGACCTCCTCGACGGCCGCGCCGATCTGGCCCACGTCGACGCCGGGGCCGGCAACGTCCAGCGCGGCGTCCAGGGCCTCGGCGGGCGCTTCGGCGAGTTCGTCCTGCCCGGAGAGGTCGACCGTCACGGCGGTGTCGGCGAGCCACCCGTCGACGTGGACGCCGATGTCGAGGTTGACCATCTCCTCGCCGAAGGTGGCGTCGTCGTCGCGCTCGGGCGTGGCGTGGGCCGCCTCCTCGTCGATAGAGATGTTCACCGGGAACGCCGGCTTGCCGCCCAACTCCTTGATTTTGTCCTCGGCCCACTGAGCGACTTCGAGATGGGAGACGCCCACCTCGACGCGCTCGGCCGCCTCGTCGCGCACCTGTGCCAGAATCTCGCCCGCTTCGCGGCATTTCTCGTACTGCTCGGAATCGAAGTCCACGTCAGTCATGCACGCCGGTTAGTCGGTCGCGGGCAAAGGGGTTTCCCTCTGGCTATCTCGTCGCGGTCTGCATCGCGGCGGTGTTGCGTTCGGCCCCGGTGTGACCGGCGTGGTCGAGCACGATCACGCCGGCACGCCCGCCGGTGGCGTCCTCGAACGCCGCGATTGCTTCCTCGGCGGCCTGTCGCGGGCCGTACGTGTCGAGCAGTTCGACGGCGTGGCGGGCCAGGCCGAACCGGGCGATGGCTTCCCCTTCGCCGGTCGCGCTCGCGCCGCCGCGGTCGTCCGCGTAGAACCCAGCGCCGACCTGCGGGACGTCGCCGACCCGACCGGCCAGTGCAAACCATCGCCCGGCGGTCGACGTCGCTGCCGCAAGCCGGTCCCCGTCGGTCGCAACCGCGCCGACGGTGTCAGTGCCGCCGAAATGCGTACGGACCCATTCGAGATGGTCGGCGGGGCCACCGTCGGGTGGGTCCGTATCCTCGTATCGCTGTCTCGTCTCCGCCGTCGTGAGGTCGTGACCGGTGTCGACACCCATGCCTGCCGCGAAATCGACGGCCTCGTTACCGGCCAGCAAGACGTGTGGCGTCTCGGTTCCCACACTGTGGGCCACATCCGTGGCGTGTACAACGCCAGACATTGCACACGCCGCCCCGACCTGGCCGGCGTCGGTCATCAGTCCAGCGTCGGTCCGGACCTCGCCGTCGCTCTGGACGGCCCCACCGACGCCGGCGTTGAACGCCGGATCGGATTCGAGCGGTCGAAGCGCGGCCAGCACCGCGTCCATCGGACCCTCCGCCGCCGTTGCCCGTTCAGCGGCGTCGGTGAGTGTTTCCTGCCGAGTGGCCGGTGACTCCGGTGGACTGCCCGCGCCGCCGTGGACGATGACGTGCATGCAGACCTGTTGACAGACGAAAGGCATATGACCTCCGGCTATAGCGATAGTGACGTGCCGGCATGCGGTCGCAGCCCTTTCTTTACGCACTGTGTTACCACATCTGAGGCAAAGCGGCACGCCTTTAGGGGCGACTGTCAATTGGCGGAATATGGGCTACGATTACGACAAAGTGGAGGTTCCCGACGAGGGACAGCAGATTCAGGTCACGGAGGACGACGAACTCGACGTTCCGGAGAACCCGATCATCCCCATCATTCACGGGGACGGTATCGGGACGGACGTCGGTCCGGCCGCACAGAAGGTGCTCGAAGCCGCCGCGAACGCCACCGGTCGTGACATCTCCTGGATGCGCGTCTACGCCGGCCAGTCCGCCCGGGACAAGTACGACGAGAACCTCCCCGACGACACCGTCGAGGCGATCAAGGAGTTCAACGTCGCCATCAAGGGCCCGCTGACGACCCCGGTCGGGGCCGGCTTCCGCTCGCTCAACGTCGCGCTCCGGAAGACGCTCGACCTCTACGCGAACGTCCGCCCGACCTACCACATCGACGGCGTCCCGTCGCCGGTCAAGGACCCCGGGGAGATGGACATGGTCACCTTCCGGGAGAACACCGAGGACGTCTACGCCGGCATCGAGTGGGAGGCCGGCACCGACGAAGTCGAGGAGGTCAAGGAGTTCGTCGAGGACGAGATGAACTTCGACGAAACCATCCACGACGGCCCGGTCGGCATCGGCGTCAAGCCGATCACCGAGTTCGGGACCAAGCGCCTCGTCCGCGAGGCCATCGACTACGCCCTCGAAGAGGACCGCGACAGCGTCACGCTGGTCCACAAGGGCAACATCATGAAGTTCACCGAGGGCGCCTTCCGTGACTGGGGCTACGAGGTCGCCGAAGAGGAGTACGGCGAGAACGTCATCACCGAGGACGAGCTGTGGGACGAGTACGACGGCGAAGCGCCCGAGGACGCGCTCGTTGTCAACGACCGCATCGCCGACAACATGCTCCAGCAGCTCCTGACTCGCACCGACGAGTACGACGTCATCGCGACGATGAACCTGAACGGGGACTACATGTCCGACGCCGCCGGCGCACAGATCGGCGGGCTCGGCATCGCTCCCGGCGCGAACTTCGGCTCGGCCCGCTGTCTCGCAGAGCCGGTCCACGGCTCCGCCCCGAAGTACGCCGGCGAGGACAAGGTCAACCCGACCGCGATGATCCTCTCCGGCCGCCTCATGCTCGAATACATGGGCTGGAAGGACGCCGGCCAGCTCGTTCGCGACGCCGTCGAGGAGACGATCTCCTCCGGGAACGTCACCTACGATCTCGAACGCCAGATCGAGGGCGGCACGAAGCTCGCCACCAGCGAGTTCGCCGAGAAGGTCGTCGAGAATATAGAGAAGCTCGCGTAAGCGAGTCGCGCAGATCACCCAAACTCTCCATTTTTTATCGCGCACAACAGCCGGGACTGGCGAGACGAGCGGTCGTGCTGTCGGGAGAACGAGGCCGTAGCTCGGGAGTCGTTCTATCGAGCGTATCCGTCAGAGAAGGGTTACTCGGTCAGCGGAAGGACCACACCGAACACGAGCGGCGAGAGGAGGCCGACGAGAATACCGAGCATTTCCATGTCGACCAGCAGCGTGTCGCCCCAGGCGGGGAGCGTCCCGAGAACGGCGCTTCCGGCGACTTCCCCCGCGATGCCGAGGAGGAACAGCCCCGCCCCGAGCATGAACCCGCGCTTTGCGAGTGTCGCGTAGTCAGCGTTCCAGTTTTGGCTCATACAGGCCCGTTCTCGTGGGCCTACTAAGCTCTCTCGGATCGAAAGAGCTACATGCGGGTTGACACTGATATCTGCGCATACATGGTTTCAGAATCGATTCCAGAGCTACTCGAACTCCTGCTCTCGACGCTCCTCGCTGCTGGGCTAACCGTAGGAGGAGCACTCACCGAACAGGCCGCTCTCGCCGATCTGTCCGGCGGTATTTCTGCGCTCGCTATCTGGGAGGTTTATATTGGACTGGTTCTCCTGTACGCCGGCTATATGCTCGCCTCACGCCGAGTCCTGCCCGCGCTCGGTAGCGCCTGAATTTGTTCGTTACGGGCGGTTATTCCTGAAGCGACCGCTGGGTCGTATTCGCGACCCACTTCGGCTGTGTCACTGTCGTAGACCCGACGTTTCGTAGCCGCAGGTATTGCGTGACACGGACCTGCTGGTCGCTCCGTTCGGCATCGAATGCCAGCCGAAGCGCCGAGA
The DNA here is from genome assembly GCF_037078445.1 of Haloarcula sp. CGMCC 1.2071. Lineage (NCBI taxonomy): Archaea > Methanobacteriati > Methanobacteriota > Halobacteria > Halobacteriales > Haloarculaceae > Haloarcula > Haloarcula sp. CGMCC 1.2071. The sequence continues at coordinate 494,889 of NZ_JAYMGY010000003.1, forward strand.
CGGTACCGTCGTGACTGACGCGGAGTCGGACGGAGACGTTGCGAGGGTCGCTCACGAACAGCGGTGTACTGAGCCTGCCAGGGTCCGTGAAACGGGTGCCGACGAGGACGACGCCGCCGTCGCTCCGGTCGGCAACGGAGAGATCGATAGCTTCCCCGATACCACGTATCATCCGGCGCTCCGAGAGGTCCGAGACCGGGCCGTCGTCGCGGACAGTCCACTTGACCCGCTGGGGCCGGTTCGCTCGCTCGTCGTACCGGGCCGCGACGATGGAGCCGTTGGTCCAGTAGTCAATGCGGGTCGTGAAAGTGTTCAGTTCAGTGCCGTTCTGGCGGAACTGCCCGGCATACGTTGTCTTGTTCGCCGCGACGTGGCGTGTGTGGTTAGACCGCCGGAGTACCGTTCCGTTGCTGTCAGTGACCCGCTGGCGGGTGGCCAGCGTGTAGTTCGTCGTCGCGAGCGTCCGCGCGTGGGCGCTGGCCAGCACTGACGGCACCACAGCCTCGTCGCTCACACCCGGCGGATAGCCGGCCCCATCGGTCGGCACCGCTGCCGGCGTGACTGTTTCGGGACTGTCCTGCTGGACGAAGCCCGAGCACCCGGCGAGTACGAGCGCGAGCGTCACGACAGCAGCCACTGCTCGCGTCATTGATTGCGCTACGGCCGCCGGCCCCAAACAGTTGTGGCTAGTCCTGCCAGTCCGGGTTCGATCTGGGCGGACTGAACACGTCGATACCCCGGACCGGTTCCTCGCCGTCGTTGCGCGCTTCGTGTGGCTCCTCACTCGGGACCACGTAGGAGTCGCCGGGGCCGATGACGTACTCCTCGCCGTTGACGTGGAAGGTAAAGGTCCCTTTCACAACGTAGCCGACCTGCTCGTGGCGGTGGCTGTGTTCCGGGACGGCCGCACCGGGGTCGATGTGGAACTGCTGGACGCTCATCTGCTCTCCGACCGCCAACTGTGTCAGGTGAACGCCGTCGACTGCTTCGACTGTCTCACAGGCCGCCTGTGGTACTTCCCTCATGCGCTATGCTGTCGTACCCGGCCCACCTAAGCGTTCGTCCGACAGGGGTGAGCATCGACGCCGTGACACTCGTTATAGAGATCCTAATCCACACGCTGTGGTCGCGCCGCCTGTCGGTGGATTCAGTACCGTCCGGCCCTGACAGAGAGGTATGTACGCGGTCGTCGGGTGTAGTGATTGCAGCGCGCTGTGGGTCACCGAGGGACGGCCGGAGACGACACAGTGCCCGCGGTGTGGCACGCGCCGGAAACACGCCAAGCGGCGGAAGTTCGTCGAAACGGACGACGAGGCCCACGCCCGAGAGGTCCGGGCGTCGATGCTGGCGAACAGACAGGGGGAGGGGGACGCCTTCGCGGAGTTGGATTCCTACGCCGAGATGGAGCGCCAGGTCGACGACGCGGGCGTGGACGACGAGACGTACCTCGAAGATTCGGGGGTGGATACAGACGCCGTGTCGGCGGCCGCCGAGCGCACCGAACAGGGGGCGACGGACGGGTCGAGCCGCAAGGAAACCGTCCTGAGTGCGTTGCGGACCCTCGACGAGCCGACCGAGGATGATGTCGTGGCCTACGCCGAGGAACGCGGCGTCCCGGCGTCGTACACCCGGAAGGCACTGACAAAGCTGGTTCGCGCCGGCAAGGCATCGGAGAGCCGGGGGCAGTACCGGCTGCTATGACCGCGACGCTGGACTTCGAGCCCGGCCCAGTCGCGGTCGGGACGCTTGTCGGTCTCTCGGGATTGCTGTTCTTGCTCACGCCGGTCGTCGAGCCGGTTGCTGTGGGTTCACTACGGGTGAGCACGGTCGCGCTCTCGGCGGTCGTCCTCACGCTCGGATTCGCGCTGGGGACGGTCGTGTTCGCCCGGCGCGGCCGACGGCTGTTCGCCATCGCCCACGGCGTGTTCGCGGTGGCGTGGGCGCTGCTGGTGCTCGGCCCGCTGCTCGGGCAGGAAGCGCTCCTGCTCGCTGGCGTCATCGTTCTCGTTGCGGGGGCCGGCTTTCTGGTAAGCCAGAGCCGGCAGTGATAGTGCGCCGCCGGGAAGCCGGGGCTACCGCCCGAGGTCGGCGTGCGCCGAGGAAAGGTGCCGAGACGAGAGCGCCGCGAGCAGGGAGAGTTCCCCAGCAAGCGCGCCAGCAGCGATGACCTCCGCGAGCGCGTCGGCGTTACTGCCAGCAGGGTCGCCGCCGCCGCTGTAGCCAAGCACGTCAAGCGCTTCGGACTGCGTGGGGAGACCCGTCCCGCCGCCGACAGTGCCGACCTCCAGCGATGCAATGGTGACAGAGGCATACAGGCCGTCCTCCCGGGCGTCGACCGTCGTGATAGCGTTGCTCCCCTCGACCACCTGCGCGATGTCCTGCCCGAGCGCGAGGAAGGCCGCGGCGACGACGTTGGCGGCGTGGGCGTTGAATCCCAGCGCGCCGGCCTTCGCCGAACCGACGAGGTTCTTGCGGGTATTTGCCTCGACGATAGCGTCGGAAGTCGTGTCCAGTCGCTCCTCGACCTGCTCGTGGGGGATGAGTACGTCGGCGGCGACAGTCCGACCGCGCCCCTCGACAGCGTTGATAGCGGCGGGCTTCTTATCCGAACAGAGGTTGCCCGACAGCGCGACGAGGTCAGCCGGCGTCTCGGACTCGACGACGTCGCAGGCCGCCTCCGTCGCGATGGTAGCCATGTTCATCCCCATCGCGTCTTTGGTGTCATACGAGAACCGCAGGAAGACGCTGTCGCCGACGACGTAGGGCGTCACGTCCTGCAGTTCGCCGTGGCTGGTCGTCGATTCGGCGGCGTCGGCGAGAGCGTCGACGTGCTCGCGGACCCAGGCCGACACCTCGCCCGCCTCGGCCACGTCTTCGACACGGAACACCGGGGCGCGGGTCATCCCGGATTTGAGCACACGAGCGGTCGCGCCGCCGGCGTTTCGGATGGTCGAAACACCACGGTTGACGGAGGCCAACAGCGCGCCCTCGCTGGTCGCCAGCGGGAGGTGGTGGTCGCCCTCGGCGGCCCCGCCGTCGACGGGCAGCGGGCCGACGACGCCCATCGGGACCTGCGCCGCACCGACCATGTTCTCGATGTTGCTCTCGGCGTCAGCGGCGTCGAAGGTGTAGTCGCCGACCGCCGAGAGATCCGCGCCGGTCTCCTCGGCCAGCAGGTGTCTACGGGCCGCCGCCGCAACGTCGGGGTCGGCGTGGTCTTCCAGTTCGTAGAGCCGCAACTCACCGTCACGAACGCGCTCCGCGAGCGCCGTAGCGTCGGAGTCGGTCATACTGACCGGTGTGGCTTCGGGACTCCTAACAGTTGCTCTTGGCGGGCCAAGCGTTTTGCAGTCGCCGCTCGCCGAGTTTGTATGGTCGACCGCGTATTCACGAACTGTGAGGTGCGGCCGCTGTCCGGCGACGGTCCGGCATCGGCGGTCGCAGTGACGAACGGAACTGTCACAGCCGTCGGAGACCCGAACGAACTCTCGACCGCGGGTGCCGAGACCGTCGACTGTCGCGGTGGCGTTCTGTTGCCCGGCTTCGTCGACGCCCACACGCACCTCGACATCGTCGGCCGGCGTGCAGTCGAGGCGGACCTCGCCGAGGCGGACGGCCCGGACGACTGCATCGACCGGCTGCTGGCGGCCGACGACGGCGAGGGCTGGATACTGGGGTTTGGCTACGACGAGAGCGACTGGGACGGGGACCTGCTGCAGGCGGCGACGCTGGACCGGGTGAGCGCTGATCGCCCGGTCGCGGCCGCGCGCGAGGATATCCATACGGTGTCGGTAAACCACGCCGCGCTGGACGTACTGGACCTGCCCGACGACGGCGTTCGGACCGAGGACGGAGCACCAACTGGCGTGCTCGTCGAGGAAGCCGCCGAGGCCGTCTTCGACGCTATCGCGCCCGACTACACGCAGACCCGGGAGTACCTGCTGGCCGCACAGGAGGTGGCTCTCTCAAAGGGAATTACCGCCGTACACGACATGGTGCGGCAGTCTCACGCCCCGCGAGTGTACCGCGACCTAGACACCGAGGACGCACTCTCCCTGCGGATTCGGCTCAACTACTGGGTAGACCACCTCGACGCCATACGGGAACTCGGACTGGTGACGAACCACGGGAGCGACCGAGTGCAAACGGGCGCGATCAAGACGTACATCGACGGGTCGCTCGGGGCCGGCACCGCGCGGCTCCGGGAGCCGTACGCCGACAGCGACAGCGTCGGCGAGTGGCGAACGGACCCAGATGCCCTCCGGGAACTCGTGTCAGCGGTCGACGACGCGGGCCTCCAGTTCGCCGCTCACGCCATCGGCGACGCGGCTATCGACGCGCTGCTTTCGGCTATCGAATCAGTCGACGCCGCGGATGAGCGCCACCGCGTCGAACACGCCGAGGTGCTCACCGGCGACCTGGCGGAGCGACTGGCGGCGTCGCCACTGGTCGTTTCGGCGCAGCCGAACTTCCACCGCTGGGCGGTGCCGGGCGGCCTGTACGACGAGCGACTCGGCGAGCGCCGCGCGCTGACGAACCGGTTCCGCGACCTCGTGGATGCCGGCGCACAACTGGCCTTCGGGAGCGACTGTATGCCGCTTTCCCCGCTGTACGGCGTCGAGCAGTCCGTCACCGCGCCGGAGTCGAACCAGCGGCTGACAGTTGACGAGGCACTCCGGGCGTACACCAGCGGTGCCGCGTACGCGGGCTTCGACGAGGACCGGATGGGCACGATTACGCCGGGATCGGTTGCGGATTTCGCCGTGCTATCGGCCTCTCCGTGGGACGTCCCGAATGCGGATATCTCGGACGTAGCCGTCACGCTGACCGTCAGCGACGGCCAGACCGTGTTCGATTCCGGCGAGTAAGTCCGACAGACGGTAGTATCGACGCGTCACGTTTCCTGTTTCTCAGTAACAAACAACATAATTCGACAGTACGGGATATAGAAGCAGTTAGATCGCCAAAGCCGGATATAAAACCCGATAGGCCACCAACACCGGAAACAGAACTGTAGTTACCTCCAATACCAGGTATACAATCTCCTTGCCCACCAAGCCCCGACTTTGAAGATAAAATCTTTTCACGGGAGAGCTCCGAAGTGTGAGTACCGACAGGTGGATACATCGTGCCCGAAATGGAAACCGCAGCGTTCGAGACGGACCTCAGCCTCTTCAAGTACGACAACCTCGAGCAGCTCCCGCCGGCGTACCGGGACCTCGATGCGGACGAGCGGACCGAACGCATCGAGAGCGCGCTCGATACCCTCGGTGACGACGTGGTCATCCTCGGCCACAACTACCAGCGCCGGGAGATCGTCGAACACGCCGACTTCATCGGCGATTCCTACCAGCTCTCGAAGGAGGCCGCCGAGTCCGACGCCGACTACGTGATTTTCGGCGGTGTGACGTTCATGGCCGAATCCGCGGACATCATCACGGACGACGACCAGTCCGTGATCCTCCCGTCGATGGAGGCGTCCTGCCCGATGGCCGGCATGGCCGAGGCGCTGCAGGTCGACGCCGCGTGGGCGGAACTGACCGCGGCGCTCGACGACGACGAAGATATCATCCCGATCACGTACATGAACAGCTACGCCGACCTGAAGGCCTTCTGCGCCGAGCAGGGCGGGCTGGTCTGTACCTCCTCGAACGCGCACAAGGCCTTCGAGTACGCCTTCGAGAAGGGCGACAAAGTGCTGTTCCTGCCCGACAAGCACCTCGGTGAGAACACGGCCCACCGGCTCGGCATGGCCGACGAGACCGTCGAGTGGGACCCGTGGGACGCCGAGGGCACCGACGCCGCTGACGCCGTCGAAAACGACGTCATCCTCTGGGAGGGGTACTGCCAGGTCCACGAGCGCTTCCGCGAGCACCACATCGAGTCCATCCGCGAGGACTACCCCGAGGCGAACATCATCGTTCACCCCGAGTGTCGCCGCGAGGTCGTCGAGGCCGCCGATGTGGCCGGCTCCACCTCGACCATCTGTGAGTCCGTCGCCGAGGCTGACCCCGGCGAGACGTGGGCCATCGGCACCGAAATTCACCTCACCCACCACCTCCAGCGGTGGCACCCCGAGGTGAACGTCGTGCCGCTGTGTGGCGATGCCTGCATGGACTGCAACGCCATGCGTCAGATCGATCCGAACTACCTCGCGTGGGTGCTGGAGGAACTGGTCGAGGGCCGCGAGCGAAACGTCATCGAAGTCGCGCCGGAGGAGAAGGAACTGGCACAGGTCGCGATGGACCGAATGCTGGAGATCTAACCATGACGGACGACCCGATTACAACGGACGTGCTGGTCATCGGCTCCGGCATCGCCGGGCTGGCGGCGGCGCTGTCTGCGGCCCGCGAAGGCGACGACGTCACGCTCGCCACGAAGGCGACCCGCCCGGAGGGCTCCTCATCCTGGTGGGCCCAGGGCGGCATCGCAGTCTCCCGGGACACCCCCGAAGAGTTCAAAGAAGACATCATGGCCGCTTCGGACGGCACTGCCGACCCCGACGCCGTCGACGTGCTGGTCGAGAACGCCAACGGAGCCGTCGAGGACGTGCTGCTTGACACCCTCGACATTGACTTTGACCACAACGGCTCCGACCACGACTTCACCCGCGAGGCCGCCCACAGCGAGGACCGCATCCTCCACGTCGACGCCTCGACTGGCAAGCACATCCACGTCCCGTTCCTGAATTACATCGACGACCACGACAGCGTGGAGATTCTGGACGACACCGCCGCGCTCGAACTCATCCGTCACGAGGGTCGTGTCCACGGCGCGATGCTCGAATCCGACGGCGCGGTCGACCCGTACTTCGCCGGCAGCGTCGTGCTGGCGACCGGCGGCATCGGCGACCTCTACCCGCGGACGACGAACCCCGACAATACCACCGGGGACGGCATCGGGATGGCCGCACTCGCCGGGGCCGACGTGGAAGGTATGGAGTACGTGCAGTTCCATCCGACGGCGTGCGTACTCGAAGGTAATTCCGGTAGCGCTGAGGTCGCCTTCCTCGTCAGCGAAGCCGTCCGCGGCGAGGGCGGCCTGCTGCGCAACGGCAAGGGCGAGCGGTTCATGCCCGACTATCACGCCGACGCCGAACTCGCGCCGCGCGATGTGGTGGCTCGGGCGGTCAAAGCCGAGCGCGAGGCGACCGGCGAGGTCACGCTGGATGTCTCTCCCCTGAACTTCGTCGAAGAGTTCCCAGACCTTGCAGACAACTGCGAGGAGTACGGCATCGACTGGACAGACGGCATTCCGGTCGCGCCCGCCGAGCACTTCCTCTGTGGCGGCATCAGCGTCGACGACCGCGGTCGGACGACACTGGACCGGCTCTATGCCGTCGGCGAATGCTCCCGAACCGGCGTCCACGGCGCGAACCGCCTCGCCAGCACCTCCCTGCTCGAAGGGTTGGTCTGGGGCCTGCGCGCCGGCGAAGACGCCGCCGGGGCCGAGCCGGAGCCAATCGAAGCGCCGGAACTCCTCGAACGCGACCCGGATCTGCCCGACCGCTTCGCCCGCGACAAGTTCCAGCGGCTGACTCGCGTGATGGACGAGAACGTCGGCGTCGAGCGGGACCCCGCGGACCTCCAGCGCGCGATGGCCGTCCTCCGCCGGCTCAAGGGCGAAGTCGACGCCTACGTTCGCACGCGGACCAGCCGCTCGCTGTACGAACTCCGCCACGCCAGCGTCACCGCGCTGTTGATCGCGCGCCACGCCGCCGAGAACGAGGAGAGCGTCGGTACGCATAACCTCGTGGATGCGAGTGAGGAACCGCCGGAGTCCACGGCCGACTGATGCTCGCCGATAGCGACATCGAGCGGTGGCTCCGCGAGGACGTGGGCCACCACGACGTGACCAACGACGTGCCCGGGACGACCGAGGGCCGGCTGGTAGCGAAAGAGTCCGGCGTCGCCGCCGGTCTCGACGCCGCCACCGCTGTGTTCGAGTATCTGGACTGTGCGGTTGAGACACCGGTCGACTCCGGGGACGCCATCGATGCCGGCGACGTAGTGCTTCGCGTCGACGGCCCCGCGCAGTCGGTCCTCCGCGGCGAGCGCGTCGCCGTGAATATCACCGGCCACGCCTCGGGCGTGGCGACGAAGACGCGGGCCGCCGTCGATGCGGCGGAATCGGCTGCGACGGATTCCACGCCCCGCATTGCCGGCACGCGCAAGACGACTCCCGGCCTGCGCGGCATCGAGAAGCGAGCGGTAGCGGCCGGCGGCGGCGACACCCATCGACTGGACCTCTCGCACATGGTGATGGTCAAGGACAACCATGTCGCCGAGATGGGACTGGTCGACGCCATCGAGCACTTCCGCGAGCGGGCGTCCTTCGCCACGAAACTCGACGTGGAGGTCGAAGCTCCGGCGGACGCCCCGCGGGCCGCCGAGGCCGGCGCGGACATCGTCCTGCTCGACAACATGACTCCCGCGGAAACTGAGCGGGCCGTCGACAGAGTGGCAACGTCTGCTTCCGACGCGCTTACCGAGGCTAGCGGCGGTATCACAGTTGCGGACGTGCCGGCCTACGCCGAAACGGGCGTGGACATCATCTCGATGGGGTCGCTGACCCACTCCGCGCCGACGCTGGATTTCTCTTTCCGAACGGGCTGAGTCCCGGTTACTCCGGTCCACTCGTCGAAGATTCGGTTCTGAGTTCCGGCGGGAGTTCGAGTTGCTTGATACCGGCCCGCTCGTCGATTCGGAACCGATACAGCGCCGTGGCCTCCGTCTCGGCCGCCCGCTCGAACACGTCGGGCGTCCAGGAAGTGTCTATCTGTTCTTCGATTGCCCTGCGTTCGTCGCCAGGGACTCGTTCGATGGTCCCCGTCAGCAGGACGCTGCGCCAGTTGAACGTCGTTTCGACGTCGTAGATGAGAAACCGGGCAACGTCCGCGTGGTCGCTCACCGTCACTTTCCGGCTGTCGGCACCGAGAACGTAGACGAAGTAGAGCGTGGACTCGCCGTCGTACCAGAAACCAAGCGGGCGCAGTAGCGGCGCGGAATCGGTCGGGACGCCAAGCACGCCGATGCTCTTCCGTTCGAGGGTCTTTTCGATGTCCTCGACGTCCATCTGGAGCATTCCGTAGTCTTCTAGTTCGGTAACTGTCATGTCGTCACTTGTCGGTAGACAATCATAAATCCATAGGGCGCTATCTCCGGGTTCTCCGCTCACGAGCGTGGCGCTTGCCGTCAGTCCGTCTCACTCCAGCCGGCGCGCCATCATCACCTCGTCGACCAGTTCGCCGTCGATCTCGTAGTGGCCATCGCGGACAGCCTCGACCGTCCAGCCGGTCTCCTTCAGGAAGTCGATGGCCCGCTCGTTCGTGGCCGGCAGGCTGTTGTACACCTTTCGACAGCCGCGGCTCGCGGCCCATTCGACCCCGCGGTGGAGCAGGTGGCTGCCGATACCGTGACGGCGGTACGTCTCCATTACTCCGAGCGTGAGTTCGGCCGTCGACGCGAGTTCGGCCACCTCGGACATGGCGACGTGGACCCAGCCGACGACGTCGTCGTCGACCGTGGCGACGAACACGACGCGACAGCGATTGGGACCCCAGCGGACGAGCGTGTCCTCGTAGGCCAGTTGCTCGGCGACACCGGCCGCGATGATGTACGGCGCTTCGCTGGTCACGTCGCGTATCGTCCCGACGACGCCGGAGAGGTCCGACGGCCGGGAAGGCCGTATCTCGTAGCTGACGCCGGCCTCGTAGTGTTCGGCCGTCTCGCCGTGGTGGAGCGCCACGGTCAGCTTCCCGTCCTCGGTGGCCTCGATGAGGTCGTCCCGTTTGAGAATGGAGACGTGGTGCTGGAACCGCTCGGGGTCGACGCTGATGGCTTCGGCCACCTCGGCGGGCGCGACAGGGCCGTTCCGCTCCACGAACCGATACACATCGGACCGCTCACCGCCGAGTTCGAGGTCTGTTGGGGACGGCATTTCGTTATGGCAGACTGATGACTGTATCTACTTGAAGATACCCGCCCGCCGGGATGGAGAGTTAAGCGCTACTTCGGAAGTAGCAGTGCCGTGGCCGCCGGTGAAAGCGTCTGGGACAGCTGTCGATACGCGGGCCGTCGTCACGTCCGCGTGACGCTTTTGTATGGTCGCGGCCCAACCCCGACCATGCCAGATGCGGTCCGTCGCTGTCCCGAGGACGGCTTCTTCGAGGGGAATGCGTGCCCGGTCTGTGACAGAGAGGGGACCCTCGTTCTCGACGGCGCACGGCGACGACAGCTCTCGAAGTTCGTCTCCGGGGCGCTCAGACACTTTCCCGAGGACGCAGGCATCGAGGTAGACGAAGCGGGGTGGACGGCGTTTACCTCTCTCCACGCTGCTGTCGAGCGGAAGTACGACTGGGCCGACGGCGAGGCACTGGCTGGAGTCATCGCCACGGACCCGAAAGGGCGGTTCGAGCGGACAGGAACCAGTGACGAGTCAAGCACAGTAGCCGCTGGCGGCCGCGTTCGGGCGGCTTACGGGCACTCTGTCGACGTGACTCTCGACGCGACCGACGACCCGGTCCCGACGACGCTGTATCACGGAACTGCGCCGCGAAACGCCGCCTCGATACGCGACGCGGGACTGAAGCCGATGGGGCGACAGACGGTCCACCTCTCGGACTCCGTCGCGGCGGCCCGCGAGGTGGGGCGTCGCCACGCCGCCGACCCCGTCGTGTTCGTCGTCGACGCCGCGGCGATGCAGGCCGACGACCGCCGAATCGTCAAGCGCGGGACCGAGACGTACACGACTGACCGCGTGCCGCCGGGGTATCTCTCACTGCTCGAAAAATAGCGTGATCGCGTCGCCCGCTATTCGATAAGCGGCGTGCCGGTCATCGCCTCCGGCTGGTCGATGCCCATGAGCATGAGCATCGTCGGCGCGAGGTCGGCCAGCGTCCCGCCGTCGCGGGCGGTCCGGCCGCCGGCGGTCCCGTCGGCGGCCAGGTAGATGAACGGGACGGGGTTGGTCGTGTGGGCCGTGTGCGGGTCATCGACGGTCCCCATGTCGTCGGCGTTCCCGTGGTCGGCACAGATGAGAGTGTGGCCGCCGGCGGCCCCAATCGCCGCGACCAGCCGGCCGAGCTGTTCGTCGACGGTTTCGACGGCGGTCACCGCCGCGTCGAAGTCGCCGGTGTGGCCGACCATGTCGGGGTTGGCGAAGTTCAGGACCATCGCGTCGGGGTCCTCGCGGTCGATGAACTCGATGGCGGTGTCTGCCAGTTCCGGCGCGCTCATCTCCGGTTGCATGTCGTAGGTCGCCACGTCGGGGCTGTCGACGATCTCGCGGCTCTCGCCGTCGAACGCGACCTCGCGGCCGCCGTTGAGGAAGTAGGTGACGTGGGGGTATTTCTCGGTCTCGGCCAGCCGGATCTGTGTCTTCCCGGCTTCAGAAAGTACCTCGCCGAGCACGTCCTCGGGCTGGTTCGGCGGGAAGGCGACCGGCAGGTCGAACGTCTCGTCGTATTGCGTCATCGTCACCAGTCGGATGGCCGGCGGCTCGGTGTCGGCCCCCCAGTCCTCCGGGCGGATATCCCCGAGCATCCGGGTGAGCTGTCGGGCGCGGTCCGAGCGGAAATTGAAAAATATGACCGCGTCGCCGTCTTCGAAGCCGGCGTGGTCGCCGACGGTCGTCGGCTCGATGAACTCGTCGGTGGTGTCACGGGCATAGGATTCAGTGGCGGCCGCGACAGCGTCGGCGGCGTGGTGGTCGCCCTCGCGGTGAACGATGGCGTCGTAGGCCCGGCGGGTCCGCTCCCAGTTCTGGTCGCGGTCCATTGCGTAGTAGCGGCCGCAGACGGTGGCGACGTGGCCAGTTCCGTGCGCCTCGGCGTGGGCTTCGAGGTCGGTGAGGTAGTCCTCGCCGCCGGTCGGCGAGGTGTCGCGGCCGTCGGTGAAGGCGTGCGAGACGGCGTCGGTCCCGCGCTCGCCGGCGAGTTCGATGAGCGCGTGGAGGTGGTCCTGATAGGAGTGGACGCCGCCGTCCGAAACGAGGCCCATGAAGTGGACTCGACCGCCGTGTTCCTCGGCGTGCTCGAATGCCGACAGAACCGTTTCGTTCTCGAAGAACGGCGGGTCCTGTGCGGCGTCGTCCGGTGGCGACTGGCCCCGCGAGCGGGCGATGCTGTCGCTGACGCGGGCGGAGTCCTGTTTGACGACGCGGCCGGCCCCGATGTTGAGGTGGCCGACCTCGGAGTTACCCATCTGACCTTCCGGGAGACCGACCCGGCGGCCGTGGGTGGCAAGCGTCGACGCTGTGCCTGCGTCTCGGTAGCGGTCGAAGTTCGGCGTGTCGGCGGCGGCGACGGCATCCCGGACATCGTCGTCCGGATTCAGGCCCCACCCGTCTAAGATGATGAGTCCGACGTCCATACCCGGTGGGTCACGCGACCGGCCTAATACACTGTCGGTCAGCCCCGAACGTGACGGTCGATAATGCGAGATTCGGCGGTTCTGGTGTCGGTACTCCATATCACTACCCTGCTATCACTGCCAGTATCGGGAACCCTGAAATTAAGAGGGAGGCCCGCCTTCGGTCTGGCATGACTCGGAACATTCTCTCGGACGATCTGGCCGACGCAATCGTCACGACAGCCCGGACAGCGACGGGTGACTCGCTCCGTTCAGTGACGTATTTCACGCGTGCGAACTTCGAGCAACTCTACCTGCGGGAGGACCTCGAACAGGACGCCGACCTCAACGACTTCGTCGGTCACGAGTGGCAGGGGTACAAGCAGACGAAAAACGCATATCAGGAGTCCGAACTGGGCGACTACCGCTTCACCGTCCGCGCGTTCTCTAACGGCTACCTCCTGCGGGCGACGACCGAGCGCCAGGGCGTGCTCATCACCACGGACGGCCTGACGATGCAGTCCTACGAGGAGATCGCCGAGGCCATCGAACGCATCCTCCGTGAAGAGTCCGGCAAGGAGTAATACTGTCGGCTGTAACTGTTACAAGATATTCGCCAACCCGGAGTGGCGGAATTCGTCACAGACGGACAGCCGACAGTATAAGCGCCGAATCGGCAGGTGACCAAAGGGTTATGCCCGTCCCCGCGAACGCACGGGCATGACGCTGGACCCGGTCCACGTCGACGGCATCGCCAAGCTCGCCGGGCAGGTGCGCGAGACCGTCGAGACGAGCGACCAAGAGGCGGCCGCCGAGGAAGTCTGGGAGAGTTTTCTCGACCCGCTGTGGCAGGACGGAACGAAGATTCTGGAACCGCTAGACGAGCAGCGCCGCCGGAAGGTCCCTATCGAGGATATCGCGCTGGCGGACCCGCCGTTTCCGACCCAGCACGGCCTGGATTCGGGGACTATCAATCCCACGACGTTCAAGAACGGGCTGGTGCTGGACGTGGCACAGGCGGCGATGGGCAGCGTACCTTCGGACGTCGAACTCCACCGCGGCCGAACGATTATCATGGCCGTCCACTCGAACGACGCGACGCTGGGATTCGACGGCGACTGGCAGGGCGGGGACCGCGGCTACGCCAAGCGGCGCGTCCTCGACGTGCCACAGGTCGACCGCTACGAGCAGCGGGTCGTCCACGCGCTGGCGCTGTACCTCGCGGAGAGCCAGCACGCGCTGACAAACGCCGACGTGGTCGAGGACCTGTTCATCCTCGACGGGCCGATCTACCCGACCGGCGTGCTCCGCTGGGCCGACCGCGACACCGAACTGGCCGACCTGCTTGCCGAGGACGACCGCCCGAAGACGGTGGTCAACAACTACGTCGACCTCGTCGAGCGGTTCGTCGAACGGGACGTTCCGATGGTGGGATTCATCAAGAACTCCTCGACGAAGGCCCTCACACGGGCGCTGCGGCGCAAGACCAACGCCCCCTGGGTGAACGACACCGCCTTCTTCCGCCGAATTCTGGAGCGACGCGACGACGAGGGAGAACTGCAGACCGACTGTCTCACTGCGACGAACTGGTTCCGCTCGCGGGGCGGAACTGACGGCATCATGGCCGCCGACGGCGACGCGCTGGGCATCGAGCGGTCGCTCGACCCCGAAGCCTACGAAGTGACGTTTTTCGTCCTCTACGACCCACGTTCCGACCTCGTGTTCCGCGTCGAGGCCCCGTACGCGTTCACTAAAGACCCGGAGTGCCGGGCCAAACTCACGCGGCAGATACTCCACGATGTGGCCCGCGAGCAGGGGCCGCCGCTGGCTATCGGGAAGGCCGACGAACTCGCCAAAATTGACCGCCAGGGGAGCGAGGAACTCACTCGCCGCATCGAGCGGACCTTCGAGACTGACCGCGAGCGGGAGTTCAACGATATCCGGTGGGGCGCCGTCGAAGAATCGTTCTGAAGCGTGCTAATCGCGGCGGGCCAGAACGATGGCGTACAGGAGGGCGATGAGCCCAACGAGTTCTGTGATAGTTCCCGGAAGGGGAAACACCACTCGCGGGAGGACCTGCACGGCACTGAGGGTAACGAGGTACGAGACGAAGGTGAGGAGGCTGATTCCGACGGCCAGTGCGAGCATAGAGCGGGTCCGTCGTCGACGGTAGCCAACGAGCGCCAATGCAGCAATGAGCAGCCCGACCCCCGTCTGTGCGAGGTGGAAAGCAGTGTTCACGGTAACCCACGTTTCGGCGGAGAGGCCGGCAAACTCCATCAGAGCCCCTCCCAGAGATCTACTAGAGCGTCGGCGAACTCGTGTGTCTTCGACTCGACGGAGAGGGTCACGTCGAAGGTCCCGTCGGTAAGCCGCACAGTGAGCGCATCCATCTGTGCCTCGTACACGTCCGGGTGATGGCCGTCGTCCGCGAGTTGCGTTCGAGCGGCGACGAGGCCGCAGTCCTCAAGCGCGTCGAGGCGGCGATACACGGTCGAGAGTGACATGTCGCAGTCGTTGCTGAGTTCGGTTGCTGTCATCGGTCTGTGACTCGTGGCTGCAAGGAGCGCGCGAGCGTAGTCATCGTCGAGGAGGGCGAACACCTCGGTCGGGGACGGGTCCTCGGCCACGCGCAGTGGGTTCACCCGTCACATTGGTATAACTCACTGGTCGTTCGCTGACTCAGAAAACGGGCCGCCGTTCTCCACAGACCTGTCGGCTACGCCGTCTCGGCCTGCTGCACCGTCACGTCGACCGTCTCGCCGGCCACGCCGAGCCGGGCGAACTGCGTTCTGACATGTTCTTTGGCCGCGTCGATTGCCGCATCGCGCGTCTCGAAGCCACGGGGCATCGGGGATTCGAAGGCGATTCGGATCTCGCGGTCGTCGATGGACTGGACCTGTCCGCCGCTTTCGACCTCGTAGAAAGCGTCACAGACCCAGACGTAGGGCGTCCCCTCGTCCGGCGCGCCCTTGAACTCGGGCGGCTCCTCGCCCGGCTCGTACAGCGTCCCGGTCAGCGCCGTCCCGCCCGCGGTCCCCCGAATAAGCAACATAGTTACACGTAGGGGCCACACAGGCAAAAGATTCTCCCTCGGGTCAGGGTTCACAGTCGACCACGACGGGCAGGTGGTCGGAGCCGTAGTGGTCGTCGTCGCGGTCGGCGATGACCGCTCTGGTGTCGACGGCCACGTCCTCGCTGACGAACACATGGTCGATCCCCATCTCGGGGAGGAGGTTGTGGAAATCGGTCCGGCTCGTCGTCGGGCCGTGGGTCGCGGTCGCTGTGTCGCGGGCGTCGACGAGCCTGCGGCCGTCCGGGAGTTCGTGTCCTTCGGCCTGCTCGTAGGCCGGCTCGCCGACGACGCAGTTGAAATCGCCGGTCACGACCGCGGCGGCTTCACGAGCGATAGAATCGAGGTGGTCGAGCACCAGTTCGATGCCCTCAATCCGCGCGTCAGCCCCCCGATGGTCCAGATGCGTGTTCAGACACAGCAGGTCCTCGCCGGTGTCGCGGTCACGGAGGCGCGCCCAGGTCGCCACGCGGGGGTACGCGGCGTCCCAGCCGACGCTGCTCGGCTCGGCGGGCTGTTCGGAGAGCCAGAACGTGTTCGTGGCCGCGCAGTCGAAGCGCTCGGCCCGGTAGCCGATGGCCGTGTGCTCCCCACCGGCGTCGACGGCGTCACGCGGGTCACCGACCCACTCGTAGCCGTCCAGCAACACCTCTAGCTCCCGGAGCTGGTGGGCCATCGCTTCCTGAATCCCGATAATGTCGGGGTCGTGATACCGGAGTATTCCCGCCACCAGCCGCCGCCTGTGGGGCCACCCGTCTCCCCCGTCCCCGGCGGTGTCGTACCGCACATTGAAAGACATCACCCGCGTCGGCTTCATATGCGTTCGTTGACAGCCATCCGGGTAAGGTTTCACATTCATGCTGCCGGGGAAAGGTGTTAATCCCCGGCTACCCTGAACTGGGGTATGTCCGACCTCGGGGATTTCACTGATTTCGACGGCGACGACGCGGCGGCCGACGACGAGGCCGCCGATTCTGCCGAGACGGCCGACGACGGCGACCAGACTGTCGACGCGTCGGGGGGCACGGACCCGACAGCACAATCGACAGACGACGACTTCGAAGATATGGACGTGACACCGGCCGGAACAGACACCGGTCTCGGTGTCCTCTCGGCGGCGAACGGCCTCCGGATCAGCGAGGAAGCCGACGAAACAGTCCTGCGCGCGTACGTCACCGCGCGGAACCGCTCGCGGCTGCGCATCGGGGCGTACCTGCTCGTTCCGTACCCTGACGGAGAGCGACTGTTCTGTCGTATCAAGGCGCTGGAATACGCCCAGGAGTTCCACGCTGACGACGCGACAGAGATCCACGCCCGGCGGGCGATGCGCGAGCGGGGCATCGACGAGCGGGATTTCAAATTCATCGCCGAGCTTGAGCCGGTTGCAGTGCTGTACAGCGACGGTGGCGAACTCAAGCGGCGGATGACCGACCGGGTGCCCAAACCCGAAACCGTCGTCCGGGAGGCCACCGACAAATCCGAGATCAAAACCGGCCTGAAGATTCCCGAGGACGGCGTCTTCCTGGGTCATCTCGCCGTCGGCGGTGAGAAGGTCCGGACGGCCGCCGAGCCGCCGACCATCGACTACCGGCTGAAAGACGACTACGACGCCGGCGACCCGCTCGTGTTCCGGCACACCCTTGTCGCGGGTGGGACCGGGTCCGGGAAGACTCACAGTTCGAAGAACGTCCTGCGGCAGTATCTCGGCCGGACCTACGAGATGGGCGACGGCCGCACGCCAGAACTCGCCGTCGTCCAGTTCGACCCCCAGGACGAGTACGCGCAGATGCACGACGACAACCCCGCGATGACCGACGAGTTCGAGCGCCGCTGTGAGCGGGAGGGCGTCGCCTACGGCGGGCACGACGACACCATCGCCTTCGTTCCGAAGGTGGCCGGGGCCGACTACAACGCCAGCCACCACCGCGCCGAGCAGGTGGAGTTCACCATCCCGTTCTCGCTCGTCCACGACAACCCCTGGCTCATCGCCGGCTCCAGCCTGAACGACAACCAGTACGGCGCGCTGGTGAACACGCTGCTCCCGCGGTTCGAGCGAGAATACGGCGAAAGCGGCACGTACAGTGACTTCCGGACCTTCCTCGGGGACCCCGCGCTCAAGGAGGAACTGGACGAGGCGGGCGACGTCCACGAGGCCACGTTCGACGCCGTCAAGCGCCGCGTTCAGGGCTTCGGCGCTGTCTTCGACCAGGACGCTCGCCCCATCACCGATCAGATATCGCAGTTCGTCCGCGACGGCGGGCTGACGGTCATCCCGACGTACCACATCACGGACTCCCGGACGGCATCGACCATTGTGCTGGCCGTCTCCAGCCTGCTCATCGACCAGAAGCTCTCGAACGACCCGGACTACGACCGCATCAAGGAGACGCCGCTCGTGCTGGGGATGGACGAGGCCCACAACTTCCTCACCGACGCCGACAGCGTCCAGGCCGGCAAGGTCATCGGGAAGTTCACCGAAGCCGCAAAACAGGGTCGGAAGGAGCGCCTCGGCCTGTATCTCATCACGCAGGACCCCCAGGACATCGCCGACCCGGTGTTCAAGCAGATCAACACGACGATGGTACTCAATCTCGGCGACGAGGACGCCATCTCGGCGGTGAACATCCCCAGCAACCTCGAATCGAAGGTCCCCTACATGGAGAAGGGCCAGCGGGTCGTCTACTCGCCGGATAACTCCGAGCCAGTCGAACTAATTGGTCTGTCGACGTGTGTGACCCGTCACGGGCGAGACTGACAGACCGAAGACCCGCTCACCGATTGCAGCGGGCCGAAGATTCAAACCGACCCCAGCGGAATGGGACGTATGGCAAAACGAATCCTCGTTCCGGTCGACAGTTCCGACCAGGCAACGGAAGCGTGTGAGTTCGCAGCCGAGGAGTATCCGGACGCGACGGTCGTTCTCCTGCACGTCATCAACCCCGCAGAGGCCGGCTACAGCGCGGAGGCCTCGATTCCCTCCTTCTCCGAGGAGTGGTACGAGAAACAGAAGGCCACAGCGGAGGACCTGCTCGACGACCTTGAAGCGGAAGTGACCGAGGCCGGTATCGAGTCCGTCGAACGCGTCATCGAGGTCGGGCGACCGACGAAGGTAATCGTGGAGTACGCGGACGAACACGACATCAACCAGATCGTCATGGGAAGCCACGGCCGCTCGGGGATGTCCCGCATCCTGCTTGGCAGCGTCGCCGAAATCGTCGTCAGACGGGCGTCCGTCCCCGTAACCGTCGTCAGATAGCGCTACGGGTGCCGGACGATATGGACGTCGTACCGTGGGTCTTCTGAGACCGGTGAACCGACGCTACAGACCGGTGTCGACACCCGTCCGGCGTTCTCACTGCCGATGAACACGATTGAGGCCCCCTCTTCGTGAGCGACTTCTCTGATGGTCCGGGTGATGTCCGTCGTCGTCGACGCCATCGAACTCACGTCTTCCGGGACCTCGTAGCGGAACGACGCCGTCGGAGCGACCGACTCGGCCTGCTCTCGCATCCGGTCGGCGACAGTCTCAGTATCGAACACCTCGTCCGCGTCGATCCAGCCGCGGTCCCGCGCGTACGCCGCATCGTCCGGGATAACGGACAGCGCAGTGATGTCCTCGTCGCGGTAGTCCGCGAACTCCATCGCCCGCGTTAGCGCGGCTTTCGACAGGGCCGAACCGTCGAAGGGCACGAGTAGTACCATATCCCTCCTGTCGCCCGGTTGTGATTTATTGGTTCCGCAAGCTGGCGCGATTTGAGAGGAATCGTGTTGGAATCGACACATCGCAGTCCTGCGGTAAGCCGAGCGAATAACCCGGCAAGGTGTCTGTAACTAATTATGTAGGGAGTGACCAAGAAACATGGAGTCGCTCGAAGATACACTCAGATATCCCATGGAAGACGACGACTGGACCGTGACCGTCCTCATCGGCGGCGTTCTCAGCCTCCTCGCCTTTCTCCTCGTACCCGGTATCCTCGTGTACGGCTATCTCGTTCAGGCAGTCCGCGAACGGGCGGACGGGGCGACAGAGCCGCCGGCGTTCGAGGACTGGGGCGAACTGCTCGTCGACGGTCTCAAGGCCTGGGTCATCGGCATCGTGTACATGCTCGTCCCGCTCGTCGTGTTCGGGGTGACCGTCGGCGGTAGCCTGTTCGCGATGGCGACGGGGACCCGCGCCGGAGCGGGTGCCGGCCTGGCCGGCCTCTTCGGCGGGCTGGCGATCTCGTTCGTCCTGTCGCTGGTGTTCGGCTACGTGGCGACGGCCGCCATCATCCACTTCGCCTGTACCGGCGAGTTCGGTGCTGGGTTCGATTTCGGGACGCTACGGAAGTTAGTCCTGTCCCCGGAGTACGCGACACCGTGGCTGGTCTCGATTGCGCTGTTCATCGCCGTCAACGTCGTGGTGAACTTGCTCAATGTGATACCGTTCCTCGGTTCGCTCCTCGCCGTGATTCTCAGCCCGTTCGCCACCTTCTACGTGCTGGTCGTCGCGACGGACCTCTGGGCCGGCGGCTACAACGCCGCACTCGACGAGCGGGACGAACCGGAGTCGGTCGGGACGGCGACGGCTTAGAAGATGTTGGCCTGCTGGTAGACCGAGATACCGTCGTTCGTTATCTCGTAGGGTTTCGTCTCCCGCGAGTGGTTCGCGTTCCGTATCTTCTGTATCTCGACGGCGAGTCGTGTCTCACCGGTGTCCGACCGGACGTACTGCAGGATGAACACCGCGTCGGTCAGGTATTCGATGATACCGTGTCTGGACGCGAAGGGGTTGCTCTCGCTGGCTTCGGAGACGAGCATCGTCGTCACGCCGGCCTGTTTCAGCGACCGGGTGAAATCGAACACTTCGGTGCGTCTACGGGACTGGTCGTCGTACATCATCTCGAGCAGCGAGACGGAGTCGAGCACCAGCCGGTCGGCGTCGAATTTCTCGATGAGTGCCGGAAGCTCGCCACGAATGTTGTCGAGGCTGTTTGCCATCTCGACCGGGTCGAGGTCGACAATCGCTAGCTGGCCCTGTTCCTCGTACTCCTCGAATCCCCAGCCGCGTTCGCTGGCGGTGTCCAGTATCGCATCGTGAGACTGTTCAAGGGTCAGAAACACCGCGTTCTCGCCGTTCCGCAGGCCGTGGTGGAGGAACTGCAGTCCGAACGTCGTCTTCCCGGTGCCGGCCGAGCCGATGGTGACGATGAGGTGACGCCGTGGAATCCCGCCCTGAATCATCTGGTCGAGCCCCTCGATACCGATGTCGACCCGCGGGATGTCGGACTCGAACTCCTCCTCGAAGTCGCTACCGCTGTCACCGTCACCGCTGCCGGCGGACTCGAACGCGGTGGCGAAGTCGTCGTCGAAGAGCCCGCCGCCGTCGTCGCCGGAGGACCCAGCGTCGGTATCGGGGGCCTCACTTCCACCGCTGTTGAAGGGGTCATCGCCGCCGTCGTCGAACGGGCTGCTGTCACTCTCCTCGTTAAAGGGAGTGCCCCCATCGTCGTCGAAGGGGCTGTCGCCCCCACTGCTATCACTCTCGTCACTGTCTGCCGCAAACGGCCCAGTGTCCGCAGATGTAGGCTCCTCGGCGTCGCTCTCGGGTTGTGTCGCCGAAGTATCGTCGGTATCCGTCTGTTCGCTGTCGCCGTCCTCGTCGTCCAGCGCACTTTCGAACCAGTCGTCGTCGGACCCGTCGTCCCCGCTCATACGCACGACCACCAGCCACACGAACGGCCCATGGAAGTGGATACGCGTCGGGACGGATATAATTGCCGTCGTAGAGGGTTTATATGCGGCCGGCGGGAACGTCCGGCAATGACTGTCGGTATCGTCGCGCAGCGGGACAACGACCGGGCCATGTCGCTTGCGAGTACACTGTGTGACCGACTGCGCGCCACGTCGGCGGCCGTCGTCGTGGACGAAACGACCGCCGGGGCGCTGGGAGACCACGACGCGTGGGAGGCCGCCGTACCAGATTCGGCCCCGGTCGATGAGATGTCCGCCTGTGACCTCGTCGTGAGCATCGGCGGCGACGGGACGTTTCTGTACGCGGCCCGCGGCGCGGGGTCGACGCCGATCCTGGGCGTCAATCTCGGCGAGGTCGGCTTTCTGAACGCTATCGCACCCGAAGAAGCCGTCGAGACAGTCGTCGCGGAGGTCGAACACATCCAGAAGACCGGGAGCGCCAGAACGCGGGCCAAGCCGCGGCTCCAGGCCAGCGGCGACGACTGGGAGCTGTCGCCGGCGCTGAACGAGGTCGTCGTCCAGGGCGAGCGCCGCGGTCACGGCGGCGGGGCGACGCTCGACGTGTACGTCGACGACTCGCTGTACACGTCCGGTCACGCCGACGGCGTGCTGGTGGCGACACCCACCGGCTCGACGGCGTACAACCTCAGCGAACGCGGCCCGCTCGTCCATCCCGACGTGGCCGGCCTCATCATCACCGGGATGGCAGACGAAATGGGGACGCCGCCGCTGGTCGTCGACGTCGACAGCGAAATCGTCGTCGAACTCACGGACGCCGACAGCGGCGTCGTCGTCAGCGACGGACGGGTCAGAGAAGACGTGGTCCCGCCGGAGCGAATTACGGTCTCGCGTGCGAGCGAACCGGTCCGGCTCGCCGGGCCGCCGCTTGACTTCTTCACCGCACTGGACAAGCTAGCCTAACGCCGACCGACGGCGTACAGCACCGGTGCGAGGACGAGCAGCACCAGGCCGAACAGTTTGTACTGGAACGACGACGCGAGGACGCTCGCACTGCTTGGTTCCATCGCCGACGCCGGCGTAATCACGAGCAGTGCGCCCAGCGCAATCGTATGCAGCCCCAGCATCCGGAGCGACCGTTGCGGGAGAATTGCGACGAGCCCACCGACAAAGCCGAGTAGCAGGACATCACCGATGGTGTAGTTCAGCAGGAAACTATCGATGAGTTGCAGCGGTGACGCGAGCATTCCTATCCAGAATTTCGCCGGGATGGAATCTTTAAAGTTCCGTTACGCCGCCGACCCGTGAGCGGCGTTCGGCCGTTCAATCGCCCGCTGTCCCCAGTGGTGTGAGCAGAAGGTAGCCAGTCGACTGGGTGCCGGCCGTCCGCAGTCGGAACTGCCTCGGTTCGTCGAGTGCCGTCGAGAGGGCCACGACATCGAGGTCTACTGTACTGACTGTCTCGGCGTCCACTTCGTCGATACCAGCCACGAGCAGCGCCTCGGAGAGCGCCGTTCCGTCGAGGCGGTCGGACGGCACGTCGAACGTGGTCCCGAACGCCTCGTTGGCTGCACGCACGACTGGGCCGTGCCCCTCGTCGGCGAAGTACAACACCGGGTCCGGATGACCGTCGAAGAGATCGACCGGTTGTGGCTCCGGTGTTCGCTCGACGTCTGCCGACACCGTCATCGTCTCGTCGGTCGCCTCGCCGGGCGAATCAGTCACTAGAAGGTAGGAGACGCCGCCCAGCCCGCCGCCGAGCGCCAGACCGAGACCCACGGTGACCTGTTCCGAGAGCCCCAGCGAGAACACCGACTGCACCACCAGCGCCACGGTGGCGAGCACGACCGCTCCTGCCCCTATCCAACCGACCACGGCCGCGAGGCTCCCGAGGCGATGTCGACCGCCTGTGCCCGCCGACGACTTGCTCATCGGTACACACTCAATGGGCCATCGGTTAACGCTTTTCGAGAGGCGGCTGCTGATAAAACATATACAGTTGCCAGCCCTAGAACGGTGTAATACCGTGTCAAGAACTACAGGCGGCCCGCCGCGGGTGCTCGTCGTCGACGACGAGCACGACGTCGCCGACACGCAGGCTCTGAAACTCGGCGAGCGCTACGAGACGACTGTCGCGTACAGTGGGCAGGCGGCGCTCGACGCTGCCGGCCCGGAGTTCGACGCCGTGTTGCTCGACCGGCGCATGCCCGATGTCCACGGTGACGACGTGCTGTCGCAGTTGCGCGAGCGGGGGTACGACGGCATCATCATCATGCTGACCGCAGTCGACGCCGACCTGAACATTCTGGAGATGCCCTTCGACGACTACCTCCAGAAGCCGGTCGACCAGTCGACGCTTCTGTCGGCGCTCGACCAGCACCTCGACAGGCCCGACGAGGACGACAGGCTCGACGAGTACTTCCGGATCTCCTCGAAGCTCTCCGTGCTGGAACGCGAGAGATCCCCATCACAACTGGAGTCGAGCGACGAGTACACCAGGCTGAAAGAACGGGCAAAAGAACTGGAGTGGGTGCTGCACGCCGAAAACGACGATTTCGAGGAGCTGAAGGAGACGTACCAGTCGATAAGCCGAAGCTAGGTATCGAGGACCAGCGTCTCTTCGATGTACTCGTCGATAGTGTCCCGAACCTCGGCGACAGGGTTGTCGTTACGAGTTGCGCTCTGAAGAATCACGCCGTCGAGTATCGTGATCATGAACCGCGACACCGTCTCGGGGTCGACGTCGGCGAAGACCCCCTGTTCGATGCCGTCCTCGATGATCTGTACGAGTTGCCGGGCGAACAGTTCGTCCGTCTCAGTGAACTTCTCGCGGAAGTCCGGGTTCTGAACCGCCTGGGCGCGCATCTCGACGTACGACCCGAGGACGGCGTTCTTGTCCGGCGTTTCGACGCAGTCCGGGAAATCGTCGAGAACGAGGCTGACAAACGTCTTGATGTCCTGTTCGGGGTCGCCGGTGGATTCGACCTGAAAGATGCGGTTAAATTCCGTGAGGATGAACTCCTGGAACGACAGCAGGAGGTCCTCCTTGCCGTCGAAGTGGTGATAAAACGTCGATTTGCTGAGGTCGGCCTCGTCCGCGATTCGCTGTATCGAAAGTCCGGCGTACCCGTATTCCCGGAGGGCACGGAACGTGGCCCGCATTATCGCCTCGTGCGAGTCCGCTGGCTCCCCGGCGAACGGAATTCCATCAGTCATCCCGACCGAATATTCGTTCGGGCAGTAAATATCTTCCCACTGTTACGGAACCACAACGTTGATAGACGACCGAACGTTCGTTCGATGTACACGGTTCGGGCGGGAGTCTGCACAGACGTATGTGGGTACATATCCCGATCTCCCAAGCATGACGTCCGCTCCAGACAGAAACAACGGCAAGGAATGTCCGAAGTGTCCCTACGCATGAAACCACGAACATTACTGACGCTGGCAGTTGTCGCATTGCTCATGGCATCCGGAACGGCGATCGCCGCCGTAACCGGGAGCCCCGACTTCGACGCAACGTTCGTCGATAATACCGTCACGCCCGGTGAGGAGACGACACTCGACGTCGTCCTCGTCAACAGCGGAACGATCGACTCCGGGTCCTCGACCCAGGGAGTCCAGAGCAGCGAGGTGACGACCGCCCGCGGGACCACAGTCAAAGTCAACGACGGTGACGCCCCGATTACGGTGACAACGAGCAAACAGGCTGTGGGTTCCGTCCCGGAAGGGAAGACCCAACCCATTTCCTTCGACATCAGCGTCGCTGACGACGCAAGTCCCGGGAGCTACACTGTTCCTGTCATCGTCGAATACGAGTACACGAGCTACATTTCGGAAAACGACGGTGCACGGGACGAAGAGACCGCGACCAAACGGATCGAACTCGAACTCGACATCGACGACGATGCAGCTTTTGACGTGGTAAGCGTCGACTCCGGCGCACGCGTCGACTCGACCGGCACGGTCGCAGTCACCGTCGAGAACACCGGCGATGAACCGGCCCGAGAAGCCTCGGTGACGCTGAAATCGACGAACTCTGAACTCACAGTCGGTGGCGACGCCAGCAGCTCCCGGTTTATCGACACCTGGGAGGCCGGTGAACAGCGTACCCTCCGGTACCGCGTCGGTGCGAGCGGTGATACGAGAGCCGAACCGTATCAGTTCGACCTTCAGGTCGACTTCGACGACACGGACGGGGTGCGAAAGAGCACGACCGCCTCCTCGCTCGGTATTACGCCCGACCCCGAGCAAACGTTCACCGTCGAAAGTACCGATAGCGCCGTCGCTGTCAGCGATTCCGGGACCTACAACGTGACCCTGCGCAACGACGGTCCTGTCACTGTCTCGGACGCGACAGTGTCGCTTACCACGCAGAACAGCGCGATTACGTTCGGACAGTCCGAGTCCACGTCGCAGTTCGTCGGCTCCTGGGAGCCCGGCGAAACGCGAACGGTGAGCGTCGACGCAAGCGCCAGCGACGACGCCAAGACACAGAGCTACGCCCTGTCGGCGTCAGTGAGCTACGACGACCCCGAAGGCGATGCCGGCGTCGCTGACGACATCTCGCTCGGACTCACGCCCGAACCCGAACAGTCCTTCGCCATGGGCGACGTGGAGTCGACCCTCCAGGCGGGCGATGACGGAACCATCGAAGCGTCCCTAACGAACACCGGCGACCGAACAGTCCGCAACGTCGTCCTGAACTGGGCGAGCACCCACGACAACATCTCGCCGAAGGAGACCCAGTACGCGGTCGGCGACCTCGAACCGGGCGAGTCCACGACCGTCTCGTTCGACGCCGACGTGTCGGACAACGCGAACTCCGGCCCGCGGCAGTTCGACTTCGTCGCCAACTACCGCAACAGCGAGGGCGACCAGCGCGAGAGCGACACGCTCGAAATCCGGCAGAGCGTCGACGGCAGCGCTGACGAGTTCATCGTCGAGACGACGAACGCGTCCGTCGACGTTGGCGGGTCCAGCACGCTCGAAGTGACCATCACCAACGACGCCGGCGAGCGACTGACCGATATCGAGGCGAAGCTGTTCGCCGAGTCCCCCATCTCCGTGTCGGACGATCAGGCGTACGTCGACAGCCTCGACCAGGGCGAGTCGACGACCATCGAGTTCGGTATCAGCGCAAGCGGTTCCGCGATGACGAAAAGCTACCCCGTCTCGGTGGACTTCCAGTACGAGGAGCCGGACGGAGATACGCCGATGTCCGACACCTACCGCCTCCCGATCTCCGTGACCAACTCCGGCGGTGGCAGTTCGCCGCTGACGGCGATTATCGGCGTCGCACTCGTGGCCGCCCTGGCCATCGGCGGCTACTTCAGGTTCCGCTAACGCATGGACTACCAGCGCTACATCGATTGGGCGGACGACCGCATCGTCCACGATTCACGGAAGGTGGTGCTCCTCTTCCTGGTCGTGACGGTGGTCTTCAGCGCCGGCCTCGGGAGCGTCTCGACCAACTCCGGGACGTCGCAGTTTACGACCGGACTTCCCGCCGAGGAGGCACTACAGGAGGTCAACGACAAGTTCTCGCCGCCCTTCTCTCCGGATACAGGGAGCACACAGCTCATCCAGCAGGAGAACAACGTGCTCTCGAAGCCGGCGCTGCTCCGGATGCTCAGGTCACAGCATCGGCTGGAACAGCACGGACAGCTCCGTGTCACGTCGACCTCAAGCGCCGCCAGCATTGTCGCCCAGCAGGTAGATCCAGAGGCGACCACGACCGAGCAACAGGTCTATGCTGTCGAGTCTGCGACACCGGGTGAGATCGATGCCGCCGTCAGGCGCGCGGCCGAGCAGAACCCACGGTTCGAATCGCTGCTGAGCAAGGACTTCAACCGTAAAGCCGCCTCGGCGTCGGCGACAATCGGCGTCGTCACACACGAGGTCCCGGCCGGAATCTCTTCTGGGTCAGGACAGGGCGGGTCAAGTCCGCTGACGAGCATTCAGAAACAGGCCGGGTTCACTGTCGCCAGCGCTGACCACGGTGGCATCACCCTGTTCGGCAGCGGTATCGTCGCAGACGAGTTCTCGAACGTCGTCGGCGACTCGCTCATCCTGACCGTGCCCGCGGCAGTGCTGTTCATCCTGTTCTTCCTGACGATTGCCTACCGCGACCTCGCGGACATGGCGCTTGGCCTACTCGCGCTGTTTATGGCCGTCGTCTGGACGTTCGGCTTCATGGGGCTTGCCGGCATCCCCTTCTCGCAGATGCTCATCGCCGTGCCGCCGCTGTTGCTGGCGGTCGGTATCGACTTCGGGATTCACGCCGTCAATCGGTATCGCGAGGAGCGTGAGACCGGGGCGTCGATACAGGACTCGATGCGAATCACGACCGACCAGTTGCTTGTCGCCTTCTTCATCGTGACCGGGACGACGGTCATCGGGTTCGCCGCGAACCTCACCAGCGCGCTACCGCCGATTCAGGACTTCGGCTACGTGGCCTCCGTCGGTATCACCTTCACCTTCCTCATCTTTGGGGTGTTCCTACCCGCCGCGAAGGTGGAGCTTGACCGACTCCGCCAGCGCTACCCAATCCCGACGTTCAGCGAGACGCCGCTGGGTGCAGAGGATTCCGCACTCGGTGACGTGTTGCGCGGCGGCGTCGTCATCTCGAACCGCGCCCCGGTCATCTTCCTCGTCATCGTCCTCGTGTCCACGGTCGGCGCCAGCTACTACGCCACCGGCGTCTCGACGTCGTTCAGCCAGGAGGACTTCCTGCCGCCCGAGGAGAACCCGGACTTCGTCGAGGCCCTGCCGGAACCGTTCGCCCCGAGCGAGTACACCGTAACGGAGGTGACGAACTTCCTCGACGACCGGTTCGACACGACACAGTCCAGTGAGGCGACGGTGTACGTAGAGGGGCCGATGCGGAACGACGCGGCGCTCGAACAGATGTATCGGGCGGGTAACGACCCGCCGGACTCGTTCATCCGAGAGGACGGACGCGCTGATTCGACGTCTATCGTGACGGTCATCCAGGACCAGGCCGAGCGCGACCCCGAGTTCCGCCGGATGGTCGAGCGCAACGACCGGAACGACAACGGCGTCCCGGACGATAACCTCGAAGAGATCTACGAGTATCTGCTCGACTCGCCGGCCCGCAGTACGGCGCTAAATTACATTACCGAGGACTATCGGAGCGCACGCGTCGTCTACACGGTCGAATCGGACGCGACCGACGCAGAGGTGACCACCGATACGAGAGACGTTGCCGACGACTTCCGGTACGAGGCGACGGCGACCGGCTCGGTCGTCGTGTTCCAGGCCGTCTCGGACCTGATTCTGGAGTCGGCCATCCAGTCACTGGCGATTGCGCTTATCGGCGCGTCGGTGTTCCTCATCCTCATCTACAATATGTTGGAAGGGCGGCCGTCGCTCGGCCTCGTGAACATCATCCCCGTCGTCGTCACGGTGGCGTGGCTCGGCGGGACGATGCGGCTACTCAATATCCCGTTCAACGCGCTCACAGCGACGATGTTGGCGATAACTATCGGTCTGGGTGTCGACTACTCGGTCCACGTCACCCACCGGTTCGCCGACGAGTTCGAGGAAAACGACCTCGAAACGGCGCTGGACCGGACCGTCCGCGGGACCGGCGGCGCGCTGTTCGGGAGTATGCTCACCACGACCTTCGGAATCGGCGTGCTCGGGCTGGCTGTGTTCCCGGCAATCGGTCAGTTCGGTATCCTGACAGCGTTGTCAATCGCGTACGCCTTCCTCGCGTCCCTCCTGGTGATCCCCTCTGCGCTCGTCGTCTGGGACCGGGTATTCAACGCCGACTGGTCGGTTCGTGGCATACTCGGGCTCGGGCGGTCGCGTCCACCGGCATCCGTCGACGGCGACGACTGATCCGCGGCCCCGAGGCACGACTCCACTGCCGGTCGTGTTCGGGCGAAACACGCCATTGAAGCCTTTATTTGCGGGCATCGCCCTAGCACTGGTATGACTCACGTCGTTATCATCGGCGCGTATGGCAGTGCCGGGGCCGCAGTCGCCGGCGACCTCGTCGAGGAGGAGGACATCGAGCTCACACTCATCGACAACGGCGAGCCCGGCGGTGGCCTCTGTATCCTTCGTGGCTGTATGCCGTCCAAAGAAGTGCTCTCCGCGGGAGCCCATCGCTTCCAGGCGCGCCACGACGAGCGTCTCGTCGGCGACGTGCCGGAGGTTGATCTAGAGGCCGTCGTCGAGCGCAAGGACGACCACGTACTCGGCTGGGCCGGTCACCGGCGGGACTCCATCCACGAGATGGCCGAGCGCGACGACGTGACATTCATCTACGACAGCGCCACGTTCGTCGACGAGCACACGGTTCGGGCCGGCGGCGAGGAGCACGAAGCCGACTACGTCGTCATCGCGACCGGCTCCAGCGTGAACGTTCCGAACACACCCGGCATCGACGAGGTCGACTTCATGACCAGCGACCAGGTACTCGACGCCACGGAGTTCCCCGACTCCGGTATCGTGATGGGCTTCGGATACATCGGGATGGAGATGGTCCCGTATCTGGCGGAGGCCGGTGGCATGGACCTCACCGTCATCGAGCACGACGACCGGCCAATCGACGAGGGCGACCCGGAGTTCGGCGACGAGGCGCTTTCCATCTACGAGGACAACTGGGACGTGACGATCCCGACGAACTGCTACGAGAAGGAACTGGAGGAGACAGACGACGGCGGCGTCCGCCTCACCGTCGAGTACGACGACGGGGGCGAGGAGACGTTCGAGGCCGATCAGCTGTTCCTCTTTACCGGCCGCCGACCAACCATCGAGGGACTGGGGCTTGAGAACACGCCCGTTTCGGTCGAAGGCGACTGGGCGAAAGACACGATGCAGACCCGCGACGCCGACCACATCTACGCCGTCGGCGACGTCAACGGCAAGGAGCCGATTCTCCACGTCGCCAAGGAGCAGGGCTTTACCGCGGCCGAGAACATCGTCCGGCAGGAGGCCGGTGGAAGCCTCGAAGAGTACCGGAACGTCCACCACCACGTTATCTTCTCCGGGCTGGGCGTGTACCCATACGCCCGCGTCGGCCACAACGAGGAGACGGCGAAAGCGGCTGGCTACGACGTCGTCACGGCGACGCGACAGGCCAGCGACGACGGCGTGTTCAAATCGAAGGACGTGCCCGAGGGGCTGGCGAAGCTCGTCGTCGACGCCGACGACGGGACAGTACTCGGCTGGCAGGGGATGCACTACCACGCGGACAGCTTCGCAAAGAAGTTCCAGATCATCGTCGAGCTGGGACTCGACGTGCGCGACCTTCCGGATCGGGCCTACCACCCGACGCTCCCCGAAAACGTCGACGGCCTCATCCGGGACTGCGTCGACCAACTTCACTCGACCTGAATACCGGTCACGTCGAAGCGCGTGCCGCCGTCTTCGCTTTCCGAGACGGTGATCCGAGCACCGTGTGCGTCGACGATTTCGGAGACGATGGCCAGTCCGAACCCGGTCCCGTCCTCGCTCGTAGTGTAGCCGCGTTCGAACACCTCGTCGCGCTCGTCCTCGGGAATACCGGGGCCGTCGTCCGCGACGTAGAACCCCCGCCCGTCCGAGAGCGTCCCGACGCGGACGGTCACGGTGTCGTCGGCCCCCGTCGGACTGCCCCCGTGTTCCACGCTGTCGTCGGACTCCGTCCGACTGCTTGTGGAACCATGTTCCACACTGTTTCGGAAGAGGTTCTCGAACAGTTGCTGGAGGCGTGTCTGGTCGCCCGTGATTCGCGCGTCCGTGTCGACGCGTTCGAGCGTCGCGTCCGAACTCTCGACGGTGTCCCAGGCGGCCGTAATGATATCGTCTAGCGACGCTTCGGTCGCGTCGATGACCTTGTGGCCGCCGCGGGCGAGCGCGAGCACGTCGTCGATGAGTTCGTCCATCCGTTCGAGCGACCGCCGGAGCGCCTCGACGTGCTCCGGGTCCCCGTCGTACGCCTCGTCGACGAGCGTGAGCCGGCCGAACGCGACGTTGAGCGGGTTCCGGAGGTCGTGGCTGACGACGCTGGCGAACTCCTCCAGGCGGTTTCGCTCGCGGGTGAGTTCCTGCTCGCGGCGTTCGCGCTCCTGTTCGTAACTGACCCAGTTCCCCATCAACTCGACGAGCGTGACTTCCCACTCCGAGAACGAGTCGCGTGGCTCGGTGCCGTAGAAGCAGAACGTACCGTATACGGAGCCGTCGACGACAACGGGCGTGCCGAGGTAACAGGAGACGCCCATTTCGGCGTAGCCCGCTCTCTCAGTTAGTTCTGGCCGGTCCTCGGCGATATCAGCGAGCACCAGCGTCTTCTCCTCGACGACGGCCCGCTCGCAGTTCGTCGCGTCCAGCGGGACTGCATCGCCCGCCTCGATGGCCCCCGTCCGGTCGCGCACGATTTCGAAGACGTACATGTCGCCATCGATGCGTGAGAGCGCGGCCGTTTCGGTTCCGAGGACGTTCTGTCCGATTTCGAGCAGGCGCTCGACCTTGTCCTCGAAATCGAGGTCCTTCCGGGAGATGACCCGGTAAATCTCTCTGAGCGTCCGCTCTCTACCCCTGATCTCCTTCTCGTGCTTATGACGCTCAGTGATGTCACGGAAATACACCGAAATCCCGGCCGGCGACGGGTACACAGACACTTCGAACCACGTCTGTAGCGGCTCGAAGTACGCCTCGAAGGATGTTGGTTCCTGCTGGGTCATCGCCTGCCGGTACTGCTTGCTGAACTCTGTTCCTTCCAAGGACGGAAGCACTTTCCAGATGTTGCGCCCCAGTAGGTCCGCAGTGCTAATTTCTGCCCCCATCACACGGCCGATAACGCGTCGGCCGCGTTCGTTGGCGTACGTGAACTCCCAGTTCTCGTCCACGGCGAAGAACGCGTCGGTCATCCGGTCGAGAATGTCCGCTTCCTCCTGATAGCGGGCGACAGCAGCGGTGATTCGCTGTCGGAGCAGTTCCGTCTGCTCCGAAAGCGGCGTTTTCGTCACGTAGTCCGTGACGCCGGCAGAGATAGCGTTGCTGGCCACGCTCTCGTCCCCCTTGTCAGTGAAGAGCAGAAACGGGAGGTCGAAGGACCGCTCCCGGACGGCCCGTAACAGTTCGATTCCGTCTCGGTCCGGCAGTTGGTACTCGCTGACAACACAGTCGTACGACGCGTTCTCGATAGTTCTGATCGCGTCATCCGCCGTCTCACACACTGTCACCGTGAACTCGTCAGTGCTACCAGTCAGCGCCTCCTTGACCGCCGTGATGTCGTCGCAGTCCTCGTCGACGTAGAGGACACGCACTCGACCGGCGGTCCCATCGGCCCCGTGACGGTTCGGCGTAGCCACGGGCGTATCCATATGCGTTCCAAGGCGTGTGGGGCTAAAGTTGTACCGCCGGTAAGCTTCCATTACCAGGGTTCTAACCCAGCTATAGCGGCCACAATCTCAGTCGGGCCGGCGGGTCGAAAGCACTGGAATCTCGTCGATGCGCGCCGGGGTAAGCGCGTCCCAATCGACGCCCGCTGGTGTCGTGTGCGTGGTCGCCGTTTCGACAGTTCGCTCCGGCGTCACGATCCAGTCCATCGGCACGTCGTGGTCGTCGACGGGCACGGCGGTGTCGACGACGCCCTCGGGGCCGCCGACAATCTGGAGTTCGTGAACCGTCGTCACGACCGGCGTTGTCTCGTCGACCAGCCCCAGTTCCCGGAGGACGGCGTATTCGAGGTCGCTGTACCCCTCGCCCTTTCCGATACGCGCGCCGTCCTCGGTGACCGCGACCGAACCCGACACCACGAGGTCGACGCTCCCGACCGCCTCGGGACCGACCTGTCGCGCGTGGTCCGCGACGTTCGAAACCGCCGGTGCCGCCTCGATGTCGTCGAGTTCGTCGGGGTCGAGTTCGTAGAAGCACCGCTCGTCCCGGAGCCGTGGCACGGCCATGTACACCGTCTTGCCGGCCCGCAGCGCCGCCCGTCGCACCGGGAGCTGTGGCGAGTCCGGGTTCGCCTTCACCGTCTCAGCGGCGTCCCAGACCGCCGTCTCGGTCAGGCGCTGTGCGGCCTCGCTTGCGCCCTCGAAGTTCGGAATCCGGTCGTGGGGCGGGAACGGGAACCGGGCGATACCCTGCTCTTCCAGCGCGTCCCAGACCGTTTCGCGGATAGTTTGCTTGTCCATGGCGCTACGGCCTCCGGCGGCGGAACTGCTGTGTGCAGACCAGCGCCAGCAGTGCGACAAGCGCCCCGACGGCGGTGAACCCGGGACCGCTGGCGTCGGTCGTGGACTGGTCAGTACTCGGCGTGTGGTCCGCGGGCGTGGGCTCGCTCGTTTTGGTCTCGGCCGGCGTCACCGCCGATCGGGGAACGTAGCTGTCGGCGTCGTAGCGGTCCGGATAGAGCTGTGCGGTGGCGTTGTGCGCGAACGAGACCACGCTCCGCGGGGCGGGCTGATTGATGTTCCGCACCTGTACGGTGACCGTCGTGTTGGTCTCGCCCGCGGTCGTGCTGGCGTATGGTTCCATCTGCGCGATGGTCGCCGTGTTCTCGGTGATGAAGAGAACATCCGGGTCGAGCTTGAGGATGACCTCGTCGTTGAGCTGTGGGTACTGGGTGTGGTTGCGGGCCGCGACGTTCTCCGCGCCCGCGAGTTCGATAAGCGACGTGACGAAGGTATTGTTCGCCGCCACGTACCCCCCGCCAAGTGGGTACAGCGCCGTCGGTCGGTCTTCGGCGTCCGCGGTGACCTGCCGAACGGCGTCGACGTTCGCGTCCATCCAGGCGTTCGCTTCGCTCGCGCCTTCGCAGTTACCGGTCAGCCGACCGATAGTCGCCGTCTTCGCTCGAATATCCTCAATAGTTGTCGCAGCGGGGAGGTGATACACTGTGAGCCCGGCCTGCCGGAGCGGTGCCACGTCACCGGCGCTGGCGTTCGGCGCGATCACCAGGTCCGGGTTCGTGCCGACGACACGCTCGACGTTGACGCCGAAGCTCGCTGAGACGTTCGTTCGGCTCTCAGCACCGTCGAGATAGCTCGCGTACTGGGTGAGCCCGACCACCTGGGAGCGGCCGTCGATCTCCCACATCGTCTGTGCCGCCGATGGGTTGGTCGTCGTGACTCGCTCCGGGCGCTCCTCGATAGTGACCTCGGTCCCGGTCGCGTCAGTCATCGTTACGGGAAACGAGCAGTCGTCCGCCTGCGTGTCGGCCGTTGCTGCGGCCGGAGCGACACCCGCGAACGAGCCGACGAGCAGGACAAAGACGCATACGAGAGAAAGTCGTCGCATGCCCTATGCGGGTGTCAGGAGCAATAAATACTTATCTACTGCAACTGGGCTTTCATACATGCGTTTCGCGGGTCGGACCGTCGGGTGGTCGGTGGGACTCGTCGCCGTCCTCTGTGCCGTGGTGACGACGAGCGCCGGCATCGGTCCGGTGTGGATTCCGCCCGGAGTCGTCGGGAAAGTGCTGCTCAACGCCGTCGTCGTCCCGACGGGTATCTCGGTCTCCGGCCCCGCCGTCGACGTGACCACGGCCCATGTGTTTTCCTACGCCGTGAGCGACCTCCAGACACAGATCGTGATGCAGGTCCGGCTCCCACGGATACTGCTGGGCGCGGTTGTCGGCTTCTCGCTCGCCGCCGCGGGGACGATCATGCAGGGGATCTTCCGGAACCCGATGGCCGACCCCTCTATTATCGGCGTCTCCTCCGGCGCGGCGGTCGGCGCGGTCGGCTTCATCGTCGCGCCGGTCGTGATCCCGTTCGGACTCGGCCTCCGCGGCGCGGCCTTCGTGGGTGCGCTGGTCGCGGCCTTCGGCGTCTATCTCATCGCGACGCGAAACGGCCGCACGCCGGTCGCGACGCTGTTGCTGGCCGGCGTGGCGATACAGACGTTTCTCGGCGCGGTCGTCTCCTTCCTGTTGCTCCACAGCGGCGAGAGCATCCGCCGGGCGCTGTACTGGCTGATGGGCCATCTCAAGGGCGCGTCGTGGCCCGAAGTGACCAGCAGCGTCGTGCTCGTCGCCATCCCGTTCGTCGTGTTGCTCGCCTACGCACGCGATCTGAACGTCATGCTGCTCGGCGAGGAGGACGCTCAGAGCCTCGGTATCGAGGTCGAACGGACCAAGCGGGTCCTGCTCGCGCTGTCGGCAGTCATCACGGCGGCGGGTGTCGCCGTCGCCGGCATCGTCGGCTTCGTCGGCCTCATCGTCCCCCATGTGATGCGGCTTCTCGTCGGCCCGGACCACCGGATACTCCTCCCGACAGCGGCGCTCGCCGGCGCATCGTTCCTCGTGGCGACGGACACGCTGGCACGCTCGGGCAGCGCCGAGGTCCCGGTCGGCATCGTCACCGCCGTCCTCGGCGCGCCGTTCTTCCTGTATTTGCTCCGGAAGCGGGAGGTACACGAGCTATGAGCGAGCAGCCCGCAGCCTACGACACGAACCCGGGACAGGACCGCACTGGACCGATGCTCGACGTGTCCGACCTCGCGGTGTCCTTCGGCGGTCAGTCGGTCGTCTCGGGTGTCGATTTCAGCGTCGACCGGGGCTCGCTCGTCGGCCTCGTCGGCCCCAACGGCGCGGGCAAGACGACCGTCCTGCGGACGGTGAAAGGGACGCTCGACCCGGACGACGGAACGGTTCGCGTCGACGGCGAACCCATCCGGAGGAAATCCGCGAAGGAAGTGAGCCGCCTCGTCGCGAGCACGCCACAGGGCACTGCGCTGTCGTTCGACTTCAGCGTCAGACAGACCGTGGAGATGGGCCGGACACCGCATCTCGGCCGGTTCGACCGTATGGACGAGGGCGACCGGAACGCCGTCGAAACAGCGATGGAGCGTGCGAGCGTCACCCAGTTCGCCGACCGGCCGTTCACCTCGCTCTCGGGCGGCGAGCGCCAGCGGGTCCTCCTCGCCCGGGCGCTTGCACAGGAAACGCCGGTCCTCCTGCTCGACGAACCGACGGCGAGCCTCGACATCAACCACGCCGTCCGCACGCTCGAACTGGTCCGAGCGCTCGTCGACGACGGGAAGACGGCCGTCGCCGCGATTCACGACCTCAACCTGGCCGCGCGGTACTGCGACGAACTGGTGTTGCTCGCCGGCGGCGGGGTCCGCGCCGCGGGCCGTCCTGCTGACGTGCTCACGAGCGACACGCTCCGTGACGCCTTCGACGCGGAGACGCTGGTGACGACCCAGCCCGGCACCGACGCGCCGCTCGTGACCCCGCTGGCCGACCGGGAATCGGTCGCCCGTCGCGTCCACGTCGTCGGAACCGGCAGGCCGGCGGCCGCCGCCGTCTCGAAACTCGTTGGAGCCGGCTGTCGGGTCAGCGTCGGCGTCGTGCCCGCCGGCGACACAGCTGCCGAGCGGGCCGCGGACCTCGGCTGCGAGGCGGTCACAGTCCCGGCCTTCGCCGGCATCGACGACGCAGCCCGCGAGCGCGCCGCCGACCTCGCCGCTGCCGCCGATGCCGTCGTGATAGCGGGCGAAACCGGTGACGGCAACAGCCGGGTTGTCGAGACTGGCGGTGCCTGTCTCGCCGTCGAGACGGATGAGAGCGCATACACCAGCAACGCTCACGACACCGTACCGATAGCTGCGCTCCCGGCGGCAGTCGCGTCTCTCCCACCCGCGGGGGAACGCGATGTGACACGGTCGCCCGCGCAGTCCACGACTGACTGAAAACAGCAACACCGATACTTCTCGTCCACGTACCCCGCCCGTGGACGACACGATCGCGTGGCTCCGGGACCGTCCGTACTACGAGGGACAGATCGTCGACCAGCGGACGATACCCGGTCAGGACGCGAAAACCGCGGACTGTGAGGTGACTGACCGCCTCGCCAGCGTTCTCGACGACCAGGGCATCACGGACCTCTACGCTCATCAGGTGGACGCAATCGAAGCGGTTCGGTCCGGTGACAACGTCGTCCTCGCGACCGAGACGGCCAGCGGCAAGAGCCTCGCCTACACCGTGCCGGCGTTCGAGCGGGCGCTGGACCGACGGGCCACGACGCTGTATATCGCGCCACAGGTCGCGCTCATCAACGACCAGACCGAGACGCTATCGGAACTGGCCCAGGGGCTCGGCTTCGCCTCCGGGGTCTCCGTCGCCCAGTACACCGGTCGGCAGTCGAAATCCGAGAAGGAGGCCATCCGGGAGCGCCAGCCCACCGTGTTGCTGACGACGCCGGACATGCTCCACTACGGCATCCTCCCCCACGCCCACCGGCTGTGGGACTGGTTCTTCCAGCGCCTCGAAACCGTCGTCATCGACGAGGTGCACGGCTACCGCGGCGTGTTCGGCAGCCACGTCTCGCTGGTGATGCGTCGCCTCCAGCGGGTCGCCGAGCGGTTCGACGCCGGCGGCGATAGCAGCGAAAGCAACGGCAGCAGAGGCGACAGCGCAACAGCGGGCGGCCCGGAGTGGGTCTGCTGCTCGGCGACCATCGGCAATCCGGTCGAACACGCGGCGGCCGTCACCGGCCAGCCCGAGCAGTCGTTCGCGCTGGTCGACGAGGACGCCAGCGCCAGCGGGCCGCGCCACTGGCTGCTGTGGAACCCGCCGGAGTACGAGGGCGACGGCTGGGGGAGCGGCCGCCGGAAGTCGAATCACGTCGAGACGAAACAGCTGTTCGTGGACCTCGTCGAGCGGGGCCTCCAGACGGTCGTCTTCGCCGGGTCGCGCCAGACCGCCGAGCGGTACGCCAGCGACAGCGCGGATGAACTCCGGAGCCGCGGCGAGCACGCCCTTGCCGACAGCGTCGGCGCGTACCAGGCCGCGCTGACCGACGACCGCCGACGCGAACTGGAGCAGGGCCTCCAATCGGGAGACCTGCGGGGCGTCTGGTCGACCAGCGCGCTCGAACTGGGCGTCGACGTGGGCGGCTTAGACGCCGTGTTGCTGGACGGCTACCCGGGAACGCGGATGCGGGCCTTCCAGCAGGCCGGACGGGCCGGTCGCGGCACCGACCCCGCGCTGGTCGCGCTGGTCGGCGGCGAGGACCAACTGGATCAGTACGTCCTGCGCAACCCTGACGCGCTGTTCGAGACGGGGGCCGAGCAGGCCGTG
Organism: Haloarcula sp. CGMCC 1.2071; assembly: GCF_037078445.1. Taxonomy (NCBI): domain Archaea; kingdom Methanobacteriati; phylum Methanobacteriota; class Halobacteria; order Halobacteriales; family Haloarculaceae; genus Haloarcula; species Haloarcula sp. CGMCC 1.2071. The sequence continues at coordinate 533,050 of NZ_JAYMGY010000003.1, forward strand.
ACCAACCCCGAAAACGAGCAACTGCTTCCGGATCACGTCCATGCGGCCGCCTGCGAGAACTGGCTCTCGCCGACCGACGACCGCTACTTCGGCGAGACGTTCCCCGACGTGGTCGCTGACCTCGAATCAGCCGGAAAGCTCGACCGACGCCAGACCGACCAGGGGATGCGCTGGCTCGGCAACGGCAGCCCACACCACGAGATGAACCTGCGGACCGTCGACGACGGCGAAGTGAAACTCGTGGCGAACGGCGACGTGATAGCGAAGCTCTCGGTCGAAGACGCACTGCGGGACGCTCATCCCGGCGCGATCTATCACCACCAGGGCCGGCGCTACGAGGTGACTGACCTCGACCTCGATGCGGGCGTCGCCGAACTCGACCGGACGTGGGCCGACTACTTCACCCGCGTCCTGCACGACAAGACCATCACCGTCGAGGCGGACCTGGCGGAGCGGCGACTGCCGACCCGCGAGGACGTGCCGGTCCGGTTCGCGTCCGTGACGATGCGCAAGCAGATTACCGGCTACGAGCGCCGGGACGGGTCCTCCGGAGAGGTGCTGGGACAGCGTTCGCTCGATTTGCCAGAGACGACGCTGGAGACGAAGGCGCTGTACCATACGGTGCCATCGGACCTGGAAAGCGAGATACGGCAGGGAGCCTACGGGGCAGAAAGAGACCCCGAGAGCGGAAGCGGTGGCAGGGGCGGCGGTCAGCCCGGCGATGCAGCGACCGACGGCGGCAGCGAGCCCGGCGACTTCTCGGGGGCCATCCACGCCGCCGAGCACGCCATGATTTCGATGTTCCCCTTCGAGTACCTCTGTGACCGCGGCGACATCGGCGGGCTATCGACGCCGCGTCATCCCCACACCGGCGAGCCGACCATCTTCATCTACGACGGCTACCCCGGCGGCATCGGCCTGACACGAGCCGGCTACCACGACATCGGGCCGCTGATGGACACCACGCTGTCGATGCTGACTTCGTGTGACTGCGCCGACGGCTGTCCGGCCTGCGTGCAGTCGCCCCACTGCGGGAACGCGAACGACCCGCTCGACAAACACGGCGCGATACATCTACTGGACGGGCTGGTAGCGCAGTAGCGTGACCGTCCGGTGGAAAAACCGCCTCAGGAGCCGTCCGTTGCCGTCAACAGCGTAACCCCGACTACCGTCCCCGTCGGCTCGTTGTCCTCAACCCACACGTCGCCGCCGTACGCGTCGACCAGCGTTCGGACGAGGTAGAGGCCGACCCCGGTACCGTCACTGTCCGGGCGTTTCTCCCCGCGTTGGAACACCGCCTGTTTCTGCTCGTCCGGGATTCCCGGTCCGTCGTCGGCGACAGTGACGTGGACCACGTCACCGTCGTCGATCACGTCGACGACAACCGACGGTGTTGCCGAGTCGTTGTGCTGGACGGCGTTGGTCAGGACGTTCCGAAACACGGAGGACAGGAGTTCGTCGGCTTGTATCCGTATCGACGAGTACTCGTCCGGGACGGTGACCTGTGCGTCGCTGTACGTCGCTGTGATATCCTCGGTCACCGAGGACAGTACTGGTCCAAGCGCCACCGGCTCGGTCTCCCAGTCCGTCTGTCGCATTACCGTCGCGAGATCCCCAGCCGTCTCAAGCAGTTCCGCGGCTGCCTGGCTACTTTCCCGAATCCCGTCGACGTGTTCCAAAGCGTCGCCGCTGCACTGGTCCCGGAGCAGTTCCGCCCGGCCGCTGATGGTCTGTAAGTGGTTCGTGAGGTCGTGGCGGACGATCTGGTTCAGCAGGTCGAGGTTGTCGCGCTGCCGTTTCAGCTCCTGCTCGCGCTCGATCCGTTCGAGGGTCGAGAGCACGTTCTTCCCGAGGATGTCGGCCAACTGCGTCTCCCGCTCGGTCGGTTCGGATCGCTCATCCGTCCCGGCTGTCAAGAGCCCGTACTCCGCGAGTGGGACAGTAATACCGCCGTGGAGTGGCGCGTCGGACGCCGCTTTCTCTTCATCAACGAGGACCCACTGCGTCTCGTCACTCTCGTAGTGGTCCCACAGCCAACTCCCGCGCTCGTGTCGCAGTACCTGTCCCGGATCATCCGGAACCTCGACGTGCTCTCGAAGCGGGTCAGAGATCGCCTCTGCTTTGAGCCCGCTATCAGTTGCCTCCCAGAAGACACTGAACGGGAAGTCGAGAATCGCTGTCGCAGTCTCGACAGCGGTAGTCGCGACTTCGGACTGGTCCTCGGCAGTCATCAGCCGTCGCGTCGCCACGTACAACTCCCCGATCTGGTCGTCCGGAGCCACCTGACAGGAGGGGAAATCGGAGTCCATCCCCATTTTCACCTAGTTAAATTGACCTGAATATAAATGTTCGTCTCGTGTGTGACAGAGACACACCCCGGCGCGGCCGTCGAGACCTGTCCCTCGCAAACCGCCCATTTGCGTTCGATTTCCGGCCCCGGTCACAGCGGCTAGCTGAAGTCTTCTAGTCGTAACTGATCGGGGTGGATACCGTCCGGTTCGCTCGCGCCGAGCAGACGAGGGAGTGCTGTGTTCGCGAACGTCATGCCGACGACGAGCAGTATCGGGGCGAAAAAGAGCCCGTAGAACCCCAGCACGACGGGGCCGAGCGTGTACGCGAGCATCAGGAGTCCGACGTGCGTGCTCTCGCCGCTGAGAAGTGGCCGAAGCAGCAGGTCCGGAATCGTGTCGACGACGACCACCGCGACGAGGAGGAATCCGAGCACGTACGCGAGCAGCGAAGACTGCCCGTCGAGCACCACCGGGAGCGCGGTGAAACCGGTCAACGGGAGGTAGATTATTTTCATCCCAACGACGGGAATCAAGCTCGCGATACCGGTCAGCGCGCCGGCGAGCGTCGGATACGGGACCTCGACAGCCGCCGGCGCTACGACGTTATAGCCGGTGAACGCGGCGATGGCGATGAGCGAAATCGCCAACACGTTCAGGAGATTGCCGAACAGTACCGCTTCCAGTTCCTCGTCGACAGCTTCGAGGTACTCGCGGATGATAGCACCGTCGTCGAACCGGAGCAACCACTCACGAATGCGCCGCCCGTCCACCAGAAGGTAGTACGTGACGATGGTCGTGATGAACAGATTGAGCACGAACTGGGAGGCGACCGAGGTAAGCACCATCGCGTTCTCGCTGAGGAAGTCGACGAACGGCGAGAGCTGTCCCGACTGGTAGGCGCTGTACAGCCCCTCGACGGTGAGGTCCGGCACGGACTCCGCGCCGTCAAGCCAACTGACGTGCGTCGCGGCCACGTCGACGAGCGCGTACTGGGTGACGAACTGCCGGGCTTCGACAATGAGGAGGACGGCCGCATAGCTGACGAGCAATAGGAGCGGAATCGCCAGCGATGCCATGACGATGACCGCACGCACCCGCGCTGGAAGGCGGAGCCTGCGCAGGGAACTGTAGTACCGTCGCGTCGAATAATAGAGGAACACGGAGACGGTCAGCGCCGCGATGAACTGATATGCGAGTACGCCGACCACCACCGCGACAGCGAGGCCGAAGAGGGCAACGACGAAGCGCTTCTCGTCCATATACGTACCAGATTATGAACAGTTATAAATATACGGGCGCTGCGAACCTCGCAGACAACGCGGGGCCGGACACGGTCCCGAGCGGTGGCTACTCGGTTCGCTCGTGCGCCGGCCCGACGCTGTCGTGGACGCCGATGTCGCCGGAGAGTTCGTGCTGGCTCGTGTCGCTGAGATCGATGCCCTCGGCGCGGCAGTCGGTCTGTACCTGCTGGATGAACGCAGCCCTGACTGACGCGAGTCGGTTCCGCCGTTCGTTGGGGATCCAGATCCGGCCTGTCAGGATGACCGCCGTCGACGCGAGGTCGCTGACTCTAGCTGTCGGAGCCGGCTTCTCCGAGACGTGGTCGAGGTCGCGGGCGGCGTTCTCGATGATGGCCTGCGCGGTTTCGATGTCGTCGTCGTAGCCGATACCGAACTGATAGGAAATTCCGATAGGCCCAGTCGAGGTCTGGTTCGTCACCGCACTCGTCGCCAGCGCCGTGTTCGGGACGATGATGCGCTCGTTGTCCAACGTCCGAATCCGGGTTACCCGCAGGTCGATGTCGACCACTGTGCCCTGCATCCCGTTCCAGGCGATAGTGTCGCCGACGTTCAGGTCCGGGTCCGTCACGATGAACGCGCCGGCGACGAAGTTCCCGAGGACGTCCTGTGCCGCCAGCCCCACCGCAAGCGTGATGCCCGCCGCCAGCAGGGTCGACCCCGCGAGTGCACCCCGGAAGCCCGCGACGCTAGCGCCGATGACCACCGCGAGGATGACCGAGATTAGGTGGACGGCGCTGGTCAGCGCACTGGCGACTGTCTTGTTAGTCTCGGTTCGTGACAGCAGCCATCGGACTGCTGGCACGACGACTAGCCGGCCGATAGCGTAGAGGAGCGCCGCGACGGCGAGGAACTGCGCCCCGTCTGTCGCGAGTTGTCCGTACGCCGAGACGATGTCGGTATCCAGGCCCACCGGGAACTGCATACCGTCTGTCGTAGCCCAACGGACATGAAATCAGGGTGTCACGTCGGTGCTGGTGGGGACCACGGCTCCGCCTGCTGTTCGGAAGTCCGGGGACCTTGACCGTAGGGGAGGGGCCCTGCTCACGGTTCCTGTCGTCACCGTTCGCATAAAACGAGGCCTCTCACTCCGTTCGAGCCCTCGCTGCTCACGGTCCCTGTCGTCACCGTTCACATAAAACGAGGCCTCTCACTCCGTTCGAGCCCTCGCTGCTCACGGTCCCTGTCGTCACCGTTCACATAAAACGAGGCCTCTCACTCCGTTCGAGCCCTCGCTGCTCACCCGACGCGCTCGTTCAAAATCAACCTCACTCGGCGAATTCCGATTCACCGAGTTGGCTCGCGCGGCGGTGCCGCGCGTTACCCAACTCGTTCGTTCAAAATTAGCCTCGTCTTCGTCCCCACAACTTCCTCCAACTCACGCGCCTGCGTGATGAGCCCGTTGACTGCGTCGGTGTCGGCGGCGTCGACGACGACGACGATATCCTCCTCGCCGGAGACTTGCCACACGAAATCGACCTGCTGCCAGTCAGCGATGCGGTCCGAAACCTCGGCCGTGTCGACGTTGACATCGACGCTGACCTCGATCATCGCTTTCACGTTGCCGGTCCGCGTCGCGACAGTGAAGCGTTCGATAACACCGTCCTCGACCAGTCGTTCGACGCGGTTTCGCACGGTCCCTTCCGACGTGCCGACCCGGTCCGCGATCTCAGTATACGGGGTTCGGGCGTCCCGGCGGAGTATCGAGAGTATCTCTCTGTCGAGGTCGTCCATCGAGATGTGACAGTATCACCGGCCGTGACTTGAGGATTACGAAATTCGAAACTCGTCTTCGAAAGCAACCCTTATGGCCGACTATAGTGTACGCATCTCGTAATGGCTGACGCATACGTGGCAATCGAGGGCGACCGCGTCATCGAGGCGCGCGCTCGCGCTCCGGGCACCGCCCGTGGCGAACTGGTCTTTACAACAGCGTACACCGGGTACGAGGAGAGCCTCACCGACCCGTCCTACGAGGAGCAGGTGCTGACGTTCTCCTACCCGCTCATCGGGAACTACGGCGTCCGAGAGGAGCGCTTCGAGTCGGACCGCGTCCACCCGCGCGCCGCCGTCGCTCGCGAGATGACCGACGACGTCGCCGAGTGGCTGGAGTCCGAGGGCGTCCCCGCTGTGGACCACCTCGACACGCGCGACATCGTCACCGAGATCCGCGACGAAGGGGCGATGAAATGCGGCATCGCCGCCGGGCCGGACGTGACCGAGCAGGACGCGCTCGACGAACTCCACGAATGCAAGCACATGTCCGACCACACCGACATCGGCGCGCAGGTCTCCGTCGACGACGTGGAGGTCCACAACGAGGGCGGCGACGGTGCGACGGTTGCGCTGGTTGACTGCGGTGCAAAGGGCTCCATCGCCGAGTCGCTCGTCGAACGCGACGCCGAGGTTCACGTCTTCCCATACGACGCCAGCGAGGACGACGTGGCCGCCGTCGCCCCAGACCTGCTGTTCATCTCGAACGGCCCCGGCGACCCCGAGAACTTCGAGCAGGCTGGGGAACTCGTCGAGACCTACGTCGGCGACGTGCCGCTTGCGGGCATCTGTCTCGGCCAGCAGGTCGTCGCCAACGCGCTCGGCGGCGAAACCGAGAAGATGGAGTTCGGCCACCGCGGCGTCAACCAGCCTGTTCGTGACCTGCGCTCCAATCAGGTCGTGATGACGACCCAGAACCACGGCTACACCGTCGCCGACCCCGGTGACAAACTCGACGTGACCCAGGTCAACGTCAACGACGACACGCCGGAGGGGCTGGAAAACGACGACCTGAACATCATCACGCGCCAGTACCACCCCGAGGCCAACCCCGGCCCGCACGATTCGCTCGGCTTCTTCGATGATGTGCTAGGGATGGCGGGGGAGTAGGGAGAGCCCGAGCGTAGCGAGGGGTCCCCGGGCTTCCGAGCGAGGGCTCGAACGGAGTGAGAGGCCTCGTTTTATGCGAACGGTGAGCGATAGCGAACCGTGAGCGGCGCGGTTCGGAGCGAGCGTAGCGAGTGAGAACCGGGTAATTCAGTCGCTGTCGTCGTCGATTGGCTGCCCGCGATAGTACGTGGTCTGGTCGCTGCCTTCGTCTTCGTTTGTGGTGTCTTGCGGTGCGACGGGGCGGCCGCGGTACATGACCCGGTTGGCGGTGTCGTCGCCGTCGATGGCGTCCGGGCTGTCCTGCTGATGGTTCTCGATGAACTCGGCGGCCGCGTTCAGGGTTGTCTTGTCGGTCTTGCGGTGCACCCAGCAGTGATACATCTTCCGTGGGGTGCGGAGCGCGAGGCGGTGCGCACGGAATCCGGACTTGGTGGTAACGTCGGCAACCGCCTCGTGTGGGACCTCGATGACTTCGTCGTCCTCGTCTTTCCCGATGAGGCAGAGCGTCCGGCGGCCGGTAATCAGAATGACCGTCCGACGGTCGCCGACCGGCGAATCAGTCTTGCGTTTCGTCCCGCGCCCGATGCCGCGCTTCCCGTTGGTCAGGAGATACGCCGGGGCTTCCGCGCCGTCGAGGTACGTCAGCGGAGGGTTGTTCAGTGGTGGTGACTCGGAGAACCGGCTCTCGTGTCCGGCGAGGACTGCCGTCGTTACCGAGCTACCGGGAGCCATCTCCGCAACTGTCTCCGCCCGCTCGGTGACGTCTTCTATCATCGGCTTCCCGGAGCGGCGACAGCGATTGCAACGCGATCCATACAGCTAGTGCCACAGCCCCGGAAATGAGTGTTACGAACGTGCCATTATTGACGCAGAACAGGACAGATAGGCACCAATATATGAATATTGATTACCTATAGCCAGTATATCGGTGCGATAGTACAGAGTTGTAATGGTGGAGGGGAGGGCGTTCACGGCGAGCAGTCATCACACCCCCACGGCTCAGAACTCCTGTCTGACGCCGCTGAACTCGAACCGTGCGCCGCCAGCCTCGCTCTCGGTCACGGATACCGACCAGTCGTGTGCCGCCGCGATCTCCTTGACGATAGCGAGCCCGAACCCGGTGCCACCGTCAGTGGTGGTGTAACCGCTCTCAAACACCGTTTCGTGTTGTTCAGCCGGGATACCGCCGCCGTCATCGGCGACGTAAAAGCCCGAATCGGTGAGATCACCGACCTCGACAGTGACGGCCGGGCCGCCGTGTGTCACGGCGTTGTTGATGAGGTTCTCGAGGAGTTGGCGAACGCGGCTCTCGTCGGCGTAGATCGTGCTCTCGGCAGTGACTTCGAGAGTGGCATCAGACGTCTCGACGGCATGCCAGCAGGACAGCGCAGTCGATTCGAGGTCGAGCGGCTCCGTTTCGGAGACCGTGTCCCCCTCACGGGCCAGAGTCAGCAGGTCCTCGATGAGTTCCTTCATGCGGTCGATGGCACGGAAACAGCGGTCGAACTGCTCGTCGTTGCCGGTGTCTCTGGCGAGGGCGAGCGAACCTTCGAGGACGCTGAGCGGGTTCCGGAGGTCGTGGCTGACGATGCTCGCGAACTCTTCGAGCCGGTCGTTCTGCCGCTCCAGTTGCTCGCGGTACTCGATGCGGTCGGAGATATCCCGGGAGATAGCAACGAGTCGGTCGATCTCCCCGTCAGCGAAGATCGGTGTCACCTGTGTCTCCCAGACGCCGGTCGGGTGGAGGTCCCGCTCCTCGAACGTGATGGTTTCGCCGGCCGAGACACACCGCTCGTAGTGGTCGGCGATTCGACGGCCGGTGTCCGGGCTGGCAGCCTCGATTGGGGTCTGACCGGTCAGTGACTCGGTTTCGAATCCGCTCTGTCGTTCGTAGGCCTCGTTCGTCCGGACGTAGCGGAACGTCGGATCGTCCGCCGGGTCCTCGATGTCGACGAGCGCGATGGCGTCGTTCGTGTTCTCGAACACCGCCTCGTACTCGTCGGTGAGGCGGGCCAACTCCCGCTCGCGCCGTTTCTGGTCGGTGATGTCGGTCGCAACGACACAGAGGGCGTACGGCTCACCGTCCTCGTCGAGTATCGGCGTCTTCCGCGTCAGATGTGTCCGCTCCGTCCCGTCGACAGGAATCACTGTCTCGACTTCGACGGTCTCTCTCTGTTCGAGGGCCCGCTGATCGTCGGCGTGGGTCTGCTCCGCGATGTGATCCGGAAGAATATCGTAATCGCTCATGCCGACGACGGACTCGTCAGCGTCGACCCCGTAGAGCTCACGGGCCGCGCTGTTGATGAAGAGAAAGCGACTGTCGGTGTCTTTCATCAGGATGTACGTCGGCGCTGTATCGAGAATGACCTGCAGTTTGCGGCTCGTGTCTTCGAGGGCCTGTTTCCGTTCTTTGTGGTCGGTCACGTCCTGATGGATCCCCACCGCACGTACCGGGTCGCCGTTCTCGTCGCGTTCGAACACCTTGCCGATGTCGCGGATCCATCGGTAGTCGCCGGTATCCGTCTTGAGCCGGTGGTCGCACTCGTAGATCTCCGTCTCACCGTCGAAGTGGGCGTTCAGTGCTTCGTAGGTCCGCTCGCGGTCTTCGGGGTGGATCAGTTCGTCCCAGGTGTCTGCCGACGGCTCGAGTTCGTCGAGCGAGTAGCCGAGCATATCGGCCCAGCGCTCGTCGAAGGTGACCTCGTCCGTCTTGACGTTCCAGTCCCAGACGCCGAGTTCGGCACCTTCAAGCGCGAGTTCGTGGCGTTCCGTGAGCGTTCTGAGCTCTTGCTGCCGGTCGAGTCTGGAAAGCGCCTCTTCGGTGTTGGCAGCGAGAGTCCGCATCAGTGAGATCGATGCGTCCTCGAATGCATCGGCATCGGTCGATGCGGCGATCAGCACGCCGTGGTCGCCCAGTGGGATCAGAATCTCGCTGCTGATGTCGGTGTCGGGGTTGTAGCGGCCAGGGTTAGTGGAGACATCGTCGAAGACGCGCAGTTCGCCGGATTCGAACACCTCCCAGACGAGGCTGTCGCCCTCGCGAAACGTCGGGTGCTCGTCGATGATCGCCTGTGCCTGGTCGGTCACTGCAGTCGGTCTGAGAGCGTCGGCCGACTCGTCGGCGAGAAAGACAGCGCTGAGCGGCAGCCCGAGCAGGTCGCGTGCGGTTTCGACGACCAGTTCGGCGACAGCCTCGCGTGACTCAGCGTGCATCAGCTTCCGGGTCGTGTCGTGCAGCGCCTCGATACGCTGCTGTCGCTGCCGGCGCTCCGTTATCTCCCGAAACTGTGAGAAGATCGCGACGGTCTCCCCGTCTTCTCGGATGGTGCGGTTGTGCCACTCACAGACGATCTGCTCGCCGTCGCCGGTCTCGATATCGAGCACGGTATAGTAGCCACCGCTGGCTTCCTGTAGGGCCGTGATCGTCTCTTCGACCGCATCCAGCGCCGAGTCCGGAACGAGCGTCTCGAACGCCTTGCCGACGAGGTCCGCTTCCCCACGCCGGAGAATCTCCTCGCCTTTCTCGTTGACCTGAACCACCTCGAAGCTCTCGTCCCATTCGATGACGCCGAGCGGTGACTTATCGATAAACAGCGAGAGCCGCTTCCGGCTCGCATCCAGTGCCCGCTGTGACCGGTACTGCTCGACCGCGTTGGCGATGCGGTTGGCCAGAATCGTGTACTGGTCAGTGCCTTGCTGCTTCTGGAGGTAGTCCGTCACACCGGCCGAAATCGCCTCGCTGGCCACTTCCTCGGAGCCTTTCCCGGTAAAGAGAATGAACGGGAGGTCTTCGTCGACGGCCCGGACGGATTCCAGAAACTCGATGCCGTCTTGGCCGGGCATATCGAAATCCGAGACGACGCAGTCGATGGGCTCCTCGCTGAGCCGGGTGAGCCCCTCGCTCGCCGATGTTGCCGAAATCACGTCGAAGCGGTCGTCGGTACGGCTGAGAAACGCCGCCGTCATCGACGCGAACTCGGGGTCGTCCTCGACGTGTAGGACACGTACTGCATCGGCCATGGAGAGTATATGAGCGTGTCCAACGAATAAGTATTTGTGCCGATCTGTTCGAGTGACAGGAATCGGTGCCGCCGCGGTGAGCGGTCTGCTTCCGCGGCTAGCCGGCGTTACTCAGCGCCCCACTCGCGCTGGGTCTTTGGCCGTTCGTCGATGGCCTGGACGGCGAGTGGCTGGTCGGCGGAGTTGATGGCTTCCAGCGCCGCTTCGGCGCTCTCGTGGGTCGAGAAGTACGTCACGGTCTCCTCGACGCAGGCTTCCAGCACGTCGCGGTCGCGGGAGAGGACGAGGTCGACCTTGCCGCTCTGGATGGCGTCGATGATAGCGTCGGTGTCCGCGTAGTCGTCGAAGTCCTGCACGTCGAAGTGCTCCTCGAAGCCGAGGATGGGCAGGTCGACGATGGCCGTTCCCTCAAGCGGGATTGCCTTGCCGACGGCCATCTGGGCCTTCTGGTAGGCCTTGCCGAAGGAGCCGGCGGTCCCCATGACCTCGCCGGTGGATTTCATCTCCGGGCCGAGACGCGGGTCCGAACCCGGCAGGCGGTCGAAGGGCAGCACGACTTCCTTGACGGAGACCTGCTCGGGAATCTGCTCCTGCACGTCGAGTTCCGACAGCGTCGCGCCGGACATCACCTTAGCGGCGATTTTGGCGATTGGAACGCCAGCCGTCTTGGAAATGAACGGAACGGTACGGGACGAGCGCGGGTTCGCTTCGAGGACGAACACCTCGCCGTCGCGGACGGCGAGCTGGACGTTCAGCAGACCGACGGTGTCGAGCGCGTCGGCGATGTCCTCGACGACCTCGCGGATACGTGGCATCACGTCCTTGATTTCCTGTGACCGCGGCGGAATCATACAGGCGGAGTCGCCCGAATGGATACCCGCCGTCTCGACGTGTTCCATCACGCCGCCGATGAGGACGTCGTCCTCGTCGGCCACGGCGTCGACGTCCAGTTCGACGGCGTCGGCGAGGAACTCGTCGACGAGGATCGGCTTGTCCGGGCTGACGCGGACGGCTTCCTCGATGTACGTTTCGAGGTCGTCGTCGTTGTACACCACGTCCATCGCACGGCCGCCGAGCACGTAGCTCGGGCGCACGAGGACGGGGTAGCCGATGTCGTGGGCCAGGTCCAGGGCTTCCTCCTTGGAGGTCGCGGAGCCGCCCTCGGCCTGGGAGATGCCCAGTTCGTCCATCAGCTTGTTGAACCGGTCGCGGTCCTCGGCGAGGTCCATCGCGTCGACGGAGGTCCCCATGATTTCACAGTCGAGGTCGCGGCGCTGGAGTTCCTGTTCGAGCGGGTGACCGATGTCGACGGAGGTCTGGCCGCCGAACTGGACCATCACGCCGTCAGCTTCGGTCGCCTCGATCACGTCGGCGACTTCCTCGGCGGTGACCGGCTCGAAGAACAGCCCGTCGGAGGTGTCGTAGTCCGTCGACACCGTCTCGGGGTTGTTGTTGACGACGTGGGCGTCGATGCCCAGGTCCTCCAGTGCGCGGACCGCGTGGACCGAGCAGTAGTCGAACTCAACGCCCTGCCCGATACGGATGGGGCCGCCACCGACGACCACGACGCTCTCTAAGTCGGGGTCGATCTGGAGTTCGTCGCGGTCGATACCCGACAGCGGGTCCCGCGTCGAGTAGTAGTACGGCGTCGTCGCCTCGAACTCACCGGCACAGGTGTCGACGAGCTTGAAGTCGCGGTCGGTCGTCTCCGTCTCGACAGTGTCCACTGTGACACCGGAACCGTCCGTGGCTGCCTCGACTTCCGGTTCGTCGCCGCCGTCCTCGTCAAGGTCGGCCGGGAGCCAGGAGACGTGCGTGTCGTTGAACTCACCGCCGGCCAGCGCGGTGATCTCCTGGTCGGTGAAGCCGGCCTGTGCGGCGGTCTCGTAGTCGCCCTCGCGGGCGGCGTCGGCGGCATCGGCGACCTCTTTGAACCGCTCGACGTACCACTCCTTGATGTCGGTGATTTCGACGACTTCGTCGACGGTGTAACCGCGGCAGAACGCCTCGAACATCGCGTACGGGCGGTCTGGCGTCGGCTTTTCGAGGTACTCCGTTTCGAGTTCCGCGTCGTCAATCTCGTTGAAGTCAGCAGCCGGGTTGTACTCCGAGGAGCGAAGCGCCTTCAGCAGGCTCTCGGGGAAGGTCCGGCCGATAGACATCGCCTCGCCGGTGGACTTCATCGCGGTCGAGAGCTCGAACTCCGTGTCGCGGAACTTGTCGATGGGCCAGCGCGGGACCTTCGTCACGACGTAGTCGATAGCCGGCTCGAAGGCGGCGGTCGTCTCGCCAGTAATCTCGTTTTCGATCTCGTGGAGACGCTTGCCGAGCGCGACCTTCGCCGTGACACGGGCAATCGGATAGCCGGTCGCCTTCGAGGCCAGCGCCGAGGAGCGGGAGACGCGCGGGTTCACCTCGACGACGCGGTACTCGCCGCCGGGCGTGCCGTCGTCGTGCCAGGCGAACTGGATGTTACAGCCGCCCTGGATGCCGAGGTCTCGAATGACCTTCAGCGCGGAGTCGCGCATCTCCTGGTGGCCCTCGTCAGGGATGACCTGCGAGGGGGTGACGACGGTCGACTCCCCGGTGTGGATGCCCATCGGGTCGATGTTCTCCATGTTGCAGATGATGATACAGGAGTCGTCGGCGTCGCGCATCACCTCGTATTCGAGTTCGACCCAGCCGGAGATGGACTCGGTGATGAGGACCTCGTTGTTGCGCGAGAGGCGCAGGCCCTTGCGAACGCGTTCGATGAGTTCGTCCATCTCGTCGACGACACCGGAGCCGGAACCGCCCAGCGTGTACGTCGTGCGTGCGATGACGGGAAGCCCGCCGACCGCGTCGACAGCTGTTTCGACGCGGTCTACGAGCGATTCCTCGTCCAGATCGGTGACCGACTCGCCCTCGTCGAGCGTGATGGTCGTCGAGCGCGGCACCGGTTCACCGATGTCCTCCATCCGCTGTTTGAACAGGTCGCGGTCCTCCGTCGCGTAGATGGTGTCCAGTGGGGTCCCCATCACGTCCACGTCGTACTCGTCGAGGACGCCCTCCTCGGCGAGTTCGGCCGTGACGTTCAGGCCGGTCTGGCCGCCAAGGCCGGCGATGACGCCGTCGGGGTCTTCTTTCCGGATAATCTCAGAGATGGCTTCGGTGTTGATGGGTTCGAGGTACACCTTGTCGGCCATCTCCGGGTCAGTCATAATCGTCGCCGGGTTCGAGTTCACGAGCACGACGCGGGCACCCTCTTCCTGGAGGGCGCGACACGCCTGTGCGCCGGAGTAGTCGAACTCGGCCGCCTGTCCGATCTTGATCGGGCCACTGCCGATGAGCAGGATTGTACGGTCCTCGTCCGCTGTCATTGTACGAGCGGAGTCTATACATCGTAATAAGCCCGGCGAAACAATGCGAAGCTCGAAGCCTAATTTCGAATATCGTAACGTATGTGTGTCACACGATTGGCTGTCTCACAGCGGAGCCACAAGTTAGAATTCCGACGGCAGCGGTGCTGAGAGCCGTCAGTTGTCGCGGTCGGGAACGCGATACCGGTAGGGCTGGCCCTGAATGACCTCGACCTCGCCGGACTGCGCACGGCGACCCAGGACTGTCGCGACACGGTGGGCGCTCCCGAACGCCTCGTCGTGTTCTTCGAGGAGGTCACATATCTCGCGGGCCGTCAGCGTGCCGTCGGCGTCGGCTTCTTCGAGCACTGTCAGGATGCGCTCGAACTCTCCCTCACGTATAGCCATACACAGTTACAACACCGCAACCATCATATAACACCGTCAGACAACAGTCAGACGGCTGATTTCGGGAAATCGACCGACAGCGGCGTGTCACTGGCTGTCGGACAGTTCGAGGTCGCTGTCTGTCGCGTTCCCCCAGCGCTTTCGGACCCACGTCGGTCGGGAGACGGTTGTCTCGCCGACTGCAGAGTACCGGATTTCGTAGCTCACCAGGGCGTTTCTGGAGCGGTCCCAGTACGATACCGTCAGCGACTGGACGAGCCCGTCCGGCCGCACAATCGCCTGCACGCTGTAATTGTCGGCCGGTTCGAACGCCGCCGGTGGGTCCGTGGCCGTGAGTATCACGGGGCAGGTGTCGCAGTTGTCCCTCGGGCGCTCGGCGCTGACGTTCGTTGCGAGGTAGGCTTCGATGAGTCGCGCAGGGTCGGGGTCGAGTACCCCGCTGACCGGGGTTGGCCGCCTCGCTGCGGTCCAGGCTCCCTGTGCTCGCTTGTCGTAGACGTAGCGTCGGTTCCCGTTGGTGTACACCCGCCTGGTGTAGTTCTGGTCGACGATTTCGGTCCGGAACTGGTAGTGATACCTGTCGTCGACGACGAGCGAGACGATCTGCGTGCCCCATTCCAGCGACAGCCGCATCCCCAGCACGTACGAGCGGGTCCGCGTCGCGCGCTGGTGGGCCGCCGCGAGTCGCCTTGCGTCGACGGCGTCCTCGGTCAGGGCGGGTTCGACCCGGCCGTCCTGAGACTGCTCGGGGACCGGAACTGGCGTCACCGTCTGTCGCTCCGCCCCGCCGAAGGCTCCACAGCCCGCAAAAAGCAAGAGCACGAGCAGGATCACCACACGACCCGCCATGCATGGGTGTGCGAGCCAGACCCACTAAGTACTCAGGTCGCAGTCGGCCTCAGATTGCGGTGTCCGACCGGCCGTCGAAGTTCCGCTCGTCCCGGTACTGCTCGACGAACGCGTCGACGTCGAACTGGAGCATCTGCTCCTCGAACTCCGCCATCACGTCGTCGTCCTCGGCGTGGCTGATTGCGTGTTCCATCAGTTCCACGAGCAGTTCGACGACGATTTCGTGAAGGCGGCGGGAGTCGAAATCGCTCACCCACGCCAGCGAGAAGCCGACCGACCCGTCCTCGCTGGTGTCGGCGGCGACGACCTTCTCCGGGAACTCCTCCATCACGACGCCCATCAGGTGGACAGTCGTGAACTCGTCGTAGTCGTCGTTGGTCTCGATGGTCGCGTGCAGCACCTCGGTGAGAAACTCCGGAACGAAGCGTGCCAGCGGGTGCGGGTCGAGCACGACGGCGTGTGTCTTCCCGCAGTCGCACGCGAACTCCCGCATGCCCAGATGGAGGTCATGCGTGTCGACGCGTTCGCCACAGGCCAGTTCGAGTTCGGACTCGCGCCCGCCGGGCACGCGCGGTTCAGCCATTATCCGTGATTGGTCGCTCCCGTGGTTAAAGGCCGCGATACGAACCGCAGCGGCCTAGAGCCCGCCGACGGACTCCGTCTCGTGGGCGACATCGTGGTCAGACTCAGTCGCTTGGAGATATGCGACAGTCGTCACAGCAATCGAGAACACGCCGACGACACTGGAGAGAACCGTCGATACCGTCGTCAGGACCATCGGTGGTAGCGATATCGGGAGGAGGCTGAAAGCCCCCCCAAGAACGAATCCGAGCACCGCGAGCACAACGGCAAGGACAAACGCGGCGAGGAGGTTGTCGGTGACGATACTGACACTGTTGCTGATTGATTCGATAATTCCGCTGTCGTTCAGCGCAATCTCCTGTCGGACAAAGAAAAACAGGAGTGCAAACACCAGTCCGGGGATAATAAGCAGAACAAGGCCGACGCCCACTGCGATAGTAGTGAGAATGCCGGCTGCGATCGCGATCCCAACAGTTTTGCCCAGTCGCCGGCCCACGTTGTCGGGAATCGGTTCACGGTCATCGCTGGCAAAGGCACGAATCGCGACGATGTTCAGCGCTTCGTTGACCACAAACAGCACGAGCGCGCCGACGGCAGCAACTGCAAGCGGGAGGTCGAGTGCCAGTGGCGTCCCGCCAGCCATTGCCGCCTGATTGACCTGTGCATCGCTCGGCAATTGCCCCAGGAACAGTTCTGTGAACGCCTGTGAAAGCGACGCCCAGACGACAGAGCTGAGCAATCCATAGACGATGAATACGCCGGCAAACACCGCCCCGCGCTCACTGAGTAGTTCGTCGATACCGTCTTGGAAGGCACGGCCGATTTGGAGGGCCATACACACCACCCATAACCGGGAAAATATAAAGCTACTCGACTTGTTGTCAGCCGGAGATGTCCGCGCCTACGGCCAGTCGTCGCGCTCCTCGTCCGCGTCGGTTGTCGCGTCCGGCGTCTCCGGTTCGCCGAGGTCCCAGTCGGCCGCCTCCGCGGCCTGCGTGACGGGGAGGTACTCCCAGCCCGCCGTCTCGGCGAGGTCGGCGTCCTCATCGGTTCCGCCGACGAAGACGTGCCGGTCAGTGTCGAACTGCTCTTTGACGTTTTCGAGGCTCTCCTCGCGGCCGCGCGGCCCCGAGAAGAAGTCCTGTCTGATCCGGTGTTTCCGGGTGAAGTTAGTCACGACGTAGGTGGGCTGTTCGGAGATGACGCCGACGTACTCGGACCACTGGCGCGCGTCGTTGAACACGCTGTCGGGGTAGG
The DNA here is from genome assembly GCF_037078445.1 of Haloarcula sp. CGMCC 1.2071. Lineage (NCBI taxonomy): Archaea > Methanobacteriati > Methanobacteriota > Halobacteria > Halobacteriales > Haloarculaceae > Haloarcula > Haloarcula sp. CGMCC 1.2071. The sequence continues at coordinate 549,976 of NZ_JAYMGY010000003.1, forward strand.
CCAGTTGCTTGAGGGCGTCGAGGTCGAACGCGAGTGTCATATCGCCGCTGCCGCCATCCATACGCGACTCTCCGCCTTAGGGCGAAAAAAGAGCGTCGTTCTCCTGCTGGCAGTTACTCGCGGTGCTGGTCCGCCTGTGCGAGGCGGTTGGCCTCTTCCTGCACTGCGGCCATCTCGCTAGTGGCCTGGCGGTCGCTCTGGCCGTGACTGTAATTGACCGACGCATCGAGCAGCGAGCCGGCGAAGCTGGCGTTGTCATCGGCTGCCGTGTCTGCCCCACCCGACTGGCCGTCACGACGGGTGAGCCGGGCAACGATGCTGGAGAGGGCGTCACGCATACGCGTCACTACGTCCGCAGCGCTGAAAAAGATCGGTGTCGGCGGGCCTTATTCGGCCGGGGCGGGCGTCTGTGCCTTCACTTCTTCGAGGTCCACTTCCTTCTCCAGCAGCAGTTCCTTCTTCTCCGCGACCTGACGCTCTTCGCGGATGAGCTGTTTGAACGCCGACTGCTGTGAGAGGTCGCCGATCAGCACGCCGCCGATGAGCTGTCCGTCCTCGAAGGCGAGACGCCGCCACTCGCTGTCGGAGTACTTCCGTTCGGCCTCGTCGTCGCCGCGGGTCGGGTGCCCGAAGGAGAGGAACGGGAAGTCGAAGTGCGTGATGGAGTACGAGGAGACCCAGCGGAACTCCTTCTCCTCGGCGTCTGCGACCATGTTGGTCCCGGCGACCGACCCCTGCTCCTTGGCCGAGCCCCACGCGCCGTTTTGCGCCTGGGAGTCGAGGATGGTGTCGTAGAACTGGGTGAGGTCGCCCGCGGCGTAGATGTCCTCGATGTTGGTCTGCATGTACTCGTCGACGACGACGCCGTCGTCGAGTTCGAGCCCGGTTCCGTTGAGGAACTCGGTGTTGAAGTTCAGGCCGATAGCGACGCCGGCCCACTCGCCGTCGTAGTGGTTGCCGTCGGGGTCGACGGCACCGGTGACGTGGCCGTCGTCGTCGACTTCGAAGTGGTCGACGCCGGACTCGAAGACGGGTTCGACGCCGTTCTCTTCGAGGGCCTCGTGGATGATCTCCGCGCCGTCCTCCGAGAGCGCGTAGCGCCACCAGCGGTTGCCACGCATCAGGTACTTCGCGTCGATTTCCTGTGCGGCACAGACCGCCGCGAGGTCGATCCCGAGCAGTCCCGCCCCGACGATGATGCCCTGGTCGGACTCGTCAGCGTGCTCGCGGATGCCACGCGCGTCCTGGAACGTCCAGAAGTGGTGGATGCCGTCGGCGTCGCTGTTCTCGACCGGGAGCTGTGCCGGCGTCCCACCCGTGGCCACCAGCAGCTTGTCGTACTCGTAGGTATCCCCCTTGTGGGTGTGGATCTCGTGAGCGTCGGGATCGATGTCCGTTACGTGGGTGTTCAGCTGCAGGTCGATATCACGCTCGTCGTACCACTCCGGCTCGTGGATGGAGATCGGCGCTTCCGGCAGCTTCCCCTTGGCGAACTCCTTGATGAGGATCCGGTTGTACAGTGCCTCCCCCTCGTCGGTCAGGACTGTGACCGACGCGTCCGGGTCCGCTTCCCGGATTGTCTCGGCTGCGGACGCACCCGCGATGCCGTCACCGATGATTACGTGCGACGTGCTCATGTACGGGCGGTACGAAATCAGGCTTAATGTGGATTGCTATCTGCGTATCGTTTGCGATAGCGCACTGAAGACACCGATAGTCGGGGATTTGAAGGCGCTGTAGCCCGTATTCGTGACTGAAATGAAAATATACCAGAACCCGCGCCACTGGGCGAGCAAGAAGGCGCTGACCACACCCGGCGTCCGGTCGGTGGCCAACTACGGGCTGGTGAAACTCCACACAAAGATCTTCCTCGGGAAGGCCGACGAGGCCCACCGGGAGGAGCGGCGTGACCACCTCGACGACTTCTTCGACGCCACGATGGACACCTACGTGGCCGCGCTCCAGGCGGAGTACTCGGAGGCCGAGGCCCGGGAGATCACCCACATCCAGGCGAATTTCGACTTCTACAACCACGGCTGGACGGAGATGATGGAGTTCCCGGCCGACGAACTCGAAGCCCACTACGAGCGGTACGCGGATTTCTTCGACGCCCACGGCATCACCATCGACGACCCGCTCGGGACGTTCCGCCCAGCCGGTGGCGTTGCCGACGCACCGTCGACGCCGGAGCGGCTAGACGAGCCGGAACACCCCCACGCCGTCGGTGGCTTCGCCGACGACGTCTACGTCGAAACCGAGGACGGCGAGATGATCGTCGGCGGCGGCCGCGAGGAACCGGACGACGTGAGCGCGGCCGACGCGCCGGTCGTCGACGAGGACGACGTGGAAAGCGCGGCCGGCGACTGATTCGGGCGACACACCGAATTGGGCTTTCCGATAGAGAACAGATTTGAGGGCAGCAGAGCGCTCAGCGGCGGGCTTCCGAAAGCGGCGAATCGTCGGTTTTCGTCGCCGCTGACGGGTTGCGTGCGATCCGATCGGCGCACTCGAAGCCCGCGACGATACCGCCGTTGAGCGAGCGCTCCGGATACTGGGCACGCGAGGCCATCCCGGCGTAGTAGAGACCGTCCGCGACGGCGTCGCCGAGGTCGTAGGGGATGACCATGTCCAGATAGCCGCGCTCGTACACCGGTGCCGTCCGGGGGTTGCGGCCCGTCCGAATCCAGTTGACGGCGTCGCGGTCGAACTCGGGGAAGAGGGATTCGATGCCCTGCAGCCACGTCTCGGCGACTTCGTCGTCGGTCTGTTGCCAGATGGCTTCGGATTCGTCCTGGATGTAACGAGCGACGTACAGCAGATGTTCGCCGCCGTACCGCTCGGCGGAGACGAAGTTCGTGTGTTCGATGAGCGCGCCGAAGGGGGCGTCGTCGGCGATGTTCAGCCAGTACGTATCCAGCAGGGGTTCGTCCATACTGATGACCGAACACACCGTCCCCTGGAAATCGATATCGCAGGTGTAGCCGGTCAACGCCTCCAGTACGTTCGGCATCGCCGCGACGACGACGTCGTCGGCTTCGTGAACCGTCGTCTCGGTTCCGTCCGTGGCCGTCAACGACGAGACGGTCCCGCCGCTCGTATCGACCTCGGTCACGCGCGTGCCCGTGGAGATATTTTCGCGGCCGACGGCGTCGACCAGCGCGTCGAGCAGTCGGCCGAATCCGCCGTCGAAGTAGCCCAGAATCTCGCCGTTCAGGATGTCCCGCTCGCCGCGAAACTTGACCCGCCCGAGCAGCCACGCGGCGCTCACGTCGTCTTTCCGGTCGCCGAACTTCGCGTCGAGCAGCGGCTCGAAGAAGTTCTCGTAGACGCCCCGGCTGGTGTGCTCGACGACGAACTCCTCGATGGGAACGTCCTCGAAGTCCTCTAAGCGTTCGTAGGTGTCGAACTTCGGGACGCCGCCGCGAACGTCGATGTCGAGGACGAGCATCCCCAGCCGGAACGTGTCGTACAGCGAGAGATGCGGGTACGAGAGGATCTCCCAGGGCTTGTCCATGGAGTGGACGACGCCGTCGACGTAGTAGGCGTTCTTCCCGATGTGCCACTCGACCGCGTCACCGAGGCCCAGGTCCTCGGCGAGTTCGACGATGGTTTCCTCGGATTTCGAGAGGTGGTGATAGAACTTCTCGATGGGGTCCCCGGCCGTCTCGTAGGTCGCTGCCAGGCCGCCCAGATCCTCGCTCGCTTCGAACACACGGACCTCGTGGCCGCGTTGCTGGAGCCGGTACGCTGCCGAGAGGCCGGCGATACCGCCACCGACGACGCCAATCATACCCCGACCTATCAGCGGTCGTGGGATTTAGTTTGCGCTTCGGTCGCCGCCGTCTCCGTGTCGTCGGGTCCGAAGTCATCTTCCGCCTCATCACCCGTCACCGCCTGCTGGAATTCGAGGATCGCGACGGTCCCCGTCGGGTGGTTGTCCTCGAACCAGAGCGTCCCGCCGTACAGGTCCATCATGACTGAGACGAAGTAGAGGCCGAAGCCGCCGGCGGTCTGGTCGGGGGAGAGCCCGCGTTCGAACACCGTCGTCTTCAGTTCGTCGCTCATTCCGGGGCCGTCGTCGGCGATACGGACCTGCAGCCAGTCGCTGGCCTGCTGGACCGAGACGGCCACTTGCGGGGTGTCGGCGTTGTTGTGGTCGACCGCGTTCCGGAGGATGCTCAGGAGGACCTCTTCGAGCAGTGCGTTCGCCTGCACGCTGTAGTCTCCGACCAGTTCACAGGAGACCGATACCGACTCGTACTCGACCCGGAGCGACTCAATCGAGCGACGGAGCGTGGCGTTGAGGTCGACGGCGTCCAACCGCTCAGCTTCGCTCGCCGTCACGGTGTTGTTGATATCCCGGATCGTTTCGCTCATCTCCGTGAGCTTCCCACACCAGTTGCTGATGCTGTCGAGATGCCGTCGTTTCGACCGCGGCACGTCGGTTCTGATGTGCTCCGCGCGGCCGCGGATGACGACCATCGCGTTGTGCAGCGAGTGTCTGAGGACGCCGTTGAAGAACTCGATCTGCTCGCGGCGTCGCTGGACAGAACTTCGGCTCTGGCGGAGTTCGCGCTCGCGTTCGACCTGGTCGAGGGCTACCTGCGTCGTCTGTGCGAGAATCGCGGCGTACCGCCTGTCCTCCGTGGCGAGGGTGCTGTCGTGGGACGTAATCGCCATCACGCCGTGGGAGCCAAGCGGCAGCATCAGCGCGTTGTCCAGTGGGTCGAGTCCGTCCTTATCGAGCGAGACGGCCTGTATCTCACCGGTTTCGTACGTCTTCCAGAGTTTGCTTTCGGGCTCGTCCGTCGGCGAGGCGTACAGCAGTTCGTCCTCGACGTGTTCCGCAATCGATTCGCTAATGACGGCCGGTTCGAGGATGCCGTCGTCTTCGAGGAACACGCCCGCCGCGTTCTGGTCGAGGACGGCCGTCGCGAACTCGACAGCCATCTCCGCGACCGCCTCGGCGGTCTCGGCCTCGATGAACTGCTGGGTCGCGGCCTGCAGCGCTTCGAGTCGGTCCTGACGGCGCTGCTGGCCGGTCACGTCCCTGAGAACGACGAGCCGACCGCGTTCCGTCCCGGACTGGTCGGTGAGGCTCGTCGTCTGTGGGTTGTAGTACGTGAACGAATCTCCGAACGAGAACACCTCGCCACGCTCGATGTGGTCAACGAGCCCCGGGACGAGGTCGTCAAGTAGCTCTCCGTCGGGGTCCGGGTGATCCAGCGCGCTGGCCGCCGCGGCGTTGTAATCAATGATGACACAGTCGTCGTTGAGAGCGATGACTGGGTCGGGGAGGTTGTCGACGAGGGTGTCACCCGACAGCGTCGTCACAGACAGCGATTCGTCCTTGAACAGTACCCAGCCGACGAGCACCGCGTTGAGCGAGAACGCTACCGGCGTGAAGTCGATGGCCGGGTGCGGCGTGTAGCCGAAATCATACAGCACAGCGACGAATATCGGAAGGCCGGTTCCGATAATGATCGCCGCTGTCTGTCGCCGATAGACGTTCTGCGACCGGAACAAGAACTCGATCAGGAGTGCGTATCCGAGCAGTAACAGCCCGTAACTGACGGCGAGAAGTACCGCGAACGTGGGACCGCGCTGGATGGCGACCAGCGTCGTACCGAGCTGAGTGACAGGCACGGCCGCCACTTCGACGAGGTCGTGTGCCTGGTCCGTCAGCAGTAATAGCACGTCCGCGTTCACCACGAGAAACAGCGGGACGAGAGACGATGGCCGAAGCCACGACTGTCGGCCGGTGTAGACGAGCGCGAAGACGACCCAGAGCCCGATGACCTGCATAGCGGCGGTTCGCGACAGCAGGTACACTGTCCTGACAGCGGCGGGGTCCGAAACGACTATCTGCCATATCGAGATAGCACACCAGCAGCCCCCAGCGACCGCGAGCCAGCCGTACTGGCGAGCGCCGGGGACATCCTGGTTTCGGGCGGCGACGACAGCGATTGCGAAACCGATGAGCGCCCCACCCGCGTTCCCGAGGATGGCGACCGTGGCGATGTCGACATCCATATCGATACCTATTCCAACGTCAGGTTTCCCTGTATTATGCCTTTGGGCCGCGTTCTCAGTACTGCGAAACGGCCACAGTGTCGGTTCGCTACCTTTTTGCCTACACTGCTGAAATTCGCAGGCATGCTGACAGTCCGGGCGCCGGCTACCAGTGCGAACCTCGGGAGCGGCTTCGACGTGTTCGGCGTCGCACTGGAGCGTCCGGCCGACGTCGTCCGTCTGGAGAAGGCCGACCGGGTCACCATCGAAATGACTGGCGCTGGCAGCCAGTATATCCCGGAGGACCCCGACAAAAACACCGTCGGCGCGGTCGCCGAGGCGCTTGATGCGCCGGCCCACATTCAGATAGACAAGGGTGTCCGTCCCGCATCGGGGCTTGGCTCCTCCGCGGCCAGCGCCGCCGCGGCGGCCGTCGGGCTGAACGAACTGTACGACCGCGGCTACTCCCGCGAGGAACTAGTTCCCATCGCCGCCAAGGGCGAGGCCGTCGTCTCCGGGGACGCCCACGACGACAACGTCGCCCCCTCGATAATGGGCGGGTTCACCATCGCGACTGACAAGGGCGTCACGCAGGTCGACGCCGACATCCCCCTCGTCGCGTGTCTCCCCGACATCGTCGTTTCCACGCGGGACGCGCGCAACGTCGTCCCCGAGACCGCCCGCGTCGATCAGATGGTAGAGACGGTTGGCAACGCCGCGTCGCTGACGACGGGGATGCACCGCGACGACCCCGAACTCGTCGGCCAGGGGATGCACGACACCGTCGTGACGCCGGCCCGCGCGCAACTCATCGACGGCTACGAGCAGGTCCGCGAGGCCGCGCTGGCGGCCGGAGCCACCGGCGTCACTATCTCCGGAGCCGGACCGACGGTTATCGCCGCCTGCGCCGAGGAAGACCGCCGGAAAATCGCGAGCACGATGCTCGACGCTTTCGGTGAGCGCGGCGTCGACGCCCGCGTGTACCAGACCCGAATCGGCGGCGGCGCTGAAGTGTTCTGAGACCGTCCGCAGGTCCGAGCCGGCACCTCTGCGAGTAGCGGCTGGTTCCGTTTCGAAGGCAGTCGTCAAGGAGTCTGAACGAGCATTCCCGTCAGCGCGACGGAGAACTACCCCGCTGGTCGACGAGATGTCTGTACTGCGTTATAGCACTATGTACTGCTATTAGTAACAACAAGGCGTCTCGCCGAGCTACCTGAACTATCAATGGCATCTCAGACGGGGCACGCGCTTCCAGCAGCATACGACGCGCTCAACATCGGCATCGCACTGTACGACCCCGACAGTGGTGCTATTCTGGACGGCAATGAACGGCTGGCAGAGATATTCGGATACTCGGTTTCGGAGTTGCGCGAGCGGTCGATCAGCGAGTACACCGCAAACACATTCGTCCACTCTGTCGCCGATTTCAGGTCCCGGTTGCAGGACAGCGCCGCGGGCGAGTCGCGCCAGTTCACATGGCGGATCAAACGGGCGGACGGCGAGCTCATCTGGGCCCGGATTCACCTCTCGGAACGGGTCGTGTCCGGGGGGACGTACGTCTGTGCGGAGATCCGTGACATCACGGAGTACTTCGAGACACACCACCGCGAGGAGCTCCTCTGGCGGATACTGCGACACAACCTGCGGAACGAAGCGACAGTCATCGCCGGAAACACGGCTCGTATCACAGCTTCAGCCGGGACTGAGGCCGTGCGGGACGCCAGCAAGACGATTCGGTCCCGCGTCGAAAACCTCACAAACATCGTCGAATCCGTCAAGCAGATCGAACGGGCAGTCGCGCGCCCCGGCACAGACTACACTCGCTGTCACGTCACGCGCAGGGTACGAGGTATCGTGAACACCATCCTGACCGACTACCCTACTTCAGAGATTACCGTTACCGAACGGGCGGAGCTGTGGGTAGACAGCAATGACGCATTCACATACGCACTCACCCACGCCATCGAGAACGCAATCATTCACAGTGAGGCTGTCACCCCGTCAGTCGAGGTACGCATCGGTCCGTCACCGAACACCGGCCGAGTGGAGATTTGCATTCGTGATTCGAACCCCCCGATTCCAGATACGGAGATCAGCGCGCTCTTCGACCCGACGCAGGCCACAGAAACGGCGCACGGTACCGGCGTCGGCCTGTTCGTCATGAAGTGGTGTATCGAGTCTCTCGGCGGTGAGCTCCGATTCGAGCGGAGCGGTGACGGGAACGCCGTCTTCTTCTATTTACCGGCGCGGGACCCGCCGGACGACCAGCAGTAGCGCGCCGGTCCTCGACTACGGGACGTGGTCGGGCAGATACTCAAACCGAGAAGCCAAAGACGAAAGGCAGGTCAGCCGCCCTGAATGTACTCGTTGCGAACGTCGTGGAGCACTTCCTCGGCGTGGCCCTCGGGGTTCGAGGGGGCTGGGTCGTAGACGGACTTGACTTCGCCGTCGGCCAGAACGAACGTCCGGCGGTCCGTCCGGCCGCCGCTGGTGTCCAGGCCGAACGCTTCGGCCACGGTCCCGTCGGGGTCGGCCAGCAGGTCGTACAGCAGGCCTTCCGCCTCGGCGAACTCGTCGTGGGTCGCCACGTCGTCCATCGAGACGCCGTAGACGGTGATACCGCCCTCGCGGAACTGCGGGAGGTGTTCCTGAAAATCGCGGGCTTCAATGGTACAGCCGCCGGTGAAGTCCTCCGGGAAGAAGTACACCACTGTTGGCTCCTCGAAGTCAGGCGAGACTGTTTCGCCGAACTGGTTCTGTGCGCTGACCTCGGGCGCTGGCGCTCCGGGTTCGAGCATATCATCGGTTGGTCGGCGGGGCCTACACACCTTTGGGTGGCGGCAGCACGACCCGACGGCAGGATTTGGACAACCATTTAACCGACCCCTTGGAAACCCTGCCTATGTCGAATCCGCGAATCCTGATTCTCGGGCCGCCGGGAGCCGGCAAAGGGACCCAGAGCGCCAACCTCGCCGAGGAGTACGGCGTCGAACACATCACGACCGGAGACGCGCTCCGGGGGAACAAGGACATGGACATCAGCGACATGGACACCGAGTACGACACGCCCCGCGAGTACATGGAAGCGGGCGACCTCGTGCCGGACGCGGTCGTCAACGCCATCGTCGACGAGGCGCTCTCCCAGGCCGACGGGTTCGTACTCGACGGCTACCCGCGCAATCTCGACCAGGCCGAGGAACTGGAAGGGATGACCGAACTCGACGTGATCCTCTCGCTCGACGTGTCCCGCGAGGAACTGGTCGACCGACTTACGGGCCGGCGGGTCTGTGACGACTGCGGAACGAACTACCACGTCGAGTTCAATCAGCCCGAAGAGGACGGAGTCTGTGACGACTGTGGCGGCGACCTCATCCAGCGCGACGACGACAACGAGGAGTCCGTCCGCAACCGACTGGACGTGTTCGACGACAACACCGCACCGGTCATCGACCACTACGGGGACCACGACGGCTTCGTCGCCGTCGATGGCGAACAGACCCCCGACGAGGTCTGGAGCGAGATTCAGGACGCCGTCGACGCACAGACGGCCTGAGACGCGACGGAACCGCCGTTCGAGGCCGACATCGTCGAGACAGTCAGAGTAAAACGTTGATATGCCGTCGCACCTCAAGCACACACAATGGCACGTACCGCGCCGAAGGTAGAACGACTCGCCGAAGACGGCGAGGCAATGACTGATGCGCTCTCGACGGTACTCGCTGCGGCCGAAGAGAACGGGACCGTCACCTGGAGCGACGTGAGCGACGACCTCACGAGCGGCGAGTGGGGCCGGCTCATCGAATCCGGCCTGCTCATCGACGCCGACGGCGAGGGGTTCGTTATCGACGATCCCGAGGGCGTCCGCGAGGCACTCGAAGAGTCCGACGCCGAGCCCAGCGACGATGACGACGACAGCGGCTGGTCGAAGTGGGACAAGCTCGCCGGCCTCGGGACGCTCGGCCTGTTCGCAGGCTACTCGATGACCTCGGTCCGCGACGTTATCGCAGGCGGGGTCATCGACATTGTCCTCGGGCCGCTCAACGATATGCTTCCCTTTTATGTCGTCATCCTGGTGCTTGCGATCATCACCGGCACCACCTCGACGATTCTCCAGGACAACCTCATGGATATGTCGGGGATGGGCGACCACCAGGAGAAGATGGAGGACCTGAAAGAGCGCCGCAAAGCCGCGAAGGAACGCGACGACCAGGAGGCACTTGACCGCCTCGAAGAGGAGCAGATGGAGCTGATGACCGACCAGATGGGGATGTTCAAACAGCAGTTCCGCCCGATGGTGTGGATCATGCTGGTCAACATCCCGCTGTTCCTCTGGCTCTACTGGATCGTCTTCGGAGCCGGCGTCGAGGCGAGCCCAGTGATCACGCTGCCCATCTTCGGTGAGGTCGAAGCGTGGCGCAACGGCGTCGCCGGCCCAGTTCAGGCGTGGATCGTCTGGTACTTCCTGTGCTCGCTGTCGTTCACCCAGATCATCCGGAAGGCGCTCAACGTCGAGACGACGCCGACCGGGTAGGCGCGAAGAGACAGCCCTTTCTATCGGGGCCTCCCGAACACCTCTATGTTGATTACCGTCTCCGGCCCGGCCGGCAGCGGCAAGAGCACACTTGCCAAGAGCCTGGCCGACGCCCTGAGCTACGAGCACGTCAGCGGCGGGGACATCTTCCGCTCGCTGGCCGAGGAACGCGGGATGACGCCGCTCGAACTGAACAAAGCAGCCGAGGAGGACGACCAGATCGACCGCGATCTGGACCGCCGGCTCCGGGATATCGCCGCCGAGCGCGACGACCTCGTACTGGAGTCCCGTCTCGCCGGCTGGATGGCGGGCGAGTACGCCGACATGAAACTGTGGCTGACCGCGCCGCTCGATGTACGCGCCGACCGCATCGCGACGCGGGAGAACAAGCCCTTCGAGCAGGCAAAGACTGAAACCCGGGAGCGCGGCGAGAGCGAGGCCCAGCGCTACAGCGACTACTACGACGTCGATTTCGACGACCTCTCTATCTACGATCTGGCGGTCAACACCGCCCGCTGGGACCCGCAGGGCGTTCTGAGCGTGACCCTGCACGCCGTCGAATCGTACAGCCCCGACGGCGACGAAGGGAAGGCACCGGTCGAGAACATCCGGTACGAGTTCTGAGTCGATGACGCTCCGTGCCCCGCCCGACGACCGGGACCTGGACTCGCTTCGCTCCTTCGGCGTCGTCAACCTCGACAAGCCCCCGGGACCCTCGGCCCACCAGGTCGCGGCCTGGATTCGCGACGCCACCGGCCAGAACCGGGTCGCCCACGGCGGGACGCTCGACCCGAAGGTGACGGGCTGTCTGCCCGTGTTGCTCGGCGACGCCGCCCGGATGGCCCAGGTGTTCGACGACGCTGTCAAGGAGTACGTCACCGTGCTCGAACTCCACGACCAGGCCCCGGCCGACATCACGGACATCGTCGCCGAGTTCGAGACCGAGATTTACCAGAAGCCGCCCCGGAAGAGCGCGGTCAAGCGCCAGTTGCGCTCGCGGCGGATTCACGCGCTGGATATCCTCGAACAGGCCGAGCGCAGACTGCTCCTGCGGGTCCGCTGTGCCTCGGGGACCTACATCCGGAAACTGTGTCACGACATCGGGCTGGCGGCGGGTACGGGCGCACACATGGGCGACCTCCGCCGGACGGCGACCGGCACCTTCGACGACACGTCGCTGTCGACGATGCACGACCTCGTCGACGCGCTAGCCTTTGCCGACGAGGGTGACGAGGGGAAACTCCGCGAGATTATCCAGCCGGCGGAGCGCGCGCTGGTCCACCTGCCGCGGGTCACGATTGCACCGAGTGCTGCTCGGGAAGTCGAAGACGGTGCGCCGGTGTATGCGCCGGGTGTCATCGAAACTGGGCCGGCCGAAGCCGGCGACGCGACGCCCGAGACGGGTTCGCAGGTTGTCTGTGTCACGCCCGACGGCGCTGCGGTCTGTCTTGGAACGCTCGTCGGCGACCCGGACGCCGACAGCGGCCTCGTTGTCGAACTCGACCGCGTGCTGGTGTAGGTCGTCGTTCCGGGGCCAACGTCGATAATTCCGGGTCAGGTACTCATGAGCCGCGGGAAAAGCTAAGAACGCTTCACGCATAGTACTAGTATCAGTACCTCACAAAGCGTCACCCACTAATCCGATCTGAGTCACTTCTTCTGTCTCGATGAGCCGTCTGTAGCGGTCGATCTTCGCTGAGGGTGGATGGAGCTGTCGCTGTCGGCGGCG